>JBEKQU010000055.1:0-34793 GCA_049519415.1 Spirochaetia bacterium
TTCTGTACGATAGAAAAGCTTTCTCCGCGAGAAAGAGAGCCTCCCGGGGTATTTCGCTCCAGACGAGTCCGGTCTCATCCAGCGCCGTTTCTAGATCCTCGATCCGGGAGAAACGGATTGATATCTCCGAATAGACTACGGGGTTGATGAAAACAGTCCCTTCGGTCCAGGCCTTTACGAGCCGGCCGATCGACCATTCGGCCCAAACGGGATCAGCAGTGAAAACATCGAGTAGAACCGAAGAATCGACAAGATACAAAGCCATCAGTCAGGTCGGGTCAGGCGCAAGATTTCATCGGTGGAAAGCCGGACGTCTCCCCGCCCGAGAAGCTTGCGAAAAGGAGACTCGGACTTTTTAATGACCCGCGCGACGATTTTGCCATCTTGCTCGCTGAACTCCACCTCCGCAATGGGATATTTGTGCCAGTCTTCGCCACCAGCAGAGTTTCTGGTGGGGTAAAGCTGACAATCAAGAGAGACGAATGGAGGCTGGCCCGGCTCATAAAACTGGCGGGAATCTGCACCAAGACCGCCTCAATAGCTCAACGCACTGCTGGAAGGAGTTGGAACCCCTGCTCCGAAAAATGCTGATCAAAGCTGAATGCGGTGAAAAGGCCGAGGCGCCGCATGGCCTCGAAACTCACGCAGTCGACAAGACTCAGGCTGCGGCGCGATGCGACAAGCAGAGCGTGCTGCGCCGAACGGTGGATGCCCTCGTCCACCCAAACAACCTGCACGACAGGCAGGATATCCGCAATAAAAGTGCGAAGCCCTTCCATACCTAAACGGCGCTGCAGTAGCGCCATGGTTTCCACAAGTATGTAATTGGTGGTATGCAGCACGCTGCGCTCCTCCAGCAGGCGCGTCCATGCGTTTTTTCCGGCCGGATGCAGGAGGTCGTCGGCATCGAGCACCGCATAGAAGGCGGACGTGTCAACGAACACGCTCATCGTTGGAACTCTTCGGCAAGATAATCGTCGTGCCGGGAGGCAGTGTCAGTCGTGCCAGAATGATGCGCGCCGGCTGCCCGAGCGGCGCGTTGGTATATCTCTTCCGGCGAGGGATCATTATGCTGAGACAATAATGCATCGATACCCTGCCGGATGAGCGCAGCCATGGAAATACCACGACGAGCCGCGGCAACCTTCAACTTTTCAGACTGTTCTTCGGTTAATTGGATTTGCGTTCTCACCATGATTACACTTCTGTAATCATGATATCGAATAAAAAACAACTTTTCAAGTTTAATGTTCAGAGTCTATCCTTGCTCATCAAAGCCCTGCCGTTGTGAACGTGCCGATGAACGAAAGCAGCAGAGACGGGTACACCCCCAGCACCACCACTGTGAGGGCGAGCAGGGCCAGCGCGCACGCTGCGATCAGCGGAACGCGCGCCGCTGTCAGGACGCCGGATCCGGCCATGGGCTCGGCGAATCCACGGAACATCGCGGAAATGATCTTCAAGTAATAGAAGATTGAGATGGTCCCGTTGACAGCCAGGATGACGGCGAGGATCCACAGCTCGGCGCCCGCGCCCGCACGCAGGATGATGAACTTCCCATCGAGATAGACGAGCGGAGGCTGTCCCGGCTCATGAAACTGGCGGGAATCAGAACAAAGACCGCCGCGGTCGATTGGGCGCTTCGGTCTGCCGAACGTACCGCGAGGCGTGAGAAGCTGTTTGCGACCCGGTGGGAGGAGGAAGAGCTCAGATCCGCCGTGGATCCCTCCTACGAAGTCCTTGCTGTCCGGCACGCAGCCGATGGCCGCTAAACCGGGGCGCTTGCTCCTCGTCGATTCATCGATCTATATCGATCTGCTGCGCGCCGGACGAAGCCCGCTCGATGAGTTCCGGCCCGGTCTGGAAGCGGGGACACTTCTCACCTGCGGAATCGTCAGGCTCGAGGTGCTCCGCGGCATCATCGACGACCGCGTGCGTGGGTGGCTTGAGGGGCTCTTCGACGAGATGACTATCTGTCCCCTTGACGAAAGGCTGTGGCGCGATGCCGCTCACCTTGCATGGGGGCTGGATCGTAAGGGCACTTTCCTCTCAGTGCCCGACCTGGCGATCGCCTCCTGCGCGCTGCGGGCGGGGGATGTCATGGTATCCCGGGATCCGCACTTCCGCCTGATTCCGGATCTCGCGGTCCTGGAGTCGATGCCCGACCGCTAAGGCTTGAATCGGGCGTGTAGAGTCACACCGGGATCGGCCGCACCGCTGGAAGAGAATGATCCGGTCAATGTGAGATTCTATCCCTGCCCGAGTCGCGCGCGAGGTTCGTGAAGGGTGATGGGAATATGCTTCGCATAACGCCTGAAGTCCTTGTCCGTGGTGAAGATCGATGCCTTGTTGCCAACAGCAATCGAACAGATGAGAAAATCGATGTGCGATCCCTGGACTCCCGCTTGCCGACAGGTGTTGAAAAACTCCGCCGCGCGCTCATGGTCGAATCCATGGATACTCAGATCATTGAAGGCTCGAAGCCGATGCCGTAGATTCTTGAACTGCCCGGCATCGGAGATTCCGGAAAGCAGTTCCTGTCTGATCGGCCCCACAAGGAGCGCGCGGCCCTCCTGTACAAGCTCGGCAAGCTCTTCCACCACGTGCGCGTCACACCGGGAAGAAGAGCGAGCCCTTCTGAATGCAAGAGACCAGACGGAGGTGTCGACGAGAACGTTCATTTTCGGTGTCTTCGCGCCTTGTAATCGTAGTCAGGCGCATAGTCGATCTTCCCGAAGAGCGCGGCCACCTGCAGTTGCTGTCGGCGCTGGATATACTCCTTGAGAGCTTCAGTGACCGCGGATTTCTTTGTCCGGTGTCCCCCGATTCTCTGCGCTTCGAGTATCAGCCCATCATCGATCGCAAGGTTCGTCGCCACAAGCCACCTCTACACAAAACATTACACAAAACAGCGTGTAAGTCAACGGACTAGGTCGCGGGACCGGGCGTGTGGCAAGCGCGTCAAGGCTCATGGCGCGCCGCTGCACCCGGGCGCAGTCCCAGCCCCGCGCTCTCCTGGAATGGTCCTGCTCTTTCAGAGCCCCGCTGTCGTGAACGCGCCGATGAACGAGAGCAGAGGGGAAGGGTAGACCCCCAGCACAACCACGGTGAGGGCGAGCACGGCCAGCGCGCACGCTGCAATCAGTGGAACGCGCGCCGCTGTCAGGACGCCGGATCCGGCCATGGGCTCAGCGAATCCACGGAACATCGCGGAAATGATCTTCAGGTAATAGAAGATTGAGATGGTCCCATTGACAGCCAGGATGACGGCGAGGATCCACAGCTCGGCGCCCGCGCCCGCACGCAGGATGATGAACTTCCCGATGAATCCCGCCGTGAGCGGCAGGCCCGCCAGGGACAAGAGCATTGTGGCCAGCACGGCCGCCAGCCAGGGTCGCCTGGCTGCAAGCCCGCGATAGTCTTCAAGGCTGTCAGCATCGCGTTCGCGCGTGGAAAGCTCGCTGATCGCCGCAAACGCGCCCAGCGTGGTGGCGAAATACGCAGCCAGATAGAAGGCGATGGCCCGGATGGCCTCGGCGCCGCCTGCCAGGAACGCTACAAGGATGTAGCCGAGGTGCGCGATTGATGAGTAGGCGAGGATGCGCTTGACATTGCTCTCTCTTAGGGCGAGCAGGTTTCCCGCGAACATCGAAAGCCCTGCGATCACCGCGAACACCCAGGGGAAGGCGACTGACACTGCCCCCAGGGCGGGCGACTGTACCGCCCCTTGCGCGCCGGTGGCCAGGCCGTTCACGCCGCCCGTGCCGACCAGCGCGGGCGCGAAGGCTCGGGCCAGAACGACCACCATGGCGCCCTTGGACACGGTGGCGATGTATCCCGTTACCGGCGCGGGCGCGCCGTCGTAGATGTCCGGCGTCCAGAGGTGGAAGGGGACGACGGCGAGCTTGAACCCGATGGCCACGAGCATCATGCCCAGGCCCACCGCGGCGATCGGTCCCTGCGCGGAAGAGGCAAGGCTTGCCAGGGCCATGCTGCCCGATTCAGCATAGACCAGGGCCATTCCAAAGAGCAGGAACGCGGAAGAGGCGCCGGCAAGGATGAGATACTTGATTGCGGCCTCTGTGCCGATGCCGCGCTCCCGGCGCCATCCGATAAGCGCGTAGAGGGAGACGCTCATAAGCTCCAGGCCGAGGAAAAACGTCGCGAACGCGCTTGCCGCTGCCAGGATGCAGGCGCCCAGTGAGGAAACAAGCAGGAGAAAGAAAACGTCGCCCCCCTCCTCCTCACGGCCCCACAGATACGCCCATGCGCTGATGGCGGCGAACAGGGTGGCGCCGAGGATCAGGACGATCCCGAAGACCACGAACCCGTCGAACGAAAGCAGAGCGCCTATGGCCAACGGCAGGCTGGGCCAGGAGATCCACGCGCAGCCGATCGACACGCCCAGCGTGGCAATCGTCATGACGAAGGAGACGGTGAGCCTGCGCGTGAATGCCGCGGCAAGGAGAACAAGGATCGAGCCGCCGGCAAGGACCACCAGGGGGAGCAGGCCCATGAAATCCGCCGCGCTCATGCGCCACCTCCCGAAGCGACGACCGACAGCACCCCCGTTACCGCGTGCTCCATCATCCTGAGCAATGGCTGCGGGTACATGCCGAAGCCAACCAGGAGCGCGATCATCAGGAAGAGCGCGCCCGCTTCCAGGGTGGAAAGGTCGGGAAGGGTCCATGATTCCTTCGGCGCGCCGTGAAACACGGTCTGGAAAAGGCGCAGCGCGTAGACGGTTGCGATTGCCAGGCCGATGCCGGCCAATACGGTGGCAATGCCGCTCACCTGCCAGGTCCCCACCAGAACGAGGAACTCGGATACGAAGTTCAAGAGGCCGGGCAGACCCACCAGCGCCATGCACAGCACAAGGGCTGCCGCGCCCATCCGGGGCGCCTGGGCCCAGAACCCTCCCATCCGGTTCAGGTCCCTTGTGTGGATCCTGTCCTGCAGGCTGCCGACGAGCATGAACAGCGCGCCCGTGCTGATCCCGTGGCTGAGCATCTGGAGCACTGCACCTGAGAGCGCCTGGGGGGTGAACGCATACACCCCTAAAAGCACGAACCCGAGGTGGCTCACGCTCGTATATGCCACGACGCGCTTCATGTCGGATTGGCTGAATGCCATGAGGCCGCCGTAAATGATGCCCGCCACAGCAAGGCCCATGGCCACCGGCGCGAGGCTCCGCGAGGCCTCGGGGAAGAGCGGCAGTGCAAAACGGATCAGTCCGTATCCGCCGGTCTTCAGCAGCAGCCCCGCGAGGATAACGCTGCCGGCCGTGGGCGCCTCGGTGTGGGCGTCAGGCAGCCAGGTGTGCAGGGGGAACACAGGCAGCTTGACCGCGAATGCCGCGAAGAAGCCCAGCATCAGGAGAAAGCCGACCACCGGCGACATGGCCGTGCCCAGCAGGTCCTGGTAGGCAAAGGTCCACGTTCCCGTGGCCAGCTCATGCACCACTGCAAGGCCGATGATGGAGACGAGCATCAGCAGGCCGCCAATCTGGGTGAAGAGGAAGAACTTCACGGCGGCCTTGTGCCGGTTCTCGTGGCCCCAGATGTCGATGAGGAAATACATCGGGACCAGCATCAGCTCCCAGAAAAAGGCGAAGAGGAAGAGGTCCGTCGCAATGAACACCCCGTTCACGCCGGCAAGCACGAGGCAGAGGTTGAGGTGGAAGAATCCCACCCGTTTGGTGATGCCCTTCCACGAAGCGATCACGGACATGACGCCCAGGAACGCGGTGAGGCTGAGAAGAAGCAGACTGAGGCCGTCCAGGCCGAGGGAGAAGGAGATCCCCAGCCCGGCAATCCATGGCCAGTGGATTTCAGCGATCCACGGGCTGCCGGACATTGTCGGGACCATGGCGGAAAGAGTGAAAAGGCCCGACGCGCCGCACCAGAGGATGCCTGCAAGCGCAAGGGTGATGCCATTGGCGGCAAGAGCGAGCCACCGGGAAAGGCTCGAATGCCCGCGGCCGAGGATCCACCCCGCGATCCCGAAGAGAAGCGGAACCATGATGAACAGCGCGAGCATCATGACAGCACCACCGCGGCGACGATCAGGACCGCGCCGGCAGCGATGCCTGCCGCGTACCAGCGCACCCTGCCGTTCTGTGTCCAGCGGAACGCTCTGGAGAGGAGCATGAACAGCCCTCCCAGCCCATCGAAAAGACGGTCGACGATGTCTCTGAAGTTGATCCTTGCAAGCCACACAAAGGGCCGCACAAAAAGCAGGTCGTACAGCCAATCAAACCCCCACCCGGCCTGAAGGAACCGCACGGGCGTAGCGCGCCGCGCGGATGCGGCTGCCGGGGCGCGCTGAGTGATCAGCCATGCAACGGGAATGCCCAGGAGGGATGCTGCTTCAGCGACGATCGATAGGATCCATTCGGTGCGGGTCGTTGCTTCAGCCACGCCCGGTTCGGTCGGAAGCGCCGTGTGCAGGAAATCGAGGAGGAAGGGCTTTCCGCCGAGGTATGAGGGCAGGTTCAGGAAGCCGCCCGCGACGCAGAACAGGGCGAGCAGCGCAAGCGGGATGCCCATGACCAAGCCCGCCTGCGCGCCGTTTCGCCCCGCCGCGTGGCCGCCGGCCTCGGCGCCGGCAACCGCGCCCCGGGGATTTCCCGCAAACACTATGAACACAAGCCTGAAAATGTACACCGAGGTTATGAAGGCGCCCGCGATGCCGATCGCCCAGAACACCTTTCCGGCCCCGCCGGAATGCCAGGCCAGCGAGAGTATCTCGTCCTTGCTGGACAAGCCTGCCGTTGTGGGAGGAATGGCTGCCAGCGCGAAAGCACCCACCAGGAACAACCAGAAGGTGAATGGAGATTTCTTTGCAAGCCCGCCCATGGAAAAAATGTCGTGCTCGTGGTTCATGGCCAGAATCACTACCCCAGCGCCGAGGAAGAGAAGGGATTTGAAGAATGCGTGCGTCACCAGGTGAAAAATCGCTCCCGACCAGGCGCCGATTCCCAGGGCAAGGAACATGTAGCCGAGCTGGCTCATGGTGGAATACGCGAGCACGCGCTTGATGTTTCTCTGCGTGGTCGCGCTGAGGCCCGCCACCAGGATGCCGGCGGCGCCGATCACGGCCACCGCGAGCTGGACCGCGGGGGCAAGGGCGAAGAGCGCGTTGGTGCGCGCAATAAGATAGACGCCGGCCGTCACCATGGTGGCCGCGTGGATGAGGGCGCTCACGGGGGAGGGCCCTGCCATGGCATCGGGGAGCCACGTCTGCAGGGGAAGCTGCGCTGATTTGCCCACCGCCCCTCCCAGGAGGAGCGCCGCGGCAGCGACAGCCAGGGTGGACCCCGCGGGCCAGCTCGCGGCGGCCCGCTGCGCGATCTCCCGCACGTCAAGGGTGCCCAGGCTGGTGGCGATCAGGAAAAGCCCCACCGCCAGGGACACGTCGCCAATGCGCGTGACGATGAAGGCCTTCCGCGCCGACCTGCTGTTTTCAGGATCCTTGTACCAGAAGCCGATGAGCAGGAAGCTGCAGAGCCCCACCCCCTCCCATCCAAAGTAGAGGAGCAGGAGGTTGCTTGCGAGCACGAGGATGAGCATCGAGCCCACGAAGAGGTTCATGTACGCGAAGAACCGGCTGTAGCCTTCCTCCTCCGCCATGAACCGAATGGAGTAGAGGTGGATCAGGAACCCCACGCCTGTGACAACGAGGATCATGACCACCGACAGGGCATCGAGAGTCAGGGAGATGCTGGGAGAGAAGCCTCCCACGGCGATCCACTGCCAGAGCACGAGCGTATAAGAGTTGCCCGCGGGCGGGGCAGCCGCGAATGTCACGCTTGCGATCACGGCCGCGACCAGAGAGAGCCCCACGGATCCAACGCCCACAACGGCGGTGATGAGCGGCGCGAGCCTTCGCCCGAACACCGCCAGAACCAGGAACCCAGCGAGGGGAAGCGCGGGAATGCACCAGATCCAGCTCAGCATCTCACCCTCCCTTCCTCACGCGGTCCCTGATCCCATTGCGTCGGCATCCAGGGTCTTCCCGCGTCCGAAGTGCAAAAGCAGGAGGGCAAGGCCCACGGCAACCTCCGCGGCGGCCATGGCCAGCAGGAAGATGAACATCACCTGGCCGTCCGGTTGTCCCCAGCGCGCTCCCGCCACCACGAATGCGAGCCCGGAAGCGTTGAGCATGATCTCCACGCACAGGAGAATAAAAAGAAGGTTGCGGCGCACGATCACGCCGACAAGGCCCAGGGAGAAAAGCACGCCGGCAAGAAGCAGCCCGTACTGGTAGGGGATTGATGCCATTTACTTTCTCCTTCTGCCTAAATGGAACGCGCCCACGAGCCCCGCGAGCAGGAGAAACGCGGCGATCTCCGCCCCGAGGATGTAGGGGCCGAACAGGGCCATTCCCACCTGCTTGGGGCCGATCTCCGCTGCCGGCTGGGCTGCGATCGTGCCTTCCATGAGAACCAATGCGATCTCGGCGAGCAGCGCCAGGGCGAGCACTGATGGCCCTATCCAGGCCCGGGCCGGGACCCTGATGCTCTCCGGACCGATCAGCATGATGACGAAAACGAAAAGCACCATGATGGCGCCCGCGTAGATGATGACCTCCAGCGCGGCCACGAACGCCGCTCCAAGGAGGAACATGATGACAGCCACGGCAAGGAGGGACACCACGAGGTACAGCAGCGCGTGCACGGCATTGCGCCGGGTGATCACCATGACCGTGGCGGCGACGGCCACCAGGGCGCTCACGACGAACACGACGCTCACGGCAGGATGCTCCGCACGTCCACCGGAGGCCTCTTGTTCTCGGCCTCGCCCTTGCCCTTGCCGCTGATCTCCATGCCCGAGACGCGGTAGAAGTTGTACCCGGGGTACTTGCCGGTGCCGGAGATCAGGAGGTCCTCCTTCTCATAGACGAGGTTTGTGCGCTCGTATTCCGCCATCTCGAAATCAGGGGTGAGCTGGATGGCGAACGTGGGGCACGCCTCCTCGCACATCCCGCAGTAGATGCAGCGGGAGAAATTGATGCGAAAGAAATCCGGCTTCCGCCGGCCCGTCTCATCCATGCCGGCCTGCAGCGCGATGCAGGCCACCGGACACACGGCGGAGCAGAGGTGGCAGGCGACGCAGCGCTCCTCTCCGTCAGGGTCGCGAGTAAGCACGATCCGTCCCCGCCAGCGCGCC
The DNA here is from genome assembly GCA_049519415.1 of Spirochaetia bacterium. GTDB lineage: Bacteria > Spirochaetota > Spirochaetia > SZUA-6 > Fen-1364 > Fen-1364. The sequence goes on from JBEKQU010000055.1 coordinate 9,171, forward strand.
GGCAGCCGGCGTTTCTTTTCGGGATAGAGCACGGTCACGCGCTTGTTGAAGGCGTGACGAAAAGTGATCCAGAGCGTCCTCAGGATGCTCCACATGGGCGCTGCTCCTTACCTGCCGACGGCAAGCACGATGCCGCCGGTCACCGCGAGATTCAAGAGCGCGAGGGGAAGCATGAGCTTCCACCCGAATGAGAGAAGCTGGTCGTAGCGGGGCCGCGGAAGAGCGGCCCTCACCAGGATGAAGAGTCCGACGAAGAACAGGGTTTTCACGAGAAACCAAATGAGCGGCGGGAGCACGGGCCCCTGCCATCCGCCGAAGAAAAGCGTGACGATCATCATGGAGATCAGCGTGATCCCGATGTATTCCCCGACATAGAACATGGCGAACTTGAAGCCGGAGTATTCCGTGTGGTATCCGGCCACCAGCTCGCTCTCCGCTTCGGGAAGGTCAAACGGGAGGCGCCGGGTCTCTGCCAGCCCCGCGATGAAGAACACCACGAAGCCGACGAACTGGGGCACGACGTTCCACATCCCCGCCTGGGCCTCCACGATGTCCCTCATGCTGAAGGAGCCGGCCATGACCACCACGCCCATGAGCGACAGCCCCATGAAGACCTCGTAGCTCACCATCTGGCCCACGGCCCGGATGCTGCCCAGGAGAGAGTACTTGTTGTTCGAGGCCCAGCCGGCCAGCGCCACGCTGTACACGGCGAAAGAGGACATGGCAAGGAAGTAGAGCAGGCCGATGTCGATGTCGGCCACGAGGATGGCGGGCGCGATGGGGATCACGGCGAACGAAGCCAGGGTGGTGATCATGATGATCCCGGGGGCGATCACGAAAACCGCCTTTTCAGCGAACGGCGCTATCCAGTTCTCCTTGGTGAAAATCTTGAGCATGTCGGCGACTACTTGCAGAACGCCGAACTTCCCGGCCCTGTTGGGTCCGTAGCGCTCCTGGAAAACGCCCAGGAGCCGGCGCTCGAACCAGATGATGCCGGCGGCGAAAAGAAGCACGCCGATGAGGACGCCAAGAATGACGATGATCCCGATGCCCACGCTGCTCATCGTCCGCTCCCTGAGAGTCGCGCCCATGACGGCAGCCGAATGGCCTCCTGGCCGGGCAGCCCGACGGCTAGAGAGGCAACGCCCCGGGGCATTGCTTTCACCATGACCGCAAGCTCCATGGTCAATCCCCCCTCCAGAGTCACGCGCGCCATCTGGCCATTGCGGAGCCCGCGGCTTTCAGCTTCAGCAGCGGAAAGCGCGATGCAGCGCTGCGCGGATCGGGAGGCGATGCCCGGCGCAAGCGCTGATAGCTCTTCGGATCCGAACACATGATACCGGGGCACGAGCAGAATCATGCCCTCCCTCGGTGCCGTCGCGGTCGGGACCTCTGAGAAATAGCTTCCCGTTTCCTCGGCCTGCGGCTCGAACAGCCTTATGCCGGGATCCCCTCCGATGAGCTGGCCGCTCACCTCCACCTGGAACTTGTTGAGCGATTGGTCCGAGTTCCAGCCCGGCGACCAGAAGCGCGCATTGAGGCTGGCAGGCGCTCCCCGGGAGGCTCCTTCCATGGAATATGCCAGGGGAGAGTCTGGGTCCGCGGGGGGCCGGGGCTCGTGAAGGTCCAGGTGGGCCGTCACCGCCGTGCGCCCGCTTTCCCTCAGGGACTTGCGGGGGATCCGTGCGCCGCCCATCCGGTAGTCGGCGCCGGGCGCGGCGTCACGGATGCCGCGCAGCTCGGGCATCTCCTCGCAGATGGCATGAATCACCTCATCCAGGCCGCGCCATGCGCGCGCCTTGCGGCCTGCGGCGACCGCGATCTCGTCAAGCCATCGCCACGTATCGCGCAGCGCGCCGATCGCGGGCATGACGGAGAAGTAGCGCTGGGCCCGGCCTTCGCTGGAGATGAGCGTGCCCGATGATTCCGCAAAAGTGGCTGCCGGAAGCACGATCTCCGCGGCCTCAGTGGTAGCGCTCGCCGTATAGTCGATGCAGATCACGTGCGCGGCTGCCGCGAACAGGGAGCGCGCGGCGCTCCGGTCCATCTCCCGGAAGAGGTCGGCTTCAGCCACGATGAGCGTTGCATCCCTGCGCTCAGAAAGGGCTTTGGCCGCAGTATCGACACCGCCGCGAGCCAGAAGCGCGGCGCCGAAGCTGTTTGCGTGAGGGAACACCAGGCTGATGCGAGCGTCCCGGCCTGACTTCTTCAAGCCGCGCGCAATGTTCGCGGCAGCCTGGATGCACTCGGAGCTGCCGAGGCCGGAGCCGCTCACCACGAGCGGACGCTCCGCCCCGCGCAGGGCCTCGGCGATGCGCCGGGCCGCCTGCGACAGCTCTCCCTCCAGGCCGGAAACAGCGGGCGCCTGGTGATCGATCTCATGCGCGACAGCAAAGCCCAGCCGGGCGATGTCAGCCGGCGATAGCCTGTGGCATTCCCGCGCAACCTCGTCCAATCCTGTTTCCTCAATGGACGCGATAAAGAAGGGCCCCTTCTGGTGCCGGATTGCCTCCCGCACCGCTGCATCGTCCCACCAGTTGAGCTTTTTCTGTCTGATCTCCGCCGCGGCAGGAGCGTTGGAGGATGCCTGCCGGAGATTGAGCGCGAGAATTGGAGCCGTGTTCCACACGTCCTCTCCCAGCACGAACACTGCATCAGCGCCGGCTGCCTGATGCACGGAAGCGCTCGGGGCGGGGCTCTCGCGCATCACGCGCACCATCAGACGCAACAATTCCAGGTGCCTGTCAGAGACGCCGAGATAGAAGTTCTCCGCTCCCACAAGGCTGCGGAGCGTAAAATTGGCCTCCTGTGACGCCCTTGGCGATCCGATCCCGATGACTATTCCCGTGCCTATTGCTGCCGAGGCGCGCGACAACGCCTGTTCGGGGCTGGCGGGCGCCTGTCCCGCCGCGGAGCGAACGAGCGGCTGCCTGATCCTGCGCTCGCCATTGACGAACTCATAGCCGTAGCGACCCCGGTCACAGAGGAAATAGCCGTTCACTTCCCCGTTGTAGCGCGTGCGCACCCTGCGCAGCGTGCCGTACCGCTCTCCTGGGATTGTGTTGCACCCAACGCCGCAGTGCACGCACAGGGAGGGCGCGGTCTGCAGGTCCCACTTGCGGGTGTAATGCGCTTTCAGCGTCTTGTCCGTGAACACGCCGGTGGGGCATACCTCCACGAGGTTCCCGCTGAACTCGTTCTCCAGCGCGCCATCCGCCTGCCTACCGAAGTACACGTTGTCGTGGGCGCCCAGCGCCTCCAGGTCCTTTCCGCCCGCATAGTCGCGATAGAAGCGGATGCAACGGTAGCACTGGATGCACCGGTTCATCTCGTGGTTGAGGAAGGGACCCAGGTCCTGGTTGCGGTGCGTGCGCTTCGTGAACCTGTAGCGCCGGTAGGCGTGGCCGGTCATGACCACCATGTCTTGCAGATGGCATTCACCGCCTTCATCGCAGATCGGGCAGTCGTGCGGATGGTTCACCATGAGCCATTCGGTGATCTGTCCCCTGAACGCCCGGGCTTCGGGGTCCTCTATGGAAATCCTCATCCCGTCCGTGACCGGCGTCATGCAGGACATGACGATCCTGCCTCTGGCATCGGATTCGTCCTTGAAGAGCTTCACGGCGCATTGCCGGCAGGCTCCCACGGAGTGAAGCGCCGGATGCCAGCAGAAGTATGGCAGGTTCAAACCGAGGGAGAGGCATACGGATAAGAGGTTCTTGCCCTCGGCATCAACCGTGTATTGCCTGCCGTCTATCGTCAGGGTAAATGCGCCCGCTCCCGCGGTCGCCGGATGAAATGCGCCCGCTCCCGCGGTCGCCGGATGAAATGCGCCCGCTCCCGCGGTCGCCGGTGTGTTGGTCTTCATTTCCAGGGGCACCTCTTCTCCCGCACATGCCGCTCGAAATCGTCGCGGAACAGCTTCAGGGCGCTGCCCAGCGGTTCCACGGCGCCGGGCGCCAGGGCGCAGAACGTGCGGCCTGGTCCGAGAAGCTGCGCGTGCTCGGCAAGCACCTCAAGGTCGCGCGGCTCGCCCGTGCCCTGCTCCAGCGCTTCCAGGATCCGCGCGATCCACGGCAGGCCTTCGCGGCAGGGCGTGCAGAAACCGCACGATTCGCGCGCAAAAAATCTTTCCAGGGAAAGCACCATGCCGACGGGGCAGGTGTGATCGTCCAAAATGATCATGGTGCCTGTCCCGAGCCTGCTGCCCGCCTTTGCAACCGAATCGAAGTCCAGCTTCACGTCCAGCTGACCGGCGGAAAGAAAATCCGTGGAAGCGCCGCCCGGGAGCAGGCCGCGCAGCGCGCAGCCGTCGCGCATGCCGCCCGCCAGCTCGAGCAGCTCCCGAATTGTGGTTCCCATGGGAAGCTCCCAGAGGCCGGGGTTTTTCACCTTGCCGCTCACGCCATAAATCTTTGTGCCGGAATCAGGGGAGGAGCTGAGGGCTTTGAACCACTCGGGGCCTTCCCGGAGGATGTGGGGCACATTGCTCAGCGTCTCAGCGTTGTTCACAACCGTCGGCCTGCCCCAAAGACCGCTCACCTGCGGGAAGGGCGGCTTGTTCCGGGGCGTGGGGCGCCGACCTTCCAAGGCATTAAGAAGCCCGCTCTCTTCCCCGCACATGTAGCGCCCGGCGCTCAGATGCATCCGCAGTGAAGGCCCCCAGGCTGTGCCGAGGACATGCTCCCCGATGTATCCGGCCTGCCGCGCTTCAGCCACTGCTTTCGTGATGGCTGCCTGGCATTGCGCGTATTCCCTGCGCAGAAAGATGTAGACGACGTCCGCCTGCACCGCCCATGCCGCGATAAGGGCGCCCTCGATGAGCTGGTGGGGGTTTCCCTCCATCAGCCACCGGTCCTTCATTGTGCCCGGCTCCTTCTCATCGGCGTTCACGATCAGGTAGCGATGACCGCCGCCGTCCTGCGGACTTCCCTGTGGCACGAAGCTCCATTTCATGCCCGTGGGGAACCCGGCGCCGCCGCGCCCGCGCAGCCCCGAAGCCGTCACCATCTGCTGCACCTGCACCGGCGTCATGGCAAGCGCCTTCCGCAGGCCCTGGTACCCGCCGGCGGCTTCATAGCCGGCGAGTGAAAGGGGTTGGCGATCCGCGCGTATGTCAGCCGTGAGAGGCTTCAGCATCTTCTGCCTTCCCCGTTTGCGGGCGCAGGCCGCAAAGCGCCAGTATTTCATCCGCCCGTGCGGGCGTGAGGTTGCCGTATAACTTTCCGTCGACCATTATTGCAGGCCCGGCGTCGCAGGCGCCCAGGCAGCCGACCGGCAGGAGCGTGAACGCGCCGTCCGGTGTCGTGCCCCCCAGGCCGATTCCCAGCCGTTGCGTGAGATGATCGAGGATCCGTTCCTCTCCCGTGATCCAGCAGCTCACGCTGTCGCACACCATGACCACGTGCCTTCCCACCGGCTGACGGAAGATCAGCTCGTAGAAGGTGGCGATTCCCTCCACCTCCTCACGGCTCATGCCGAGGAGGCCGGCCACCTCTGCGATCGCCTCGTCGGAGACCCACCCGCGGCTTTCCTGCGCGATGAGGAGCGCATCGGAGACGGCGGTCCGCCGGTGCTCGTGCAGCCGCGCCTCCTCTTCGATCCTCTTTTTATCAAGCTCGCTCAGCATGGCCCTCCGCTCCTCCTACCGGTCGATATCCGCCAGCACGTAGTCGATGCTCCCGAGGATCGCAACGAGATCCGGCACCGTCAGGCCGCGGCAGAGCATCGGCACCATCTGGGTGTGCGCAAAGGACGGGGTGCGGATCCTGGTGCGGTAGCTCATGGTGCCGCCGTCGCTTACCAGGTAGTACATGTGGTTTCCCTTGGACCCTTCCGCCACCGCGCACGCCTCCCCCGGAGGAATGACGGGACCCCAGCTCACCCCGAGGAAATGCGTGATGAGCGTCTCTATGTCGTGCATTGTGCGCTCCTTGCGGGGAGGCGTGGCCAGGGGATGGTCGGATTTATAGTGGCCCGCGGGCATGTTTTTCAGGCACTGCTCGATGATGCGCAGGCTCTGGCGTATCTCCTCAACGTGCACGGCGAGCCTGTCGTAGCTGTCCCCGTGAGCGGCCACGGGCACGTCGAAATCGAAATGCTCATACCCTCCGTAGGGACGCTTTTTCCTCAGGTCCCAATCCACGCCCGTTGCCCGCAGGAAGGGACCCGTTGCGCCCCATGCGATGGCTTCCTCGCTGCTCACGGAGCCGATGCCGACGCAGCGCGCCTTGACGATGCTGTTTTTCATCACTGCCGCGTCGTAATCCTTGAGCCTGCGGCGCATGTAGATGATGAAATCCCGCACCATCGCGTCCCAGCCCAGAGGAAGGTCGTGCGCTACTCCGCCGATCCGAAACCATGCCGGATGCATGCGGCCCCCCGTGACCGCCTCCACGATGTCAAACGCGCGCTCCCGGTCGGTGAACATCCAGAACACGGTCGACATCTGGCCAAGATCGCCGCAGAAGGTGCCATAGTACACGAGGTGGCTGATGACCCGGAAAAGTTCCGCCATCATGATGCGGATGACCTGGGCGCGCTCGGGGACGGCGATGCCGGCGAGCTTCTCCACGGCCAGCACGTAGGGGAAGTTGTTCAGAAGGCCGCCCAGGTAGTCGATTCGATCCGTGTAGGGAATATAGGTGTGCCAGGTCTGGCGCTCTCCCATCTTCTCAGCGCCTCGGTGGTGAAAGCCGATGTCCGGCACAAGGTCAACGATCTCTTCGCCGTCAAGCTGCGCCACCAGGCGCAGAACGCCGTGCGTGGCAGGGTGCTGGGGGCCGATATTGAGGAACATGTACTGGTGGCCGTTGCTCTCCCGTTTCATGCCCCAGTCTTCGGGCCGGAACTCCATGGTGGAGAGCATGCGCTGGGCATCCTCGGAGGTCATGTGGAACGGCTCCATCTCAGTAGCGCGCGCCGGGTGCTCCTTGCGCAGGGGATGGCCCTCCCACCACGGAGGAAGAAGAATGCGCCGCAGGTGGGGGTGCCCCTCCAGCGTGATGCCGAACATGTCCCAGACCTCGCGCTCGTACCAGTCCGCGTTCGGCCAGAGGTCCGTGATGGTGGCCAGGGTGGGATGCTCCCCCTGCAATGCCACCTTGAGCCGGATGTCCTGGTTCCTCTCCAGGGAAACGAGATGATAAACGACGCTGAAATCCGCGTCGGGCTGGCCCTCGCGGTGCGCGCGCGGCCGCTCGTCGATCGCCGTCAGGTCCAGGAGCATGGCGTGGGCGCCGCCCTCGGCGCTCTTCAGCCAGGAAAGGGCTTCGCGCACGCGCGCCGCGCTCACCCACGCGGTCGGGACGCCGTCCGCCGTCGGCTGAGCGATGACCGTCTCCGCGCCTAGTCGTTCCGAGAGCTTTCCGATGACATCCGTGGCTGCAACCATCTCCCCTCTCTCCCGCGTAGCGGTGCTGATTTATATTCCGTCAGGCGAACGCAGATCTGACTGTTTCTGTCTCTCTGGCCGTAGAGCATCCCGAAGCGACGGTTTCACTGCACGGACCACCCCCTGCGGTCCCACCACCCAGGAGAGCGGCCGCTTTTCAGAGGCGACCGCCTCGCCCAGGAGAACCAGGCCGCGCATGAACGCATCCGGGCTGGGGGGACACCCCTGCACGTACACGTCGACGGGAAGGAATGAATCCACCCCCTGCACGACGCTGTAGATGTCGTACATGCCTCCGGATCCCGCGCAGGAGCCCATGCAGAGGACCCAGCGCGGCTGCATCATCTGCTCGTACATGTGCAGTACCAAGGGGGCCATTTTTTTGAAAACGGTGCCTGCCACGACCATGACGTCCGCCTCGCGCGGCGAGCCCCGGATGATCTCCGATCCGAAACGGGCGATATCGTACCTGCTCGTTATGGCCGTGGCCATCTCCACGTAGCAGCAGGAGAGGCCGAAGTTGAAGGGCCACAGGGAGTACTTTCTGCCCCAGGCAATAAGGTCGCTCCTGCGGGCCAGATAGACGTCCCTGCCCGCTGCCTGCAGGCACTCCGGATCCGCCGCGGGCCTGTTCGACGGTCTTCTACCCAGCACGATTCACCCCATGCCTTTCAAGGTGCTCCCTCAGCCTGCGCGCGCCCCAATCAAAGGCGCCCCGGCGCCACAGGTACGCAAGACCCGCGGCCGTCTCCCCCATGAAAACAAGCGCGGCAACATAGCCGGGCCAGCCCAGCTCCCGGGCCGCAACCGCCCACGCGAAGAGAAACACTGCTGATATGTCAAAGATGACGAAAAACATGGCGATGAGGTAAAAATCCGCTGAGAACCTCAAGCGCGCCGAGCCGGTGACGGGGACGCCCGATTCGTAGGGGACGCCTGTGCCGCGTTCGTAGTGACGCTCACCGGAGAGGTGAGTCACCAGCATGAGGATGCCAATGAGAAGAACAACGACACAAAGGTAGACGGCCAAGGATGCTATTGCACTCATCACTTCTCCCGGCGCCTGTGGCCGTTCTTAATCTAATTCACGGCGGTGGGGGAGTCAAGAAATCGCGGCGCCAATCACGTAATCCACAAGATCGTGGAGCGAATCGCGATGCACCCCCGGAGCGAGCGCGCCAATGCCCTGCCGCGCCTTGTCCGCGTAGGCAAGCGCCAGGGAGCGCAGATCGACGCCCGCGTCCAGCCCGTGATCTCCATCCACCAGGTCGTCCGCCATCTGGAAGGCCAGCCCGAAATGCAGGCCGAGGTCCCCGAGGCCGCGCCATAGCGGCGCGGGCGCATCGCAAAGCAGCGCGGCCGTCTTGCAGCAGGCGGAGAAGAGAACGGCGGTCTTGTCCGTCGCGATCTCGATGTATTCTTCGATCGCCAGCGGCCGTCCCGCAGCCGCCGCCTCCTGGGCGATGATCTCGCCCATGCACATGGCCTTGGTGGTGTCCAGGAAGACGTCGAGGAGGGAGAATCGCTTGGCGCATTCCACTCTGGCGAGGCCGGTGATGGCGGAGAAGAAGTGGGTGTAAAGGATGTCGCCCGCGAGCACCGCCACCCGGTTGCCGAAACGCTTGTTGAGGCTCACCTGATGCCGCCGAGAATCGGCATTGTCGATGATGTCGTCGTGCACCAGCGAGGCCGCGTGCAGTATCTCCACGGCGCTTGCCAGCGCGATGAGCGATTCGTGATCCGGCGGCTGTCCGCCGTGCTCGGCTCCTATTGCGCGCGCCGTGAGCAGGACCAGGGCCGGCCGGATCCTTTTTCCCGGCACGGCAAAGGGGTGATGGATGATCCCGTCGAGGATGTGCGCTTTTCCGCGCGCGGCCGCGGTCTGCGTTCCCACGCGCCTCATCAAGGCCTTCAGCCCGTCATCCACGGCCTTCATTTCCTCCGCTACCGGCGCGAATATTCGTGCGAGGTCCATTCACCCGCCTCCTGGCGTCCTGCCGATGTGCAGGTAGGCCGTGCCGAATGTCAGGCGATGATACGTGACCGGCTCCAGCCCCGCCTGCCGCATGAGCGCGGCAAATGCATGCGGCGGAGGAAAATGCCGGATCGAATCTCCGAGGTAATAATAGAGGGCGACGTTGCGCTGGAACAAACGGGCCACGCGCGGCAGGATGCGGCGGAGATAAAAGCCGTATGCCGGGCGAAAAAGCCTGTTCGGCGCAAAAGTCATCTCCAGCACCATGACCTGGCCGCCGGGCGCCGTGACGCGCGCCATCTCCCGGAGCGCTCCCGGCTTATCGGGCATGTTCCGCATGCCAAAGGCCATGGCCGATACGTCAAAGGACCCGTCGGGAAAGGGGAGGGCAAGGGCGTCTCCCTCGAGCAGCCGGATCCTCCCCGCAAGCTTCGCGTCGCCCACCTTGCGTCGTCCCACGGCGAGCATCGGCGCGGCAAAGTCGATGCCGACCACGTGGATCCGGGGATGACGGTGCGCCGCCGCGATTGCCAGGTCCGCCGTGCCGGTTGCCACGTCAAGGAGACGGTTGCCGCGGCTGAACCGCATCCTTTCCACCGCCACCCGGCGCCAGCCGACATCGCGCCGGAAGCTCAGAAGGTGGTTGAGCAGATCGTAGCGCGATGAGCTGGTCGTGAAAATGTCGCGGACCACGCCCCTGTGTCGGGCAGCGGTGAGAGCCTGCATGGGCGGATAGCGCTTTGCCCTCATCCCAGGAAGAGCCCCAGGGCGAAGAGGAGGTTGAAGGCCAGGTGGAGAAGGAACGTGTCCCTGTTGGCGGCCACGATCTTCCTGTCATCGTCATACTCTGCGCGCGATATCGCGAAAGCCCTCACCGCGAGGGGAGCGCTGGCGAGCGCAAGCAGCGCCCAAGCAGGGAAAATACCCGCGATCACGAACGCCGGAACCCAGAGGAAGGGAAAGAACATCGCGGCGTGGTAGACAAGGAGCGCCCTCTGCTTGCCCAACAGGACAACGATCGTCTTCTTGCCCACCGCCTTGTCCGCGTCGTGATCGGGAAACTCATTGATCATGAGAAGCACGGCAAGCAGGACCCCGGGCGGGAAGGAGGCGAGGAAGGCCGTGGTGGACCACAGCGGCGCCTGCACCGCGTATGCGCCCATGGCCACGATGGGACCGAAGGAGACGCCGTTGAGGATTTCGGCAAAGCCCTTGTACCCCAGCCGCAGCGGCGTGCCGGTGTAGAAATACGCGCAGAAGACGCCCAGGACGCCGATCACAAGCAGGGGGATGTTCCGCTGCGTCACCACGAGCCAGATTCCGATAAGCGAACCCGCCGCAAGACAGGCGATCGCCGCGGTCAGGATCTGGCGCGCCGAAAGCAGCCCCTCCTGGATGACCCTGCTCCCCCCGCTGAAAACGTTCGCGCTCGCGTTCAGGGCGTCGGTCTCCGACCTGTAGTCGAAATAGTCGTTGGACATGTTGGCACCGAGGTGAATCAGGGCGCAGCCGACCAGCGCCAGGATGAAGCTCGCCAGGTCGAAGCTGCCGGCCGCATACCACGCGGCGGCCGTGCCGACCAGGACCGGGGCGACGGTAGCGGTAAGGAAGTGCGCGCGCAGCGCCTTGAGCCATGCCTGTGTCTTCACCAACTCTCCTCTTGGATTCACTATAGCATGCGCATGCTCCGCGGGAAAAGCCGGCGCGCCGCGCCGGCTTCTCCATCGCGCTTGACGGAAGCCGGCCCGGGACGTACTGTGAAAGATCGTGTCGGAGAGAGACAAACGTACGCGGGAGCTTGAGCGGCAGATCGAAGAGAGACTGCGCGCCGAGCAGGCCGAACACCAGCGCGCCGTGCGGCTTCAGCTCCTGGCCGACGTTGGGCAGAAAACCACGGCCATCCTCTCCCGGGCGGAGCTCCTGCGCAGCGCGGTCCATATCATTCGGGAAGCATTCCAATATTTCATGGTCAATATCTTTCTGGTGGACGGCGATGACATCGTGGCCCGCGCCTGCACCATGCCCGAGCTGCAGAGGTGCGTGGACAGGCTGCGGCTCGGCATCGGCCGGGAGGGGATCACCGGATGGGTTGCGGCGCATGGGGAGCCCTTGAACGTTCCCGACGTGCGTCGCGACCCGCGTTACCGCTACGAGCTGGAGGAGGAGCGTCAGACGCGCTCTGAGCTCGCCGTGCCCATCATGTTGAAGGGCGCGGTGACCGGCGTCCTGGACGCGCAGAGCGAAAGGGAATCCGCGTTCACCGAACTGGACGTGTTCACGCTCCAGACGGTGGCGGGCCAGCTTGCCGTGGCCATTGAGAACGCGCGGCTGTACGAGGAGCTGCAAAAAGAGCTTACCGTGCGGAGCCGGACCGAAACGCTGCTCAGGGCATTGCACACCGCCGGACTCGCCATGGAGAAAGCGCCGTCGCCTGAAGCGGTCCTCGTCATGGTGGGGGAGGAGCTGCGGAAAGCGGGGCTTCTCAGCAAACTTCATCTCACCAGCGCCGACGGCAGTCGCGCCTCCCTCGCGTATGTCAGCTCCGAGCTGGCGCGGGAACCGGCCGATGCCGTGCCGTCCGCGATCACGGACAACGAAGCGTTTCAGGCGATTGTGCAGGGCGGCCAGGCTGTGTTCCAGTCCGGGGCGATCGTCGCGCCGCTCCTGTTTGAAGACCGGCTTCTCGGTTTTCTGACCGTCCAATCGTCCGAGCTTTCTACCGACGACATCCCCGCCATCCAGGTCTTTGCGAACGAGATCGCCGCAGCCTGGCGCAAGGCCGAACTGGTGCGGGACCTCGAGAAGAGCCTGCGGGAGCATCGCAGCACGCAGGAGCAGCTCCTGCAGTCGCAGAAGATGGAGGCGGTGGGAAGGCTTGCCGGCGGCGTGGCGCACGATTTCAACAACCAGCTCACTGCCATCATTGGGAACGCTGACATGCTCCTCAAGGATCTCGCGGGGGGCGACTCTCGCCGCACGGAGGTTGAGGAGATCATCCGGGCGGCACACCGGGCGGCCGACCTCACGCGGCAGTTGCTCGCGTTCAGCCGCAAGCAGGTGCTGCGGCCGCGCGTAATCGACCTGAACGTTCTCGTGGAGGAAATGCACGGAATGCTCCGCAGGCTCATTGGCGAAGACGTGCGGCTGGAGACGCACCTGGCCGCCGGGCCCCTTCGCGTGCGCGCCGATGCCGCGCAGTTGGAGCAGGTGATCATGAACCTCGCCGTCAACTCCCGCGATGCCATGCCGAACGGCGGGGTGCTCAGCATCACGACTGAACGCAGGACTATCGACGCCGGGCAGGACGTGGACCTTTCCCAGCTCACGCCAGGAGACCACTGCGTTCTCATGGTCACGGACACGGGAACGGGCATGGATGCGGAAACGCTCAGCCGGCTCTTCGAGCCCTTCTTTACGACCAAGGAGCGGGGGAAGGGGACGGGCCTGGGGTTGTCCACCGCGTATGGCATCGTCCGGCAGAGCGGCGGGCACATCGCCTGCCGGAGCGCGCCCGGCAAAGGCGCTACCTTCACCATAACCCTTCCCGCGACAAGAGACTCCCCCGATAGGGAAGCACCCCCCTCGTCTCTCCCTCCATCGCCGGGCGGCAAGGAGACGGTGCTTGTCATCGAGGACGAGGAGGCGGTTCGGGAGCTTATGCGCCGGCTGCTTGCGCGCGCCGGCTATTCCGTGGCCGTTGCCGGCACCGGAGTCGAGGGGATGGAGAAGCTCCGCTCGCGCGGCGCGCCGATACACCTTGTCATCGCGGATCTGCGGCTTCCCGGCGGGGTGAGCGGTCTGGACATCGCGCGCTACGTTCTGGACGCGGGAAAAGAGACCCGGCTGCTCTGCGTTTCCGGATATTCGGAACAGCTCGTGTCAGGAGCCGAAGGGCTTCTTCCGCCGGGGGCCTTTCTGCGCAAGCCGTTCAGCACTTCCGAGCTCCTCCAGAAGGTGCGGGAGATCCTGGACGCGAATTAAAACGCGGACGCGCCTATTTCGCAAGCACAGGGAACTCGGTGATCCTCAGGTTCGTGCATCCATAGGGGATCAGGGTCGCCTCCTCGACGGGTTCGGCGGAATCAACCGGGCCGGACGGCACCTCGGCCGCCGTGCCGTTTGTCGCCCCCCACGCGGCGATCCGCCGCGCCTTCACGGCTACGCTGACGGGCGCCCCCTCCGGAGAGAAGGGACGCTCCCCAATGGGCTTGTCCAAGAACAGCAGGTCCTGATCGAGCCGGGACTCGCGGAGCATGAGGCCGTAATTCCAGGCTGAAGTGGGGTAGACTTCCCAATCGCCGTGCGGCAGCTCGCGTCCCTTTTTTTCCGGGTTGATCCGACGCCATTCCTCGCCCATGCGAAGCGCGTACACGAGCGGTCCCCGGACAATGGAAACCGAATCGTTGCACCCGCGCCGGAGCGTCGGCCGCAGGGGGAAAACCAGGGTGATCTCCGTGCTTCCCTTCCACTCGCGCTCAATCCTGTGAAAGGCGCCGGCGCCTGGCTGCCGCGAATGCTTGCCATCAATCCGGAGCGATGCTCCCGCGGCCCATCCGGGAATGCGCAGGAGCAGCGGGAAGCGCACGCCGCGTTCCGCCGCTACCGTGATGCGGACCGTGTCACGAAACGGGTACTCGGTGTCGGTTTCCACCGTGACATTCACGCCCTTCACCTGCGTGCTCAGGCTGCAGGGAGCGTACGCAACGGCGGCCAGCCCTTCATCAGCGGCGCGCATCCACAGGTGTGCGGCGAACTTAGGCCACCCCTGGGAGAGGTTGGCGGTGCAGCAGCCATAATTCGGCTCCAGTCCATACACGTTGGATTCCGGGCCGTTCGTCCTCCACGGCCGACCCTCCCGTACGCTGCATTCGATCTGGTTCGCCTGCTGGTCGTACTGGTGGGACCACATGTCGGGAGAGAAGGCCGCGGGCAGAGCGTTGAACACGATCCGTTCCAGCCTGTCCGCGAATGCCGGATCACCCAGAGTGCCAAGGAGAAGCTCCAGGGAATACGCGTACTCAATCACCGCGCACAGCTCGGTCCCCTGCACCGGGCTCCGGCCGGCAATCACCTCGTCCCCCGTGAACACGCCGGTGGCCTGGCCGTGGCGCCTGTCCAGCTTCTCGATCATGTCGTACACGGCATTCCGATCACCCGGGTCCCCGGTGTGCCTCCACCACAGCCCGTGCGCCTTCACGGCCATTGCGTTGTTCACCACGTGGCTCATGAAGCTCCACCTTCCCTGGGGCGTGGCTTCAGTGAGAGGCCAGCGCGAGAAGAAATCAGCCCAGTGAAATCCCTGGGCATTGAGCTTCACGGCCAAGTCCAGGAGCCATGCCGAGCCGGTGCGCTCGTAGAGCCACTGCAGCGCCACAAGCGCCTCGAACCACCGGAATTGGCCCCAGTTGAACAGGGGCTCGCGATCGATGTGGGCGTCCACTTTCCGCAGGCACCTTTCGATAACGCCGGGCACCCGGGCGTCACCCGTGGCGTCGTGGTACTGGACGAGCGCCTTGCAGGCCAGGAATTGGGCCCAGACATCGTATCGCGGCGCCTCCTTTCCCCCGGCTTCGGCGATCATGACCCGCGGCCCCAGCCATCCGTCCTCCTGCTGGTGCTCAAGCACGTAATCGACTTTTCGCGTGACTCTGGCGCGGAGCGCCGGGTCGTCCAGGAGAAAGGCGAGGGGAATCACCCCATCCAGCCAGTAGGGAGCGCGCTCCCACGCCTCTGCGTCGCCCCCGAACCAGCGGCTGGACATCACGTCGGGCCAGAACTCATCGAGGTGGCCGGAAAGACCATCGGCCTGGATGCGAAGCTGGCGCTCAAGCCAACCCTTGGGCCGCAGCGTGCCCAGCGGCAAGGCGCGGAACGCCGGCTCGAGCAAGCGCGAGTCAGGCATGATGCGGTCTCCTCTCGGGCGCGATCTCGCAGGTCACGATTCCGCACGCCCCGACCACGACGCCGAAGGAATGCGGGCTTGTCAGCGGCAATTCAGCTTTTCTTTTCTCCTCCAGGGTAAGCTCCCACGCGCCGCTGATCGGAAGATCACTTTCGATCGCTGCGGGGATCGCGGCGTGCTCGGGGTTGTAGAATCGCACGACAAGGCCGTTGCCGCTTGCGGTCCGCTTTACCGCGCTCAACACCAGGGAGCCGGGGGAAAGGCGGAGGAAGCTCCTGGTGGATGGGTGGGGGCCCTGGCGAGGCCAGGGGATGGGCGTGATGGTCTTGCGCGCGTATTCGAGATCCACGCCTATAAAAGGCATCTCCCGCAGCTCCATCCCCTCGTGCGTGTCGGCGCGGGCGACCAGCAATGGCGAGGTGTAGGCGCATGCGGCTGCAATGACGCCGCGCCAGTCGCCGGCGTGGGGGTGGATGGCGTATTCGAAGACGTGCACGCCCTTCATCTGGGCGCCGGGCGTTTGCACCAGGGGCCCGGCAGCCACCCTTCGGGTGGAAAGGTCGTCACGGGAGAGCCATCCCACGCACCGAAGAAGCGTAAGGGAGATCGCGGTGCCGGGATCCCGGCGCATCACCTCAACGGAAGGCAGCCCCTTGTTCAGCACGGCCAATCCCCGTGTGCCATCGGAAAGGTCGGTGAATGACCTCTGATGCATGAGCGGCGTCGGGTCCTCCACCCATCCCTTGGGGTGCGGCAGATCCACGGGACGCGCCACGACGGCGAAAGCGGCATCCACCATTGCGTCATGCGGCACAAGGTCGGTGGGGAAGAGAACGGAAAGCTTGTGGTCTTCCGCCCGGTTTTCCACGCTGGTGCGGATGCGGATGGTCGGCGACCCGTCAAGCAGGTCTATCTCGGAGGAGAGGGAAAGCTCGACCCGGGCTTTCTGGCGCCGCTTGCGATCCGGATTCAAGCCCCGGGGAATGGGGAAGCTGAGATCCACCCTGAACCGAGCCCTGAGGGACCCTGACTCCAGGCAGCGTACGCGCGCGCGCAGGCCGCGCGTCGTGAGCGTTTCAGAATGAGCGCACGGTGAAGAGCTGTACTCGTCCCCCGCGTCCTCGACGTCGCTGAACACGTTCAGCCCCTCGTATGTCGCTCCCGTAGTCTTGTCCCGCACGGTCAGGGAGCCGTCGCTTTCTATTGTGAAAGCGACAAGCGCGTTTTCCGCCCCGCGGCGCGACACTGCGAGAGTGCCGTCGGCCGGGACCTCGGCGACCGCGGCGCCGCTCTTTGTCGAAGCGTCCTCCGCGCGTCGGGCAAATACGATGGTGTACCCGCACCCCGGCGCGGTTGCCGGGAATGCGACCGTCACCCGCCTCTTGCGATTCGGCTTGAGGGTCTCCATCCAGACCTCTTCGCGGGAATCCAGCACCTGGCAGGGAAGGGGATGGCCGGTATCGTCGAACAGCCTGAAGTTATCAGCCGCGGGGTCGTCGAAATCAAAATCGAGGGCCCCTATCGCGACCTCCCTTCTCTCCCGGGCCAGCGGGTTGAACACGATGACCGGCATGCCGGATGCGCGGGAACAGTCCGCCTGCCGCGCCAGCAGCCGAAGGTTGTCCCGGACCAGCATCTCCGCGATCTGCCGCGCCTGGGAGAAGCGGTAGAGCATCTCCTCGTGCACCGGATCGATGCCGCTTCCATAGATGTCATCGTGGGGATGGTTTTGGAGCAGCCAATGCCAGGCTGTTTGGAGAAGGTCCACCGAGCCGGAAATGGGTTGCGCGCCGGCCATCCATGCCAGGGCGTCAAGGGGCTCTGCGTACTTCTCCAACAGGGTTTCCCCCTGGTGGTTGAGCTGCTTCAAGTGGATCCGCGTCGAATAAACGCCTTGGAGGACCTCGGAGTATCTGCCCCACCGGAACTCCCCCGTGAATTCGGGGAGCGTCACCCCGGAAGCGCGCACCCGGTCAATGTGCTGCTGCAGGGTGCCGGCGGAGATCGCGATATCCGGCAGGTGCTGAGAGGCTCTCTCTATCAGCTCGGGGATCCGGGGCTCGGCCTCCGCGTGATCGATCCCGTTCATGAGAAGGAGAGCGCCGGTGCGGCTCATCGGTTTCAACGCCTCGATGGCGTGGCCGACCTGCGCCATGGCGAGGTCCCAGTCGAACTCCATCTGTGAGGTATCGCCCCAGCGGATTGCGTACCCGACATTGGCAAGGTTGTGATAGCCCCAGGGCATGAGCACGGCCGCCACCCGGGAGCCGTCCGGCGCGACCCATTCGAAATCCGTCCCCAGACTATCTCCCTCTTCTCCCATGCCGCGCCAAAAGAAGGCGGACTTTATCCCGAACCCATTGAGGATCTGCGGGAGCTGGGCGATGTGCCCAAACCCGTCCGGCACGTAGCCCACCCTGGCGCCGCCGCCCAGCTCTTCTGCCTGGCGCAAGCCGAGCCCGAGGTTGCGGATGATCGACTCCGGGCTCACCAGGAACTCGTCCGGCAGCACGTACCAGGGACCCGTGGTCAGCCGGCCGGCGCGGACCAAGCCGCGGATCTTCTCGCGCCGCTCGGGCCGCGCTTCCAGGTAGTCCTCGATCATGGAGAGCTGGCCATCCAGCATGAAGACCGGAAAGCGCGGATCATTCTCCAGAAGGTCGATCAGCCTGTCGACCAGGCGCACCAGCCGGACCCGGAACTCCTGGAACGTGCAATACCAGGCCCGGTCCCAGTGGGTATGCGAAACAACGGTTGCGGTCCATTTTTCTGGCATGAGCGAGTCTACCGCTTCTCCTTTGCCTTGCCAATGCGCGACTTGATAGCCTACGATTGCGTCCAACAATGCCGTGGAGGCGTGGTCGCCCGGCAACACGTACATCCGCAACCGCGCCAACTGGTCCAGCTACGGCTTCTGGCTCGGCGGGTCGGACGACACGGTGGTGATCGACAACGAGGCGATGCACAATGGCAAGGCGCTCCGCAATGCGCCCGAGCCTTTTGGCAATGCGGGAATCTCCGTCGTGCACGGATCGTCCAGCGGTTTTCTCTTGTCCGGCAACAGGATCGAGGACAATGCAGGGCCCGGTCTTTCCATTGCATTCAAGCCGGATGCTCCTGCCCGCGGCTGGCTGATCGCGGGCAATAGGATAACAAACAACAGGAATGACGCGCGGGGGTACGCGGGGCACGGCGGGGATCGCCACGCGCGTGCTGTGCGTCCTGCCGCGGGGGAACAGGATTGCCGGGTGCGACAGCGCTACTCCATGGCAGCTATCAGGAGCGAAAGGGGCCGCTCTTGGCGTTGACAAGAGCCTTTCCGTGCTCGGAGGAGGCAGCCTGGCGGTGGCCGCCCGGCAGGCCGGCCTCTGCACGCTGCAACACCGCTTCCCTGAGGCCTGCGACCTTTCCTGTTGTTCAGGAATCTCCTTTTTCTATCGCTACACGTGCGAGCTGTTCGCGCACACGGGAAAACGCGGCAGGAATGTCGGGGTTCGCCTGAGGTCAGGGAGCAGGGGGTTCTTTGAGTACATGCCGATCTTCCCGCCTTTTCCAGAAAAGAGCGAGGATCGCTACGAGTGGAACCTTTTCCAGGCCGCGAAAAGCTCACTCCGCGCCGAAGGCGCCCCTGACCTCGCGCGGGTGACGGATCTGGAAATCATTTTCGGTCCCGAGGAGCCCGCGGACTTTGCATTTCATCTGGACGCGGTCATTGGAGAGACATAAGAGCGGCCAGATATCGCAGTACATTGCGATAGAGGACATGGCCAGACACGTTCCGCTTAAGCCCGGAAGGCTGCGCGCCGATGCCGCCCTGGAAGCGCAGCGAGGTCACGATCAGAACACCTTTTCCCGCGCTCGCTTCCACGAGGTATTCGTGCATTGCAAAGGTGCGCGCATCCAACCGCCGCATGATCGGTCTCACCTCCGGGGCGCCGGGGAGTTGGGCGCCCAGTTCTGCACCATCGAGCATGATGTCCGTGGCAAGGCCGAAGAACTGCATGTCCGCGAATCCCTGGTGAGGGAAGTCCTCCCAAACAGGATGCTTCGGGAACAGCTTGACCCCCTCCCGCCAGAACGGACCTCGAACTGAAGGAAAGGGGCCTGCTCCCCCCTGCCAGACCAGCACCTTCCCTCCGCGTGAAAGGTGGGAACGCAATGCATCATTCCAGGTCGTTGCGACGATGATGGAGGTTGTCGGGCAATCGGAAATCGAATCGACCCGGCGGCTAAAGGGGATTTCGTCAGCCGTCTCATCCAGCGTAAAGCCGGGATCGTAAAGGAGGACGTTCTCTGGAAGGTCGCCCGGTCGCGGGTACACCCAGATCGGCCAGGAGTTTGTGATTTCCGTTCGTGCGGTGGAGAGGCGCGCTGACAGTCGGAGTTGTTCCGCTTTCTGCAGCTCCGGCAGCCGGCACGTGATCCTGGCAAGGAACCGGGGATCGCCCGGCGCGAGTGCTTGACGCACTTCCTCCGAACCGCCCGCCACAACCGTTCCGCCCGACCCTAGAAGACGCCACTCCAGCAGGCTCCCCGCTGGGATTTCCGCGGCCGAAGGGCTAAGTACGATGCTCCAGCAACCGGAATCTCCGGCCCACCAGCAATGGGCATCAATGCGGCTGGGCCGGTCGCCGCCATGCGTCCAGCTCCGCCTTCGCGGGACTTCGAGACAGAGCACTGCGTCGCTGTTGAATGCGTGAAAATCCTCCGGCTTCCATTTGGACCTGTCGAGGTCGTCGAACACACCCGAGGTGGCAATGGGAGTGTCGCGCAGACCCGTGATCACGTAGCCTCCCATGCCGGACCTGCGCCTCAGGGATTCCACCGTGTACTTGCGCGTCACAAGCGCCTGCGCGTTCGCCGCCCGCACGATCTCAGCGATGGGGAACCCGGGCCTGGCGGCTGCAAGCCGGGCATCCGCCTCCACGATGGCCCGGGCTTCGGGCCGCCAGGCGGCGATGGGCAGGTCCTCCGTCATCCACCAGGGCTTGGTCCCGCCATTGGCCGCAGCCAGCTCCACGAGATCGCGGAAGCCGTCCTGATCGCAGAACTCGCCGAAAATCCAGGGACGCGGCGCCTTCCAATCCCGGCGCCAGTTGTCCAGCAGAGGCTCGAACCACTGAAGGTCATAATAGGGGTGGTAATCTGTGAAATCGGAGACGTCCACGTCCCACCCGCCGTACGATTCCCCCGATCCGCTGTTGTCGCAGACCAGCGCTCCCGGGACCTGGGGACGCACCGCGCGATCCAATGCGCCGAGGAGCTCGGTGGTGACGTTTGCTCCCATCTCGCAGCCTAACGTGTACAGCACCACCGAGGGATGCTCCCGGGTGATCCGGGCGTACTGCGCGTATTCCAGCGGAGCGCGCTCCGCCAGCTCGGGCGTCACCTCGGGGAGCCAGAGCGGGAACTCCTCCCAGAGGAGCATTCCCTCCTCATCAGCGACGCTGAACAATGCGTTGTTGGGAATAAAGAGACAGAGCTTGAGCAGGCTGAAGCCCAACCCTCGAATTCGAGAGATCTCAGCGCGCGCCTTCTGCCGGTCATAGAAAGGCGCGATGACCAGCGGGTCCCAGCCCCAGGAGAGGACGCCCCGTAAAAGAACGGGTTTGCCATTCAGAAGCAGGCGGCTGCCCTCAGCCGTGAGCGTGCGGAAGCCCACGCGTCTGGTCTCCGCAGCCGCGACGCTGCCGGACCTGCGCCATTCTACACGCACATCGTACAGCGCCGGGCAAGAAGGTTCCCAGTGTTTGAAATCAGGCAGGGCGATGCCAGCGTCGATGCGCCCGTCCGCGGGAACCGGCACAGTGCGTTCCGTGACCAGGTTGCCATCGAATCGGACTTCAATGGTGATCTCTC
Organism: Spirochaetia bacterium; assembly: GCA_049519415.1. Classification (GTDB taxonomy): domain Bacteria; phylum Spirochaetota; class Spirochaetia; order SZUA-6; family Fen-1364; genus Fen-1364. The sequence goes on from JBEKQU010000055.1 coordinate 30,300, forward strand.
CGTCGGACGCCCTTCCAAATGCTTCTGCCAAGGCCCGGACTTGAATCTCCCCCGACGCTGGATCAGCGGTGCATGAGAGGTCACTGAACGCGTTTGCGAGCGCGCGCAGACGACAGGATTGCCAGATTCCGCCGAATGTTGTGGCCACATCGGGAAGGAACCCGGCAAGGCTCTGGCGTACGGGATATCGGGTCCCCGGCTTCCAGGCTTCCAGCTCGATTGTATTTTCCTTTCCCCGCTCCACCGCCTGGGTGACGTCAATTGAAAAGGGGGTCCACATGCCCACGTGATTGCCCACCGGCCTGCCGTTCACAAGGATTTCGCAGGCGTGACTCACGGCATCGAAGTCCAGGAAAATTCGGGAACCCTGCATGCTCCGCGGCGGGACAAACGCACGCCGGTATCGCGCCGGACCGTCGATGTGCTTGCTGAAGCCCTGCGATTCCCAGCATCCGGGAACCTGGATCTTCGACCATGACCCCTGCGGCCCGAGTGAAAAATCCCACTCGCCATCGAGAGAGACGATATCCGCGAGCGCATTATGATGCATCATATTTTCGGTCCCCGTGACCCACGGTAGCAATTCGACCGCAAGTGTTAAAGTCCGGATGAGAGGGAAAGGAACTCGGTCAGGATGCGCTCGGTGATGCCCCATATGGGCCCGTAGGGGGAAGGATAGGCGGGCCATTCCCGGGTCTCGCGGTCGATCGTGTAGCGCACGACGCCGGAGCGGCCGTCAGATTGCAGGTCGCGCAGCGGCAGCCAGAAGGCTTCCTTCACTTCTACGGGGTCCGGATGCGGGAGGGCCTCGGGCGGCGCCCAGGCGACGAACGGTGTCACGGAGATCCGGGGAAGCCGCGCGCTGAGCGGGAAGATCGTGCTCAGGCGACCGAGGATCCGGCCGCCCTGTTCAATATCGATGCCGACCTCTTCCTTCACCTCCCGGAGGGCGATGTCCAGGAGTGAGGAGTCGCCCGGCTCCGCCCGGCCCCCCGGCAGCGCAAGGTGCCCCGACCAGGGATCTCCGGCGCGATCTGCGCGCCGGATCATGAGCAGCTCGGTCCCGTCGAGGTTTTCTCCCCCGCGCAGAAGGAGGACCACGGCGGCCTGTCGCACGCCGGGTACAGGGCCGTCGGCGGCGGCAGGATCGTGGGTGGTTTGCAGTTTCTTTTCCAGCGCGCGGGGAAGTCGCGTCATCCTGTCAGCGGCGCGCGGGGTTACGGCCGCGCACCCTCATGTTTCGCGTAGAATATCTCATACTCTTCCAGCATCTTCTTGAGCAGCGTCGGCGTGTCCAGGCCATAGGGACAGTGCTCCCTGCAGTGGCCGCAGTCCTTGCACTCACGAATTCTCTCCATCTGACTTCTCCACTCCGGCTTCATGAACTGCTCCCAGGGCATTCTTTTCAACGCGAATGAGAGCCGCGCCGCCATTGGGATGGGTATATCCGCCTGACAGGGCAGGCAATAGCCGCAGCCCCGGCAGAAAGCGCCGGAAAGCTCGCGGCGGTCCCTTTCAATGACGGCGCGCATCCGCTCATCCAGCTCAGGCGGGTTTTTCTCCAGCTCGATGAACTCCTGAAGCTCCGACATCCTCTGAATGCCCCAAATCGGCAGAATGACGTTGAATTGCCTCAGATACGTGAAGGTGGCGGGAACGTTCGCTGCCAGCCCGCCGGATAGAGCTTTCATGGCGATGAAGCCGACATCGTGCTGCTTGCATTCCTCAACGAGCGCCAGATCCTCGTGGGAAGAAAGATAGCTGAAGGGGAATTGAACGGTATCGTACATACCGGATCGCACTGCCTCCAGAGCCACGTCGCGCCGATGGTTCGTGACCCCGATGAAGCGCGTCATGCCTTTTTTCTTTGCCTCAAGCAATGCGCCGTACAGGCTGCCGGGATCGTTCGGGTCAGGCAGCCTGGCAGGGTTGTGGAGCTGAAGGATGTCCACGTGATCGGTTTTAAGTTTGCGCAGGCTCGCCTCCAGATGGGAAAAAAGCTCCCGGGCATCGGAGGCATGGCTTTTCGTGGCGATCATGATGCCGCTCCGAACGTCCGAAAGCGCCTGTCCGAGCTTCTCCTCGCTGTCGGTGTAACCCCGGGCGGTGTCGTAAAAATCGATGCCGCTCTCGTATGCCGCGCGCAGAATGGCCGTGGCGTCGTCCAGGGATGCGCGCTGCAGGGGAAGCGCGCCGAAAGCGCTCCGCGAGACCGTCAGGCCCGTTCGGCCGAGCCTCATCTTGTCCATGGTGAAAGCCTCCCGGTGAATCGCGCCATCCTATCAGCATCGGGCAGGAAGGGCTATGCGTTGGAACCGTTCCGCGGCGTCTGAAAAAAAGCCCCGCCATCTCCGTGACAGCGGGGCTTGCAGATGCGAGAGAAGTCAGGCCCTACTTCTTCTTTCCCTTTGCCGCGGGCTTCTTGGCCGGCGCTTTCTTCACCGCCTTCCTTGCCGCTGCCTTCTTTGCCGGCTTTTTTGCAGCCGCTTTTTTCACTGCTTTCTTCGCCACTGCTTTCTTCGCAACCGCCTTTTTCGCCGCCGCTTTCTTGGCGACTGGCTTCTTGGCCGCTGGTTTCTTTGCGGGCGCTTTCCTTGCTACCGCTTTCTTCATAAAAGGCTTCTTTGCGGCTGCTTTCTTCACCGCGGGTTTCGCAGGCGCCTTGGCCTTCAACAGATCAGCGGCTGCCTCCTGGGCGGCGGCCAGCTTGGCAAGCGGCACCCGGTAAGGGGAGCAGGACACGTAGCTCATGCCCACCTTGTGGCAGAACTTGACGGATTCCGGCTCGCCGCCGTGCTCCCCACAGATGCCGATCTTGAGCGTCGGTTTCACGGCCCGGCCCTTTGTGATGCCCATCTTGATCAGCTCTCCGATGCCTTCCTGGTCGATGGTCTGGAATGGATCCGCGGGGAGAATCTTCTTCTCTAGGTATGTGGGCAGGAAACTGCCGATGTCGTCGCGGGAGAACCCGAAGCCCATCTGTGTCAGGTCATTGGTCCCGAAGGAGAAGAACTCGCACACGCTGGCGAACTTGTCCGCCGTGACGCACGCGCGCGGGATCTCGATCATGGTACCCACGATCAACACGAGCTTCGACTTGGGAAGGGAGAACTTGGCGAGCACTTTCTCGTAGACCTTGTCGATGATCTTCTTCTGGTCCACGATCTCCGTCATCGTGGAGGTGACCGGGATCATGATCTCGGGCCGGGCGTTCTTGCCCGCCTGGATCAGCTCCGCCGCCGCCTCGAGGATGGCCTGCGTCTGCACCTCGGTCATTTCAGGATACGAGATGCCCAGGCGCACGCCCCTGTGGCCCATCATGGGATTGGACTCATGCAGATCATCCGCCCGCTTGTTGAACTCATCCAGGGAGATGCCTAGGTCTGTGGCAAGGCGCTGACGCTCGTCCGGCCGGGTGGGAACGAACTCGTGCAGAGGAGGGTCGAGGAACCGGAAGGTGACGGGAAGCCCCTCCATGACGTCCATGGTCCTCTTCACATCATCCTTCATGAACGGGAACAGCTCCTCCAGGGCCTTGCGGCGCTCAGCTTCCGTATTGGAGGCGATCATGCGGCGTAGGAGGAACAGGGGCCGATCTGAGCCCTCGCCGTAGAACATGTGCTCGAACCGGAAAAGGCCGATTCCTTCGGCGCCGAACTCGCGCGCCTTCTTCGCGTCCTGGGGGGTGTCCGCGTTGGTGCGCACGCCGAGCTTCTTCACCTTGTCGCAGGTGCCCATGAAAGCCACGAAGTCGGGGTTCTCACCGGCAGCCTTGATCAGGGGGAGCGCGCCGACATACACCGTGCCCTTGCTTCCATTGAGGGTGATCCAGTCGCCTTCCCTGACCACCGTTCCCTTGACATTCATCTGGCGCGCCACCACGTCCACGCGCACGTCGCCGGCGCCCACGATGCAGCACTTGCCCCAGCCGCGCGCCACGAGAGCCGCGTGCGAGGTCATGCCGCCGCGCGCGGTGAGGATGCCCTGCGCAGCGCGCATCCCTTCCACGTCTTCAGGGTTGGTCTCTTCCCGGACAAGGATTACCTTCTTGCCCTGCCGCGTCCACTCCACCGCGTCCTTTGCGGTGAGGACCACCTGGCCGACGCCTCCTCCAGGACCAGCAGGGAGCCCTTTCACGAGCACGGGGGTATCCCTCTCCTTTCTCGGGTCGATGATCGGGTGCAGCAGCTCATCAAGCTGAGCCGCGGTGACGCGCGTAACGGCTTCCTCAGGCGCGACAAGCTTCTCCTTTACCATGTCCACGGCCATGCGGACCGCCGCGGGCCCGTTGCGCTTGCCGACCCTGCACTGAAGCATCCATAGCTTTCCCTTCTCAATGGTGAACTCCAGGTCCAGCATGTCATGATAGTGCTTTTCCAAACGCAGCTCGATGGCGTGCAGCTCCGTGTATATTCTATCGAACTGCTTTTCCAGGGAGGGAAGGCTCGCCGTGTGCTCGGTTTTGCCCGCCTCATTGATGGGGTAGGGGGTGCG
>JBEKQU010000056.1:0-34611 GCA_049519415.1 Spirochaetia bacterium
CGCTTCTGCTTCTGATGCCCTGAGCCCGTGCAGCGCGTATCCGGTGCGACCTTCGGGTCGGACATCACGCCGCAATGGATACAAAGAGGTTGACAAACATGCGTGGAAGCACGACCGTGGCGTCACTGGAGGTTTCGCTCTCATGCGTACGATCAATGTCGGCCTCATCGGTGCGGGGGGCATCGCGCAGTCCCATTGCCGCGCCATCTCCGAGATCGAAGGAACCAGGATAGTCGCGGTCTGCGACCTCATCAGGGAGAGGGCGGAGAAGACCGCGGCGGAATGGAAAATCCCGCACGTGTATGAAAATTATCACGAGATGCTGAAACGAGAGAGCATCGAGGCGGTCACCGTGGCAACGTACAACCAGGCCCACCGGGCCCCCACGGTGGACTCCCTGCGCGCGGGAAAGCACGTGCTGTGCGAAAAACCCATGGCCGCGACGCTTGATGACGCCGCAGCCATGACCAGGGCGGCGAGGGAAACAGGCAAGCTGCTGATGATCGCCCTGAAGACCCGGTACAGCGAGAGGATGATGGCGGCCAAGGGCATCGTGAGCTCGGGAGCGCTGGGCGACATCTACTACAGCGAGACAGTGGCTGCCCGCCGCTGCGGCATCCCCGGCTTCTCCGACTCCTTCCTCCGCAAGGAGACCGCCGGCATCGGCGCCGTCGCCGACATCGGCGTCTACTGCCTGGACCATGCGCTGTGGCTGATGGGTCATCCCCGGCCCGTGGCCGTTTCCGGCATCGCCAACAATGTATTGGGAAAGACGCATCGGCCGGTGCGCGGGTCATGGACCTGGGACTCGGAAAACCTCACCGTGGAGGACTTCGGCGCGGCATGGGTGCGCTTTGACAATGGCGGGGCCATGGTGTTCAAGACCTCGTGGATCATGCACATGGACGATATCGGCGGCACGTTCTTCCTCGGCACAAAAGCCGGCATGCGGCTGGATCCCCTCACCGTCTTCCGGCACGAGTGGGGGCTGCTGACCGATACGCAGACCAAGGGGTTCGCGGAGGTGGAGGACAAGGAGTTGTTCCGGCGGGAGAACACGGCATTCGCGGACGCGATACGCGAGGGCAAGCCCTCGCCGATCCCCTCTGAGGAGATGCTTCTGACAAACGTCATCATCCAGGGCCTGATCGATTCGTCGGCAGCGGGAAAAGAGCTTGCCGTGAGCGTGCCCGAGGCATAGCAGAGCGCGCGGAAGCGCGCGGGCAGAAGGAGGAACCATGAAAAAGCTTCGCATTGCCATGCTCGGCATGGCGCATGTCCATGCGGAAGGGTACGCGCAGCACGTGGTGGAGCATCCCGAGGCCGAATTGACATGCATCTGGGACGACGACGCGGGCCGCCGGAAGGCGGCAAGCGAACGCTTCGGAGTTCCCGTGCATGACGACATGAAAAAAACAATATCAGAAGTGGATGCCGTCGCGGTCGGCGCCCCGACATCCCAGCATCCCGAGCTTATCACGACGGCCCTTCTGGCCGGCAGGCACGTGTTCACGGAGAAGGCGCTCACCGTTGCCACGCGCGACGCCGAGGAGATCGTGAAGCTGGTGCAATCAAGCGGCGTCAAGTTCATGATCTCCCTGCCCAGCCGGAGCCGGCCGGAAATGCTGTTCATGAAGCACATCCTTGACCGCGGGCTTCTGGGCAAGGTCACGCTCATGCGTGCGCGCGTTGCCCACTCAGCGTCGCTGGACAGGTGGTTCCACGACGGCAGCGCATGGTTTGCGGATGAGAAGCTGGCCGGCGGCGGAGCCCTGTTCGATCTGGGCTGCCATACGACAGACGTGATGCGCTGGTTCATGGGCGCGCCCAGAAGCTTCATCGCGAAGCTGCAGAACTTCTCTAATGCCTACCCGATCGACGACAACACCGTTGCCGTGATCGAGTTTAAAAACGGCGCATTAGGCATCCTGGACACCGCGTGGGTGCACCGGGTCGGGCCAAATCCCTATGAAATCTATGGCACCGAGGGATACATGGGCCTGAACCTGACCCCTGGCGGAGGCATTGTCCTGAACAGCGCCCTGCTGGAGACCCAGGGCATCCAGGGATACCTCAATCCCACCAATCTGCCGAAAGCCCTTCCCCTGCCCATGAATCAGTGGATCGACGCCATCCTGCACGGCACGCCGATGCACATAACAGTGGAAGACGGCCGCAATCTGACGGAAATGCTGGAGGGCATCTACACGGCCTCGCGGATGAAGAAGGAGTACGCGCTGTAGCGACGACGCGGCGGCCGCATACTTCTACAGCCACAGTGTCCTGGCCAACTTGATCGCCTGCTTCTTCGGCGATCCGGGATCGATCCAGGGCTACCAGACAATATTTGACGTTACGACCAATGTCAACTACGACATCAGCGGGGTCGATGCAGGCAATTCCACGAAGGCGTCCTCGATTGATTCGTACGCAGACGATGTTCCCTGGGTGCAGACGAAGCCTGGCTCCTCGGCCTTCGCGGGCACTGCCCGATTCATCCTCAAGCTCCAGCTCTAGGGTCATCGCGACGGGGTTTTGCGCCTTCCATCGTTTCAAGACAGGCGCTTCACCCGTGCCCGGCGGCACGGTGGGGCGGCTTCTCTATTTTGGGGGCGCAGTGAAAGAACTGCTCTTTCTATTCACTTTTCCTTTTGCAAGAATACCAACGAAGCTATCTGGATTCACAATCTGAGTATTTCCACATTTACCCAATCTCAGCAAATGACAATCTCCCGTCACAAGGTAATCGGCCCTGATTGCCATTGCACAGTCGATGAACTGGTTATCTGTAGGGTCTTCTGCCATCATTTCAAAATGCTCTTTCGGCTCTATCCATTCCGTGATGCCTGCAAACTCAGAAACAATACCTTGGACATGCTGTGCGCTGAAGCCGAACTTCGGCCTCTGCAGAACGCCCCGTAACTCAGAAATCATTGATTCAGAGGCAAATAGATGAATACTCCCAGCCAATGCAGCCTCGATGACTTGCTTGGGCTTTCCACCAAAGAGAATTGCAGAAAGAACAACGTTGGTATCCAACACAACCCGCATGCGCTACTTCTGTTTCCTGCTTCTGTACGACCGGATTTCATTCTCCAAATCTGCTAGACCGATTCCCTTGGACTTGGCCGCCTGGGCGCCAATCCTAAAAATCTGCGCCCACCTACGCTTCCTTTCAATATAGCTTCGTGCAGCCTCTCGAATCAGTTCTGACCGTGACCGAGACTCTTCCTCCGCGACCTCATCAATCTCCTTAAGCAGATCAGGAGTAAAGGAAATGTTAACCGTGCTCATGGATTGCCTCCACGCACCCAATATATATACAAACTTTGTATGTTGTAAAGGGTTCTGCCGCGTGTTGATAGGTGGTTCAGGTCAAGGCATCCTATTTCTTCATCCCTTCTGAAACAGCTCGCGGGCGCCTCCATGACTCCGGATGGCTTCCCCCTCAATTCCACAATCGAGCAATGCACGTCCGGCTTAAGCCGTTGTATGTGCTGAAGCTTCCGCCAATGAGGATCCGGCCGTGGCTTTGAACAGCGATCGACAGCATATCGCCATCAGCTCCGGCGCCCTTGGCAAAGCCAATGTCCAGGCTGCCGTCCGAGTTCAGCCGCGCAACATGCCCCCTGCGTGTGAAGTTGTAACTGGTGAAGTCCCCTCCGATGAGGATCTTGCCATCGGTGTTCCCCTCTTCGTGGCTTCTACTGCAGCCGGCCCTTTTTCTGCGACAGCGCGCCCGAAGCCGTGGAACGCATGAGGGCTGCTGAAATCGTCTGCACGGCGTTCGTGACGCTTGCCAAGCTGCGGGCCGGTTTTCTCGCGGGGAAGGCGGGCCGGCCGAACGAGCAGACCGCCCATCATTACGCCCGCCTCTTCCTCCAGCTCAGGAAGCAGGGCACCCCCATCCCGACGAACGACATCTGGATCGCTGCCCTGGATGTCCAGCACGACCTCGTCCTGTTTTCCCGCGACGCCCACTTCGAGCGGCTGCAGCAGTTGCCCCGCGCATGATCTGAGCGTGGGCGGAGCGCCGCGGTACTCCTTGTGCTGGACGCGTCGTCGGCATAGAATGCCCAAACGTCCCATAAATCATTGCACGCGCGGAGGAATACATGGCAGAACTCAACCCCTTTAAGATCGCTCAGAGCCAGCTTGATGCGGCCGCGGCCACTCTGGGCCTGGACGATGCAACGCACCAACTCCTGCGCTGGCCTCAGCGCGAGCTTAAAGTGACCATCCCTGTCCGGATGGACGACGGCAAGGTGCGGGTGTTCCACGGTTACAGGGTGCAGTACAACACAGCGCGGGGTCCTGCCAAGGGCGGGCTGCGGTGGCACCCTGATGAGACCATCGACACGGTGCGCGCTCTTTCGGCGTGGATGACGTGGAAGACCGCGGTGGTGGATCTGCCCCTGGGCGGCGGCAAGGGCGGAGTGACCTGCAATCCCAAGGAGCTTTCGTCGACTGAAAAGGAGCGGCTGGCCCGGGCGTATATCAGGGCGGTCGGACGGTTCATCGGTGACCGCAACGACGTGCCGGCGCCGGATGTCTACACCACGCCCGAAATCATGGGATGGATGATGGACGAGTACGAGACCCTGGCAGGGCAGCACCAGCCGGGGATGATCACCGGCAAGCCGCTGCCGCTGGGCGGGTCGGCCGGGCGCGGAGACGCCACTGCCCGCGGCGGCGTCTACGTCACGCGGGAAGCGGGACGGGCGCTGGAGCTGGAGCTGACGGACCAGACCATGGCCATCCAGGGTTTCGGCAATGCGGGGCAGCACGCGGCCCTGCTGGGAGCCGAGCTCCTTGGCATGAAGCTGGTGGCCTGCTCCGATTCCCAGGGCGGCATCTACAACCCCCGCGGCATCGATGCAAAGGCCGTGGTAGAGCACAAGAACAAGACCGGCAGCCTGGAGGGCTTCCCCGGGGTGGACCGGATCACCAATGAGAAGCTCCTGGAGCTGGACGTGCGCGTATTGTTCCCAGCGGCCCTGGAAAACGTGATCACCGAGTCAAACGCCGGCAGGATCAAGGCGAAGATCGTGTGCGAGCTGGCCAATGGCCCCACCACGCCGGAGGCGGACAAGATCCTCTACGACAAGGGCGTGTTCGTGGTGCCCGATTTCCTGGCTAACGCGGGCGGCGTGACGGTGTCCTACTTCGAGCAGGTGCAGAATGCTTACAACTTCTACTGGGAGCTGGGCGAGGTGCACGAACGGCTGGATGAGAAGATGACCCGGGCATTCCTCGGCGTGTGGGACATGCACAAGCGCCAAAAGGTGAACATGCGCGATGCGGCGTATCTGGTGTCGGTAAGCCGGGTGGCGGAGGCCTGCCGGATGCGGGGCTGGGTTTAGGCCCCAACCGCCGGCTCGATGGTTCGGACCGGCGTCTGCAAGGCGCTCATTGCCTGTAGCATCGGCCAAGTTGCGTGCAACGGGTGCGGGAGCTGCAGGGATCGTCAGCGCTGGAAGCGGAGCAGGTCCTCTCGCGCTGAAAACCTCAGACTCGCGCGGCCACGCCGGCCGGTGTGGCCACGTCCTTTCCATTTCCGCCGTCATCCGCAGCAGCTATCTTGTAGACCTGGGTCTCCTCCTGGATCCCCCTGAGCCTCACCTTCCCGCCGAGCACCTTGCGCCCCCTGAGCAGCCCCTTCACGCCGGGGAAGGAGAACACCTCATCCGTGACGTACACCTCCTCCGCTCCGGCCAGGCCCTGGACCCGGGAAGCGGCATTGACTGTCTGCCCAAAATAGTCCAGCCGGTCGTTCAGCGTCACGGCGATGCAGGGGCCCTTGTGTATCCCGATCTTGAGAATCACGTCCCTGCTGGTGAAGGCGCGGTTGAAGCGCGCGATCTCCCTGTTCATTTCCAGGGCCGCCTTCACCGCGTCCACGGGGTTGAGGAACGACGCCATGACAGCGTCGCCGATTGTCTTCACGAATGCGCCGGAGTGGTCCGCAATGACCTTGCCCAACCGGTCAAAGTGCTGGTGCACGAGTGAGAACGCCTTCAGGTCGCCGATGCGCTCATACAAGGCGGTGGAGCCCTTCAAGTCGGTGAAGAGTATCGTGATGTCCCGCACGCCGATGCCTTCGGTCCCCTGGATCACCTCGGAGCTGAAGAGGTTGCGGAAGGTCTGTATGGAGAGCAGCTTCTTCCCAGAAAGGAACGGCTCGAAGACCAGGCGCTTCTTCTCGAAACCAGGGGGAAAGTTGAGGATCATCATGGATGCCTTGCCGGCCGTGCAATTCTCCAGGGTGAAGAGAATCCTGCCCGGCGCGACCGTTGTCTGCTCCGACACGAGCTTTCCCCCTTCCAGCCGGGTTGTCACGGCCTGAGTCTTTTCGGAAGGCGTGCCGTTCACGACCACGGTAAGGCTGGCGTGGTGCATAAGGTCGTTCAGGGTCAACGTGCCGCCCGCGGTCTCTATATCGAAGCGCTTCTTCTGACCCGGGCCGACATAGGAAAGGCCTTTCACGAGGCTGGGGACCGCATCGACGAACCTTTGTCCGTCGGGAAGGGATGCGCCGGGATTGAAATGGTACTTGAGGTGGAAATCCTCGATGGAAAGCGATTCCGGGCGATGGTGGGCGATCTCGCGGATCTCAGGGGAGATGGTGAAGTTGACCTGGATAAAATCGTCCAGGGTCGCCTCGGAGTTAAGGTCGCACACGGAGCAGTAGAAGTGCGCATTAAGCTTGTTCAAGGACCGGAAGCTGTCGACGGAATCGCCGCAGGTGGGACACACGAGGTTCCACTCCATCTGGAAAAGGCCGAGCTTTGCGCCGTGCAGGAAGGCGTCGATTGCCTCGCTTTCCACTATCCCCTTCTCCGCTGAAAAGCGCAGCGGATTGATCCTGAAAAGTTGGTAGTCATCGCCATGGCGGATCAGGGCTTCCACCTTCTCCAATGCCTTTGACGACCATTTGCCAGCCTTTCTCATTGCCGCCAGCTTTTCCGCCAGGACCTTTTCCTTGACCCGTGATGCCATTGTATAAACCCCCCTTCAGCATGGCGCCTTCAAATCCAAGCGCCGGATTTCTTTGCCTATACCTGAGTAAAATACTAATATTTAAGCAGTAATCACAGAGGAGGTTTCAAATGCCGTTTACGTTGCCTGATCTACCTTACCCCTTCAATGCGCTGGAGCCGCACATCGATGCAAAGACCATGGAAATACACCACGGCAAGCATCACGCCACGTACGTTGCAAAGCTCAACGCGGCGTTGGAGAAAGCGCCTTTGCTTCAAAACCGGCCAATCGAGGATATCCTTCGCTCGCTCGACACGGTGCCTGCCGACCTCCGCACTGCCGTGCGCAACCACGGGGGCGGGCATCTCAATCACAGTCTTTTCTGGAAGATGCTGTCGCCCAAGGGAGGAGGAAAGCCGAACGGGACGCTCGCGAGCGTGATCGACAAGAGCTTTGGCAGCTTTGACGCGTTCAAGGAGCAGTTCAGCAATGCAGCAGCCAATCTGTTCGGCAGCGGGTGGGCATGGCTGTGCGCTGATTCAGCGGGAAAGCTGGTCGTGACGAGCCTTCCCAACCAGGACAGCCCCGTCTTACAGGGGCTGAAGCCGCTGCTCGGGCTGGACGTTTGGGAGCATGCCTATTACCTGAAGTACCAGAACCGGAGGCCTGAATACATCGCCGCGTTCTGGGATATCGTTTCCTGGGAACAGGTGGCTAAGAACCTGGAGGCTGGGAAGTAAAAGGGCTGGCGCCCCATTTCCGGGGCGCCGAAACCCTCGTATCGCTTAGAAAACCCTGTCCTACTCGTACTCCCAAGTTTCGCCAATCGTGGCCGTTCCCTCTGAGCCGCCAAAAATGACGAGTTCGCCCAATCCTGCGCCTGACATTCCCAAAGAGATAACGCGCGGAAACATCGAAAACCCAGGTCTCTGAAAGATTGATTCCATTGTTGCCCCCGAAAAGCATGGCTTGGCTGCTCCCGGCATACGCGAGCGACGCAGCCTGGCGCGGAGTGGGATAGCTGCCATTGAGGAAAATATTGGTCCACGTGTGCGTGCCCAGATCGTATTTCCAAAAATCATTCTCACAAAACGGACCGGCATGCCATCCAGAAAAAAGATACACACGCATTGTCCCCGCCGTACGCCATCGCGTATCTCTGCCTGGTCGTCGGCATTGCCGATCCTTGAAAGTATTGCGTCCAGACGTGAATCAGGCTTTCCCGGTGAGGGAGCGTGAGCGCGAACGTCCTTGCCTCCGACGCGGCGCCTTTTTTCAGCATGGCGGTGAGATTTACCGGCTCAATGGTTGCTCCCCGGGAGTCATGCTGCGAAGAGACGTTATGCCGGTACTTTCTCCCTATCGCCCATGATATCTGGTCCTGCCGGCCTATCAATAGGAAAAGCGGGTCAATTGCGAGAAAGACATGTAAACGGGAAGGGGAAACAAACAGGCGTTGGCCGCTATACGACCTTTACTACCTTGCCGCTGCGCAGACAGCGCGTGCAGATCTTCATGGTCGTTTTTGTCTTGCCCACCATGGTCTGTATCTTCAGGAGGTTGGGCTTCCACGTCCTTCGGGTCCTGTTCTTTGCGTGGCTCACCTTGTTGCCGGTGACCGTTCCTTTGCCGCATATATCACACTTGCGTGCCATTGATTGCCTGCCTTGGATGGAGATGTTCCGAAGCCGAAACATACCTAAAAAATGATTGAATGTAAAGGGGGGCAAGCGCGGGACGCCGGGACGTTTCCGACCGCGCCGCCGCGTGCGGGGCTCCCCACTACCACAGCCCCTACCCCAGCATGACCTGGCCGCCGGTCACCGGCAGCGCCTGACCGGTCTCGTACTGCTGGTCCACGAGGTACAGGATCGCTTTCACGACATCCTCGACCCTGCACCCGCGCCCCATGGGGACCCGTGACTCGTAGTGGCGCTTCACATCCTCCACGGTCCTGGCGCCGGAAACCTTGCCGGTGCGCAGATACTGGACAAAAAGGCCTTTTTCCGGGTCCGCCCAGAGAGGCCCCTCGAAAAAGTTCCCCGGGCAGATGGCGTTCACCTTGATCCCGTGCTCCACCAGCTCCAGGGCAAAGGATTGGGTGAGTCCAATGCCGCCGAACTTGCCTCCGGCGTACGCGAAGTTCTTGTTGCTCCCTTCCAGCCCGGACTTGGAGTTGATCTGGATGATGTCGGCGGTTCCGGCCTCAGCGCTGAACCTCCGCTGCAGCTTCATGATCGGCGAAAGGTACTTCACGCAGAGGAAAAATCCCGTGTAGTTGACCCTGGTCACGAAGTCGAAGGTCTCCGGCGTCATCTCCTCCAGGCTCCCCGCCTTGAGCACGCCGGCATTGCTCACAAGGATGTCCAGGCCTCCGAACGCTTTCACGCACTCCCGCGCGAGTGACTGCAGCGACGCCGGGCTCGTCACATCTCCCAGCACGAAGAGGGACCGGTTGGCGGTTCCCGAAGCGAGCGCTGCGGCGTTCAGATCGCGCTCCAAGCTCCGGCCCGCCTCCTCATTGAGGTCGGCAATCACGATGTTGGCGCCCTCTGCAAAGAGGCCTTCAGCGATCCCCCTGCCGAATCCCTGGGCCGCGCCCGTGACAACCGCGATCTTCCCGTGCACGCGGCCCTTTGCCGAAGCCGTCTTGGCCACTGCCCGACGGTAGTTCTCCACCTCCCACGTGTCGATGAACTGGATATCCCGGGGAGAAAGGAACCGGGGCCCGCCGAACGCTTCCGAGAGCCAGCTCACCTTCATCAAGTCGTCGAAAACATCGAGGCAGGTCTCCGCCGAGCGCTTGGTCTCCTCCACGGCCACCACGCCGAGCCCGGCAATGAGCAGCATCTTAGGCGCATACCCCCACTGTTTTTTGAACGCCTCCAGCTCCCGGGGGAATGCCTTCAACAATTCTTCTGGGTCGTCGCCCAAGGTGAGAATCAGAGGCGCCGACTTGCAGTAGACGATGTTGTCCGGCATGAACGGGAGCTGAACAAGGCGCCGGTTCTCCGGCAGGAGGAAATGCTCGACCAGCGCGTTGTTCCGGGCAGCGGCGATCCTTGCTGATCCCGGTTCGGAGAGAAGCATGCGCAGCGCCGGCAGCACGCGCACCGCGGCGTCGGGCACGGGCCTTTCATCGCGCGGAACCGGGCCGCGGAACCGGGCCGCGATCCTTCGCACCACCTCATCGGTGAGGGAGCGGATCTCCGCGGCCGTATCCGCGGCAACCACCAGGCCGTGGTTCTGCATCAGCACGATCCGGGGGTCGCCGCGGTGCGCGGCCCGGTAGCTGAGCAGCCGCTCCTGCATGGCCATGGCAAGCCGATAGCCGGGGTCCGTGTAGGGCACCCACAACGCCTCGTCGTTGAAAAGCTCTCGAGCCGCGGCTTCGCCCTCCCGGGAGCACGTGAGGGCATTGACCGCGCAGGGATGCGTGTGGACCACCAGCCGCCACTCCAGCATCTCGTGGAGGGATGCCTCCACGGACGGCCGCCCTCCCTTCTCCGGTTGGGTGCGGCTGGCCATGAGGTCGGCCTTGATCTCCGCTTCCCGCCGCAGGGGGTCGGAGCTGTACGATCGGGAAAGGATGGCTCGAACCGGGCGCCGGGACAGCTCGACGAACCCGGCCTCGGTGATGTCGCGCAGCGCGAAACCGCTCGCCTTGACCGCCATGCGCTCCGCGTCCTTGACCGAGGTGTTGCCGCCGCCTGAAATGACGAAGTCGTTTCCCCGTCCGTACAACCGGGAGAGATCGATCAGGTCGCCCAGGTCCATCCTATCGCCTTTTGGAAAGGGTTGTGCGCTCGTAGTCGGTCGCCTTGTCCAGCCACGCGGCGCCCGCGGGCGCGCCCTGCTGCTGGCAGTAGTAGTCCCACACCGCGCCGAAGGGAAGGTCCCTGGCTTCCTCCATGAGGGCCAGGCGCGCCGTGAGATTCCCCGAGGCCTCTTCCCTCTTCAGCATCTCCGTGGGCTCCAGGAGCGACAGAAGAATCGCCTTGAGCGTGGCGCGGGCGCCGATCACCCACGCCGCCACCCTGTTGATGCTGGCGTCGAAGTAGTCGGTGGCCACGTGCACACGGTCCCACGCGCCGGCCCGGGCCAGCTCCGCGGCCACGGCCTTTACGTCGTCGTTGAGGGTGACAACGTGGTCGCTGTCCCACCGCACGCCGCGGCTCACGTGCAGGAGCATCTCCCGGCAGAAAAGCAGGATCGGAGAGATCTTGTCCGCCACCGATTCGGTGGGATGGAAGTGCCCCATGTCGATGCAGGGCATCATGTCGTTCTTGATGGCGTAGCCCAGATAGAACTCGTGCGATCCCACCACGTAGGATTCCGAGCCGATGCCGAAAAGCTTGCCCTCCACCGCGTCCTTCATGAACCGGGGGTCCATGCGCTTTTCGAAAACCCTGTCCAGCGATTCTTTCAAGATCTGTCGGGGCCCATACCGGTCGGCGGGAGTGTCCTTGTAGCCATCGGCGATCCAGAGGTTCACGATGCAGGGCGTGCCCAGCGCCGTGCCCATGGCAAGCCCGATCTCCCGGCAGCGCAGCGAATGGTTGATCCAGAAATCGCGGACCTTCCTGTCCCGGGAGGAGAGAGTGAACCCTGACTCTGCCATGGGGTGGCTGAAGTAGGTCTCATTGAAGTCCAGGCCGATGCCCAGCCCCTTGGCCCAACTGATCCAGCCGGAAAAATGCTCCGGCGCCAGGGCGTCGCGCTCCACCTTCCGGCCGCCCGTCTCTGCGTAGATGGCGTGGAGGTTGGCCCTGTGCTTGCCGGGAATGAGGGAGAAGGCCATCTGGTAATCGGAGCGCAGCTCGTCGGCCGTGCGCGCCTTGCCGGGGTAGTTGCCCGTTGCCTGGATGCCTCCGCCGGTGAGGCCGGCCGCGTTCTCGAATCCGCCGACGTCGTCGCCCTGCCAGCAGTGCAATGACAGGGGAATCGATGCAAGGGTGCCAAGCGCCTTTTCCACGTCCACGCCCCAGAGGGCGTAGGTCTTCTTTGCGCTTTCAAAGCCGCGGGCGATGCTCTCAGGGGTGGGATGCTGCATGTGCAATCTCCTCCAGCGTCAGTACGGTATGCGCGACGCTTCAGTTCGTCAATGCCGCGATTGCCGCGCCCAGGAGCGGGGCGTCGTCCACGGAGGCGATCTCCCAGGCCCGCCGGTTTCTGTCGGCAAGGATCGCGCGCATGTGCGATTCCACGCGGCAGCGGAACCCCCGAAGCTGCCAGAAGGTGGTCCCGTCCACCGTGATGCACACGGGGTAGCGCGGGTCGCGGCCGTTGCCCGTCTTCAGGAGCACGGCGCTGAGATTCACGGCCACCATGGCTGCCGCGCGCTCCACCACGGTGTCGCACAGCCGGTAGAGGGCCCGCGCGTCGGCGGCGGGTGAGCCGCTGGACCCGGCGCCGCCGGCTGTTGACGCGGACCCCGCGAGGCCGCCCGCTGCCCTGTTGTCGGTTGTCCTGGCGGACAACGCGCCGAACGGGTTCAGCGGGCTGTCGGGAAACAGCAGAAAATCATTCAGCTCCCGGGTGGAAAGAGACGGCACCTTCTCCAGCTCCCGGGCCATCGCCCCCGACATGCAGCCGTCCCGGGCGGCTCTGCGCGCGGCAAAGAGGCACAGCGCGCCCAGGTAGGCGCCGGAAATTGTTTTTTCATGCCGGTACTTGCCGGGGTTGGCCATCGTGGCATCAAACCCGTCATCAACCCTGCCCCGGGCGCCTCTATCAAAGGAGCCTGACTCCGTGTTCACGATCTGCGAGCCTGCCGGATCAAGTCCGGAAGTCTTCCTGATCCGCGCGTTGCGTTCCACGTACGCCGCGTTCAGGCCCGTGCCGCACACCAGCCCGATGAAATCGTCGAAGCGGCGGTCGGGCTGCGCATTGCGGCCGGCAAGCAGGGTGGCCACCGTGTCGTTGAGGAGAATGATCCTGACCGGCCCCTGGACGCCCGCTGCCGCAAGCGCGCGGCCGAGGTTCGCGCCGATCATCTGGCCGTCGACGCCCCTGGCCTTGATCTCCTTGGTGAACTGGATGAGCTTGCCGTCCTTGTCCGGCATGATCTCGGCGGGATAGGAGAAACAGAAGCCGATCCTGTCCGTCTTTCGGGCAACCGGCAGAATCACCTCCGCCAGGGCGCGGAAGAACTCTTCCCGGTCAATGGCGGCGTCCACGCCGGGCATCCGGTGGCGCGTCAGGTCCTCGATCACGTGCTTGCCGGACTGGTCGAAGCTCACCACGGCAACGCGCATGTTCGTGCCGCCCGCGTCAAGCGCGATGACCCGCTGGCCGCGCGACACATCCCGCGCTGTCTCAATGTAGGTCGGGATCATGGGCAGAGATGACCGCCTGCCCTCCAGCCCCCGGTTCATTTCCTCCAGGAACGCGGAGCAGCATGCCCCCAGGTCCATGGTGTCGGGATCCAACCCGTTGCGCCGGAGGAAGCGGGAGATCGCCTTGTCAGAGTTGCTCATCTCTCCGTCACCGTCCGCCAGATTCAGGGAGTATGGCGAAAATAGGCTTGAGGGAGATGTCCAGGTCATGCTCCTGCTGGAGCCGGGACAATTCCTCCTTCAGCTCTGCGAGGGGAACGGAAGAGCCGATCACAAGGTGCGCCTTCATCCGGAACATGGGAGCGCCGGTCCATGGGGCGGCTGCCGTGTCCGTGTCCAGGTCCTCGATGTTGATGCCATGGCTCCTGAGTATGGCGGTGACCGAGTGCACGATGCCGGGAGTGTCCAGCGAAACCGCCTCCAGGAGGTAGGGGCGGCCCGGCTCCCCGGTCCGGGGCTCGTGGGTGGACCGGCACTCCACGTGCAGCGCCAGCTTCTCCCCCAGCGACGGCAGCGATCGCGCAAGTGATTCCACCGCCGCCGGCGGGCCTGAGACGAGCATGATGACGGCGAACTCCCCGCCCAGGACCGCCATCTTGCTCTCCTCGATATTGCAGCCCGCTCCCGACACGGCGCCCGAAAGGTCGTCGACGATCCCCACCCGGTCCGGGCCCACCGCGGTCAATACGATGAATCCCTGTGCCATGCCAGCGAGCCTATACCGGGCCGTGGAGCTTGTCCAGAGAATCGGCGGAGCCGGACCGCGAGCGGGGGAAGCGGCCGCGCGTGGCGCTCACCGCGCGCCGCGCGTATACCGCACGGCGTCGGCCATGTAGCCGATCGCCTCCTCAATCCGGGGCAGCTCCTCGTAACCGTAGGAGAGGCGAAGCTGACGCCTGCCCTGTTCCACCATCCGGCCGCGGGGATGCACGCAAAACTCGCCGGGGATGTAGGCCACGCGCGGCAGCTTGCCTTCCGCCGGGCCGTCCATCTCCCTGCTTCCCGTGGCGCGGGCGAGGAAGCGAAAGAATGGGGAGGATTCATCCGTCCGCACATCATGAAAGGTAAGGTAGAAATAGAAGCTGGCCTGGCCGCCCCGGCATTCAAGCATCGCGTCCCCGAGCATCGCATCCAGCCAGCCCCGGACCGCCACCGCCTTTTGGCGATAGCCGCGGCTCACCTCCTCAAGCTGCCGGTCCAGCGCATTGTCAAGGAGCCAACTGGCGATCTCCTGGTTGATGAGCGGGCCGCTGAACCCCGCGTCGCTCGTGCGCTGGATCATTGCCTGGAGAAAGGGACCATCGTTCCCGATCATGTACCCTATGCGCAGTGCTGGTGCGATGATCTTGGACAAGGTCCCAATCTCATAGACAACCCCTTCGTCGTCGTCAAGAAGCCCGGAGCGCGGCGCCTTCACCGCGGGGTCATGGATCAGGTCCTCGTACGCCTTGTCCAGCACCAGGGGCACGATCCTCCCGAGCCTCCGGGACAGGCCGGCCGCCAGCCGGACCAGGCCGGTGCGCTCCCGGTTGGCAATGATCGTGGCGCTGGGATTGTTCACCGTGACCACGTAAAGGAAGCTGATCCGCGATGCATCGCTGCCCAGCGCCTCGATGCGCGCGGCCACGTCGTCGGCGTGCAGGCCGTCCAGCCGCTCGGGCACCGTCACCACCTGAAACCCCATGCGCTCCAGGAAGTCGCAGTAGATGTAGTACAGGGGGTCGGAGGTGATGACGATTCCGGGGCGCAGCACGTGGGCAAGACCCTCCAGCAGGCTGGTGGCTCCGTTGGGGCCGATGATGATCTCCCTGCGGGAAAGCGCCTCCCGGGTGAGCCCGCCGACTTTCCGCGACACGTGGTAGGCGCGGATCGAATCGATGAGGGTCGGCGATCCCTTGGGCCCCCCGTAGTTCAAGGGCGATTTGTACCGCGCCGGGTGGGCAAGCACCTGGCCCAGGGCCTCCTGGATCCGGGCGCTGGGGATCGTGTTCTCGTTCACGTATCCCACTCCCAGGTTGATGTCCACCCCTTCGCGGAAATCAGCGGCAAAGGCGGACATCATCCTGTTCACCGGCGATGGCGTGTGCGATCTGCGGCCATAGTCGGACAGGAGCATCTCCAGATCAGGGGGCTTCATGGGTGCGCATTCTACAGGAGGAAGCGGCGCCTGCGGAAGAGCCCCCGCGCGCCGCCGCGGCATTTCTCTATTTGCGTTTCGGCAGCCGCCCCGGAAAAAACCATTGACAATCGCCGCCCTGCTTACGATGATGCGGCGATGCAGCTCGCATACAAGCAGGATTTCGAAAACGTCAAGGCCGTATGGAACGCCTACTGGGAAGGGGAGATGCTGAGCCGTCCTCCCGTGTGGGCTGTCGTGACAAAGCCCGGCGCCCGGCCCAATGACCTGGGACGCCGCTACTACCACGCCGTGCACGGCAACTACGGCTACCTGCTGGACCAGATCGACCTGTGGCTGGAGGATACGGAGTTCCTGGGAGAGTCGGTCCCTCTGTTCGGCCCCGATTTCGGGCCCGACCAGTTCGCCGCCTTTCTGGGCACTGATTTCGAGTTTTCCAAAGAAAGCCCGGACACCGATTGGGTGCGCCAGGTGATAGACGACTGGGACGCGTTCCTGCCGCTGCGTCTGGACCCTCAGGGCGCATACTGGTTGGCGATGCTTGCCTACCTGAAGGTGCTCGCCCAGCATTCGCAGGGACGCTACCTGCTCTCCGTTGCGGACCTGCACAGCAACATGGACGCGCTCCTGGCGTTGCGCGGGTCGGAACGCCTGTGCATGGACTTCTACGACCACCCCCGGCAGGTAGAGGAGGCGATGCGCCAGGTGCGCGGCTTCTACCCGATGGTGTACGAAGCCCTGTTCCAGGCGGCCGGCATGGGCGGAGACCGGGGAACGGCGGGCTGGGCGCCGTTCTGGTGCAAGGGGAGGTTCGCCACCATCCAGTGCGATTTCCTCGCGCTGTTGAGCCCCGAGCTCTCTCGGAAGTACGTGATCCCCGCGCTGGAGGAGGAGGCAGGCTTCCTGGACCATTGCGTGTACCACCTGGACGGGCCCGGATGCCTGCCGCACCTGGACGACATCCTCGCGATCAAGGACATCGATGTCATCCAATGGGTGCCGGGCGCAGGCAAGCCGCTCATGCACGAATGGATGGAGGTGCTGAAGAAGTGCCAAGCTGCCGGGAAGGGCCTGCAGATGTACGACATCCACGACCTTGAAACCGTGAAGAAAATCGCCCGGGAGCTGAAGCCCGAGGGCCTCCTCTACGTAGTCGATGTCCCGACCCGTGATGAGGCTCTGGCCATCATGGACTGGCTGGAGAGGAACACATAGGGCCCCGTCAGCGGCCCCTCGCGGCTGCCCTGCGGCGCGCCACGATCTCGCGACTCAATCCTCTTCCGCGTGGCTCCGCAGTCTCTTGTGCGCCGCTCTCACCTTCTTGGCCCGTAGCCGCGCCTCCCGGGCGGCCCCTGACGGCCGGGTCTTCACTCGTGCCCGAGGCGTCGCCATTGCCTTTGCAAGAAGGTCAGCCATGCGCTCGATTGCGATCCTCCGGTTGCGCGCCTGCTCCCGGGTGTCCTGAACAGCCAGGACAATCTCCCCGTCGGCCGTGACGCGGCTGGCCAGCCGCGCCTCCACAAAACGCCTGCGATCGGCGGACAGAAAGGCAAGGGCCTCCAGGGGAAGACGGACCACGACCTTGCTTTCCACTTTGTTTACGTTCTGTCCTCCCGGCCCCCCCGACCGGGCAAAGCTGAGCCGGCACAGCGGCCTTATGATCTCGGCGATCTCCCGCCGGTTCATGCGTCCTTCCCATCCGCCACTGGAATTCGGATGGCGAATGTCGTTCCCACTCCCACCTGGGAATTGACGAGGATGCTCCACCCGTGGCTTTCGATAATGGACTTCACGGTTGTCAGGCCGAGACCGAATCCCTGCTCGCGCCGGGAATTGGTTCCCCGGTAGAAGGGATCGTAGATCCGGGGAAGCTCTTCCTGCGGAATTCCGATTCCCGTGTCCGACAGCGAGAGCAGGATCTGTCCATCCTCCATCCTCGCCTCCAAAGCCACCTTGCCCCGCTCCTCCGTATAGCGGATGGCGTTGCCGACAAGGTTTTCCAGGGCGCGCGTGAAGAGGCTGGCATCCATGCGGATCCTGGCGTCGTCCGGCAGGTCGATGGACCAGCCGAAATCCCGCTTCAATATCAAGGCATCCTCGGCGAACCTCCGGGCCAGGTCCATGAGAAACTGGCGCGCCGGTATTTCCCGATGCGTCATCCGCCACTGGCCGGTCTCCATCCGGACAAACTCAATAAGGTCTCCCACCATCCCTTCAAGGTTCTGCGTCTTGTTAAGAATGATGGAAAGGTACTTTTTCTGCGTTTCCGGCTCCCCGGCGTATCCATCCGCGATAGCCTCGACGTAGCCCTGGATGAGGGTGAGGGGCGTGCGCAGGTCATGCGACACCCCCATGATGAATCGGGCGCGCCGGGCATACTCCTCCTTGAGCGCGCGTCTCATGCTGTCAAAAGATCGGGTGAGGGAGGAGATCTGATCGTTGCCCCGGCTCGGAAGCTCGAAATCCAGGTCCCCTCCCGCGACGCGCCGCGTGGCTCCTTCCAGGGATTTGATGGAGCCGTTCAGGGAGCGCAGGATGAAAAACCCCATGAGGGAGGAGAACACCAGCAGCACGACGGAGGTGTACATCACCACCTGGATGATCGCGTCGCGCAAATGCACGTCTTCGAGCTGGATCCGGGGGAGCTTGAGGATCACCATGGGCTCCCCGCTCCCGGGCGTATTGGAGTTGTCGACCTGGAAATGAAACTGCTTGATGTTCGCGGCGATGTAGTTCCACATCAGCCCGCTCTTGGCGGATGTCCCCGGGGGAATCTCGGCGATCGTGGAATAAACGACGTCATTCTCCTTGTTCAGAATCAGGATGTCCAGCCCATGCGGCCGGCGCTGCATCAGCTCCGCTGGGTCGTTGCGGGTGACGGTGCGGGGCACGTGCCGGCTGACCCAGCCCATGATTTCAGTATAGTTCGGCAACGGCTCGCGCCGCCGTTGCATGCCGTACTGCATGAGCAGCATGAAGGCGCTCACCAGGAAAGGGACGGCAATGATGCCGCCCACCAGGATGAAGAACTGCGTGCGCAGCTTCATGCGTGCACCACCTCCGCGTTGAAACGGTACCCCATTCCGTGCACCGTTTCAATGAACACGGGGGCCGACGGGTCAATTTCGATCTTCTTCCGCAGCCTCTGCACGTACACCGCCACGGCCGTGATGTCGCCGTACTGGTTCTTCCAGACTTCGGCGTAGATCGTGTCGGGAGTCATTGCCTTTCCCGCGTGGGTGGCCAGGTAGGCGAGCACCTCGAACTCCTTGGAAGAGAGAGAAATCTTCTCCCCCCCCTTCTTCAGCAGGTAGCCGTCGATGTCCAGGATAAAATCCCCGAACTTCACGCTGTTCGGGCTGGTCTTCATGTCCAGCGTGCGCCTCAGCATGGCCCGGATGCGCGCCACCAGCACCTTGGGAGAAAAGGGCTTGGTGACAAACTCGTCGGCGCCGATCCCCAGCCCCAGGATCATGTCTTCATCCGCGTCCCGCGCCGACACGATCATGACGGGCACGGCGCTGCCCTTCCGCAATCGCTGCAGGAACTCGAATCCGTCGATCCCGGGAAGGTTGATGTCCAGAATGACCAGGTCGTATCTCTCCCTGTCGAACTGGCTCAATCCGTCCTCTCCGGTTTCGCAGATGGTCGAGTCCATGCCCTCCTTCTGCAAGTAGAGGCGGATGAGATCCGCCATTTCCTTCACGTCCTCGATGATGAGAATTTTCGCCTGCATGGCATCCCTCTCCCGATCTCTTTCACGCGCTGATTTGCTTCAGCCTGTCCTGCAGCACCTTGATGAAGGCGTCAAGCTGCCTCTGCCGCCTCTGCAGAGGGGTAAGCTGCGATGCCCCGCCCGACTGCCCTGACCCCTGTTGTCCAGCCTGCGCGCTTCCCTGCCCCTGGCTGCCCTGCCCCGCCTGACCGCTGGCGGCAAACCCGCCGGAGCCTCCATTGGCGCTCATCTGCTGGCGGAACTGCTGGATGAGCTTCTGCATCTGCTTCTGGAACTCGGCGTATTCCGCCTTCTGCGCAACGGTGAGGATGGCGTCAACGTCCGCCTGAACCTGCTTGGCCTTGGAAGGGGTGGGCATGGGATTGTCCCTCAGGCTGAGCAGCAGGGGGAGCAGCTTCGTGATCTGGTCCTTGGTGAGGAACAGCTTCGGGTCCCGGGTGAACTGCATCTGCTGGAATCCCCTGCCCCCTGCCTGGCTGCCGGCGCCCTGCGCCTGCCCGGTTTGCGCGCCCTGGCCTGCCTGGCCGGTTTGACCTGCCGCGCCGCCGCCCCGGCCCCCGAATGCGCTGTACATGCCCTGCGTCGATTCCGGCGGAAGGTAGAGCGACAGCTCGCTGATCAGCGCCTGGCTGCTGAAGCCCTGTATCGGGCTTCCGCCCGGTCCCGGCGCCTGCGCTCCGGCGGCGGTGACTGCGGCAAGAAGGCCACCGAGCATCACAAGCGTTCTGACGCATCTTTTCATCACAGAGATCCTCCTTCTACTCGAAATGCAGGGCCTGGATGGGATCCATGCGCGACGCCTTGCGCGCGGGATAGATCCCGAAGAACAGGCCGACGGCGATTGAGAACCCGAGCGCCAGTCCTACCGTGCCCATGGTGAGGATGGCGGTCACCCCTCCGAACCTGCTGATCAACTGAGAGGCCAACGCGCCCAGGCCCCATCCCAGGAGGCCGCCCAATCCCGAAAGGATGATCGCCTCGATGAGGAACTGCGCCATGATGTCGCGCCTGCGCGCGCCCAAAGCCTTGCGGATCCCGATCTCCCGGGTCCTCTCGGTGACCGACACGAGCATGATGTTCATGATGCCGATGCCGCCCACCAGGAGGCTGATCCCGCCTATCGCGCCGAGGAGCAGCGTCATGATCTGGGACACCCCCTGCACGGTCTGCAGGACGTCCTGCTGGGTGATGATGGAAAAATCATCAGCCGCGCCGTCCTGGATCTTGTGGCGCTGTTCCAGCAGGGCCGTGATGTCGGCCTTCACCTGGTCCAGGTGATCCTTGTCCGTCGCCGTCACCCCGATGCTGCGCACGTCCTTCTGGCGGCGAAAGCGCGCGTACATCGTGTTGATGGGGATGAGGGCGGTGTCGTCCTGGCTGAAGAAACCGCCGCCTGCGCCCTTTTTCTCCAGCACGCCAACCACCTTGAAGTTCGCGCTTCCGATCTTCACGCTCTTCCCCACGGCGTCCTCATCCTCCCCGAAGAGATTCGTGACCACGTCCTGGCCCAGGACCACCACGCTGCGCTTGGCCCTGTTGTCCTCATCCGTGAAGAACGCGCCGCTGGACGTGTTCCAGTTGCGCACAAAGGGGTAGTCCGCCGAGGTGCCGGTCAGCGAGGTCTGCCAGTTGTTCTTCTGGTACTTCAGCTGCTGGCGCGCGTTGTTCTCGGGCTCCACCCCAACGATGTTCGTCACATTGGCCTTTATGGCAGCGGCGTCATCGATGGTCAGGGTGCTCACGGAGCCGAAGCCCTGGCGCACCCCCCCGACATTCGCGCTCCCCGGGGTGACCGTGAGGAAGTTGCTCCCCAGCCCCTGGATCCGCTGCGTGACTCCCGCCGTTGCTCCCTGTCCCACCGATACCATGGCGATCACGGCGCCCACCCCGATGAGGATGCCCAGTATGGTGAGCACCGCGCGCATCTTGTTCTGCAAGAGGGATCGCGCCGCGGAACGGACGTTCTCCCACAGCTCCCCAGGGGTGAGAATGCCGCGCCGTTTCTTTGTCGCGCGCGCCGTCACCTGGCGGATCTTGTCCACGTCGATCCCCGTCCCATTGATCGGCTTGGGGCTCGGCATGGGCTCGTCCGCGACGATGGTCCCGTCCTTGAACTTGATCAGCCTCTTTGCGTACGCGGCCACGCTCTCCTCGTGCGTCACCATGAGGATGGTGATCCCCGCCCTGTTCAGGCTGAGGAAGATGTCCATGATCTCGTCGCTCATCCTGCTGTCGAGGTTGCCCGTGGGCTCGTCGGCCAGGATGATGGCGGGAGAGTTCACCAGGGCTCGGGCAATGGCGACGCGCTGCTGCTCGCCGCCGGAGAGCTCATTGGGATTGTGCTTGCCCCGCTGCGGCATGCCCACCGCCTCCAGCAGGGCGTGGGCCGGCGTGGACCTGCGCCGCTCTCCCGTGTAGATCAGGGGCAGCTCTATGTTGTGCTCCGCGCTGGTGCGCGCCAGCAGGTTGAATCCCTGGAAAACGAACCCTATAGACTTGCTGCGCACCGCGGCCAGCTGATCGTCGCTCATGGTGGACACGTCGGTGCCGTCCAGGACATAGGTGCCGCTGGAGGGATGATCCAAACAGCCTAGAAGATTGAGGAACGTGGACTTGCCTGAACCTGACGGTCCCATGACCGCGACGAACTCGCCCCCTTCCAGCGTGACCGACACGCCCTTGAGCGCGCGCACTTCCACCGTCCCGGTGTCGTAGGTCTTTGTGAGATTCTCCGTGACTATCAGGGGGCGTCCCATGCTCCTCCCCCGCTACCGCAGTATCGTGAACATGCCGCCCATGCCGGGGCCGCGCTGCTGCGTGCCCGTGGCGGCGGTGGACGACTTGCGCGTGATCACCACCTCTGTGCCCTCGTCCAGCCCGGCCACGATCTGGGTCTTGGAGCCGTCCGTGGCGCCCGTCTGCACGTCCCAAGAGACAAGCTGCCCGGAATCAAGAATGGTCACCGTGCTGGAGCCGTTCGACGTCTTGATGGCGGAGTTGGGAAGCATGAGGACATCCTTCAGCGACAATACCGAGATCTCCGCGTCCGCGTTCATGCCCCACAAGATCTTGCCGTCCCTGTTGGGCACTTCGATCGTGGTGGTGAACACCGATACGTTGTTTACCACCGACGCGTGCAGGTCGATCTGGGTCACTTTCCCCGGGATGCTCAAGTCGGGATACCCCGAAGGCGTGACGGTCGCCGCCTGGCCCAGCCTGACCTGCACCATGTCGTTCTCATTCACCTGCGCCTGCAGCCACATGGGATCGGGATCGATCACCGTCATGAGGGCCGTGCTCGGGCTGATCAGGTCCCCGACGTTCACGTCGATTTCCGCCACCACGCCCGCGACGGGGCTTCGGATGTTGATGGAATCATAGATGAGCTGGGCCTGCTGGAGAGCGCTCTGCGCCGAGGATACGGCCGACTGCTGCGCCTGGATGTCCGCGTCCGCGTTCTGCGCTTGCACGTTCTGGTAGGAGAGCTGCGCCGAAGTGTAGGAGACCTTGGCCACCTGGAGCGCGCGGTCCGCGTCGGAGAGGCTGTTCTTGGAGGTCAGGTTCTTATCGAAGAGGATTTTTGTGTTGTCGTAGTTTTCCTGGGCGGTATCCAGGGTGTTCTTGGCTGCCGCAAGGCTGGCCTCGGCTGCCGCCACGTCCATGCCCTCGGGCTTGGCCTGGAGGTTGGCCAGTTTCACTTTCTGGGACTCAAGATTGGCCTGCGCGCTTTGCAGATCAAAGTCCAGACCGGAGGGATCCACCTCGGCCAGCTCCTGGCCTTCCTTCACCCGATCCCCTTCCTTCACCATGATCTTTACCAGCTTGCGGGTGGGCATGTTGGAGTCGGGCCGGATGGTGGTGATGGTATTGGGCTGGAACTGACCCGAGGCGGTCACCTGTGCGGAAAGGTTCCCCTTGGTCACCTTCACGATCGTGAGCGCCGCGGAATCCGTTGCAGTGGTTTTGGCGGCCGCGGGGAAAAGCTTCCCCCGGAACAGGAAAGCCCCTGCTCCCGCCGCCACGACGACCACTGCTATGATGATTGCCGCCTTTGCTCCCTTTTTCATGTCTTTCTCCCTGCCCTAATTTCCCATTGCGTTCTGAAGAGCCAGCACGGCAAGCTGGGCGGCGCTCCGCGCCGCGGCCAGATTGACCTGCGCGGTTGTCAGCGCCACGGATGCGGTAAGCACGTCGAGATTCGAGCTTACCCCGCTGTCAAACTGAAGCCGGGTAAGGTCGTACTGGCTCTGCGCCAGATCCAGGCTCTGCGCGGCAAGATCCACCCTGGCCAAAAGATCGCGCAGGGTGTACACCGCGCTTTTCACGCTGGTCGCTATGTTCTCCGCCAGTTGGTCCTGCTGGATGCGCAGCTTGTCGTTCTGCAGAGCCGCCTGCTGGATCTCGGCGCCGATGGAGCCGGGATCGATAATGGGCGACTGCACCGACACGCCCGCCTTGATGGCGAACTGGTTGGCGCTCGCCGTCCAATCCTCGGTAACGTTCACCCCCGTGTTCAAGCTGACGGCGGGGCTGGCCTGCGCTTTTTTCAAGGCAAGGGAGACCTCGCCGGATTTCAGGCTGAGCTGGAGCTGCCTGAGGTCCTCCCGGTTGGCGAGAGCCGTCTTCACCGCATCCTCCACGCTCAGAGCCGGGACTTGCAGGTCCTGCGTTTCCGCCACGGCGTAGACCTTGTCCAGGGGCCATCCCGCGACCGCGGAGAGCTGCTCGCGGTTCACCTCCAGGGTGTCCTGCGCCTTGGCGAGATCGAGCTGCGCCTGGACCTGGTTCACCTGCGCCTGCTTCAGATCGATCTGGTTTGCGCTCTGCGCATCGTAGAGCGCCTGGGTTTTCTTCATCTCTTCCTGCCTCTGCGCGAGAGTCTGCTGGAGGATGCTGATCTGCCTCTGCTGGCCAAGAAGGGTGTAGTAGGCCTGTTTCACCTGGTAGATGATGTTCTTCTGATTGGAGCTCTCGGAGCTCTGCGTGCCCTGCAGCGCGAGAGCCGCCTGCTGGACAGTCGCGAGCGCCTGGCCTCCGGGATACCCGTCCCACACGGTAGTGTTCGCCCCCAGGGAGACGGTTGTGATCTGTTGGGGAGAGCTTGCTTCGGTGATGGAGTGGGAAGCCGAAAGGCTGACAGCCGTGGAGAAGGGTGCGGAAAGGCTCAGGCTGCCCTGGAACGTATCCAGGGTAACGCCCTGCAGGGCCGTTCCGTAGGGGGAATACCCTGTCGTCGCTGGCGAGCGATTCGCCGCCAGGCTTCCGTTCAGCCCTAGGTTATTGGCCGCGGCCGCGGCCGTATATTGCGTTTGCGCTATCCCAAGGGTCGCCTTGGAGATGCGTATATCCGGGCCTGCCGAAAGCGCCTGTTCGACGCATTGGGCAAGGGTGACGGTCTGCTCTTGGGCAATAGCCGGCATGACGGAGACAAGCGCAAGAACGCACATTGCCATCACGATCCTCGGTCGAACGGGCCACCACTCCGTTTCTCGAGAGGCCGGTTTCCTCCGTTCAGTCATCATCATTCCTTTCCTGTTCCTAAAAAAGAGGGTATTCTCCGCGTATATATCCTACCATTAATGATCAGTGAATGTTATATAACTTTCTGTTATATCGTTTTTTCACGCACCCCATACCCTTACACGGGGGTGATCTGGGCCGGAGCGTACATCGAAGGGATCGAGCGCCTTACCCACCTCTGCGTACTCCGCGATGCGGCGCTCCAAGGGCATTGCGCCAAGGGGATTGTCCGGATGGAACAGCCCATAGCGCGGGTCCGCGTCGGCGAGCCTCTCATGCGCAATAAGCGCCCAGGTGGACCCAATAAGATGGGAAAAATCGGGCAGCGCCAGCTCAGGGCAATTGAACGATTGGCGCGGGCTGTTGATGTCAACCCCGCTTATCTCCATGAAACGGTGCTCCGCGCAGAGCTTCCGCACGCGCAGGAGCTGGGGAAGCGTATTGCGCGGAGGCATGTACGCTATGGCGCGGAAGCCCAGCCGCCGCGCTTCAGCCATGAGCATTTCCAGATACCCGTCCTCGAACCTCTCCGCTTTCTTGTCTCCCGTTGGAGAATCAGTGATATCGCCCAGATACGCGTAGGTCGGAATGCCGCCCACCTCCTCCGCGAATCGCACCGCGCGGGCCACGGGAATGCATTCAGCCTTGTCCGGCTGAATAAAGACCTTTTCTATAAAAGAGCTTTTCAGCAGGCCCAGGAGATCGAAAAGGAGCATTCCGTTTGAGGGATCGGAAAGGGAGGCGGCGACGCGATGCGGCGGCTGGATGCCGACCCGGTCGCGGAGATACGCCAGGAGCGGCAAGCCTGAGCCCGCTTTTTCCACGATCGCCGCGGCGACCGCGCGGAGGATGTGCCTTTCCGTGATCGTTCCCCCATTGTCCGCCTGAGAAAATGCCCGCACGTCGCGCTCCCAGTCAAGCTGGGGCAGACCGTAGCCGGGCATCAGCGCATTGAGCTTCTCCACCATGCGCCGCTCGCGCAGCTCCCGCGCCGCCTGGATGGGCCACAGGAATTCGCAAACCGCGGGCACGCTGCGCGCCGGCACGCCGTGGATCATCATGTACAGAACGCCCAGAGAATCAGGGCTGTTGATCCTCCTCCCCTCGAGCGCCGTGCCCGCCGCGCTCACACGGATCTCGACCCCGGCAGTGGTGGCAATGCCGATGATCGCTCCGGCCTGCCGCATCTCCGCGGCGCCTGCCAGGGAATCGTGGTCCATGATGCCCACCGCGGCAAGCCCGGCCGCCCGGGCATGGTAGGCGGCTGCCGCGGGGGAATAGGGGCTGAACGAGTAGATCGTATGCACGTGGCAATTCACTTCCCTGGATTCGGCGGGGGCAGCCGTTCCATTCACGTCGCGAGCGGCAAGAGCGCGCAAGCCGTCAAGCCTGTCCTGCACCGAGCTTGCGTTGAGAGCATCAAGGTCAGACATGGCCGGATTCCGCGCCTCCGAACAGCGCACCCCTGAATCGCTCCTGGAGGACGGGGCCGTCCACGCCCGAGGGATCGCGGATGATTCCGCCTGCCATGTCCGCGTGGCCGCCCCCGAACCCGATCCCTTGCAGCGCGGCCTGGACCACGCGCGAGGCATTCCAGCCCTCGCGCTCGTTGCGCACCGACACGTTGATGACGTTCGCGTTGCGCGCGCACAGAACAACGAACTCAGCCTCTTCAAGGCTGATGAAGAAATCCCCCAGGATCCCGAGAAGGTTCTGATTGCACCCGTTCGGAAACCAGCAGAAGGCCATCCGGTCATCGATGCGCACGTTCTCCAGGGCATGCTTGTAGAACGCGAGGTCTTTTGTCTGTATCGAATTGCGCAGGATGGAGTTTTCCAGCCGCACGTCGGCGCGCGTGTACAGGTCGGCGTACGCTTCGATGTCGGCCCGGCTTACCTGCCGGGTCAGGAGCGCCGTGTCCATGTTGATGCCGATCATGAGCGCCGTGGCCACCGGCCCGGGGATCTCGGCATGGGCGTCGCCCCAATAGCCGTGGATCATGGTGGAGCAGGCGCCGTGGGTGGACCGGATGTCCACGAAGGGAACGCTGTCCGGGCTCTTCACGTCATGATGGTCGATGATGGCGATTTCGTCCCCGGGCAGATCGGTCACGTTCTTGCTTCCCTTGCACCCGTCCACGATCACGATCGGATCCGCCGCCGCCATCACGACATCCGCGGCCGGGACGATCTGGATGCCGAGATCCTGTATCATCCTGCGCAGGGAATCGCGCTGCAGGTCGCCCGCGTACACGATGCGGGAGGGCACGCCGGCATGCTGGAGCAGCGCCTGAATGCCGAACGCGGATGCCACCGCGTCGTGGTCGGGGAAATCGTGCGTCTGCACGTACAGTGGCCGTCTCTGGCCGATGACTCCAATGAGCTCCGTAAGCCTGTCCATGGTCCCCCAGTATAGTGCCGTTCTCAAAGCGTGGACAACCGGCGGACGCGCGGCGCATACTCTCACCCATGATTCAGATAGCCGAGATTCTCCCCCCGCATCCCGACCCCCTGTGGCGCATGGCGCGGCAGTGCGGGATCGACACGGCGGTGGGCATGATGGATTTCAGCCGCGGTATTGCCGTTCCGCGGGACGAGCTGCCCTGGAGCTACATGTCGCTGGTGCGGCTCAAGACGGCCTATGAGGACGGCGGGTTTCGGCTGGCGGTTCTGGAATCCCGGCCGCCGATGGAGAAGATCAAGCTGGGCCTGCCGGGGCGCGACCAGGAAATCGAGTCGGTGTGCGACCTCATCCGCGGCATGGGGGCCCTGGGAATACCGGTGTGGTGCTACGAATGGATGCCGGTGTTCAACTGGATGCGCACCTCCACCACGGCGCCCGCCCGCGGCGGCGCCCTGGCCACGGGCTACGATCATTCCCTCATGCGCGATGCCCCGCTCACAGAGTACGGCATCGTGGCTGAGGACGCATTGTGGAAGAACCTCGCCTATTTCCTGCAGGCGGTGGTGCCGGTGGCGGAGAAGGCGGAGGTGAAGCTGGCCATGCACCCCGACGATCCCCCCCTCTCGCCCATCCGAGGGCTCGCCCGGATCATGCGCTCGGTGGAGAACTTCCAGAAGCTGCTGGATCTGGCTCCCAGCAGGGTGAACGGCATCACCTTGTGCCAGGGCAACTTCACCCTGATGACCGACGACCTCCCGTCAGTGATACGCCGGTTCGGCGACATGGGTAAGCTCTTCTTTGCCCATTTCCGCGACGTCCGCGGCACGCCGGAGAAGTTCGTGGAAACCTTCCACGATGACGGCAAGACCGACATGCTGGCCTGCATGCAGGCCTACCGCGACATCGGCTTCGAGGGCGTTCTGCGGCCCGACCACGTGCCGACAATGGAAGGCGATCGCAACGATGCGCCGGGGTATTCCTCCATCGGCCGTCTCTTTGCCATCGGCTACATAAAAGGCCTGCGGCAGGCCGTGTACGGGACCCGATAGGCCGGTGCCGCCGCCAATGACGGCCGCGCCCCCTGCGCGCGGCTGCCGCCCGGGGAGCACCACGCTAGATTTGACAGCGCGCCGACAGGAGCCTACACTTTCTCCAGAGGCCGCGCATATGAGCGAAAAGGGCTCGAGGAGCTACAGGAAAGATGCCCTCATCTACATAGAGTCGGACGAGGAAAGCGATGAGGTGTTCGTGGTGGAAGCCGGTGAAGTGTCGCTCACGGGCACCCCCGGCATACCGCGGTTCCGCACCGCCCTGGGCCCGGGTGACATCTTCGGCTTCACCTCCTGCTGCTGCCGCAGGCCCCGGATGGAAACCGCGGTGGCGCGCACCGAATGCGCCTGCCTTGCGCTGGAGCGCGAGCGTTTCATAGAGTCCGTGCAGGCCAACCCCGAGCTGGCGGGCAGGATCATCTCCTACTTCGCGCAGGAGCTGCGCGCGTACGACGACATGATGGCCACTCCCTCGGACGAAGCAAGCGCCGCCGACGAGGAGGCCCACCTGTATGCTCTGGCGAGGCACCTTTTTGAAAAGGGCAAGCCGGCGCACGCGTGCCACGCATTGGAGGTGTACTGCCGCGGGTTCCCCAAGGGCATGCACGCCGCGGAGGCGGCGAAAAGCATGGCGGCCCTGCGCCAGAAGGGCGTCGTGATCTCCCCGCCGGTCCAGCGCGGCCTCTGCAGGGTCTACCCGGATGGGCAGATGATCTTCTGCGAATACGAGCCGGGAGACGAGCTGTACATCATCAAGTCGGGCAAGGTGGAGATACGCAAGATCGCGCCTCCCGAGGAGATCCTCCTTTCCATCCTCAGGGAGGGCGACATCTTTGGAGAGCTGTCCATCGTTTCAAGCGCCCCGCGGAGCGCGGCGGCGTTGAGCATCGGAGAGACGGTGCTGCTGCCCGTTTCCCGGGCATCGCTGCAAACGGTTTTCCAGAAGTCGCCCGCAATGGTCGGCAGAATCCTCGCCGCGCTGAGCCAGCGTCTCTGGTTCACTTTCATGCGGGTGCGCTCCCGTGTCTACGAGAACCCCATCACGCGCACCTACGTGCTGCTGGAAAACAAGCTGCTGGAAGACCGGGTATCCCTCTCCAGCGCAAAGCCCTACACGCTTCCGCTGGGCATGGGAGAGATTCTCGGAATGGCCGGCATTCCCGCCAGCCAGGTGGACGCAGTAAAAGGCCTTCTGGTGGACGATTCCAATCTCACCTTCCAGTTCCGGCAGCTCACGGTGGAGAGCCCGAGTGCGCTGGAAGCCAAGGCCCGGTATTACCGCACGCGCGATCACCTGGACAGCCCCGGGCTGAAACAAGCCTCCCGCAAGGGGACGCCAGGCCGGATCGGGCTGGACTTGCACGAGCTGCGCGTCCCGCCAGAAACGATCCCGGAATCTTGAGCCCCGCTATTCCTTGAGAACCAGGACGCCCTCCTGTACACCAGCGGTGCGCCGTGATAGTCTCGGGACCCATGAGTATAGCCGCCTGCCGCCCCAGATGGAAGGGCACGATGAGCGATAGGGTCCGCTTCAACAACCAAATGCATTATCGCGCCATCGACAGATCGTTCAACATGGAGTTCGGATATTGGGATGAGAACTTCACCCAGTGGGACATCTTCGTCACAAATGGGATCCGCACAAATGAGGAAGCGGACGTGTTCTTCAATTTCGACCGGATCCAGGTTGTATCCCCCCGGCACTGGATGCACCCCGTTTTTAAATCCACGGTGGTTTCGGAAACCGCCACCACCAGGACCCTCATCAATGAAAACGGGCTGCTCGGCGAGGTGCCGAAGGACGGCCACGACACAATCCCCCACTTCATCAAGGCCTCGATTGTCACGCCGGATGACTGGAGGCGGGCGAAGGCCGAGAGGTTCCGACGGGATGACCCCGAGCGGACAATCGACGTGGCGGCCATTCAGCGCAGCCATCCCCCAAACCGCGACTACCCATTGGGCGTTGACTGCGGCTCCATGATCGGCCGGGTCCGAGACATCCTCACCCTGGAAGGCCTGGCGTACGCCGTGTACGACTATCCCGACATGGTGGAAGACATGGTGGAGACCTGCTGCCTGCTGGTGGAAGATTTCCTGGACCAGGTGCTGGGAAAGCTCGACTTCGATTTCGCCTCCGGCTGGGAGGACATCGCGTTTAAAAACGGCCCCATCGTCTCGGTGGATTTCTTCCGCTCCATTGTCATGCCGCGCTACAAGCGGATCAAGAAAAGGCTCGCCACCGCGGGCATCGACCTGTGGTACACGGACTGCGACGGCGACGTGCGTCCGATCCTCCCGCTGTTCCTGGAGGGCGGGATCAACTGCCTCTTCCCCTTCGAGGTCAACTCCTGCACGCACCCCAAGGCGCTTCTCGACGAATACGGCAGAGACCTGCGGATCATGGGCGGGGTGGACAAGATCGCGCTGGGAAAAGGCCCCGAGGCCATCCGCGCGTACCTGGAAAGCCTGGTCCCCATCGTGGAGAGGGGCGGCTACATCCCCTTCTGCGACCATCGCTGCCCGCCGAACGTGAAGCCGAAGGACTACCTGTTCTATCTCGATCTGAAGGAGAAGATGTTCGGGCTGGGAGGGCCCCAGTTCAAAGCGTAAGAAATCCGCCTGCGGCGATGCACCGAATCCGCCTGCGGCGATGCACCGAATCCGCCTGCGGCGGCGCACCGAATCCGCCTGCGGCGATGCACCGAATCCGCCTCCGGCGATGCCATGCTTGACTCGGCCCTTCCCAGGGAGTAGAGATAACGCGATGAGAAAGCAAGTTGCCGTGGCTGCAACGGACCAGGAACGAGTGCTGCTGGAGGCGTGCTCGCTCTCACCCGAGGACTGCCTTGGCCGCCTGGGCACCCGTGAGAAAGGCCTCTCCGAAGAAGAAGCGGAGGAGAAGCGCAAACAATTCGGCCCCAACGAGGTCATCACCAAAAAGGGTGGGCTCCTGCTCCGCACTTACCACAGGTTCGCAAATCCGCTGGTCATCCAGCTCCTGATCATCGCCGCAGTGTGCTTATCCCCCTGGGTGGGGGACCTTCGCTCCGCCATCGTCGTCGGCGGCATGGTGCTCATCAGCGTCGGACTCTCCTCCCTCCAGGAGGAAAGATCGGGACGCGCGGTGGAGAAGCTCCAGGCCATGGTCCGCACCACCGTGAACGTGCTGCGGGAGGGCAAGGACACGGAGATCCCGCTGGCGCAGATCGTGCCGGGGGACGTCGTCCTGCTTGACGCGGGCTCGCTGGTGCCCGCCGACCTTCGGCTGATTTCAACCAAGGACTTCTTCGTGAGCCAGAGCGCCCTTACCGGAGAGTCCATGCCCGTGGAGAAGACCATCACGGCCCCCGCCGGCATGAAGGCGGCACTGGAGCTGCCCAACGCGTGCTTCCAGGGCAGCAACGTGCTCTCGGGGACCGCGCGCGGCGTGGTGGTTAACACGGGGGCCCGCACCTATTTCGGCGCCATCACCCGCAAGCTGGCCGGCCAGCGTTCCAAGACGAGCTTCGACAAAGGGATCTCCGGATTCACGTGGCTCATGATCCGTTTCATGGTGGTGATGGTGGCCATCGTGTTCCTCGTCATCGGCATCACAAAGCACAACTGGATGGATGCCCTTCTTTTCGGCCTTGCCGTTGCCGTGGGGCTCACCCCTGAAATGCTCCCCATGATTGTCACGGTGAACCTGGCCAAGGGCGCCATGGCCATGTCCAAGAAGAAAGTGATCGTCAAGCGCCTCAACTCCATCCAGAACTTCGGCGCCATCGACGTGCTCTGCACGGACAAGACCGGCACACTCACCCAGGACCGGGTCGTCCTGGAAAAGTACGTGGACGTCTCCGGCAAACAGAGTGAGGAGGTCCTCCGCTATGCGTACATGAACAGCTTCTACCAGACGGGCCTGCGCAACCTCCTGGACCGCTCGGTCCTTGCGCACGGCGAGTTCGAGGTGGAGCGCCGCTGCAAGAAGGTGGATGAAATCCCCTTCGACTTCACGCGGAAGCGGATGTCAGTGGTGGTGGAATACGAGGGCGACCACGTGCTGATCTGCAAGGGCGCCGTGGAGGACGTGTTCAAGGCCTGCTCCTCCTACCAGGTGGAGGAGGACGTCCTCCCCCTGATCGACGTGATCAAACAGGACGTGCTGGAGGACTACGGTGCATTAAGCGCGGATGGCTACCGGGTGCTGGCCATCGGCTACCGGGAGTTCCCGCGCGACAAAACGGTGTTCGGCGCCGCGGACGAAAGCGACATGATCCTCCTGGGCTACATCGCTTTCTTCGATCCGCCCAAGGAGACCACGGCGCAATCCCTGAAGGCCTTGAAGGATGCGGGAGTCGCCGTCAAGATCCTCACGGGAGACAATGACCTTGTGACGCGCAAGGTCTGCAAGGACGTGGGAATCGACGTCGCGCATCTTGTCACGGGACCGCAGCTCCTGGGGCTTTCCCCGGAGCAGCTTGTGGAGACCGCAGAGAAGGCCACTGTCCTCGCGCGCCTGTCCCCCACCCAGAAGGAGCAGGTCATCCAGGCCCTGCAGAGCAAGGGACACGTGGTGGGGTTCCTGGGAGATGGGATCAACGACGCGCCCGCCCTCAAGAAGGCCGACGTGGGGATATCCGTGGACACCGCGGTGGACGTGGCAAAGGAGGCCGCCGACATCGTCCTCCTGGAAAAGAGTCTCCTCGTACTGGACGCCGGCATCATCGAGGGCCGCAAGGTCTTTGGGAACATCATCAAGTACATCCGCATGGGCGCGAGCTCCAATTTCGGCAACATGTTCAGCGTGCTGGGCGGAAGCATATTCCTGCCCTTCCTGCCCATGCTCCCCATCCAGGTCCTCACCAACAACATGCTCTACGACGTGTCCCAGATCGGGATCCCGTCAGACCGGGTGGACCCGGATTTCACCACGGTGCCGCGGAAATGGAACATCGGCAATATCCAGCGGTTCATGATTTTTATCGGACCCATGAGCTCTATCTTCGACTACGCAACGTTCTTCCTGATGCTGTACTTCTTCGGGTGCATTGCCTTCACTTCCCCTTCAACCGCCGCCGATATGAAAACGCACTATGAAGCCCTTTTCCACACGGGCTGGTTCGTGGAATCCATCCTTACCCAGACCCTTATCGTGCACGTGATCAGAACCCGGAAGATCCCCTTCATCCAGAGCAGGGCAAGCCCGGTCATGCTCTTCTTCACCCTGCTGGTCATGGCCATCGGCGTTGCCCTTCCGTACATCCCACCGCTGGCGAACCTCCTTGGCTTCGTGCCCCTGCCGGCCATCTACTGGGCGTGGATCGCCGGATTCCTCGTGATCTATTGCGCTCTCACGCACTTCGTGAAAACCTGGTTCTTCAAGAGATTCGGGGTGGATTGATGAAAAGCCTTCTGGACGCATTGCAGGAAGGGAGGCTCATCGAGCTTCCCGAATCCGACAAGGAGAAGAGCCTCCAGTACCTGGCCACGCTGATCGAGGCGATCCCCGATTTCCGGACCGGTCTGGATTTCAACGGCGCGGTCATGACCCGGGAAAAAGCGGCCAACACGGGGATCAGCCAGGGATGGGCGTGTCCCCATGGCAGGGTGTCGGGGGAGGGGGAGCTTCTCTGCGCCATCGGCTGGAGCCCCACGGGCATCGACTATGGCGCGCCTGACGGAAAGCCCGTGCGCATCATGGTCATGCACTACATTCCCGACTCTCAGAAGAACGTGTATCTGCGGGAGATTTCCGGCCTGGCAAAGGCCATCCAGAAGCACCCGGCTCTTGGCGAGCTGTCCGACGCAAAGGCCCTCGGGGAGGTCCGGCACAGGCTCATCGATCTTCTCACCGCGGCCCTTGACAGCGCCCTGCCGGACGCCAAGGCGCGCATGATCCAGCTCGAGGCCAAGCAGGCCGTGTCGGCTCTGGCGGAAACGCTTCCGGTCGATGTTCTTGCCTCCCTCAATCTCATCCCCCTTACCATCATCCTCGTTCCCGGATCCAAGCTGACCGTGCTGGCGCAGGACAAGGATGTGATTGCCCTGCTGGAGACGGTGTCCGACATGACGGCCCCTCTTGCCGCGCGCATGCCCTTTGACAGGGCGGGCTACCGGATCATCACCCGGTCGGTTTCCTCTTTCCAGCCGGATCGGCTTCTCTACGATTGCATTGCGGTCAAGCTTGGCGCGAATCAGAAAAAGTGAACCAAATCATGCGTACGAAAGTCCCGCGGGGAGCATGATCATGAAGGTGCACGAAGCATATCAGACTCTGCTGGAGCGGGTGTTCTTCAGGGGCCGACGCTCGCGGCTGAGCGAGGCAGTCGCCTATATCCTGGCCCATCTTCGACAGTTTGACCCCCTTTGAAAGTGCATACACCTCGAATTTGCAGGGAATTTGAATGTTTTCTGGTAACCGGATCGATTTCTGTAGTGCCACCGATTTTAAGATATTTAAAG
>JBEKQU010000057.1:0-33812 GCA_049519415.1 Spirochaetia bacterium
CATGCACAGTCAGGAGAACTCATCGGTAAGCTGTGTGCGGGAAACCCGCACGCACAGTTTGAAAGGAGGTGCTGGGAACGGGTCGCTCTAAGCGATACCGCACCAGCTATCGACCAATGACGCAGGGTGGGTTCTTTTCCGTCAGCAAGGCCGGTGTGCATCTCAGGGTGAAAGCAAAGCCAGGCGCCCGCAAGGACGCCGTGCTCGGCGTTCACGGCGCTGAGCTGGTGATCGCTGTCCGGGCAGCCGCGGAAAAGGGCAAGGCGAACGCCGAGATCGTGAAGGTTCTCTCTCGCGCTCTCAAGGTTTCGCGTGGCAGTGTGATTCTCAAGACAGGCGGCAGCTCCGCACACAAAATTTTCCTGCTTCCCCCCGAGGCTGCGGATGTCCTTGAAGAAATGGAGAGTGAACGGTGAAATGGCTTCCGCTGCTTCCCTTTCTGGCCATGGCTGCCGCTGGCTGGGCCGCGCCTGCCGGAGTGACCGCTGACATGCTGAAGTCGTGGGATGTTTTTGTGGCGGGAACGCTGGCGGGAAATGAAACGGTGACCGTTAATCCTGACGGCATCTCATCAACCGGCGGTTTCACCTACCAGAACATCAGGATCAGCACCACGTACACGATCACTTTTGACGGAGCAGGAAGGCTTGCGTCGTACAAGGCGACGATTACCGCGGCTGGCAGGCAGGCGGATGTCAGCGCGGCGGCGTCCGGCCAGACCGTCTCGGTGAAGGTGTCACAGGCCGGAAACCTCCTGGCGCAGAAGGACCTTCCCCTGACCAGCGCCACCGTGCTTCTGGACAACAACATCGCCTCCCAGTATCGGCTGCTTTCCCGGGTCCTCGATCCGTCAGCAAGCGCAAAACTCGCGCTTCAACTCCTGGTGCCGTCCGCCGCGGCAAGCGTTGCCGTGAATGCATCGGTGCAGCCGGGGACCTGGAAATGGAAATGGGGCGCCAGCGAGGGAACCGCTGTGCGATGGGAGATCAGCTCCGCGGCACTACCGCCCCTCTCGATCTACCAGGACAGCATGAGCCGGGAGATCCTCAGCGTGGACATCCCCTCGGGCAAGGTGACGTACACGCTCACCGGTCTCACGCTCGCCTCCGATGCGGCAGCGGCGCAGAAACCAGCCTCCCTGGACATGAAGACTGTTGCGGAGAAGGAGATGACGGTGAAGACCGGTTCCTTCTCCATGGGCGCAACGCTCACCTACCCAAAGACGGGCAGCGGGCCATTTCCCGGTGTTCTGCTCGTGGCCGGCTCGGGACCGAATGATCGCGATGAAACCATAGGACCGAACAAGCCCTTCCGTGACATCGCGGCGGCGCTTGCGAACCGCGGGTTTGCCGTTCTGAGGTTCGACAAGCGCACCTACGCGTATCACGGCACGCCGGATCTTCTTTTCCTCCCGACCATGACGGTGAAAGAAGAGTTCATCGACGATGCAATCTCCGCGTTCAGGGTGCTCGCCTCGGAAAAGAACGTTGATGGTAGCCGGCTTTCCCTCATTGGGCACAGCCTCGGCGCATGGGGCCTGCCGTTCATTATTGACGGGCTTGGAGCGGACGCCGTCCGAATCAAGCACCTCGTATTCCTTGCTCCCGCAGGCAGAGACTGGGGCGCCATGCTGCTTCGGCAGTTGAGGTTCCAGCTTTCCTTGTCACCGGACAGTGAAGCCGCCAAGGCTGCCGTTGCCGAAGCGGAGAAACGGATCGCTGAATACCGGTCCGCCGGCTCGTTTTCCTCGGCTTTCATGGGAGCAAGCGCGCTGTACTGGAACGACCTGTTCGGCAGGGACCCCATCGCATCGGCGGAGAAGATCACAACGGACATGCTGTTCGTCCGGGGTTCGAAGGACATCCAGGTGGATGCCTCAGACGTGCAATCGTGGCAGGCGGTCCTCGGTGGCAGGCCGAACGTGGCTTTCGTGACGCTTGCCAATCTCAATCATCTCTTTATCCAGATCGAAGGCCAATCCACAGGCGCGGAATACTTCCGTGAGGGCCACGTCTCTCAGGCGCTTCTGGACCTGTTGGCGACACGTCTTTCCCGATAGGAAGAGGAGAAGAGCCGATGATCGATCTGCGGCGGCTTTCCAAGACCTATATAAAAGGCAATGTGCAGGCGGTGAAGGACCTGAGCCTGGAGGTGAAGAAGGGGGAGCTCTTCGGTTTCCTGGGACCCAACGGAGCGGGGAAGACCACGACCATCAAGATGATGGTCGGCCTCCTGCGTCCCGACAGCGGGCAGGTGATCCTCGGGGGAATCGATGCCCGGCGGGAGCCGATCAAGGCCAAGGCGCTCACGGGGTATTGTCCTGATGAACCCGTCCTGTATGACAAGATGACGGGCATCCATTTCCTCTCCTTCATCGCGGACGTGTTCGGCGTGCCTGCCGGACGCCGGGCGTCGCGTGTCCAGGAGCTGGCCGAGACCTTCGAGATGAAGGATGCGCTGGGAGAAACCATCACCTCGTATTCGCACGGCATGCGGCAGAAGATGTCGCTCATGGCTGCGCTCCTGCACGACCCGGAGGTTTTCATCCTCGACGAGCCCATCGTTGGGTTGGACCCCCGGGCCGCCTACACCCTCAAGGAGACCATGAAGCAGCTCTGCGCCAAGGGGAAGACAGTGTTCTTCTCCACCCACATCATGGAGGTCGCGGAACGGCTGTGCGACAGGGTCGGCATCATCAGTCACGGCGAGCTGGTCGCCGCCGCGCCGCTGGAGGAGCTGCGGAAAAAGGCGGGAGAGGAGAACGCGACCTTGGAGAAGCTTTTCCTGGAGATGACGGATGAAAACGCTGGCGCTCGCTAGGGCCACCGTTGCCGGCACCACCTGGCTGTCCACCGACGGCCTTCGCGAGCTTTCACGCAAGGACCGGTTTTGGGTCGTGCTCCTGGCGGGCGCGGGGATCCTGGTCGGCATTGGCATGCTGGTGTACATGGTGGCGGGCGTCTACCGGTCCCTGCTTGTGACCGGCCAGGCGCTCGGACACCCGGAGCTGGTCCTCTTCTATGGGCTGCTGGGAAGCTGGGCTTTCCTCTTCATCACCGCGATCCCCCTCGCGCTTTCCGTTCTGTATTATTCGAGCGATCTTCGGCTTCTCATGACCCTGCCCGTGAGGCCGCTTGCAATCGTAGGAGCCAAGCTGTTCCTGCTGTACTGCTATTGCCTGCCCGTGAACCTCGTGCTGTTCGTGCCCGCGCTTTGGCTCTACATCGGTGCCGTGCGGTGGTCGGCTGCCGTCATTGCATCAGGGCTTTCCGGCCTTTTCCTGCTGCCCGTGCTGCCCTTGTCTCTGGCGCTGCTTCTGGTGCTGGGACTGATGAAGGTGGTGAACCTTTCCCGGTTCCGGGTGGCTCTCGAGGTGGCGGGCATGACCCTGGGCATCGTCCTGTTGATCGGCTTGCAGATCGTGCTCTACCGCGCGACCATCGCTTCGGCCATGCAGGGCGGCCAGCCGCAGGCTCTCGCGGGATTCACCGACGTCTACGCCTCCATCGAGCGCGCGCTTCCCCCCGTTGCCTGGGCAGCCAAGGGATTCGTTGTCGGCTCCGGGCCGGTGCCCTTGCTGCT
This sequence comes from Spirochaetia bacterium, assembly GCA_049519415.1. GTDB lineage: Bacteria > Spirochaetota > Spirochaetia > SZUA-6 > Fen-1364 > Fen-1364. Next base: position 3,583 of record JBEKQU010000057.1, read on the forward strand.
GTCCCTGCTCCTCACGGCCGCGCTTTTCGCAATCGCCCTTGTCCTTGCGCCCGTCAACTTCCTTCACGACGTCATGGAAAGACGCGAGCTGGGCAGAGTGCGCAAGCGCGCCACCGGCAGCGCATTCATTGCCGCGCGCAGCGCTCCGCGCAGCGCAGTCCGCAGGCTGATGGGCAGGGAATGGTCTGTGCTCGTGTCGAATTCGACCTTCATCTTCCAGGCCGTGGCCGAGCTTCTCGTTCTCCCCCTGATCCTCGTCGTGTACGGCTTTATCATCCCGAAACAGTACCTGAGCATGGCCATGCAGTTCATCTCCGCAATGCCCGTGCTCAGCCTTGCCGCCATGGGCGTGCTCGTGCTTATGACCAGCCTCACCACCGTGTCGTCAACCAGTCTCTCCCGTGAAGGGCATGGAATGGCCCTCAGCCTCTCCCTCCCCGTGCCGGGCCGGGCCCAGGTAAAGGCCAAGCTGTACTTTCACGTGCTGTTTTTCTCTTCGGCATACCTGGTGGATCTGGCGATCGTCTGGATCCTGTTCAGGTTTCCGCTTGTCTCGCTGTGGTTCATGGTTCCGGGAGGAATCGCGCTGCAGATCGTTGCATTCATCGTGGGCATCTCCTTCGACCTGAGACGGCCCCTGCTGAACTGGACCCATCCCCAGCAGGCCATGAAGAACAACTCTAATGCGATGTCGGGCATTGGAATCTCCACGGCCATCGTGGTGGTCATTTTGGGGCCGGCAATCCTTCTGGCATTCAAAGCCGTGAATGCATTTCTCCTCGGATGCTGCGCGGCCGGCGTGGGAATAGTTCTTGCGGTCGTGCTCCTTCCGCGGCTCTATGCCCTTGCGGATAAGCAATATAACGGTGGCTTGGAAATGGGGGGGTGAACGGCACGTGAAAGTGGGCGATCACCCGCGGTGCAACAGGTGGCGCTTCGCCCGGGGCCTCCCGGGCCGCCTATCCGGCGGCCGGGTCCTGACGCTTTTCCGAGCCAGCCGTTCGCGCAGACTTTTTCTTGAACGCGATCCCCTCCTGGCTCTTGTCAACCGTGACCATATCCCCGTCGGCGATATCTCCGGCCAGCATCATTTTTGCGAGCGGGTTCTGCACGAGGTTCTGTATGGTGCGCTTCAGCGGCCGCGCGCCGTACAGGGGATCGTAGCCCATCTCTGCAAGGTACGCTTTTGCCTTTGGCGTCGCCTCCAGGGTCACCTTTTTCTCGCGCATCCTGTTCCTTAGCTGCTCGAGCTGGATGTCCACGATTGAAAGGATCTCGGGCTTGCCCAGCCTGTTGAAGAAGATTGTCTCGTCGATGCGGTTGAGGAACTCCGGCTTGAACGTGACCTTCAGCAGGCCGGCGATTGCCTCCTTGACGTCCTCCATCTTCTGAGCGTTCTGGATGAGGTCGCCGCCGATGTTGCTGGTCATGATGATGAGGCAGTTGCGGAAATCCACCACCCGGCCCTGCCCATCGGTGAGCCTGCCCTCGTCCAGGAGCTGCAAGAGCGTGTTAAATACGTCAGGGTGCGCCTTCTCGATCTCGTCAAAGAGCACCACGGAGTAGGGCCTGCGCCGGACTGCCTCCGTGAGCTGGCCTCCCTCCTCGTAGCCGACGTAGCCGGGAGGCGCGCCGATGAGCCGGGACACGGTGTGCTTCTCCATGTATTCGCTCATGTCGATGCGCGTCACCGCCTTCTCGTCGCTGAAGAGGAAGTCGGCCAGCGTCTTGGCAAGCTCCGTCTTGCCGACCCCCGTGGGGCCGAGGAACAGGAAGGTCCCCATGGGCCGGGAGATGTCGGACAGTCCCGACTTGTTCCGGCGTATGGCGTCCGACACCGCGGCGATGGCCTCCTGCTGACCCACGACGCGCCGGGAGAGTATCTCCTCCAGCTTCAGGAGCTTCGTCTTTTCCGAGGCGAGCATCTTGGATACGGGGATACCGGTCCAGTTCGAGACGATGCGGGCGATGTCCTCTTCTGATACCTCTTCCCGAAGGAGGCGCGTCTCGCCGTGCACCTTGTCCAGCTCCGCGCTCCGCGCATCCAGCGCGCGCTGCACCTCGGGAATCCTGCCGTGCTTGATCTCGGCCGCCTTGGTGAGGTTGCCCTCGCGCTCGTGCCGGGTCTCCTCGATGGAGAGCTCCTCAAGCGATGCCTTCAGCTTCCTGATCTCCTGGATGATGCCTTTCTCGTTTTGCCACTGCAGCTTCATCGCGTCCCGCCTTGTGCCCAGCTCTGCCAGGTCCCTGTCCAGGGTCTGCGTCCGTTCACGGGATGCCGGGTCGGTCTCTTTGGAAAGGGCCTGCTTCTCGATGGTGAGCTGCAGGATTTTCCTCTCCGCCCGGTCCAGCTCAGTAGGCTGGCTCTCGATCTCCATCTTCAGCCGGCTTGCGGCCTCGTCGATCAGATCGATTGCCTTGTCCGGGAGGAACCGGGAGGTGATGTACCTGTCCGACAGCACGGCCGCGGCGATGATGGCGTCATCCCTGATGCGCACGCCATGGTGCACCTCGTAGCGCTCCTTCAGGCCGCGAAGGATGGCGATGGTGTCCTCCACCGAGGGCTGTTTCGTGTAAATGGGCTGGAACCTGCGTTCCAGGGCAGGATCCTTCTCAATGCGCTTGCGGTATTCGTCAAGCGTGGTGGCGCCGATGGCGTGCAACTCACCTCGGGCAAGCGCTGGCTTCAGGAGGTTGGAGGCATCCATGGCGCCTTCTGCTGCTCCCGCTCCCACGAGGGTGTGCAGCTCATCGATGAAGAGGATGATCTGTCCCTCGCTCTCGGTGATCTCCTTGAGCACCGCCTTGAGGCGCTCCTCGAACTCGCCGCGGAACTTGGTGCCTGCAACCAGACTGCCGAGGTCCATGGCGAGCAGGCGCTTGTTCTTCAGGGAATCGGGCACGTCACCGGACACGATTCTCCGGGCCAACCCCTCCACGATCGCGGTCTTTCCCACGCCTGGCTCTCCGATGAGAACAGGGTTGTTTTTTGTGCGCCGGGCAAGGACCTGCATGACCCGCCGGATCTCCTCGTCCCGTCCGATCACGGGGTCCAGCTTCTCCTTGCGGGCAAGCTCGGTGAGGTCCCGGCAGTACTTCTCCAGCGACTGGTAGCGCGCTTCGGGGTTCTGGTCAGTGACCCGCTGGTTCCCCCGCACGGAGCGCAGCGCTTCCAGCACCGCGTCACGGCTCACGCCTCGAGCCCGCAAAAGATCGCGCGCTTCGCCCTCGGTCTCCAGCAGGGCAAGGAGCAGGTGCTCGGTGCTTGTGTACTCATCCTTCAGGCCGTCCGCCTCCTGCTCGGCCTTGTTGAGAACCTTCGCCACCTGCGGAGCCATGGTGAGCTGGGCGGCGTCGCCGTATACCTTCGGCTTGCGCGCCAGCGCCTGGCGCACGGCGCCGGAGATCTCTGCGGCATCGACGCCGATGCGCTCCAGGAGGGGAGGCACGACCCCGTCCTTCTGCTCCAGCAGCGCAAGAAGAAGGTGCTCCACGTCCAGACTGGAGTGGGTGTAGGAGTGCGCCAGTGAGTCCGCCTCCTGCAGCGCCTCCTGGGCTTTGAGCGTCAGCTTGTCGTATCGCATGCGTATCTCCCGGGAATGCAAGTGTAACATACGGAATGAAGCCCCGCTGGTCAAATCGACTGGAACGGCTGCGCGGCTCCTTCTCCATGGCCACTTCCGCGCATATCTGATAAGAGGATCGGTTTGACAGGGAAACCGTGCAATTTTATAATCCGGGATACCCAATTGACGGCCAAGGAGGGGTTCACATGTCATCGACTGGATTCCCGCAAGGATTCCTCTGGGGAGCGGCGACCGCCGCGTACCAGATCGAGGGGGGGGTGCATGAAGATGGCAGGGGCGAATCCATCTGGGATCATTTTAGCAAAAAGCCCGGCGCCATTCACAATGGGGACACGGGAGACGTTGCCTGCGATCACTACCACAGATGGCGGGATGACCTGGAATGCATGCGCGACCTGGGGCTCACGGCGTATCGGTTCTCCGTGGCATGGCCCCGGGTGATTCCCCGCGGAAGCGGCAAGGTGGAGCGCAAAGGTCTTGATTTTTATGAAAAGCTGGTTGATGCGCTGCTTGCGGCCCGCATCGAGCCTGCCCTCACGCTCTACCATTGGGACCTGCCCCAGGCTCTCCAAGACAATGGGGGCTGGACGAATCGCGACACTGCTTCCTGGTTCGCCGAGTACGCGGCATGCCTCTTCACCTACCTGGGCGACAGGGTGAAGATCTGGATGACGCTCAACGAGCCGCAGGTGGCGGCTTTTCTCGGGCACGCTGAAGGGATCCATGCGCCGGGCCTCAAGGACTTCGGATCCGCTGTCCAGGCTGCCCACGTGCTTCTGCATGGCCACGCGCTGGCCGTGCAGGCCTACCGGCAGCTCAGTCCCTCTGCTCATCGCATTGGCATAGCGCTCGACCTCCACCCGGTGTATCCCTTCACGGACGGTATCTCTGACATCGAGGCTTCGCGCATCGCCGACGGCCAGGCAAACCGCTGGTATCTGGATCCCGTTCTCAAGGGCTCATATCCCGATGACGTGCTGGCAGCATATACAAGGCATCACGTGGCTCCGCGCGCGCAGCCCGGGGATTTCGAGCTGCTCAAGGCATGCCCCGTGGATTTCATAGGGGTCAACTACTACTTCCCATCGAGAGTATACGCAAGTGACGCTGGCGGGATCCTTGGCTTCCAGCAGGGCCAGAGGAAGGACTGTCCGCGGACCGATATGGGATGGGAAGTGTACCCTGAAGGGCTCTACGACCTTCTCACGCGGATTTCAAGGGAATATGAAAACCCGGTGATCATGATCACGGAAAACGGCGCCGCGTATCCGGATCAGCGGATCGAGAATGGGCAGGTGCAGGACCAGGAAAGGATCGAGTACGTGAGCGCGCATCTGCGTGAGGCGCGCAGGGCCATCCAGGACGGGGTGAAGCTGGAAGGCTATTTCCTCTGGTCTCTCCTGGACAATTTCGAATGGTCCAGCGGGTACGCCAAGCGTTTTGGGATTACCTACGTGGATTTCCATACCCAGGCGCGCACGTGGAAGGCGAGCGCGAACTGGTATCAGCGAGTGATTGCCGCAAACGGGGCTTCGCTTTAAAAGGTCCTTCCACCGAACGAATCCAGAAGATCGCGCACCTCGAGGTATCCCCTGATGCGGAAAGGCTCGCCGTACTTTCTGCCGATCAGGTGGCCATAGTGGGCCATGCGGGAGAAAAGCAGCTCCTGGAAATGCTCGCTGGCTATAAAGGTCGGGGGTTCGTTCCCCCCGAATGAAGGGTTGTACAGCTGGGTGCCATACGCCTGGATGGCGCGGCGCTTCTCATCGATCCAATCACTGATATCCACGATGAAGCTCGGCTCGAACTCCCAGCTAGACATGTAGTAGAGGAGCTGCGCGGGTCTGTGCGGCTCCTGGCCGGTATCCAGCTTGCGCAATCCGGCAAGGAACGCTGCATCCTGGACGATCCGGGATGCCGCGGGGTGATCCGGGTGCCTGTCCTCCCAGTACGGGAGGAGCACGATCCTGGGCCTGTGCTCCCTGATCTCCCGCACCACTGCTTCTCGCGATGCGTCGTCCGACTCAAGCCTTCCGTCGGGGAGGCTGAGCATCTCATGATGGGAAAGGCCCATGATCGTGCTGGCCGCGTCGAACTCCGCCGCGCGCGCCGGGAGGGTCCCGCGCGTCCCCATCTCCCCCCGGGTCAGGGTGATCACGCCCGTGGAAGCGCCGGCGCGCGCGGCCCGAATCAGCGTGCCGCTCGCGGCAAGCTCCACGTCGTCGGGGTGAGCGCCGAAAGCGAGGATGTCGACGGTCATGGCTCCACCACCAGCGCCCTGTGCTCCGCAGCGAATGGATCCACGGCTTCCGCAACCAGGGTCAGGATGCGCGTTCCGTGGCGCGCGAGGAAGGGGAGCGCGCAGAGCGTGCGCTCCTGCAGCCCGCCGCGGGGCGCCAGCGCCGCCACGAGCCTCTCCACCTGGTCCCGCAACAGGGCGTTCTTCTTCCGTGCCGCCTGCGCGATCTTTCTCTCCATGAAATCGAACTGCCCCATGGCGCGGGAGGATCCCAGCACGGCTGTGCGGTGCAGCGTCGGATCCAACGCATCGATCTCCCCGACGATCTCCCGCCATGCACCGGAGACCCGGGCCCGGCCTTCCCCGATACGGGCGGTGAGGGACGCGGGGATCTTTCTTTTCAAGATGTCGTTAATGACGTGCTCCCCGCGCTCCAGGATATCCTGCATGCTCACTCCCAGACGCGTCCGCAGTTTTTCCACCCTTGACTCGATGATGGTCAAGGAGGCGCGCGGAACCATGAGGGGCATGGGAATATCCATGCGCTGATAGGCGATGGTGAGCTGGGAGAAATAGGCGATCTCTGCCGGCCCAAGGACAACGGCGAGCGTGGGGAAGAGAGTGTCCTGGAAAAGGGGCCGTAAAACCGCGTTCGGCGTGAAAGAGTCAGGGCTTTGCTCAAGCAGGGATGCAAGCTCCGCCCGGCTGAATCGTTTTCCCGATGTTTTCAGCTCGAAGCCGCTGTCCCTGATTGTGATGGCATCGCGCGCCGGGTCCTGGTGGAAGAGGGTGAGGTATCCGTCGCGAAGCTCGATCTGCGGGGGATAGCCGGCCTTTTCCAGCCGGGTGGTCTGTTCCCTGACTGCCGCGCTGACAGGGCTCTTGTCCCGGATTTCCCTGTCAAAAAGGGGATGCGCCAGCCGTTTCAGCCGGGGCTCCGAAGGGTCGACAAGCACGATGCCTTGTCCGCGGAATAGGCGCGTCATCCATGCCCCGAACGCCTGGGGGTATGTGCGACCGGACGTGTAGGAGTGGCGCAAATCGTCGATCACCTCCTGGGAATAGCCGCCTTCCTGCAGGAGCGTCGCCAGTGTTTCCATCAAGGGACCGATCTGCTCGCCAAGACGCACCCGGGAGAGAGGGACCTTGGCTTGCCATGTGCCGGTCAGCCGCAGCTCCCGGAGCCTTCCTTCCCGGTCGATCACGTGGGCGTGATCCACCTCCGCCAGATCGCTGTCCTCCGAGGCGATCCAGAACACGGGCACCACCGGACAGCCCAGCCTGCCCTCCACGCGCCGGGCGAGCGCCAGGATCGTGAGCACTTTGTGCTGCGTGTACAGGGGTCCGCCGAAAAGCCCTGCCTGCTGGCCTCCGATCACCACCACGGACCCAGGGTCCTCCAATTGATCAATGCGCTGCAGCACGTCGGGACCAGCGCCGAATCTCTCGTTTTGCTCGCGCAGCACGGCGCCAAGCGTCCGCCGATCGTACTGTCTTGTCTGGATCAGTCGCGCCTGCTCCTCGAAACCGCCCTCCTCCCTGAAATGGCGGGGGATAAGCCCGCGGATGCTTTCCGAGGCATCCCAGAAATCCGCAAGAAGCCGCGTGGTGGCAGGAACGTCGCGGATAGCGATGCTATGGAACATGCATTCATCCTACCTATTGCAGCCGCTGCCGGCAAGTCGGCGAGATGCCAGCGGCCGCGCGATTCTTGATTTCCCGGCTCGGCATACTATACTGGGAATATGAGAAGCTCGCGCCCCTTTCCTTCCATCGCCCTTGCCGCCGGCCTTTCTTCTCTCTTCCTTATCGCCGCCGCGGCTGCCGGCTCCGCGCTCGGAGTCGACGTCGATGAGCTGAAGACCGCGCCGCGGATCCAGTTTGTCGACTACACGGGGCCGATCAACATTTTCCAGACCGACCTGGACATTCGCGGCATCGGCGCAGGTCTGGCGCGCCAGGTGCAGAAAAACATGCCGGTCGCCAGCTACCTGACCAAGTACACCGCTATCCATGCCGTCGATACAGCGGAGCCGGACAAGCTCAGCGCGGACATCATCATGCTCGACAAGGACGCGAAGATCGACCATATCGACAACGTGCGCAGGGTCGCCTCCGCGTACATGTCGACGCTGTACCAGTACCCGCGCAAGGATTCGGACCTGCTCGCCCTTTTCGTCTCCTACTACAATGCCGTCTACCGGGGCAATCTGGGGTACTTCAGCGGCAAATACAAGACAGTGGTGCTCTCTCACCTTACAAAGGAGAAGGTGGGAATCTCCACAAAGTACTACGACTGGCCGGGACAGACGCAGCTTGTGATCCCCCTGAATGAGAACGCCACCCGCGATATATTCGGCGCGCTCAACTCCTCGGAACTCACCGGCAAGGCGGTCGTCGAGCAGCTGAAGACACAGGAGAACAAGGGCATCCCTGAGCGCACCGCCGTCAACGAGCTGAAGCAGCAAGAGGTCAATAAAGCGCAGGCGGTCATCGACCAGGAAGCGAAGAAGCTCGCGGAGCAGAAGCAGCAGACGGAAAAGACGCAGGCGGAGCTGGATGCCGCGCGCCAGGCCGCGGAACAGGCGAAGACCGACCAGGAAAGAAAGGCGGCGCAGGAAAAGGTGGCGGCGCAGGAACAGTCTCTCGCCCAGCAACAGTCGCAGCAGCAGGCAGCAGAGCAGAAGATCGCCACGCAGGAGGCCGCGGTGGAGCAGAAGAAACAGGAGGTCGCGCAGGAGAAGAAGGACATCGCCGCTGACCAGACCGCGCAGAAAATCCAGCAGAACCCCGAAGCCGCGAAGAAGGACCTGGAGAAGCAGGCGGCGCAGCTCGCGCAGAGGGAAGCCACCGTCGCCGCCGCTGAGACGGCCGTGAAGAAGGGCCAGTCCGACCAGGCCATCTTTGCCGGCAAGCTCTACTATCTTAAAATTAAGGAGTACCTGACTGGCGGGCATTACAACAATGATATGCTCGTCATTGACGCGGCCACGGGCGCCGTTCTCCTCACATCCACTGAAACCCACATCTGCGGCCGAAAATTCGACCTGTTCAAGAACGGGGTTGTCGTCATCACCTACAAGATCGATCACACCCAGGGCCACTTCCTTACGCTGCTTGACCTGGACACGCTGCAGCGCAAGGCGATCAGCGACGAGGCGGTGTTTTTCCGCAGCTTCGTTGAAACCCGTGACGATTTCACCTACGTCGTGGTGGACAGGGCCAACGCGTACTATCTGGGGAAGTTCACCTCCGACATGAAGCTCGCCGCCCTCTCCAAGGAGCAGGTGGACCCGGATTCGTTCATCAGCTTCTTCAATGACCTTGTCTACATCAACAGCAAGGACAAGAACATCCTCGTGCTCAACAAGGCGGACCTTTCAACCAAGAAGGCGATTACGCCCTAGCCATGGAAGGCGAGGTCGGCCGAGGCCATGGATGGCCGGAAGGCCGACCCTAGGCAGGGATGCCGAGGGCGAGCGATGGTCACTCCGCATAAACGACGAGTTCGAGACCTGGAATATCCTTGAAATCCTTCCCGTTTCTGGTCAGAAGCTTGTGGCCGTGCTGTATCGCGGAAGCGGCTATCCAAAGATCCTGTATCCGATGCTCCCTGGCGCGCCCTTCTTTCTGAAGCCGTCCCGCAAGGGACCCGAAGATCAGCCCTGTATCCTCGTCCAAGTGGATGCACGGTTTTTTCATGAGCCGGGTAAGGGCAGCCTGCCGCTGTGCCTTGACATTCCGATCCTGGGTGTTCTCGACGCCCGCGGAAAGCTCGGCTACAGTGACGGGGGACAAGAAGACGGAATCCCTGCCCGTGAATCGTTCCACGTCGTTTGGCACCAGCTTTTTGCGCTCGACATCCACCCAGATGCATGTATCGATTATCCAGCCCATGCGTCTCTCGATTTGTCCCCGAGCGTTTGGGTGTCACGTCCAGCCTCTATCCAGCCCTCCGCGGCAGCGTCCGGAAGGATACCGCAGAGGTCACCCATTGCCTCCCTAGCAGTCATGAAAGGTTCGCCAGGGACGATCCTGCCAATTCTACGCTTGTTTCTTATCAGGACTATTTCTTCGCCCGCTTCTTCCAGCTTGTTGAGCGCGCTCTTGAGATTGCGAGAGAAATCAGTAACAGACATGATAATCATGCATGTCCTCTGATTATCAAGTGTAATCTGATTTTGTGATTGTTTCAAGATACAGCGCTGTATTCTATCCCACCCTATTTCCCAAACAGCTCTGCGATCTCCTTCTTGTACATCTGGCTTATTACGTCCCGCTTCATTTTCAAGGTCCCGCTGAGCTCCGTGCCCGGCTGGAAATGTTTGCCGATCAGCGTGCAGCGGAAGATGCGCTCAAATCCGCGAAATCCGCGCTTCTCGTTCACCCGTGCGTTGATCTCGTCGGCGATGTAGGTGATGATCTGCGCATTTGCCAGGAGGTCCTCCCTGGCGACCCACGATATTTCTTCCTGCGCGGCGTACTTCTCTATCGCTTCCGGGTTGGGGATGACGAGCGCCGCGAGGAACTTCTGGTCCTGGCCCACCACCATGACCTGGTCTATCACCTGGCTCTCCAGGATCGTCTCTTCAATAGGCACCGGCTCCACGTTCTCCCCGCCGAGAAGGACGATGGTTTCTTTGGTCCTGCCGATGATGCGCAGCTCGCCCTTGTAGGTGATCATCCCCAGGTCGCCCGTGTTGAGCCACCCGTCGGACGACAGCACCTCTGCGGTTGTTTCGGGCCGCTTGTAGTATCCCTTCATGATATTGGGACCCTTGAGATGGATGACGCCCTTGTGCCCGGGCGGCACCGGGGTGCCTGTCTCAGGATCCAGTAGCTTGACCTCCATTTCCTCAAGAACCGGGCCTATTGTTCCCACCACGGGCCGCCGCTGCAGGCGCACCGATACCACGGGCGCAGTTTCCGTGAGACCGTAGCCTTCCAGGAGCAGGATCCCCGCGGCCTGGAAAAACTTGTCCACGTAGGGCGGAAGCGCCCCCGCACCGGAAACGGAGAAGCGGAACTTGCCGCCGAACTTGGACTTGAGCTGGCTGAACACCAGGACGTTGCCGAGCGCCCTGAAGGGATACAGCAGAAGGAAGGGAAGGATCCCGAGCAGGAAATCCGTGATTCGGAAGCGCCGGTGAAATTGCGGATACCACCCATGGACCAGGGTTGTGGCCGTCGCGTGCGCCGCCGCAACAGCGGCAAAGAAATTAAACAGCGCCTTTTTCACCGGGCTTCCTTCGTTGACGGTGCGGATGAGAGTGGCGCGAAGCGCTTCCCAGATCCGGGGGGCTGATGCCATGACGGTCGGCTTTACCTTCTCCATGTCCCCCAGCATTATTTGCCCGATGGGCTTGGAGTAGGCGAGCGACGCCCCGTTCCTGAACACGATATACTCGACCGTCCGCTCGAAGGAGTGCCAGATGGGGAGCACGGACAGGAAGCAATCCCGGTCGTCGATATTGATGACCTGGGGGACGGTTGTCCGCAGGTTGTGCAGGAAGTTGGCGTTGGAAAGCATGACCCCTTTGGGCTCTCCCGTTGTCCCGGAGGTATAGATCAGCGTCGCCAGCTCCTCTGCGGAGCACTTTTCCATTTCGCGCCGCCACGCGGTCGGGTCCTTGGCGAGCAGCGCTTTTCCGCGCTGCATGATGTCATCGAAGGCGATGATGGTGAGGCCGGCCGTCGGCTCCGTGAAGTTCGCGGGTGAGAACTCCTCATCCATAATGATGACGGTCTTCAGCAGCGGAAGGTCATTGCGTTTGCCGAGAATCTTTTTAAGCTGCTCCGCATTCTCCGCCAGGGTGAGCGCGCAGTCGGCATGGTGCAGGATGTAGCTCATCTCATCGGCCAGCGTGTCGGAGCCGCGGGGGACGTCAACGCCGCCGATCCCGAGGATGGCCTGGTCTGCGATGATCCATTCCTTCCTGTTGTCGGAGATGATGCCTACGTGATCGCCGCGCTTCACGCCAAGGCTGATGAGCCCAGCTCCGAACTGTTCTGAGAGAGCGACAAAACTGGCGTATGAGATCGTCTCCCATTCGCCCTGCTTGTTCTTGCAGAACAGGGCAGGCCTGTCCGACTGCCTCGCCGCCACCGCGCGGATAACCTTTACAACAGTATCGTCCATGTGTTCCCCCTGCTTCTGACTGAGTGATATTTATCAGGATTTAGGCAGGGGTAGGGTAGCATAGCTGACTTTTGCGGTCAAGAATTATTTATAGCGCGGAGAAATATCTATAAATCCATAAAGCGCGACAGCAGCCTTCGCGCATCTTCGAGGCCCTTGAGGAACTGTGTCCGTTCCTCCTCCCTGAGCGGCGCATCCTTTGGCAGACCCGAGCGACGGGAAAAGTCGAAGAAACGGAGCGCCCGGAACCTGCCATACTGGTCCGAACTTTTGCCGAAGACTTCTTCGATCTTTTTTTCCGTTTTTTCCTTCCAATCCTTGAACTTCGATTCCTCGGGGTTCCGTGTTTTCAAAGCATTCAGATCGCTTACGAGGGATTGAATCTTCGACTTGTCTTCGGGTTTCATGATGTCCTCCTCTCTGGTGATAGCGAGGGGTCAGTCCCTTCCTCTAATAAAATAGCGCATCGCCCCAGCCTTCGAAAAGACCTCAATGCACGATGCCCAGTTTTTTCCCCACACGGGCAAAGGCATCGACCGCTTCCTGCAAGTCGGTTTTTTTGTGCAGAGCCGAGATTTGAACCCTGATCCGGGCCTGCCCCCTGGCCACCACCGGGTAGCTGAAGCCGATCACATAGATCCCCTCTTCCAGGAGAAGGCGCGCCATCTCAGAGGCGCGCTTTTCGTCGTACAGCATGAGGGGAACGATGGGATGGATTCCCGGCTTCACGTCGAAACCAGCGGCGCAGATGGCATGGCGGAAGAAGCGCGTATTCTCTTCCAGCCTGTCGCGCAGCTCATTGCTGGCGGAAAGCATGTCAAGGATCGCCAGGCTCGTGGCGGCGACCACGGGCGCAAGCGAGTTGGAGAACAGGTAGGGCCTGCTCCTCTGGCGCAGGTATTCCACGATCTCGCGCCTGCCCGATATGCATCCTCCGGTTGCGCCCCCGAGCGCCTTGCCGAAGGTGGTGGAGATCGCGTCCACCCGGCCTGCCACGCCGAAGTGTTCCACGGTGCCTCTGCCGTTCTTCCCGATAAAGCCGGTGGCGTGGCTGTCGTCAACCATGACCATGGCCCGATGCTTTTCCGCCAATGCGCAGATCTCGGGAAGCTTTGCAAGGTCTCCGTCCATTGAGAAGACGCCGTCGGTGACGATCATTTTCATGCGCGCGGAAGACGCCTCCCGCAGCTTCGCCTCCAAATCGGCCATATCCGCGTGGGCGTAGATGAGGCGCGGCGCCTTGCAGAGCCGGGCCCCGTCGATGATGGAGGCATGATTGAGCTGGTCAGTGATAAGCGCGCACTCCGTATCCAGCAGGGGCTCGAACACCCCGCCGTTGGCGTCGAAGCAGGAGGAGAACAGGATCGTGTCCTCCGTCCCGAGGAACTCCGCCATGCGTCTCTCCAGCGCGGTGTGGATCTCCTGCGTGCCGCAGATGAACCGCACGGACGACATCCCGTATCCCCACCGGTCCAGGGCGGCGTGCGCCGCGGCCACCACGGCCGGATGCGAGGCGAGCCCGAGGTAGTTGTTGGCGCAGAAGTTCAGCACCTCCCGGCCGGGAGGCACCCGGATGCGAACGCCCTGGGGGGTCTCGATGACCCGTTCCTCCTTATACGTGCCGGAGGATCGGATCTCCGCGATTTTTGCGTTGAGCTCTTTTCGCGCGCCGTCGTCAAGCATTGCCGTCGTCCTCATTGATCGAAAGAATGACCTTGCCGCATTCCCCCGATTGCATTGCCGCGAATCCCTCGGCGAACCTCTCAAAGGGGAAGCGATGCGTGAGCACGGGCCGCACGTCAAGACCGCTCTGCAGCATGGTCTGCATCTTGTACCACGTCTCGAATATCTCCCTCCCGTAGATCCCCTTGATCACCAGGCCCTTGAAGATCACCTGGTCCCACCGGATGCCGGTGGAATTGGGAAGTATCCCCAGCAGGGCGATGCGTCCGCCGTGGTACATGTTCTCCAGCATCGACTCGAAGGCCGCGCCATTGCCCGACATCTCAAGACCGATGTCGAACCCGATGATGCCCAGCCGTTTGCGCGCCTCCTCGATCGAATCGCGCAGCACGTTGACCGTCAGCGTGGCTCCCATCTTGGCCGCAAGCCCCAGGCGGTAGTCGTTGACGTCCGTGACCACGATCCTCTGGGCGCCGCAGTGGCGCGCTATCGCCGCGGCCATGATGCCGATGGGACCTGCTCCGGTGATCAGCACGTCCTCCCCGACCAGATCGAAGGAGAGCGCGGAATGCGTGGCATTGCCCAGGGGGTCGAGGAAACAGGCGATCTCCGACGGAATGGCGGGGTGCACGTGCCAGGCGTTCGAGGCGGGCAGAGAGAGGTATTCGGCAAAGCACCCGTCCCGGTTCACGCCGATTCCGACGGTGTTCGTGCACAGGTGCCGGCGCCCGGCCCTGCAGCTCCTGCACACGCCGCACACAATGTGCCCTTCGCCGGACACCCGCTCTCCGATCGCGTAGCCGCTCACGTTGGCGCCCTTGTTGACGATCAGCCCGACGAACTCGTGGCCCGTGATGAGGGGAGGGCGAAGGGTGCGCTGCGACCATTCGTCCCAGTTCCAAATGTGCAGGTCCGTTCCGCAGATCGCGGCTTTTGTCACCTTCACCAGGAGGTCATTGCCCCCGATCCGGGGCATCGGCGCCTCCTCCATCACGAGCCCCGGGCCGGGGCTCTTCTTCATCAGGGCTTTCATGGGGACGATTATAGAGCCCGGCCGCATGCTTGCGCAATTCCAAGGATCCTGCTATTACCTCTCTCCCATGAAAGCAGAGGTGCTGTTCGCGCGCTACAGGCCGGCCACGCTCGAGCCCAAGGACTCCATCGGCGCCAAGTGGATGCGGCTTCTGGACACGCTCGATCTGCCCGGCGCTGTGCGGGGAAAGCGCACCGCCATCAAGGCGCATTTGGGCGGAGGCTTCGGCTTCACCACGGTCCACCCCTATTTCATGCGCGGCCTTGTGTCAAAGGTGAAGGAGGCCGGTGCACGGGAAGTTTTCGTGACCGATACGCACAACGCCGTGCACTCCGCGATCGATCGCGGCTATACACCAGAAGTGCTGGGCTGTCCGATCCTGCCGATCGCGGGCTTTGACGAAAAGGACATCGTGACAACCCCCCTCTCACCGGCGTTTCGGACGCTTACGAGCGTGAACGCGGGAGGAGAGATCCTTCGCGCGGAGGCGCTCATTGATTTTTCCCACCTCAAAGGCCACGGCTCGTGCGGGTTCGGCGGAGCCTCCAAAAACCTTTCCATGGGATGCTTCGATGAGAAGACGCGCGCATCTCTTCACGGTCTGGAGGGCGGGCTGGAGTGGGACCCTGAAGCGTGCACGCTCTGCAAGACCTGCGAAGAAAACTGCCCCAACAAGGCGATTTCATTTCCCCAGGACGTCTTCACGGTCTTCTACCACAACTGCAAGCTCTGCCAGCACTGCGTGCTCATCTGTCCCCAGAAGGCGATCGTCATGAAGGGGGGGGCGTTCAGGGATTTTCAACAGGGAATGGCATTGGCCTCCGCGCGGATCCTCAGCGCGTTCCCAAGGGAGAACCAGCTCTTCATCACCCTGCTCATGGACATCACGGTATTCTGCGATTGTTGGGGAATGACCACACCCGCGCTGGTCCCCGATATTGGGATTTTGGCCGGCAGGGATATCGTGGCAATCGAGCAGGCAGCGCTTGACATGGTCCGCACGGAGGACCTCATCCCCGGCTCGCTGCCGACAGGCTGGGAGCTGCGCAAGGGCAGCCACCTCTTCGAGCGCATCCATGGCAAGGACCCGTTCGTTGTCATCGAATACCTGCAGGCCCTGGGGTGGGGAACCAGAGAATACCTGCTGCGCGAGGTGATGTGACCTTAGCGGCGCCGGAGCGCCGCGGCCCGAGTCATCCCTGGAGGCTGAATCGCCGCGCCATGATTGCCTCCACGACCCAACGGGGCAGGTGACGGGCCATGAATGCTTGTGCCCTGGCCAGATTCCCGGCCGTGTAGAACGATCGCGGATGCCGGCGGCCGAGAATCTTCACCACCACGCGCGCCATGACGTCCGGCTCGGCTGAGTTGGCGATCATCCGGTCCCTGCTTTCATTGACCCTGCTCACGGCCGCGGCATAGGGAGACCGGGAGGCGAGCTGCATCTCCTGCGGGAGGGTTGTGCGAATGTACATCGGAGCCACGACGGAAACACGGATCCCGTACTCCTTCACTTCCATCCGAAGGCAGCTCGCAAAGGAGCGGAGCGCTGCCTTGGCGGCGGAATAAAAGGAGGAAAAGGGCGAGGGCAACTCGCTCTTCATGGAGCCGATAA
Organism: Spirochaetia bacterium; assembly: GCA_049519415.1. Lineage (GTDB taxonomy): Bacteria > Spirochaetota > Spirochaetia > SZUA-6 > Fen-1364 > Fen-1364. The sequence continues at coordinate 19,879 of JBEKQU010000057.1, forward strand.
AGATGATCGCGCCCCTGCCCCGGGCGCGCATGCCGGGAAGGAACGCCTGGGTCAGGCGGGCGGCATTGATGAAGTTCACATCGAGCAGCTCCCGCACCTTCTCAATGGGCGTTTCCTCGGCCGGTCCGATGAGGCTCGCACCCGCGTTGTTCACCAGCACGTCCACGTCCTTTACTTTCCGCAGCAGCGCTTCCACGCTGTCCCGACGCGCCAGATCGAGGCTGAAATAGCGCGCTCCCGGGATCCGGTCGTGCGCCGCGATCGCGCGGGGATTGCGGCACGTCCCTATCACGTTCCACCCGCGGGCGGCAAGGGCCTCGCCGACCGCCCGTCCGATTCCCCGGGAGGCGCCCGTGACGAGCGCCGTTCCCTGTGAGGCGCGAGCATGGTCTTTGGCCGCGCTCCTCATCACGCTTTTTCCTCAAGGGAGTCGATCAACGCGCTGAAAGCCATCACGGCCCGATCGTTGTCCTTTGTAGTGTGGCTGCACGATACCATGTCTCTGCCATTGCGCGTGAGCACGCCGTTGGCATGCACGATAAAAGAGTACTCTTCCAGAAGCCCCCTGCGGAAGATGATCTCCGGGAACACCTCGGGTCCGGTGAGGGGGACTCCGTGCGGCGCCGTCATCTCAATGCGGATGATGCCCCCGAAGTTGTATGCGAAAAAGCCGCAGCCTCGGGAGGCGAAAAGCCCGTTGAGCTTGTCCACATAGTCGGCGGCCACGGCGAACATGCGCTCCATCACCCCCGGCTTTTCCAGCTCCACGATCGTGTAGTACGCGGCCGCCGCGGAGAGCGTGTTGCCGGACAGCGTGCCCGCGATGTAGGCGAATGGCCTGCCGTCGGGGATCACGCCCGCGCTGGCCGTTTCCATCACCTCGGCCCGGCCGCACACGGCGCCGCAGCCGGGCCAGCCCCCCATGAGCGCCTTTCCCAGCGTGGTGAGGTCAGGCTTCACGTCCAGCGCCGCCTGGGCGCCCCCGAGGCCCATGCGGAATCCGGTCACCACCTCGTCGAATACGTAGACGGCGCCGTGCCGGTGCGCGACCTCGATGGCCGCGGCGTGAAATCCTTCGGCAAAGGGCACGAGACCCGACTCGCCGCCGAGCGGTTCGCAGAACACCGCCGCGATCCCCCCGTCGGACGCGTGCTCGGCGAGCGCCCTGTCCAGGGCGTCGAGGTCGTTGGGCGGCACGACCACGGTAAGATCGAGGATCTCCCCCGGCACTCCCATGGAGAGGAAGCGCCCGCTGCCGGGCACCTCCAAGTCGGTCATGAACGAGTCGCTCCAGCCGTGGTAACCGGCGCTGTACTTGATGATCTTCTTCTTGCCGGTATACGAGCGGGCGATCCTTGCCGCCGCGGCATTGGCCTCGGTCCCCGAAGAGGTGAAGCGCACCCGTTCGATGCCGGGATAGTGATGGATGATCTTCTCCGCCGCCTTGACCTCCAGCTCGTCGGAGAACCCGTGAAAGCTCGTCCGTTTCCCGATCAGGTCGAGCATGCTTTTACGCAAGCCTTCGTGGTTGTGGCCGAGGATGAGGGGCCCGCCGGCCAGGATGTAGTCGACGTATTCGTTGCCATCCACGTCCCACACCCGGCTGGCCTTTCCGTGGTCCATGAAAAGGGGGTAGGGAACGCTGGGCGTCCATGCATGCTCGCTCCCCCGGGGGAGCACTTTTTTCGCCTGCTCGAAAAGCCGGGCCGAGCCGGACGTGCGGGCAATGAGATCCTTCAGCGCGGCGTCGCGTTTCTTTGGGTCGAGCCTTCGCGTGGGCCGGGTTGCAAGCCCCCGGGTGCGGTCGACGATTTCCTGGCACTTCATCGTGCCCTCCTCTCACATCCCCTTTGTCCAGTCGACGCACAGCGGCGGCCGATGGTCGGCAAGGGCCATCCGGTCGAGCTTCTGCTCATCCACGCCGGGCAGCAGGGTGAACCGAAAAAGGTGCTCGCCCTGATCGGTGAACCGGTGCGCCCGATCCGCGGGCAGCCGGGCGGGATCGTGCCAGGCAAACGCGGGGGAGCGCGCAAGAGTGAAGCGGATGGCGTCGCCTTCCCCGTCAAGGGCCGTGCAGTCCGGGCACGCGATCCCAAAGGCCGCCTCATCGGAAAACCATGCCAGGGTCCAATCGATGATTGGGTATTCCCTGCCATCCTGCGGCCGTAGCGCGCCGCCGCCGGGAATGCCGTCCAGCCTTTGGCGCACCGGTCCGTCCAGGGGGAGGATGAGCTTGGCGATGCGCATCTTTTCATGCCAGTCCAGGAGCAGCTCCATTTCAACGCGCGGATCGCCGCTGTACAGCCGCATCCACAAGGAGAGAGAGCTGGAGCCGAAGCACGCGTCAACGCGCATGCTCGCGCGCACCGGACCCGACTCCTCGATTACCGCGGCGCCCGGCTGGAAGTCGCCCATGGCCTTCCCGGCGTAGCGGTCGATCCCGTGCGACCAGGTATCGCTCGCATCGTCGAAAACGCGAATCATGAACCCGTCTCTCCCTGCCGCGCGGTCCTTGCCTGTTGCCGCGCGCAGGAATGCAATGCGGGAACCTTCCCCCTGCCGTATCTCCCAGTGGGTATTGGCGATCATCCCTGATCCTACGGACAGGTCAGTGGTGCACGCTTCCGCTACCGGACCCTTGGCGAGTGTGAACGGCAGAAGCTGGCGCGGCTCAAGCGATGCCGGCCACAGGAGCGAGCCCCAAAGCCCGGCAGTGGAAGCGGAGGATACGGGCTGGAACGGGACCGGCTTTCCTTCCTGGTCCGTAAGCCGGCCTTCAAAGCCCTTCCAATCGAGCCATGGCTCCCACCGGATGTAGCCTTCGAAAGGCTGGTCGGAGGCATTGAAGACCCAGATTTTCTGTTCGCGTGAGGGAGGCAGGGCTGCCGCGTGCCGGAAGAGCGTGGAAAAGGCGACGGCATCTGCGCTGTCGCGAACGCCACCCAGCTGGGCCAGCGAGTCATCACATGCTGCGGGAATGCTCGTGCCGCCATAAATGTCATGGAACTGGTTGAAGAGGGTTTTCTTCCATGCCTGGTCCAGCATCTCCACGGCGCCCGGGGGGGCGTGCTTGGGGAATGCTTCTATTGCCTGCTCTGCCCTATGGAGGCCGTGTTCCGCGGCTCGCACGGCTTTTTTCAGCCGACTCTCCACGCTGTAGCATCCGATGGCGTGGAATTGAAGCTCTCCCGTCACTATAGGCAGCTTTTCCTTGCGGGGTTTCACCGCATTGAAGAATGCCCGGGGATGTGAAAAGACAAGCCGGGCGCCAGGGATCGCTTCCTTGTTGTCCAGGATCCAGCGGATCTGGGCCCGGGTGGGACCGCCACCGTGATCGCCGACGCCGTAGAAGCACATGACGTGGTCGACCCCGGGAATCGCGGATGCAAGGCACGTTTGCACGTTCCCTGACAGGTCTTCCGCGGGGGTGCAATAGCCGGCAGGGATGCGCCACGTGAGAACCTCGCGCTCGCCTCCCGCCTCCTTGGCGGAGCGCCAGCGGAAGAGATTGGCGGGAAGTCTTTTTTCGTGCGCCCCGGGCCGCATCATCACGTAGCTGTCGTACCCGTGCTCGGAGAGGATGCGCGGAAGAGAACCGGCGTGCCCGAAGCTGTCCACATTGTACCCGACGGAGACCTGCAGCCCGAGTGTCTCCCGAAAATACCGCCTCCCTATTTCGATGTGCCGTTGAAACGATTCCTCGCGAGGATAGTTGCAGTCGGGCTGGATGTACCAACCGCCGACCACCGCCCACCGTCCCGATGCCGCGTGCTTCCTGATGCGCTTGAAAAGCCCGGGGTCCAGCTCTTCCACGCGCTCATGCACCCATACGTCGGACCGGGTGAACACGAACTGGGGATACTCGTCCAACAGGTCGCAGGCGGTCCTGCACGTGGCAAGGGTTTCAGCGACTCCGGAGGGCCAGCGCCACAGCCAGACAGGGTCCAGATGGGCATTGCCGATCATGTGCACCGTGATCATCCGTGTGTTCCTCTGGCGGCGCATCGACGCCGTGGGGATGCGCCAGTATAGGGAAACCGGTCCGCTCTTACCAGTGCCAGGCATGGCCGCGCGTTCTTTGTGCGCCGCTTGATAGCCGGCTCCGGCTTGATTACACTGCGGCCCGGTATGACCGCAGAACAGCTTGAGCGGCTCCTCGTGGAGGTGACCCGGGTGCGCATCGGCGTCATTGGCGATTTCTGCCTCGATGCCTATTGGACCCTCGACGCGTCCCTCTCCGAGATATCGGTGGAAACCGGCCTCGCCACCCGGCCCGTGCGCGCCCAGCGCTATTCCCTCGGGGGCGCGGGGAACGTGGTCAACAATCTTGTTGCCATGGGGGTCACCGCGGTCAGTTGTTTTGGCGTGCTGGGCAACGATCCGTTCGGCAGGGAGATGATCCGGATTTTCGATGCACTGAAGGTCGACACGCGCGGCATCCTCGTGCAGAAGTCGGATTGGCAGACGCCCGTGTACGTCAAGCCGGTGGAGGGGGAGGCGGAACAGGCCCGGATCGATTTCGGCAACGCCAATTCGCTTGCTTCTGATACGGGCAAAAGGCTGCTGCGCGGCCTGGAGGCAGCGCTGGGCGGACTTGACCTGGTGATCGTGAACCAGCAGCTCCTGCACGGCATCCATACGGAAGAGGTGCGGCAGGAGCTTGCGGCGCTCACCAGCGGCGCAAAGGTTCCCTTCATATGCGACAGCAGGAGCTTCAGCGACAGCTATACCGGGGCCATGCGCAAGCTCAATGATCGCGAAGCGCTGCGTCTGTGCGACGTGCAGGGGAAGGCGGATGTTCCCGTGCCCCGGCCGGATGCGGAGCGCGCGGCGGAGACCTTGTTCGCGCGATGGAAGGCGCCGGTGTTCCTCACCCGGGGCGCTCGAGGCATGCTCGTGCGCGATGAGCACGGCATCCGGGAAGTATTGGGGCTGCAGATCCAGGGACGGATCGACACTGTTGGCGCGGGTGACAGCGCACTGGCAGGCATCGCCGCAGCCCTGGCAGCGGGCTGGGACACCCTCGAGGCCGCATGCCTGGGCAACCTTGTTGCCGGCGTTACGGTGCGGAAGCTTTTCATCACGGGCACGGCAAGCCCGCATGAGATACTGGCCATCGGGACCGATCCGCACTACGTGCACAATCCCGAGCTTGCCGACAATGCGCGCGCGGCCCGATTCCATGCAGGCTCTGAAATAGAGGTAGTCACGGCGCTGCCCGGGAAAGCCCGGCTTGAGCACGTCATTTTCGACAACGACGGCACCATCTCCACGCTCCGGGAGGGGTGGGAGGAGATCATGGAGCCCGTCATGATCCGCGCGATCCTCGGAGAAGGCTGGAAGAGCGCAGAGGAGAGGCTGTTTCGTGGTGTCCAGGAAAGGGTGCGGGAATACATCGATACGACCACGGGCGTGCAGACCCTCGTGCAGATGCACGGGTTGGTGGAGATGGTCCGCGAGTTCGCCATTGCGCCGGAAGCGGAGAGGCGGGATGCGCTGGGATACAAGGCGCTGTACAACGAGGAGCTGCTCGCCCTTGTGCGAAGGAGGCTGGGGAAGCTGGAGCGCGGCGAACTATGCGCCGAGGATTTCATGATCAAGGGCGCCCTGCCCCTGCTGAAGGCCCTGCACGCGGCCGGAGTGAAGCTGCACCTTGCCAGCGGCACGGATGAACCGGACGTGATCGCGGAAGCCGAGGCGCTGGGCCACGCCGCGCTCTTTGAGGGACGGATCCACGGCGCCGTGGGGGACGTGAACATCGAGGCAAAGAAGATCGTGCTGGAAAGGATCCTCGCGGAAATCGGGGCGAGCGGCGCGGGAACGCTCGTTACTTTCGGCGACGGTCCCGTGGAGATGCGCGAGACCAAGCGCAAGGGCGGGTATGCCATCGGGGTGGCGAGCGACGAGCTGCGCAGGTTCGGCTGGAACATGCGCAAGCGCTCCCGACTCATCCGCGCCGGCGCCGACCTCGTGATTCCTGACTTCACGCAATGGAAGACGCTCGTGGGGCTCCTGGGGGTGCGATCGTGAGCTCTCCCCGGTTTGACCGCAGCAAACTGCTGCTGAAACCTCTTGCCGACCGCGTGAACAGGGTGACATTCCCCGCCGATATTGTTTCCCCTGATGCGCCGCCGCGCGCGCTCTCCGATGCGGCTGCCCGGACCCTGTCCGAAGCAGTTTCCAGGATCAGGGCTGCACGCGCGGCGGCAAGGCCCGTGATGTGCGCGTTCGGAGCGCACACGATCAAGAACGGATTAGGCCCCGTCCTCATCCGTCTCATCGACGAGGGGTGGATCACCCACCTTGCGACGAACGGGGCGGGCATCATCCATGATTGGGAGCTGGCATATCAGGGTCGCACCAGCGAGGATGTGCGGAAGAACGTGGCGCGCGGAGAGTTCGGCACATGGGACGAGACGGGTCGCTACCTCAACCTGGCCCTGCTTGTAGGCGCCTGGAAGGGGCTGGGATACGGCCAATCCGTGGGCGCCTTTATCGTGGAGCAGGGTCTCGACATCCCCTCTGCCGCGGAGCTGCGGACCGATGCCGAGCGGTCGCTGGACACGCAGCCTGAGAAGGCGGCCGCGGCGGCCGACCTCCTGGCAGCGGTCAGCGAGTTTTCCCTCCCGGCCGGCCGGATGAGTGTGCCGCATCCCTATAGGGAGTTCAGCCTGCAAGCTGCCGCTTATGCACGGGGGGTGCCCTTCACGGGGCATCCCATGATCGGCCACGACATCATCTACACGCATCCGCTGAACAGCGGCGCTGCAATCGGGCGCACCGCGCTGCGCGATTTCCTCGTCTATGCGGAGGGGGTGAGCAGGCTCGAGGGCGGGGTCTATCTCTCGGTCGGATCCGCCGTCATGTCGCCGATGATATTCGAGAAGTCGCTGTCCATGGCGCAGAACGCCGCGCTGCAAAGAGGCCAGGCCATCCGCAACCACTTCATCGTGGTGGTCGACCTTGCGGAATCAGGCTGGGATTGGCAGAGGGACGGCGAGCCGCCCTTGGACAACCCCGCCTACTACCTGCGCTATTGCAAGACCTTTGCCCGCATGGGAGGCGCCGTGCGCTACCTGCAGGCGGACAACCGGGATTTTTTCCCGGCCCTGCTGCACGCCCTGCGCCCTGTGTGACGCGCCGCAGGGAATGATTTTCATCATTCCTGTCGGTTGTCATGGCCCAGAAATTGGGATAGACTTGCGGTAACAAGTCCATAACACCTTTTACACGAAAGAAGGAATAAGCATATGGCCAGGAAAATGGTGACCATCGACGGCAATACGGCCGCCGCGACTGTAGCGCACGCGACCAACGAGGTGATCGCGATCTATCCCATCACTCCCTCCTCCACGATGGGGGAGACCGCGGATGAGTTTTCAGCAGACGGGAAGAAGAACATATGGGGAACAGTTCCCACCGTAGTAGAGATGCAGTCCGAGGCGGGCGCCGCTGGCGCGGTGCACGGGGCGCTGACCACGGGCGCGCTCACCACCACCTTCACGGCGTCCCAGGGCCTGCTCCTGATGATCCCCAATATGTACAAGATCGCGGGGGAGCTCACCTCCACCGTATTCCATATCGCCGCCCGGGCGCTGGCGACGCACGCCCTTTCCATTTTCGGAGACCATGAAGACGTGATGGCCTGCCGATCCACGGGATGGGCGATGCTCTGCTCCAACAACGCGCAGGAGATCATGGATTGCGCCCTCATAGCCCAGGCCGCGACCCTCGAGTCGCGGATTCCCTTTCTCCACTTCTTCGACGGTTTCCGCTCCTACATGGAGGTGCAGAAAATCGAAGAGCTTACCTTCGATGACATGCGCGCGCTGGTCACCGACGAGCTGGTCGCCGCGCACAGGGCGCGGGCCCTGAACCCCGAGAAACCTTCCATCCGCGGCACATCTCAGAATCCCGACGTCTACTTCGCGGGTCGCGAGACGGTGAACAGGTACTACCAGGCCGTTCCCGGCATCGTGCAGAAGGCCATGGATAAGCTTGCGGGAATCGTAGGCAGGCAGTATCACCTTTTCGACTACGTGGGGGCGGCTGACGCCGAGCGCGTCATCATCATGATGGGAAACGCCGCCGAGACCGCGGAAGAGGTGGTGGACTACCTGACGGGGAAGGGAGAGAAAGTCGGGGTGGTGAAGGTACGCTTGTTCCGCCCCTTCAGCCTCGAGCATTTCATCAAGGCGCTACCGGGGACGGTCAGGTCCATCGCGGTTCTTGACAGGACCAAGGAGCCGGGGGCGCTGGGCGAGCCGCTGTACCAGGACGTACGCACCGCCATCAGCGAGGCCCTCGCAAGCGGCCAGCTCAAGATGAAGGAACCCCCCGTCATCGTCGGGGGACGCTACGGGCTGGGGTCGTACGAGTTCACGGGCGCCATGGCCAAGTCGGTATTCGACAACGTGAAGGAAAAGAATCCGAAGAACCACTTCACTGTCGGGATCAACGACGATGTCACCAACAGCAGCCTGACCTTTGACCCGGGGTTCTCCTCGGAGCCCGCAGGCGTGCACCGCGCCATGTTCTACGGTCTCGGGGCTGACGGCACCATCGGGGCGAACAAGAACTCGATCAAGATCATCGGCAAGGCCACGGACAACTACGTGCAGGGATATTTCGTCCTGGATTCCAAGAAGTCCGGGTCGGTCACCGTCTCCCACCTGCGGTTCGGCAAGAAGCCGATCAAGAGCACCTACCTCATCTCCAAGGCGAGCTTCCTCGCCTGCCACAAGTTCAGCTTTCTGGACAAGCTCGACATGCTCTCCCAGGCGGACGACGGCGCCGTCTTCCTCCTCAACTCCCCCTTCGGCAAGGACGAGGTATGGGGGAAGATCCCCGTCGAAGTGCAGAAGCAGATCATCGACAAGAAGCTCAGGTTCTACGTGATAGACGGCACGAAGATCGCCGACGAGGTCGGGCTGCGCGGCAGGATCAACGTGACCATGCAGACCGCCTTTTTCCTGATCTCCGGCGTCGTGCCCGAGGCCAAGGCCCTGGAGCTCATCAAGGCCGCCATCGAAGATACCTACGGCAACAAGGGCAGGGACGTCGTCGCCATGAACATGAAGGCGGTGGAAGCGGCCCGGACCCGGATCGAGAAGGTGGAGCATCCCTCCCGCACCGAGGGAAACCTGCACATGCTGCCCCCCGTGCCCGCGGAAGCGCCCGAGTTCGTGCGCACCGTGACCGCGGAGATCATCGCGGGGCGGGGAGAGACGCTGCCCGTGTCGAAGTTCCCCGTGGACGGTACGTGGCCTTCCGGAACGACGCAATGGGAGAAGCGGAACATCGCTGAGGAAATCCCGGTGTGGGACCTCGAGACCTGCATCCAATGCGGGGAATGCTCCCTGGTGTGCCCGCACGCCGTTAATCGCATAAAGGTGTACGACCCGGCGCTGTTGAAGGACGCGCCCCCCACGTTCAAGTCCACGGACGCCAAGGGCAAGGAGTTCGAAGGCCTGAAGTTCACGCTGCAGGTCTCCTCCCTCGACTGCACCGGCTGTGGCGTGTGCGTCAGCGCGTGCCCCGCCAACAAGAAGGTGAACGGAGAGAAGACGGACAAGAAGGCCATTACTATGGCGCCGCAGCTGCCTCTCAAGGACCAGGAGGCGAAAAACTTCGCCTTCTTCCTCTCCCTCCCCGAGGTGGATCCCAAGCTGATCAGGCGCAACACGATCAAAGGCTCGCAGCTCCTCCAGCCCCTGTTCGAGTTCTCCGGCGCCTGCGCAGGCTGCGGCGAGACCCCGTATGTCAAGCTCATGAGCCAGCTCTACGGCGACCGGGCCATCATCGCAAACGCCACGGGCTGCTCCTCGATCTACGGCGGCAACCTCCCCACTACCCCCTACACGCAGCGCAAGGACGGCAGGGGTCCTGCCTGGTCGAACTCCCTGTTCGAAGATGCCGCGGAGTTCGGCTTCGGCATGCGTCTGACCGCCGACAAGATGTTCGAGTACGCCAATGAGCTCATCGACGCCATCGTTGCCGGCGGGAAATCAGCGGCTTCAGCGACGCTGCTGCAGCAATTGCGCACCGCCGATCAGTCCACCCAGGAAGGGATCGAGGCGCAGCGGGCGCGCGTCGGTGAGCTGAAAAAGGCGCTGGCAAAAGCCTCGACGGACCAGGAAAAGCGCCTGCTCGCCGCGGCTGACTACCTTATCAAGAAATCGGTATGGATCCTCGGAGGCGACGGCTGGGCGTACGACATCGGCTACGGCGGCCTGGATCACGTGATCGCCTCGAAACGCAAGGTGAACATACTTGTGCTCGACACCGAGGTGTATTCCAACACCGGCGGCCAGATGTCAAAAGCGACGCCCATGGGCGCGATAGCCAAGTTCGCGGCAAGCGGCAAGCCCATTGGAAAGAAGGACCTGGGCATGATGGCCATCGCGTACGGCAGCGTGTACGTCGCGCGCGTGGCTTTCGGCGCAAACCGGCTGCAGACCATCAGGGCGTTCAACGAGGCCGACGAGTACGACGGCCCGTCGATCATCATCGCCTACAGCCACTGCATCAACCACGGCCTCGACCTGCGCAAAGGCATCAGCCAGCAGAAGCTGGCAGTGGAATCGGGCGCTTGGGTCCTATACCGCTACAACCCGAAGCTGAAGGCCGAGGGAAAGAACCCCCTCATTCTCGATTCAAAGGAGCCCACGACGGATATCGCGGACTACATGTACAACGAGATCCGATTCCGCGCGCTCAAGCAGGCCGGCCCCGAGAGGGCGGCGGCGCTCCTGGACACCGCGCGAAAGGACGCCAAGGAAAGGTACGCGTTCTACAAGTACCTGGCCGACAGGCCCGTGTAAAAAAGGACCGCTGAGCTGGCGCACGTGACCTGGGAATCCCTGGCGGAGCGTCCAGCGCCCGGCTGGTACCAGGACGCGAAGCTGGGCATCATGATCCACTGGGGACCGTACTCTGTTCCCGCTTGGGCTCCCTTGACAGGGGAGTATGCCCGGGTGATCGCGGAGCAGGGGTGGGAGCACTGGTTCGCTCATAATCCCTATGCGGAGTGGTACGAAAACAGCATGCTCATTCCCGGCAGCCCGACGCACCAGCACCATCGCGCCTCGCTGGGAAGGTTGACGCGATACGACGTATTTGCGCGCGCGTTCCGCCAGGGGCTGAGGGAATGGAATCCCGGCGCCTTGATCGAATCCATCGCGGGAAGCGGTGCGCGCTACGTCGTGGCAGCCGCCAAGCATCATGACGGCTTCCTTCTGTGGCCTGCGCGCAGGCGCAATCCCCGCAAAAGGGGCTGGCAGGCAACGCGCGATGTGATTGGAGAGCTCGCCTCCGGGGCGCGGGATTGGGGGCTGCGCTTCGGGCTGTACTACTCCAGCGGCATCGACTGGACCTTTGGCGGCGCGCCCATCAGGAGCCTGCCGGACCTGATCTCCGCAATGCCGCGATCGAGGGGGTACGCGGCGTACGTGGATGCCCACTGGCGCGAGCTGATCGCGCGCTACGCGCCTTCAATCCTCTGGAACGACTTTGGAAGCCCGCGGGGCGAGGATCTGCTCGATTTATTCCGCTCCTTCTACGCGGCGGTGCCTGACGGGCTGGTGAACGACAGGTTCGGCCAGTCGGATCAGGGAGAAGCAGCAGGCCTGCGCAGACGGATTGCAGCCGCCGTTGGCCGGCTCATCTCGCCGCGGTCACGGGATAAGCCCTCCCTGGGCAGGGGAGCGCTCCGCGTGCGGCACGCGGATTTTCACGCGTCAGAGTACGACGCGTCCACGCCGACTGCTGCCGGGCCATGGGAATGCGTCCGCGGCCTCGGGTTTTCGTTCGGCTACAATGAGGCTGAAACCAGCGAGCACCTGCTCTCAGTGTCTTCCCTGGTGCGGCTGCTTGTCGATGTGGTCGCGCACGGCGGCAATCTTCTGTTGGGCGTCGGGCCGATGGCTGATGGGTCTTTCAGCGAGGCCCAGCGAGCGCGCCTGGCAGGGCTGGGCGAGTGGATGAAGCTCAACAGGGAGGCGATATTCGGATCCCGACCATGGGGCGAAAGAGCGGGCGCGACCGCGGACGGCATCGAGGTGCGCTATACCTCAAGGGGCATGACCACCTATGCGATCCTCCTGGGCACGCCGGCGGGCAGGACTATCGTTCTTCCCTCCCTCCGCCTGCTCCCCTGCACGGGCTTGCGCATTCTCGGCTCGATCGGATACACGGCCTGGTTCCAGGAGGGAAAGGACGTGCACATACGTCTCACCGAGCCGCTTCGCGAATCTCCGGCCCACGTGATCAGCATCACGCCGCAGCCCCGCGGCGTGTAAAGGGGACGGGCGGCACATCATGCGCGAGCGCCCGTAGAAAGGCCGCGGAAGGTGCCCGCCAGCTCGTTGCACGCTTTCGTGAAGAGGCCGAAAAGCTCTTCATAGGCTTGCCGGGCCGCTTGATTGGGCTGGAATATTTTCTGGAACCGCACCATGCTCTCCGCCGCATCCGCGGGGCTTTCAAACTCTTCCAGGCCATAGAACCCCACGCACGCATTGCCCACCAGGTCGGATTCAAGCTGCTCGGGGAGGAGCACCTTCTTGCCCGTGATGTCCGCCCGGGCCTGGCACCAGAGCGGCAGCCGGGCAAGGCCCCCGGAGACGCGCACGTCCGCCACCTGGCACCCGCCGGCTTCCATGGCTGCGATGACGGATCGAACGGCGAAACCGCTGGATTCCACCACGGCGCGCATCATCTCGCGCCTTCCATGTTCGAGGGTGAGACCGAGAAAAGCGCCGCGCATGTTTGAATCCCAGATGGGAAAGCGCTCGGGTGTGAGGAAGGGGAGGAAAAGCAGACGGCCTGCGCCGGGGGGAGCGGCAGCCGCCTCGCGCAGAAGGGCGTCGATGCCGTCCCTGCCGGCGCCCAACGCGCGCACAGCCCATTCCAGCGCGGATCCCGAAGAGGAGATCATGGCCGACACGTTGTATGCCCCGCGCACTAGGTGGGGAAAACAGAGCAGGCGCTTGTCGTGGACCGGAGCCGACCAGCAGAGGTTGATTCCCTCAGACGTGCCCGCCCTGTCGCACGTCCTTCCGGGCTGGGTGCAGGCCGTGCCGACTATGGACATGATGAAATCGGGGCCGCCCGCGATCACCGGCAGCCCCGCCGGAATCCCAAGAGTTTCCTCAGCTTCCTGCCCCACCGTGCCCAGCAGCTCTCCTACGTCGACGAAGGGGGGGAACTTTTCCTGGTCCATGTGCAGCCGCGGCACCGCGCCCTCGTTCCAGAAGAAATCCTTGAACAGCTGCGTCGGTATGATGCGCACGGCGTTTCCGGTGAGGAAGAACGAGACGTACTCAGCGCAGGGAAGGAAGTGCCGGGTACGCTCGTAGATGTCGGGCTTGTGCCGCATGATCCAGAACGCCTTGGGCAGGTAGAACGACGCGTCCAGCGGCGTATCGGAGAACTCGGCCACGATATCCGCCTCTTCCTGCGCCCGGCGATCCATCCACGTCATCGCGAAGTCCAACGGCTGCCCGTCATCGTCCACCGGCACCAGCGTGGGGCCGTTGGCGCTCACCACGACCCCCCGGATCCGGCCCTTCTCCCGCAGGCCGAGCTGTGCGGTGACCAGCGATATTCCGGAGAGCCATGTGTTCGCGTCACACTCGTGCCGATCCCGGTCCCTTGTTTCCACCATGCGGACCGGCGACTGTGCGCTGGCAAGGACCTTTCCGTCGATGCTCACCAAAGCCGCCTTCAGGAACGTCGTGCCGATGTCATAGGCAAGGATCATACGGGGGTGAGCATAGCACGGGCAGGCTCCTGGCTTCCACTTCTAGGTGAAGCGCCAGCAATTCCAAATTTGGACTAAACTAAAAATCCCTCGGAGATTAGGGCGGACTACGTAACGGGTGTCTAGTTCTAGACACACGGGGGTGCTTCCTATCATCCTTTCTTCGGAAAGACAT
>JBEKQU010000058.1:0-37175 GCA_049519415.1 Spirochaetia bacterium
AAGCCTGAGCTGGTCAAGGCCGGGGTGAAGCCCATCGGCAAGATGCTCCTGGGCACCGTGAAGGGAGACCTGCACGACATCGGCAAGAACCTGGTGAAGATGATGGCCCAGGGCGCGGGAATCGAGGTGGTGGACCTCGGCATCGACGTGTCGGGGGACAAGTTTCTCCAGGGCCTGAAGGACAACCCGGATGCGAAGGCGATCGGGATGTCGGCCCTTCTGACAACCACGATGACGGGCATGAAGGAGGTCATCGACCGGTTCGAGAAGGAAGGGACGCGCAAGAAGGTGAAGTTCATGGTGGGAGGCGCTCCCCTGACCGACCAGTACGCCAAGGAGATCGGCGCCGACGGGTACGCGCCGGACGCTGCCACCGCGGCGGAAAAGTTCAAAGCGTTCGTGTCCTGACAAAGCCCCGGGCGCGACTATCGCTCCCGGGAAAACGGGATGGCAGATAAAACCCTTGCCGCCATTGCTCACGCGGCATATGACGAAAGACGCCGGTTGGTCGCCCCGCTCGCGGGCTTCCCCGGCGTCGAGATGATCGGCAGCACCATCAAGATCGCCCAGCAGAATTTCGGGGAGCATTACAAGGCTCTGCGGAGCCTGGTGGATGCGTTCCATCCCGACCTCGTTTTTCCCCTCATGGATCTCTCCGTTGAGGCCAATGCCCTGGGTCGGTACACGGTGTTTCCAAGGGAAGAGTCGGCGACTGTCCCCAAGGACAGGTTCCAGCTCGAAGACCTGGACCGGCTGGCAGAGATCAACATCACCTTCGACAGCCGGCTCATGGGGTTCGTGGAAACGCTGCGGATGATGAGCGTCTCCCTGCCTGCCGGAATGCTGAAGGGCGCATACGTAGTGGGGCCCTTCACGCTGGCGGGTCTCATGATGGGGGCGGATGACACGGTGATCTCCACCATGCTGGATCCCGCCGGATTGCATCGCCTGTGCCACTTCACCACCGAGCGCATCCAGGAGTACATCCAGCTCCTCCTTGCCGCGGGGGCCGACGTGATCTGCATCCTGGAGCCGACGGCGGTGATGCTGAGCCCCGCGCAGTTCTCGGAGTTCTCCGCGATCTACATCCGGCACATCATTACCAGCTTCAAGTACAGCAGGGCGAGCTTTGTCTACCACACCTGCGGCAACACCATGCACCTAGTGGAAAAGATGGCGGCCGCTGGCGTGCAGGGGGTCAGCCTCGATTCCCGCGACGCGGGGGTTGACCTGCCCGCTGCCGCGGCGCGCATCCCCGAGGACGTCGTCGTGATCGGAAACATCAGCCCTGCAACCACGATGCGTTTCGGCACTCCCGAGGTCGTGCGCGCCGAGGTCGACGACCTGCTGCGCCAGATGGCGCAGTACCCGAATTTCGTCCTGAGCACGGGGTGCGATCTCCCCCAGGAAACCCCCATCGCGAACATAAACGCTTTCATGGAAGCGGGCCGGTCCTGGCGAAGGTGAAATCGAATAGCGATGAGCGTTGACAATCGCGGGCAGCCATGGAGGCGGCAGTCGTCCTCCTGAGCGCGCCGCGCTCACCCCTTCATTCCGTAGGCATCCGCGAGCAGGCGCAGCGCGCTGTCCAGATCAGCTTTGCAGGCCGAAGGCAGGGCGACGAGCTTTTCAGCGGCCGCGGTATCCTTGAACCCCGTGCCGGTCAGCAGGACCACGACGCCGGCTTCTGGGTCAACATTGCCCCTGTCCTTGAGAAATCCCGCCCACGCGGCCGCTGATGAAGGCTCGACGAAAAGCCCTGCCTCCCCGGCAAGCTCGGCCTGGGCGGCGCTGATCTCAGTGTCGGTCACTTCGACAGCCCTCCCGCCGTAACGCTGGAGGCAGTCGAGCGCCATGGCGCCCGCGGCAGGACAGGAGACGGAGAGCGAATCGGCAATGGTGGTGGTGCTCGAGAGCACGATCTGCCGGCCCTCGCGCCAGCTCCTGCTGATAGCATTGCTGCCCTCGGCCTGAACCACCACCATCACTGGCATCCGGCCCGAGCAGCCTGCCTTCATGAGATCGGCAAAGCCCTTGCATGCGCCGGAAAAGATGACCCCGTCCCCCGTTGGCACATACATCACGTCAGGCGCCTGGCAGCCGAGCTGGTTGTAGATTTCCAGGGAGACTGTTTTTTTGCCTTCCACGGTGAAAGGGTTGAATCCCGTATTCCTGTTGATGCCGCCGCGGGCATGCGTGTATGCAATGGAAAGACCGAATGCATCGTCGTACGTGCCCTGGATGGGGACCACGCGCGCCCCATAGAGCAGCGACTGCAGGAGCTTGGCGCGCGGCGCCGATGCCGGCACAAAGAGCACAACCGAAAGCCCGTACGCGGCGCCGGCGCAGGCCATGGATGCTCCTGCATTGCCCGTGGATGCCAGGACAACGCACTTCTCCCCATTTTCCCGGGCCTGCTCCGCCACCAGAAACGATGCCCGGTCCTTGAGGGAGCCGGAAGGATTCAGCGTGTCGTTTTTAAAAAACAACCGGGAGAAACCCGTCCTCGCCCTCAGCCGATCCGGCTCAACCAGCGGCGTGTTGCCCGCGGGAAAGGCGGCGCGATTCAGCATGGGCAGCGGGAGGAACCTCAGGGGATCGACCGGGCCTCCGCGTTCCCTGCGCGGGACGTCACCGGATACCACGGAGAGGCAGCCGCGGGGAAATCCGGCACGGCGTGCGGCTGGAGCCCCCGGTTTTTCCGCCGCGCAATACGGACATTCGTACACCACCTGGTCGGTCTCCACCTGCTTGCCGCAGGTGACGCAAGCGTAGAGGACCTTCATCAGGGGCTCTCCGCTTCCCGGTTGAACTCATTGATCAGCTCGTCGATTTGCGGAGCCTGCGCCTGGATGGCCTTCCAATACCCGTCGTCGCTCCACTGGGCGCCGAGCTCCGCGATGCTTTTCCCCTGCTGTTCGATCCAGGTGTAGTACTTGAGGTTGTGCACCCGCTTCCTCTCGGGATATGTGAGCTCCAGGACATTATCCGCGCGCTGCCCGGCAAGGCCAGCGGCCCACGCCGCGACAGCGGCATCCCGGTCAAAGGCGCCTTCCGTCCTGGTGAGCTCCGCCAGGCGCGATCCGTACAGGTCCATGGAGTCCGTGAGCACCGTGAAAATGACGTCGCGCTCGGAAAGCTCGTAATAGCGCGCCAGCTTGATCGACGCCAGAAGGTTCCCGATTCCCGATATGCCGAGGAGCGGCAGCTTCTGGATCAGCGCGTCGGGAACGCCGCGGCCGGCCAGGCACTTCCTGCCCTCCTTTTCGTTGAACAGGCGCAGGAGGCGCATGCAATCCCTGTCATCCACGGCGATCACGGCGTCTGTGTTCTTCACGTTGTGGATCCATGGCACGTGCTTGTCCCCGATGCCTTCGATCCTGTGCGCGCCGAATCCGTTGCACAGGAGCGTGGGGCACTGCAGCGCCTCGGCCGCGGCGACGCGAAGGCCGGGGAGCGCCGCTTTCAGCCTGTCGCCTGCGGCCAGGGTGCCTGCCGAGCCCGTGGAGGAGACAAAAGCGCGGACTTCCGCGTGCGAATCCGCGTATCCGCGGCGAGGTGAATCCGCGCATCCGCGGCGAGGTGAATCCGCGCATCCGCAGCGCGAAGGGTCGGTCATCCTTTCCGCCACGCGCAGAAGCGCGGCGCCGGTCACTTCGAAGTGCCAGAGATAGTTCCCCGGTTCCTCGAACTGGTTGAAGATCACGATGTCATCCCCCCGGGTGCGGGAAAGCTCATGGCAGGTGTCGAAGATCTCCTTTACGTTGCTTTCACTGCCCGGGGTGGTGATGACTTCTCCCGCGATCTTGGACAGCCACTCGAACCGCTCCTTGCTCATGCCCTCGGGAAGGATGGCGATGGATTGGCAGCCCAAGAGCGCTGAATTGAACGCGCCGCCCCGGCAGAAGTTGCCCGTGGAGGGCCATGCCGCCAAACCACTTGCCCACCAGCGCCACGATCCGGGCCGGCACTCCCGTGAGCGCGGGGGGAAACTCCAGCACGTTCACATCGCCAAAGAGGCCGCCTGATTCCACCGGCTGGTTGCGCCACGTGATGCGGAACAGGTTCAGGGGATTCACGTCCCACAATCCGACCTTGCGCAGCCCTTCCTGGACCTTTGCTGGCGCGCTTTGCGGATCTTTCATCTGGGCAAAGGTGGGCAGCGTGATGCCCTTTTCCCTGCAGCGCCGGATGTTGTGGCCGCGGATTTCCTTGTTCACGGTGAGGGTGATCATGGGTTCGATCAAACTCCGGGCCTGTGCCGGTGTCAAGGAGAAGGCGGATAAGAGCGGGCGGACAGGGAGCGCCGGATTTTAAGCACAATGTGCCGCATCCTTGATCGCGCGCGCAGGGCGCCGTCAGTAGCCCCGGAGTTCCGTGCTTGTTCTTTGCGGAAGCCCCGGCGCTGGTGTGCGCGTGAGGACAATGTATTCCAGCCCCTTTATTCGGCAGAACTCCCGCTTTTCAGGCTTGTCGCCGTCTTCGTTGACGGCGTACGCGTCGGCCCCGATTGCCGCGATCTCGGGTTCGGCGTCCATCCATCCCGAGCCCGAGGAGATGAGCGCCCGGTGGACGAAGCGGACCGCCTGGACCAGGTAGCGCCGCTCTTCCTGTGGAAACCTCGGGTGGCCCTCCCCCTTGAGAAGGCGCACGTTTGCGTCGTGACCGACAACGACATACAGCTCGCCGCGCGCCGACACCTCCTCGAAGAACCGCACGTGGCCCGAGTGCAGCCAATCGAAGCAGCCCGTGACTACTACCTTGCGGCGGGGCGCGCTGATGCTGACAGGCTCTGCGCCGGTGGTCCAGGCCTCCCCATCATCCGGGAAGCCCGCAAGCTCGCCCGGTTCAGGCGCATGGAATGCGATGCCCCGGCGCCGGCACAGCTCTTCCAAACAGGGAGGGTCATCCCTGCGCTGAACAAATACCGCGGCGGGGTCCTCATCGAGGACAGGCGCCCATGTGGAGGGATGATCCGGCTCGTCCATCACCTGGACAGCGGACACGTAACGAAGGGCAGCCAGGAGGTAGAGCCTCTCGGCGCTGCCGAAGCGCGGGAGCCGGCCCGTCGCGGCCTTGATGAAGCGGTCCGACCAGATCATCACCCGTACGGTGCCGAGCCGGGAGGCCAATTGCAGCAAGCGGATCTGGGGGGAGCGTATGTCATCGAAGCTGCCGGCTACGAACAAGGTCCCCATGTCAGGATTCCTCGATGGAATTACGCACCTGAACGCCAAAAGAGCCGGGCACCGGATCCTCGGTCACGACGTAGAGATACCCGCCGCCGCAGCCCGAATACATGGCCCCGTGGGAGCGGGCCTGATAGTGCTGGAGAACCGTTGCCAGATCCACCGTCAGGGACGGGTGACGAACGATGTTCGGCAGCAGCGCTTCCCAGCAGCGCATGGATTCATTCATGGATTCGCCGAGCCCGGGGGCGTCCTTTTTCTGGATGGCCTCGTAGCACGCGGCGCCCGACCTTCCCAGCCTGCGGATCCACTCGGGATCCAGCCGCTTGGTTCCCAGCGGATCGTAGCCGTCAGGCCGGGGCGCCACGGGCACCACCCGGATCACCAGCTCCAGCCAGCGCGCCACTGCCTCATCCCGGCAGGATTCGATGTGGGCGGGAAATATCCCTCCCTCGACGGAGGCATCGAAGTCCAGCCGGCTGACGCCGGGATACACGATGCCGATCATGTCCTGCGATCCCGAGGGCTCCGAACGATTGCGATTCTCCTCCGCGTACAGCTCCCGCACCAGGCGCGCGGGAGCTCCCTCGGGCAGACGGCGGCGCCACAGGGCATCTGCAACGCGCCGTGTGCTCGTGGCCATGCCGCACCTGTCCATCCAGCGGAATGTCGGCTTCAATGAGACAACTACCATCGAGCCCGGCGGTTCGGGGTTCAGTCTCGAGACAAAGGGCTGATCGATCCAACCGCCGGCAAACGCCATCCGGTAGGGGAGGGCGCCGATGACCGACGCGATATCGGCCCCTGCCATCAGCGATTTCCCCGACACCTCAGCTCACCGTGCGCTTTCCCGCCTTGCGGTCGGCGTACTGCTGCTCGATCCACCGGTAGGTCTTCCCGATCCCCTCCTTCAGGGGCGTGGAAGGCTCCCAGCGGAGGATCCGCTTGATCATGGTGTTGTCGCTGTTGCGGCCGGCAACGCCCTTGGGGGCGTTCGGATCGTAGGTGCGGCTGAGCTTCACCCCGACCACCCCTTCGACGATGCTCACTAGGTCGTTGATGGAGACCAGCTCCGAGGAGCCGAGGTTGATCGGGGTGGCCTTCAGCTCCTCGCAGTGCATGATCATGTCGATGCCCTTGGTGCAGTCATCGATATACATGAAGCTGCGCGTCTGCGTGCCGTCCCCCCATATCTCGATGGTGCGGCTGCCGGTGTCCTTTGCCTCAATCACCTTGCGGCACATTGCCGCGGGCGCCTTCTCCCTGCCGCCATCCCACGTGCCGAAGGGCCCGTAGACGTTGTGGAAGCGCGCGATAAAGGTGGGAAGCCCGCGCTCCGCGGTGTACTCCTGGCAGACCATTTCCGAGAGAAGCTTCTCCCAGCCGTAGCCGCGCTCCGCCATGGCGGGATACGCGTCCGATTCCTTGAGCGCCCTGACTTTGGGGTCCTTCTGCAGGTCGGTGTTGTAGGCGCAGGCCGAGGAGGAGAAGAAATAGCGCTCCGCCCCGGCGCGCCATGCGGACTCCACCAGGTGGGTGTTGATGAGGATGCTCCGCAGGCACTCGACGCGGTTGCGCTCAATAAAACCCATGCCGCCCATGTCCGCGGCAAGATTGTAGACCTCCGCCGCCCCCTCGACGGCCCTGCGGCAGCTCAGCTCATCGCTGAGATCGAGGCAGAGGCATTCCACCCCCGGCGTGCACTGGTACCAGTTCGGCAGCGGCTTCTTGTCCACCGCGCGGATGCGGGTGAAGCCCTTGTCATGAAAAAAGCGCACCAGCGATCCGGCGATGAAGCCGCCGGCGCCGGTGACGACGATCAGGTCGTTTGAGTTCATTGTCTCTCTCTCCTTGCCTTAATCCTATCCCGTCTCCGGCTTGCCGACATACCTGAAATGCGTATACTTACTCACGTTTTACGCAGAGAAAGCCATGGGAAGCACACGGCAAAGGCGATGGAGGGTGGGGCTGTTCATGGGCCTCACGGATTTCTACGAGCACGGGATTGCGCGCGGGGTCGTGCGCTACGCGCGCGGCAGGCCCGACTGGGACCTCTACGGGTTCGGCTGGATGTTCCAGTCCATCGGGTCACTGGAGCGGTGGGACGGGGACGGGCTGGTGGCGCGCATCGAGTCCGGACGGGACGCGGACCGGCTGGCTGCCCGCCGGCTTCCCCTGGTCGACGTGGCGGGCGCGTGGCGCAGGCCGGGCTTCCGCCAGGTCTGCAATGACGATACGGCGACGGGCGCGCTCGCCGGCAGGCACCTTCAGGCGCTTGGATTCCGCAGGTTCGCCTTCTGCGGCGTTGCGCGTGTCGGCTGGTCACGGATGCGCCGCGAAGGCTTCCGCGCCGTGCTGGGGGGCGGTGCGATCCCCGTCTTCGAGGAATCACTGTCCTGGTGGGAGAAGCTTCGCCATTCCGAGCGGCTGGAAGCGTGGATCCACGCCCTCCCGCATCCGGTCGCGGTTTTCGCCTGCAATGACACGGCAGGGCTGAAGGTGGCGGCAGCCTGCCGGAACGCACGGCTGGCTGTTCCCCAGGAGGTCGCCATCCTGGGCGTGGACAACGAGGACATCCTCTGCGAGCTGTGCGTGCCTCCCCTGTCGAGCATCATGCTGGACTGCGAGCAGATCGGGTTCCGGGCCGCGGAGATGCTTGCGCGGCTGCTCGAGCGCAGCGGGAGCGCTCCGGCAGCCCCGCAGCTCATCACGCCGCGGGAGGTGGTTGAGCGCTCGTCGACGCACGTGCTTCCGAGCGCCGATCCGCTGGTGGAGCAGGCAGTGGCCCTTATCCGGTCGCTGGCCGGAGAGCCCGTTCACGTCGCGGCGCTGCTCAAGGACATCCCCGCATCCCGTCGGAGCCTGGAGATCCGGTTCCGCAGGGCCCTTGGCCGCAGCGTGCACGACGAGATCGTGCGGGTGCGCATCGAGCGCGCGCGGGAGCTGCTCCGCACCACGACCCTGACCGTGGCTGCCGTGGCTGCCTCCTCCGGCTTTGGAAATCCCCAGCGGTTTCACGAGGCATTCCGCAAAGCAGCGGGCATGACCCCGGGAGCGTACAGAAAATCGCATCAGAGATGAGCCCGCGCTGGCGGGAGGCTACGCCTCCGCGCGGCTGGCAAGGTCGCCCCAGCGCCTTATCTTCTCCTCCAGCGCGGCGAGGACCTCCTTGTAGCGTCTGTGGTTCTGGTCCATGAGGAGGGGATCGATCGAAAGGCCCTGGAAGGAGGCTTCGAGG
Organism: Spirochaetia bacterium; assembly: GCA_049519415.1. Taxonomy (GTDB): domain Bacteria; phylum Spirochaetota; class Spirochaetia; order SZUA-6; family Fen-1364; genus Fen-1364. Next base: position 8,428 of record JBEKQU010000058.1, read on the forward strand.
GACTTCTGCTCTTCTTCGAGCGCCGTAATCTCGTCTGTCAACTGTTCGTATTCCTTCCGTTCCTTGAACGAGAGCCCAGCCTTCTCCGGGCGCGGGGAGCGTCGCGGATTCCGTTGCGCCGGCACCTCCGCTGCCGCGCGCTCCGCCGCCAGTGCCTCGCGGTTAAATCCGCCTCTGGCGGCGCGATGAAATCCGCCTCCGGCGGCGCGGTATTCCTCGTAGTCGCCGATGAATCCCTGGATCCCGCCCTCACCATCGAATACGAACAGGGAGTCGGTGAGACGGTCCAGGAGGGCGCGGTCGTGGGAGACGAGGAGGATGCAGCCGCCAAAATCCGCCAGGTAATCTTCCAGCCTCCGGATGGTGTCCAGGTCCAGGTCGTTTGTCGGCTCGTCGAGGAGGAGGAAATTGGGCGCCGTGGCCAGGAGCCGCACAAGGGTGAGCCGCCGCAGCTCGCCCCCGGAGAGACGATCCACCGTAATGCCGTGCATGCTTCGGGGAAAGAGGAAGCGCTCCAGGAACTGCTCCGCTGTAAGCGATCCGCCTCCCTCCTGCGGCACCCTCTCCGCCAGATCCTTCATGAAATCGATGACGGTGATCCCCGGCTGGAGGGCGGTGCTGGTTTGGCGAAAGTGCGCGAACGTCGTAGTTTCCCCCTTCACAACGCTTCCCGCGTCAGGGCTTATCTCGCCGGCCGCGAGCCTGAGGAACGTGGTCTTGCCCGACCCATTGGGGCCGATCACGCCGATGCGCTCGCCGCGTCGGAAGCCGTACGTGAAGGGCCGGATCACCTGGCGGCCGTCGTAGCTCTTCGCCACTTCCCGCATCTCCAGCACCTTTTTGCCCAGCCGCCTATGGGTGGAGGAGAACTCCCGCATCGCCATCTCCGCCTGCACCTGGGAATCCAGGAGATTGCGGATCCGGTCCTTGCGTCCCCTGTCCTTTCCCGTGCGCGCGCGCGGCCCCCGGTTCATCCACTCCAGCTCTCTTCGGAGAATGCTCGCCCGGCGCTGCTCGGCGCGCTCCTGCTCCTCTTCGCGTTGGGCCTTGCGATCCAGGTACGCGGAATAGTTGCCGGCATACTTGTGGATGCGCCTGCCGTCGATCTCTATGATCGTGGTGCACACGCCATCCAGGAAATACCTGTCATGCGTGACGAGGATGAACCCAAAGGAAGCGCCGCGGAGCCGGGCCTCCAGCCATTCGATGGTGTCCAGGTCGAGATGGTTGGTGGGCTCGTCAAGAAGGAGAAAGCGTGCTCCGCGCGAAAGGCAGCGCGCGATGGAAGCCTTGCGCAGCATGCCTCCTGAGAAGCCCTCCATCAGCGCCGAGGGGTCGTTCAAGCCCAACTCCCGGCAATAGGAGTGGAAAGCATCAACTATGGCTGTCCGCTCATCGCCATCGGGGGAACCGGCGCTCCCCTGGAAGCAGAAAGCGTCGAGGGTCGTACCCGGCGTGACCAGCGGGCGCTGCTCGAGACGGCTGACGGTAAGATCCCGATTGCGTGACACGCTGCCCGTGTCCGGGGCGAGCTCGCCGCTTACAATGCGGAGGAAGGTGGATTTGCCTGCCCCGTTCCTGCCGATAAAACCGATTTTCTCTCCGTCGTCAATGCCGAGGGTCACCTGCTCGAACAGCGGGACATCGACAAGGGTGATGGTCACGCCGTCAAGGGAGAGGATGTTCATTGCCAGCGATTCTCATTTTGCACCTTCAAGGGAAGTGCATATGATGAAAAGGATGCAAAAAGACCTCTTGAAGATCGTGCAAAATGAGAAGCGCTCCATCGGCAATGCAAAAAAATAATTACTGCATTCATTGCGGGGCAGCGTAGCCGGGCCGGGGCGGACGGTCAAGAATGAAGAGGCGCCTGGAAACAGGCAAAGCCGGCGTGCTCACCAGGGCGCTGTTCCGTCCACCGGTCGCCAGTAGCTTTTCACCCCGAGCGAACACGCAAGGGAGAGCGAGTCCTCCGCGCTTGCTATACTCTGCCCGATCTGTGAGAAATGCAGGCTAAAGTGCTTCCATCGCTACCAGGTGACTCCCACGTCAATGGACTTCGCGAACCTCAGGTCACCGCTCGCTTGGTCGTAGTGGCTTATGTACACGTTGCCTATATAATTCGCGATTGAGGTTTCAAAGCCAGAAGATCCTGTGGCATCCACGGTCTTGATGTTGCCCGCCGGCCAGGTGGCTCCCGAGTCGGTGGACTTGGCAAACTTCAGGTCAAAGTTCGTGGCGTCGAAGTAACTGATAAGTATGAGGCTCGAAGCAGCTTTGATGGAGGTATCCGAGCCTACAGAACCTCCTGAATCCACGGTCTTGATGTCGGTCGACAGCCAGGTGGTTCCATCATCCGTGGACTTCGCGAACTTCAGGTCACCGTTCGTGGTATCGAGGTAGCTGATGTACACGTTGCCAAAACCAGTACTGGTATGCGAGATGGAGGTACACGACCCGACGTCGCCTGTTGAGTCCACGATCTTGATGTTGCCCGCTGGCCAGGTAGCGCCCCCATCCGTGGACATTGCGAATTTCAGGTTAGCGTTCGTGCTGTCATAGTAGCTGACGTATACGTTGGTCCCGGAAACCGCGATGGAGGTATACACACCGACACTAGCGGTTGAATCCACAGTTTTGATGTTGCCCGCGAGCCAGCTGGTTCCGCCGTTCGTGGACTTCGCGAATTTCAGCTTGGCGTTGGTGATGTCGAAGTAGCTGATGTACACGTTAGTCAGATCAGCCGCGATGGAGCTATAGAGGCCGACATTGCCTGTTGAATCCACGGGCTTGACGTCCGGCCAGGTTGCTCCCCCATCTACGGACCTGGCGAACTTCAGGTCGCCATTCGTGCTGTCATAGTAGCTGATGCAGATGTTGCTCGCGGAAACCGCGATGGAGGTATCCGTCCCGACATCGCCTGTTGAATCCACGGTTTTGATATTGCCCGCCGGCCAGGTTGCTCCCCCATCAGTGGACCTGGCGAACTTCAGGTCGCCATTCGTGCTGTCATAGTAGCTGATGTAGACGTTGCTCCCGGAAACCGCGATGGAGGTAAACATGCCGACATTGCCTGTTGTATCCACGGCTTGCTTTCCATGCCACTCCGTCGCCGTGCCGGATATCGCAAAGTTATACGGGTTCTCATCGACATCATCGTTGGCAATGCTCAGCGTGGCGCTCTTGAGCCCAACGGCCCCGGTTGGAGAGAACCTGACTGTGAAGGTCGTGCTTCCTCCGCCCGCTGCCACAGGCGTCGAGGGATAAGCCGTCACCGTGAACAGCGAGGCATCGGCGCCGCCAACGACCACATTCGGCGTCCCGCTCAGGTTCAGGCCGGCCGTGCCTAGGTTCTGAACCGTGAAGACTGCATCGGTGTACGCTGTCAGCATAGTGTCAGCGAAGGTGTAGCTCCCCGTGCCGTCCGGGATGTTGGTCGTCCCCTGCTTCACATTCATCTCCGGACGCAACACACACGTGCCAGCGATAGCGAAGTTGTAGGGGTTTTCATTGGAATCATCGTTCGCAATGCTGGCGACCGCGTTCCAGCTCCCCGCGCTGGATGGGATAAAGCGAATGGTGAAGGTAGTGCTTCCCGAGGGTGCTACGGGACTGGAGGGTGCCACCTCTACAGAGAACATCGAGGGATGGGAGCCGCCGATGAACACCTTATTGGGAGTTCCGGTCAGATGCAGGTCAGCGGTACCCAGGTTCTCGACCGTGAATATTGCATCGGTATACTCGTTCAGCGCCGTATCGGCGTACGTGTAGCTGCCTGTGCCATCCGGAATGTCGGTCGTCCCCTGCTTGATGTTCATCTCTGGAATTGTCCCCAAACCGCTGATATCGAAGGTGTAGGGATTCTCATCGGAATCGTCGTCCGCTATACTTACTGTCGCATTCTTAGTTCCCGCACTGATGGGGGCAAAACGAATGGTGAAAGTGGTGCTGCCGGAGGGCGCCACAGGCGTCGCAGGATCAGCCGTCACGGTGAACAAAGATGCATCGGCACCGCCGATCACCACCTTATTGGGAGTTCCGGTCAGATGCAGGTCACCGGTACCCAGGTTTTCAATGGTGAATACCACATCCACGGTGGTACCCACAAGGGTGGATGCGAAGGTGTGGCTGCCCGTGCCATCCGGGATGTTCGTCGTCCCCTGCTTCACATTCATTTCCGGCACAATCCCGGCATACCCGGTCACCGAGAAGTTGTAAGGATTCTCATCTGGATCATTGTTGCTGATGATCACCGTCGCACTTTTTGTGCCTTCAGCGGAGGGGGCGAAGCGGACCGTGAACATGGTGCTGGAGGCGGAGGTCACCAGAGAAGAAGGTTGTACGGTTAAGGAGAACTGCGAGGCGTCGTTTCCCTCGATCAGAACCTTCGGATTCCCGTCCAGGGACAGGTCCTGGATCCCCAGGTTCTCGACCGTGAAGACTGCATCGAGATATGATAAGACAAGGGTGGGAAGGTAGGCATAGCCGCCGCCGTCCGCAATCGATACGCCGTCATCCCCCTTGATATTGATGTCCGGTTGCGGAGCCGTCGTAACCTCCGCCGTGATCGTGAATGAGTACAGCCCATTGTCCTTATCATCGCTCTTGATCGTCACGGTAGATGTCTTGGGAGCAACACCTGAGGACCCGAGGAGGCTGATCGTGAAGGTGGTGGCCCCGCCAGCAGGAATCACGGAGGTGGCAGGCGGAGCGCTCACGGAGAACGAGGAGACATCGGTACCGCCAATCTCCACTTTTGGGTCGCCGGTGAGCGTCAGATTCCCCGTTCCCTTATTCTCTATCGTGAACACGCATAGCTTGTCCGTGCCCGCAACGGTGCCTCCCACATCGAGGGCGCTCCCGGAGGCGACATCCGTCGTACCATACTTTACGTTGATGAGTCGTGTCCCCTGCTGTTGCTGGTTGTATGCATCCACCGTAGCCTTGACTGTCTGCAGCAGCGGGGTCTCCACGGGCATCGGGCAGCCTGCCAGAAATACCGCGAAAAGCGCAGCGCCAATCATAGACCGGAGACTCACGTTTTTTCTCATGGTCTTCACCTTCTTCACTCAGCCCACAGCACCTGCTGCCGCTCCGTCTCTACATCGGCTGCTCTAGTGCCAGTATCCTGTGACCCGCCAAGGTATGCAAACTGCTCGGCAATAACATTATCCACGGCCGCAAGCTCCTGGTATTTCGCCCGAGCAAGATCGTATCGCTCCTCTGCATAGTAGGTCCGCGACTGCGACAAGAGCACCTTGGGATTCTTCGGCTCAAGTTTCGCGGCTTGATCGTAGTACTCCTGCGCCTTTGGCCATGCACCCTTCACCGATTGCAGGTTCCCCAGATTCAGCAGCGCGGGCAAATACTGCTGCTTCGCTATGGCTTTGAGGAACTCCGCCTCCGCCTGGTCTGTCTTGCCGTACTGCGCATAGAGTATTCCGAGCTTGTTCCTGTTCACCGGTGTGTCACCGCTTTTCTTGATCTCATCCTGCAGCCGAGTCACCCGCGGGGTGATCTCCCGGTCCACGAACTTCACCACCTCTTGCAGGAAGGCGCTCACGATGGCATCCTTGGCGGGCAACGTGATATCCTTGACTCCGGGAAGCTGCACCGGCTCATACTCCTGCCACGCTTGGTGCACCGGAATGAACGCGGCCGTGTTGTCTGCAATGGCTTCCCGCCACTCACGGGCTCCCTCAGCCCATGCCTTCATAAACCCGCCGCGCCGCTCCGTGACCTCCACGGGGATCCATACGATGCCGTCCCTGATGATGAGCTCCGATGTGCCTGAGAAGCTTCGCGAAGCCGCCTCTTCCTTCAGGTCGGTGCTAAACGCCAGGTAGATGTGCCCGGGCACCGTGATGAAGGCGGTTTCCACCCCCACCGACTCCAGAAGCGCAGAGTAAAGGATCGACAGATCGTCGCAGTCCCCCGCCTTGTATTCCAGGGTCTGCCGGGGAAACTGCAGGAAGTCCGGCTGACTCTTGTGCTGGGTTCGCTCGGAGAACGTGGTTTCAGGGTCGGTGACATAGGAAACCCCCAGGAGGTCCAGGGCGGAGTAGATGCCCATCGCGGTAAGCAACTTCGCATTTATTGCCTCAGGGCCCTTGCTGCGAATGCAGCCCGTCACTCCCTTGGACAGAGTGAGCACGGGGGGGTCTTTGGATGTGACAAAAGCTGCCGGCCTTCTGTCATCGCTCCAGGTCATGGCATTCCGGTCCAGGAGCCGTATCGTTACCGTCTTCACATCCCGATACAGCTCGCCGTCCATGCGGTACTCCAGGGCGATGTCCGCCGCCACCTTCGTGGGTTCCGTGACATCAAGCACACGGTCGGTGAGAAGGGACATGATCTCCACGTCCTTGCGCGCTCCCGGGGCCAGCTCTGCGGGCGCCGGACACTCCTTGGCGCTGTCCATGTATTGCTTCACGAAGAAGCTGAGCTTCACGTCCTTGATCGCGGTCTTCTCCTTGTTGGTGAGGGTCACCATTCCCACCGGGTGATCGTCGTAGAACTTGTGGAACACGGGAAAGACCTCATAGAGCTCGATATTGGAAAGCTCTATGCCACGGCCTTTCTGCGGGGTCTTGGCGCCCAGCATACCAGGCTGCACCGGCAGACTCATCTGTATTGCTTTATCCCGCCCCTCCCTGCCGGTGAAAAAGTAGGAGGTGGAGGCTGTCACTTCCAGCCCCTGGTAGAGACCAAGATCATAGCGGTAGGCAACGCCCAGGCCGATGTTCAGCCCGGCGGAGATCATGTACTGCACGCCAAGTCCGGCGCGCGCTGAGGCATGGCCGCTGGCAGCACCTCCTCCGTTGATCATTCCAAACCAGTAGCCCACAGATGCTCCTGCCTTGAGTGCGAGCCGAGGATTCAACCATAAGTAAATCCCACCGCCGGCTTCCTCGGTGATCACAGAGAGTGAGCTTGTGGCTTTCAGGGGCGCATAGGCATAGTCGATCCCCGCGGAAAGGTAGGGCTGGAAGTTGCCCGCAAAGGCATATTCGGCTCCGAACGAGCCAGCACCGCCCATGCCGAACAGTGCGGCGCTGGATCCCATTGGGATTGTGAAGATCGGCTGAAGGTGGACCGAAAGGGACGAGGGTGATTCAACGCTGGTTGCCTTGGGTGTTTTCGTCGCCGCTGGAGGGTTCACCGTTATGGTCGGTTGTTGCGCTGAAATTGGCGCCAGGACGAGGCCCAAAAGCAAGAGCGATAGAGCAATGAGATTAGGATTCCTATGCAACATCATGACTACACCCCCTCGCAATCGTGTTGACAGGGTGTCAGGTTTTTTGCTGTTTACTCTACGAAGTTCTACTTCTTTTTATACCTTACGCTCCGCTTCCAATGCCCTCCCAATATTTAACGATTGCAATATAAGTATACCATGCCGGAAGGATTTGCACCATACGCTGTTCAGTGAACGCGGACAGACGCGGCTATCTACTACACGACCGACGGTGCTAATCCCACATCCCCCTCGATGCCTTACACCGGGCCCCTCTCGGTCTCAAGGGACGGAACGATGATGATCCTGAAAGCGATCGGGGTGAAGGAGCACATAAAGACAAGCACGGCGCCTCCGGAACGTACTGGATCATCAGCAAGTCAGCCCAGTAGATGCGGACTACGGCCAATCTCCCGAGCGGATCTTTTTCAGCTTCGTGGCTGTCGACACCCTGGGATATATGTATGCCGCTGGGTATATCGGCAAGGGCACGGCCGATTTTCGCGACGGCAATACCGCCACGGGAGTACTCGATACCGTCATCAACGTGGTGCTGGTGAAGTGTTGAGGGGGGCGCGGCATGGAACCGCGCACACAGCGGGGCACGCTGCCTGCCCCGCGTAACTGCGCGCGGCCTTGGCTAAATGATCTCCAGGTAGTCCTTGTCCGGCAGCCGGGGGAAAGGCGCCGTTGGCAGCGCCTGATACCAGAATGCAACGGAGGCTATGTCGTCCTGCATGGGAAGGTAGCGGCCGCCGCTTCTCCATCCCAGCGCCTGGATGGTCACACGCAGGTCCTTCTGGAACCGGACGGGGTCCATGATGTGCCACCGGTACATGCTGAATCGCATCTGCGACTGGTACAGGCCGTCGGATTTGATCACCTGGGCCAGACCGGTGTAGGGGGTGGTGAACTCCCTGTAGCCGCCCTTCTCCTTGCCCAGATCAAAATCGTAGGAGCCGCAGAAGTAATCCTCCGTTCCCGTGCCGCAGATGGTGGGGAAATCCCCGTCCCCGTCCATGTAGAACTTGATCTCCCCCTCTCCCCACCAGCCGTTGTTGTTCACGCCCCAGGCCATGTACGTGCCGACATAGTGGCCCTGGCCGCGCACGCCGTCCAGAATGGCGTATACCGATTTGTAGGGAAGTGGATTCACCCTGCGGAACTGCGCGTGGAAATACGCCGCGTCCTCGGGAACATTTGTCAGGGTGTAGTCGACCTGCCAGTAAACCGTTGTGGGCTCCGCGGCGATGTTGGTCAGCGTGATCCTGCAATGCTTTCGGAACGGCATCTCCCAGTAGCTGTTGAAGGCGGAGCCGGGGTTGACGCACACCGGAAGGGAGGAGACCTGGGCGTACTGGTTCCAGCCGCAGGCGAAGAAATCGCCAAGGGGGCATTCCACCGAGGGCTGCTTCTGGCCGTCCCAGTAGATGCGCAGGATGCTGAACCGCCAGTGGCCGGTGGGCGTGAGCCAGATGTGCTGGACGGCGCCGGGACCCTCGATGTCGGCCAACACCTGTTCGGCGCCGGGCTGCACCACCACGAAGGGGGATATCTTCCATCCCTGGCCGAGGTCCCGGGCGCAGTTCTTAGCGGGGCCGTCGACCGCCATGCCGGCCTTGCCCGGCTCCCCGGTGAAGTTCTCAGGACTGATTGAGCGCGTCCGCGCAGAAGAGAGGAGGGACAGATTTCCGAGACCCATGCCCAGCCCGTTGAATGAGGCCATCGTGTATGCTCCTTTCAGATTGCGGCCGGGGGCCGCGCGGTTATTTATGAGTCCTTGCCGAGAAGCCTTTCGGCGTTGCCGTAGTATATCTTCGAAAGTGTTTCGTCGGGAAGGGACGCGCCGTAAATGTTCCACCCAACAGTTCTCATTTTGGACCTTCCTGAGGATGTGAACCGGTATTTTAACCTTGAAAACGGCCGTTTATCATGGGACAAAATGAGAACTGCCTCATTCAGTCGCCATACTGAGAATTGCCGTGTTCCACCTGCCCTGGTTGTGCTCGTCGATGACGGGGAAGCGCGCTCGAGGGCACTCAGTACGCGGCACCTCCAGCCGGGACACAGGTCTCCATTGATTGAGGGGTATCATTTTCCGTTCCCTTGTCCTTCACGGGTCGTAGATGGTGACGCCCTGCACCACGCGATTGATGACTCCGCCGGGGCTGGGGTTGTCCGGCATCAGGCCCAGGCCCCGGGAGGCGTTGAACGCAAGGATCTGGCAGGCCACGATGTCGGTGAAAATTCGTAGCTCGTCGGGGATTTCCTCGTCGGGCCTGACGGGCGCCACGACCTGGTCTGCGATCCTGCCGATCTCGGGGTCATCTCTGGCGCTGATGGCGAGCATCCCGGCGCCCTGCCCCTTTTGGCGCAGCTCTCGCAGGAGATCCATCTCGTAGCGGCGCACCCGCGGATCAGAGCTGAGGCAGGCAACAATGAGGCATTGCCCGTTGATGAACACCTGCGGCCCGTGCCGGACGCCGAGGAAGGAATCGCATATCGCGATGACCCTGCCCGCCGTCATTTCCAGCATCTTCAGGGCGCCCTCATGCATGGCGCCCTCGAGCGCATCCGAGCCGAGGTAGCAGGCCCGTACGAAAGCGCGCGCGCTGAACTCCTCCAGCGCATCCCCGTGCTCCTCCATGATGCGACGCGCCGCCGCCCGCACCGGCTCCATAGCGCGGCGCAGCCGGGGGAGCGCGTCCATCCAGCCCAGAGAAACCGCGCTCAGCGCCATGCTGGTAAAGGAGCTGGTCATGGCAAGGGACCTGTCGTTCGTCTGCGCCGGCAGGGTGATCACCAGCGCCGCGGGGTCGCTTTTCACTTCCCTGGCAAGGGCGCCGCCCTCATTGCACGTGATCACCAGGTGTCGGGCGTCGGCGCGGGTCCTTTTCATGAACCGGTAGGCGGCCAGCGATTCCGGGGAGTCGCCCGAGCGCGCACAGTGCACGACCAGGTAGGAGCGCCGCGGGTTCCAAAGGCTCTCCGGGTGCGTGACGAAGTGGGTGGTGGGCACGGCCGCGACCTCCCGTCCCAGCCGGTTCCGCAACTGGCTTGCGACCGCCCTTCCGATGAAATAGGAAGAGCCGGCGCCCGTGAGAATAACGGCGGCATCCCCCGACCCGACGGCGCCGGAGAGCCGCAGGAAAGAGCTAATCTCCGCGGCGCGGGCTTCCATGAGATCGAGCACCTTTACCCACACATCGGGCTGTTGGGCGATCTCCCTGGCCGTGTGAAAGGAGCCGGGGATTCTCTCCTCAGGGAGCGACGCAAGCTCCGTGAAACTGCTCATGTCTGCTTCTCCATGAAATGACATACATCCTGCCACGACGATCGGGCATCCGTGCCTCCGCGGAACGTGCACGAGAGGCCGCCTGCCGCGTTCGCGAACCGCACCGCCTCCAGCAGGTGCATGTCTTTTTCCATGACGGCAAAAAGAAACCCCGCGTTGAAATTGTCTCCCGCGCCGATGGTGTCCACGACGTCCACCGGCGCGGCCGGCACAAGGGTCTCACGTCCGTTCACGATCGCGCGCGCGCCCTCGGCGCCGGTTTTCACGACAGGGCAGGGCGTCTGATCAGCAAGCGCGCGCAGCGCTTCGGCCGTGCCGTTGGTTCCGGTCATGGAGCGCGCCTCCTGCGCATTGGCAAAGAGCCAGCTCAATCGGGGAAGCCAGGAATCCAGCCCTTCCCATCGTTCGCCGGGGTCCCATTGGCAGTCCAATGACGTGGTTGCCCCCGCGTCGGCGGCGCGCGCGAGGATTCCTGCCACGTGGGGGAGGAGGGCTTTTGTCTGATAGACACCGGAAATGTGGAGGTGGCGAAGATCGTGGAACAGGGCGTCGGGGATGTCCGTGAGCGTGAACCTTACCATTGCGCCGGGATAGGTGACCTGGTAGCGCGCCGCGCCCCGGACCAGGTTGACGGTCACGCCTGTCTTTTCCGAAGCCGCGCAGCGCACCATGTCAGTACGCACACCCGCCGCTGCCAGCTTCTCCCGCATGAGCTTCCCGAACTCATCGTCACCGCAGAGCCCGCACACTCGCGCGTCACCGCCCAGGCTGGCATAGGCTGCCGCCGCGATGCAGGAGGAGGCGCCCATTGCGATGTGGAAGCTCGCGCACCCGATCTCCTTGTCCGGGCCGGGATCATCTTCCAGCCCGTCCATGATCAGGTCGACGTTGCAGTCGCCGAGGAACACGACTTTTTTCATTCGGTCTCTTTTCCGGCCACGATGTAGAGCCGCGGGGCAAAGTGAACGATGTACCTGTCCAGGATCGCTTCCGGCAGGAGCTCATTGGTCAACCCGTGCTCGGGGTGCAGCCCCTGGATGCCCATGATCACTGTGAGGTCCTTGTTCTCAGAGAGATTTCGCGAGACCCCGATGGTCGCTTCGCCGCATAATAGGGAGAAGGATGGATCAAGGTCAAGCAGAAAATTGATCCAAATATCATTTGCGTGACTCGCAGCCTTGTCAGGAACAGCTCGTTGATGGGTGGCGTTATTTCACATTTCGATAGATACTGGACGAAACCGATGATCGGCATCAATGGCTGTTCCTTTGTTGATGAGCTTGGCCGGACCCTGATGCTCCGGGGAGCGAACCTCGGCGGTTCGAGCAAAGTGCCCCGGACGCCTGAGGGAGCTACGCACCTGAAAGCCGGCCTTCTGGATCATCGTTCCGTGTCTTTCGTCGGCAGGCCCTTTGCCCTTGAGGAGGCTGACGAGCATTTCAGCCGGCTGCGCCATTGGGGAATGACTTTCCTTCGCTTCCTCATCACCTGGGAGGCTGTGGAACACGCGGGTCCCGGCATCTACGACGAAGCCTACATGAATTACCTGCACGCCCTGATCGAAAAAGCCGGCCGCCACGGCATCTCCCTTTTCATCGATCCCCACCAGGATATGTGGAGCAGGTTCAGCGGCGGGGACGGCGCGCCGGGATGGACTCTTGAGGCCGTGGGTTTCGACCTTGGCGCTTTGGATGAGACGGGCGCCGCGATCACGCACCAGTTTCATGGCGACCCTTTTCCCAAGATGGTCTGGCCGACAAACTCCGGGAAGCTGGCAGCGGCTACCATGTTTACGCTTTTCTTTGCCGGTGACGTCTATGCGCCCAAAACCTTGGTAGAGGGGGAGCCCGCGCAGCAGTACCTCCAGCGCCATTACATCGACGCCATGACGCACGTGGCGCGGCGCCTGGCGGACCTGCCGAACGTGGTCGGCTATGACGCCATGAACGAGCCCCTGCCCGGGTATGTCGGGTGGAAGAACCTGGCTGAGCCGGGAGGCATTGTATCCCTGGGCAATGCTCCGACAGGCTTCCAGGGCATGCTCCTGGGAGACGGGATCCCCCAGGAGGTCGGCGTGTGGGAGATGCGCTTTGCCAGCATCAAGCGGACGCACAACCGTCTGGTGAACCGGGAACGGCGCCGGGCGTGGCGTGACGGTTTGCCCTGCGTGTGGCGCCAGAATGGGGTATGGGACAGGGGCGGCGACGGCGCGCCCGTGCTGCTGAGGCCGGATCATTTCGCCCGTGTAGATGGACGGGCCGCTGATTTCCCGAACGACTTCTACCGTCCGTTCGCGATCAGGTTCGCGCGCGCAATCCGCTCCGCGCATCCCCGGGCCCTGATCTTCATAGAGGCTGACGCGAACAGATGGCCCCCGCGCTGGACCCCGGATGATCCGGCCAACGTGGTCTTTGCCCCCCACTGGTACGATGACCTCGTGCTCGTGCAGAAAAGGTTTCTGTCCTTCATGGGCCTGGAGTCCGGCTCGCTGCGCATCATCGTGGGAAGACGCGCGATACGCGAGTCTTTCGCGCGCCAGCTTGCCCGGCTGAAAGAAGGCGCGCGGGAATGCATGTGTGGGGCGCCGACGCTCCTGGCCGAGTTCGGGATACCCTTTGACATGAACGGCGCGCGGGCATATCGCACGGGAGGGTTTGGCGCGCAGGAGCGGGCATTGGACCGCAGCTTCCAGGCGGTGGAGGCGAATCTCCTGGACTGCACCATCTGGAACTACACGTCGGACAATACCAATAAGCGGGGAGACCAGTGGAACGGCGAGGACCTGTCCATCTACAGCGAGGACCAGAGAACAGACCCGGCAGACGTGAGCTCCGGGGGCAGGGGCCTGCGCAGCCTTCTCCGTCCCTACCCGCGTGCAACCGCGGGCACGCCTCTGCATCTTTCATTCGATTTCAGGACTGGCGCGTTCTCATTTGCGTTCCGCCACGATCCGGATACGCGCGCTCCCACCGAGATCTTCCTCCCGTCCTACCGATACGCCCGGGGGTGTGTCGTTTCCGTGAGTGACGGCGACTGGGAGATACAGGCGGACACGCTGGTCTATCGGCACGGCGCCGAACGGCAGGAACATGTCGTGCGGGTCACTCCTCGTTACTGCTCCAGGTAGACGGGGTTGGTGAAGGCGATCATCGTCTCTTCCCCATGGACCCTCCCGTGAAGCTCGGCCCGGATCCATCGATTCCCTTCCCGAGTCAATGAAAAGCCGCGAGATCCCTGCCCTGACTCAACGCGCCCGTGGGCCAGCTCTCCCCGGTTGCCTTGCACTACGACGACGAGTGATTCGATCTGTTGTTCCCAGAATCGCCTGCGCTCATTGGATTCCCAGGCGACATCGACCTGGAGCAAGGTTCCGGCGGTATCCAGAGCAATGGTCTCTCCTGGACCGTATCTCTTCTCTTCCCTCAAGCCGTGCGCGGCCATGGACAGGAGCGGTCCGAGGGTCACGAACACCCTTCCCGCACGCAGCGCCTCTTTGGCTCCTTCAATCAGCTCTCCCGTGTCACTCGCCCGCTCTTCGATGCCCAGATAGGTCACCGCGGGAAGGCAGGCGCGGTCCGGGGCGTGGAAGTCTCTCGCGCTCACCGCCGCGATGCGATGCCCCGAGTCCAGCAGGTCGTTCCAGAGATGGAAAGCCCTTTTATTTTTAAGCTTTTTCCAGGGATCAGCCTCGGACCAGACTTCGAGGTAGTCCACGTGGCTCCAGTCAGGGCCGTCAAAATCCCAGAAGCAGCCCGTGCAGAAGGGGCTCCCGGGATGGAAGGGATGGGCCACGCCGGCAAGCCCGCCTGCCGCGTGAATGGCGGAGATGGCGGAGCCGATGTTCGCGCGGGAAAGGGAGCGCCACTCCACGTAGGTTGTCGTCCCAAGCGCGAGCAGGTGCCCGTGGAACGTGGTGAGCTCCATTCCCGGAATGATCGTCACGCCGCTCTTCCGCTCCGCATCGGGAATCTCGCGGATGCCCGAGTTCGTGTTGTGGTCGGTGAGCGCAACGATGTCCAACCCGAGGTCGCGGGCCTCCTGGGCCATTTCCGCCACAGTAAGCCGGCCGTCACTATGGTGGGTATGCGCGTGAAGCTCGCAGGGGACCCAGATCAGGCGAGGGCCCATCATGGCACGCGTATTTGAAGACGGAATGTGCACTGCTCGGTCACCACGAGATGCACGCTGATCGTGGCTTTCCAAAGGCCTGGCTCCACGGTCCCGGGGATGAAGCCGGGAGTGGCGGTTCCCCTCCCGATGGTGATGGACTGTCTATTACTCTGCCGGTGCGCGCAACCGCGAAACCCCGTGGGGCTGTCCAGGGAAAGGGTCAGGAGATTCGTGAGGGGCGCGTGGGATCTCCAATGGTCGGGGCCGCCGGCCTCCAGGGAATCGGCGTATGCGCGCATGCCCGCTTCGATCAGATCTCGCGCGCGGCGCTCATCCATGAGAACCTTCGGATCATAGGAAAAGCTGATCTCCATTCCTTCAGATTCCCGGTCCACCGTGAAGGGAAAGGGAATGTGGGTGCACGATGCGTCCAGGCCGATTGTCCGCTCGACGTTGAGCGCCATTCCTGACCGCGCGGACGGCGCGCCATTGGCGTGCGTCATCGGTCCGAGACCTCCCATTTGTTGGCCTTGAGGCTCTTGTAGATATAGAAGCCGCCCATGAGGGAGGAGAGGAGGAATAGGAAGACCGAGATCGCCGCGGACTTTTCCATGTTCAGGAACGAGCTGAACTCCTGCTGGAGTGCGACCCCGAGCATCATCGGGGAGCGCGCGCCCATGAGGTAGGGCGTGGTGAAGGAGGCTACGTTGCCCATGAAAACGAACGTGACGGCGATGAGGAAGTCGTTGAGGGAGAGGGGGAGGATCATGTTGAGAAACACGCGCAGCTTGCCCGCGCCGACGTCCCGCGCGCTCTCGATGATAGAGCGGGGAATGCCCTGGAGGCTGGCGCCGATCAGCATGACGGAGAAAGGGACGTTGAACCAGCAGTTGGCAAGGATAATGCCCTGCGGGGTATACATCAGGCTCGGCTTGAAGTCCACGTGGAAGAGCTGCACGAAGATCCTGTTGAGCGCGCCCGTGTCCTTGACCACGTTCATGATGGCGTAGACCGCGACAATCGTGGGGATGAAGCGCGGGATGATGTACAGCCGGGAGATCGCCCGGGAGAACCAGCTGTCGGTGAACGTGATGTAGAGTGCGAGAAGATAGGACAGAATGGCGGTGATGAGCACGGTGAATGCCACGACGATCAGGGTGTATTTTATGTTGCCCACCATGAAGGGTTCGGTGAAAATCTGTCTGTAGTTGATGAGGGAGAAGGCATGTGTCTCGGGATCGCTGAAGCTGAGCGTTACGGATCTGAAGATGGGGTACACTACCAACAGGCAGATGACGAAAAAGGAGGGCAGGACCAGGAGGAGCCCGAATGCTTTCTGTTTCAGTGTCTGCCTGTCAATCATGCCGATGTTTCTCCGTTCACCCTCGATGAGCCACCGGCATGCAGATGCATGCCGGTGGCGGGAATGCACTCGCTCGTGACCCCGCTCAGGGCAGGGTCGCGATGTCCTTGGTCCAGCGCTGGTTCAGCAGGGGGCCGAGGGCCCCGATGGTCGCGGTGCGGTACGTGCTCATCTGAAGACCAGAGAGCAGATCGAGGGTGGATGCCGGCAGCTTCTTCGTGTCGATGACCGGAATCGCCTTCATGACCTTCACGAAGATGTCCTGCGCCTCGACCGACGCGACGTAGTTGAGGAACTTGTAGTCCGCCGCGGCGTTCTTGCTCATCGAGGGGATCGCGACCTGGGTGAGGGCGCCCGTCAGGGACGGTTGGATCTGCGCGAGCTTGATGCTGGCCGGGAGCAGGCCCCGGGACTTCTGGTCCAGGGTCATGTCCGCCCACGCCGGGCACATCCAGATGGAGCCGTCGGCCAGGAGGTCAAGCGAGCCCTGGTTCTTTACCGTGTACTGCACCTTGCCCGAGGCCTTGTACAGGGAGGGATGCAGATCCTTCAGCAATGCAAAGCCCGCGTCCCACTGCGCCATCCACTTCACATCCGTCGAGGTGAGGGCCTCTGCCGGGAGGGAATTGTAGATGGCCGTGGTCACAAAAGCGCTGCCGGCGCCGCCGGTTGACGGATCGTTGTACGCGAACCTGCCGGGGTTCGCCTTGATCCAGGCGTACAGCTCCTTGTCCGTCTTGGGAGGAGTGGGGACCTTGTCCGAGTTGTAGGCAATGAACACCGCGGTCCCGCGAAACGCCATGGACTGGTCGGGCGCGACCGCCGACTTCGCGAGGATGTTGACCATGTTGGGGATCTTCGTCCTGTCGAGCTTGAGCAGAGCATCAAGGCTGGCTTCCTTCTTGATCCTCGTCAGGTCGTCATCACTGATATCCGCCATGATATCGATGTCGATCTCTTTCTGGCCGGTGTTCCAGGCTGCAATCAGCTTCGGCAGGTCCGTCCGGGTGCCAGCCCCGGATGCCAGGTACTGCTGGACGACCGTGACGCCCGTATTGGTCTTGTTGAACGCGTCGATCACCGCCTCCCACACGATGCGGACGTTGTCCGACCCGCTGGTGTAGAGGTTGATCTTGTCGGCGCCGAAGGCCGAGAAGACGCCGGCCATCGCCACCACGATGACCAGGACCGTGCACAGGACAGTTCTTTTTCTCATAACGCTTCCCCCCTTGAAAATGTTTTTGGCCCCGAGGGCCTTTTCGAACCCTTCTTCATGTCGTCCGTCAGCTCAGCCGCGGAGAGCGACCCCGCGCGCGTCCCGCCTTCCGACGGGAAAAGCTGGTGACGGCCGATGACGATGCCGACGTCGTCGCCCATCTTGTGTCCGGCCCCGAACTCGCGGGGCATGAACGCCCTGACCGCGCCCTGGGACGTGTCCATGTTGATCTCCAGGAAATGGCCGAGGACCATGATGGTGGAGATCCTGCCCTGGAGCTGCCCGGTTCCGGCCGGTTCGAGGGAGAGGTTCTCGGGACGCACGGCGATAAAACCGTCCGAGCCATCGCTTAAGAAATTCATGTCTCCCATGAACTCCGCGACGAACCTGTTCTTTGGGTGGTCGTATACCTCGGCGGGCGTGTCGGTCTGCTCGAACTTGCCACGGCTCATGACGACGATCCGGTCGGAAATCGACATCGCCTCCTCCTGGTCGTGCGTGACGAAGAGGACGGTGATCTTGAGCTCCATCTGGATCCGCTTGAGCTCCTCCCGCATCTGCACCCGGATCTTCGCATCCAGGGCGGAGAACGGCTCATCCATGAGGAGGATCTCGGGCTTGAGGATCAGCGCCCGGGCAGTGGCGACGCGCTGCTGCTGGCCGCCGGAGAGCTGGCTGGGGTACTTGCGCTCATTGCCGTCCAGCGAGAAGAGCGCGAGGAACCGTGTGATCTCCTCCTCAATGGTCTTGCGCGGGATCTTGCGGAGCTTCAGCCCGAAGGCGAGGTTCTCGAACACGGTCATGTGCGGCCAGAGGTTGTAATTCTGGAACACCATTGCTGTCGGCCGTTTTTCGGGAGGCAGATGCGTGATCTCTCTGCCGCTGAGGATGACCTTGCCCTCGTCCGCGGTGAGGAACCCGCCTACGGTGCGGAGGATGGTTGTCTTCCCGCATCCCGACGGTCCCAGGAGTGTGACGAGCTCCGCCTCGTCCACTTCCAGGTCGATGCCGCGGACCCCCTCCCCGTTGCGGTACATCTTCGTCATCCCGACCAGCTGCAGCTTGGGTGTGTCCAGCATCGGGCGCTCCTGCCTACTTCATCTTGAAGCCGGCCGCGAGGGCATCCGCTCCGGCGAATCGGCGGAAGGCGGTGAGGAGGATGATGGTGGGCAGAACGAGAATCACGGCGAACACCGCGCCCGCTGTCGACGGGTAATCGTAGATGACCCCGTACATGACTACGGGGATGGTCTTGAAGTTGGGGACCCCCACGAGCAGGGTGCCCTGCGCCTCTTCCATCGACTGCAGGAAGGTGAATATGCACGCGACCATGATGCCGGGCGCCGCGAGCGGCAGGGTGATGTGCCGGAAGGTCTGGAAGGGGGTCGCGCCGACGTCCCGGGCCGCTTCTTCCTGGTGCGCGTGGACGCTTCGGAACGCGCCCGCGGGGATCCACGTCATATACATCAGGGTCCCCAGGAGGTGGATGAAGAAGACGCCCATGAACGTGCCCATGAGGTTCAATTTAAAGAAGATGATCGCGATGGAGACGTAGAGACCCATCCGGGGAAAGGCGTTCGCGAAGAGGAAGGAGAACTGGAAGAACGGCTTGAACGGGAAGTTGATGCGCGCGAAGGCATACGCGGCCGGAAGGCAGATGAGAAGGGAGCCGATTGTGACCACGGTGGCCACGATGAAGGAGAGCGAGATGGAGGACACGAGGTTCTTCTGGCTCAGCACGAACTTCCACCATTTCAGCGAGAAGGCGGGGGGCAGCAACCGCTGGCTCTCCGCGTACATGTACCTGTCGGCAAAGGCGATCATCAGGGTGTTGACCAGGGGTCCATAGAAGAAGAGGAGGAAAACGGTGAGGAGCAGCGCCTCCAGCAGCCGCTTGTACCCCATGGCATAAAAATAGCCCCGCAACTTCATCGAACCATCCCTTCAGACCATGCATGCAGCGAGCCATCCGGCAGCAGAACCTGGCTGGCGTTTTTTTTGTACGTTTTATTGTTATCGTATCTATTGAATTGTCAAGCTTTTATTGGAAAAGGAAAAAGAAGAGAAATAAAAGGGCCGGGGATGCCCCGGCCCGGTTCCATGATCCCGCGAGCCCCTACAGGCTCACGGAGATGAGGATTACGAACGCGACGATCGCTATCAACACGGCGCCCAGGGCGCTCGTCAGTACGATTGTGCTCCGCTTCATACAGCTTTCTCCTTGTCCGTTGCGGCGCGGTGGGCCGCATAGAGGACGCGCAGGTCCTCGAAGCCCATCCGCAGCATGTCCATTGTCTTCCACACCCGCGGCAAATCGCGGCTCTCGAAACTCTTGCGCAGGAGCTCCCGCGTGATATCGAAGGCGCTTTCTGAGAGGAAGAACCCGATGCCGCGCTCGTTGTGGATGATTCCCTGGCTCTCCATGTAGCCGTAGGTGCGCATGACCGTGTTGGGATTCACCTGGATGCTCTCCGCAAGTTCCCTGATGCTTGGGATTCGGCTGCCCGGCTTCCACGTCCCCGCCAGGATGTTTTCACACATAAGCTCGGCGATCTGCAGGTAGATCGCCTGGTTTTCCCTGAACTCCATGGCTACACCTCTGCCTCGCCCAGCCGGAAGTAGGAGGCAAGCCAGCACACCGGCGCCATGGCGTAGAACAGGACCTGCGCAACGATCTTGAAGCCATCGATCACCGCGCCTGGCCGCGTGCCCGGACCGAAGAGGGAATTGAGCTGGTTCGTGTTCATATTCATGCTCCACCCATGCGCGGTCCAGACGAACTGGCTGGCCAGGAAGATGCGCGCGGCCGCGAAGGCCACGATGCCGGCTCCCACGCCGAAGATGACGATCCACAGCACGGTCTTGAGGAACGGCAGTTTCTTGAACCAGATCGCGCCCAAGAAGAAGACGGATTGGGTGATGACATAGAATCCCGCAGCCTTCAGTGCCGCGACGATCTGCGCCCCGGAGTCGGCAAAGCCGTGCCCGAACCCGAAGAGCAGAGTGTTGATGCCTTCGCTCACCGCTCCTACCACCGCCATGAAGATCATGCTTCCCAGGGCGAATCCGACCGAGGTCACCAGCAGCTTGCCCACAAGCTTCTCGAATACCGAGCCGGGCAGGGTGAGGTAGAAGATCCCTCCCCCGTTCTGCCAGACCTCCCGGAAGGAGAGGCTGGTGACGATGAACCCGCCAAGGAAGAGGAGATTGAAGAAGTAGCTGAGATAGAAGTTTCCGGGCGCGCCCGCCGGTCCCCGCGCCTGGGCGATACCGAGGAGGGAGAGGGCCGAGGCGACGATCACCGCTCCTCCCACGGCCGCCATGGCGATGAGCATCGCCCTGTAGCTGCCGGCAAGCTCCCTCAGGAGGAGATGCCCGAACCTGCGCGGATTGAAAAAGCCATTTCTCATTTTCGCTTCCATGTTATGCCTTCCTTCCTTCCGCGCTTCCAGCGAACAACGCCTGCACTTTTTCCCTGCTCGTTGTCACCGCGTTGAAGAGGGTCTCAAGATCGATGCTCGTCTCCTGCCCTTCCGTGTTCTCCCGCACCACGACGTACCCGCCCAGCGTCTTCTCGGCGTACAGCGCGCTGCCGTCCGTGGGCTCTTCCCTCTCGATGCGCGTCGTAAGGCGCGCCGCCGCCTCCTGGATGGGCTGCTGGAAGATGATCCTGCCATCGTCGAGGATGATGATGGGATCGATCAGGTTCTCCATGTCGCGCACCTGGTGCGTGGAGATGAGGATCACCTGGTCAGTGGCCCCGGCCCGGGCAAGCAGCCTGCGGAACTGGCTCTTGGACGGGATGTCCAGGCCATTGGTCGGCTCGTCCATGAGAAGCACCCTGCATCCCGATGCAAGCCCGAATGCGAGCAGGAACTTCTTCTTTTGGCCGTAGGAAAGCTCGGAAAGCCTCTTCCTGGCGTCCAGCTCAAACTCCTTGAGATATTCGTGGAATGTCTCGCGGTTGAACCTGGGATATAGCGGCGCGTAGAGCCGCTCGAAGAGCGCCGGGGGAATGGCCGGCACGTGCAGCTCCTCAGAGATGAAGCATATTTCCTCTAGTAGATGCGCGGGCCTCTGTGCCGGATCGAATCCCAGCACGCTGCATTTGCCTGCCTGAGGCAGGCGCAGTCCTGTGATGAGCTTCAACAGTGTCGTCTTTCCAGCCCCATTCTTGCCGAGCAGTCCGTAGATGTTGCCGGGTTGCAGGGAGAGCTGAAGCCCGTTGAAGAGCTTTTGTCTCTTATAGCCGAACGAAAGGTCCTTTATTTCGATCACATTGTCCTCCTTAATAGTGATCTATATAACTAATACACTAAGTATGTAACACCTAAAGCGCTCTCTGTCAACACCTTTTTTAGTTTTTTTTCGATTCTTGACTTGGCTAAGAAACGCGCGTACCTATTCCTGGGAGGACATTCGAATGGACAAGCGAAGGATCATGCTCGACCTTGCGGAGGATCGCAAAACCCCTGGATATGTGCCAGCGGCTTTTTTCCTCCATTTCGATTCCGATCATCACAGGGGTCAGGCCGCGGTGGACAAGCATCTGGAGTTCTTCCGATACACGGGCATGGATTTCGTCAAAATACAGTACGAGCATGGCTTTTCCAGCCTGCCGGACATACGGCACCCGCGGGACTGGGCAAAGGTGCCGCGCCACGGCGCGGATTACTTTGCCGATCCGCTCGAGGTAATTTCGGGAATAGTGAAGGCCGCAAAAAAAGAGGCTGTGGTGGTTGTCACACTCTACTCAGCGCTCATGCTGGCAGGGCATGCCGCGGGCAGGGAGCTTCTGACCGCGCACCTGGAGGAAGACCCTGAGAGCACGGCCAAGGGCCTGCAGATCATCGCGGAGAGCCTCCTGGTCTTTATCCGCGAATGTGTAAAGCGCGGGGTCGACGGCTTCTACGCCTCCACGCAGGGGGGCGAGGCGGGGCGGTTCAGGGATCCTTCCCTGTTCACCCGCTACATCAAGCCATGCGACCTGTTGGTGATGAACGAGATCAACAGGACCTGCCCGTTCAACATCCTGCACGTCTGCGACTACCACGGGGTGTATGACGACCTTTCACCGTATCTCGATTACCCCGGCCAGATAGTAAACTGCGGCACGACGCTCCGCGCGGGCAGGATCGAGCCGAAGAAGATCGCCTCCCTTTTCAGGCGGCCCTTCCTGGGAGGCATGGACAGGCACGGGATCATAACGACTGGCACCCGGGAGGAAATCAAACGCGAGGTGAGCGACCTCGTGCGGAACGCGCCGGCGCGGTTCGCGCTCGGCGCGGATTGCACGGTGCCCTCCGACATCCCCTGGGACAATCTGCGAACGGCGATCGAGGCCGCGCACTCGCCGGAGTAGGACGGCGCGCTCCGCCGACGAATGCGCCAGCCTTGACGGAGCGCTGGGCGAGCGCTAGTATCAACCGATGGCCAACCGATATCTCGACTGGCTCCGACAGGCGGAGGCTGACCTTTCAGCGGCCCGTGATTCCCTAGCAAGCAGCCATTATGAATGGGCGTGCTTTGGAGCGCAGCAGGCAGCGGAGAAGGCCGTGAAAGCCCTCTACATGAAACGCGGCGCCGATGCGTGGGGCCACACGATCACGCCTCTTCTGGGCGGGCTCTCCGGCAGCGACGCCGCTGATGAGGACCTCATCACCTGCGCCAAGGTGCTCGACAAGCATTATATTCCCACGCGGTATCCGAACGGCTTCGACGATGGAGCGCCCGCCGACTTCTATACCCTGCAGGAGGCGGAAACCGCCTGTGAATGCGCCAGGAAAATCATCGATTTTTGCACGCGTGCATCGCACTGATCCCGCGCTTATAAGGGGCGCCGTGCAGGAATACGCGCGGCTTCTTCGCGATTCCCATCCCGAGATCCGAGGAATGCGCTGGTTCGGCTCATGGGTGGATGGCTCGGCGAGCGCAGGTAGCGACGTGGATCTCTGCATCATCGTCGCGCACAGCGCAAAGCGGCGCCGGGACCGGATCGTGGATTATCTACCGCGCAGGTTCCCGGTGGGCATCGATCTGTTCGTCTGCACGGAAGCGGAACTGAATGAAATGCGCTCGGATCATCCGTCCTTTGCCGCGGTGATCGATGCTGGCGTGGAGATCTGAGCAAGGCATCGGCTCGCGCTGCTCATCCCTGTTGGACAGGCTGATTTTTCTGATGTAGGATGAGCGCACATGAGCGATCGCATGCGCCCGGTGCCGGTTCGGGAGCTTCTGCTTCGAAGCCTTGCCGAGTACAGGGTGAAAGGATCCATCTTCGACATTCCGGAGGCGCATTTCTGGAGACCGACGCCGGGTCGTTCGGCGCCGATATTCTCCTCCCGGGCCGCCAATCCGGTTGGCCCCGCCGCGGGCCCGCACACGCAGCTCAGTCAGAACATCATCGCCGCGTGGCTGGCGGGAGGAAGGTACATTGAGCTGAAGACCGTGCAGGCGCTCGATGCGCTCACGGTGGAGAAACCGTGCATCGACGCCGCGGACGAGGGGTACAACGTTGAATGGTCCACCGAGTTGAGCCTGGAAGCGGCGTATGAAGAGTACCTGAAGGCATGGCTGCTGCTGCACGTCTTCGATGCGCTGCTGGGGCCCGCCGATGCCGCTCCTGCCGCGCCTTCCTTCCTTTTCAACATGAGCGTGGGCTACGACCTTGCCGGGATCAAGACCGAGAAGATGGATCGATTCATCACCCGGCTCATGGATTCTTCCCAGGAGCCGATTTTCGCGAGCTGCCAGGAAGAGCTTGCCCTGCTGTGCCGCGATCCCCGGCTGCTTGAGGGAACACCCTGGCAGGAGAAAGCGCCGCTTCTTCGCGACCTGCCGGCGCGCATCTCTCCCCGGATATGCGCGTCGGTGACCCTCTCCACGATGCACGGCTGCCCGCCGGGAGAGATCGAATCCATCTGCGCCTACATGCTTCGGGAGAAGAAGCTGGACACGCTGGTCAAGCTCAACCCCACCCTCCTGGGCCATGAGCGAGCGAGGTCGATGCTCTCCGATCTCGGCTATGGCTACGTTTCCCTGAAGCCCGAGGGGTTCCTCAAAGACCTGCAGCTCGCCGATGCGGCGCCCATGCTCGCGCGGCTCTTGGCGCTGGCCAGGCGGGAGGGCAGGCACTTCGGCGCCAAGCTCTCCAATACGCTGGCTACCGCAAACAACAGGGGGGTGCTGCCGGGTGCGGAGATGTACATGTCCGGCAGGGCTCTGTACCCGCTCACAATGAATCTTGCGGCCCTGCTTGCGGCCGAGCTCAAGGGGAATCTGCCGCTTTCGTTTTCCGGAGGCGCATCAGCCTGGAACCTCGGAGAGATACTGGATGCCGGAATCAGGCCGGTGACCGTTGCCACGGAGCTGCTTAAGCCCGGCGGATATGCACGGTTGAAGGAGCTTGCAGAAATCGCGGAAAAGCACGCCGGTTCCTGGGAAATCGCCCGGGTCGATAGTGAGGCGCTGAGGCGCGCGGCGGAATCCGCGCGCAGCGCCCGGTTTGCCCGGAAGGATTTCCGAGGCAGAGCGCGGGTATCGGTGGACGGCCCTCTTCCCCTTTTCGACTGTTTCGTGGCCCCCTGCGTGCAGACCTGCCCGATTTGCCAGGATGTGCCCGAATACGTGCACCTGGCTGGCGCGGGCAGGTACAGGGAAGCATTCGAAGCCATCTACAGCCGCAACCCGCTGCCCTTCATGACCGGCTACCTCTGCGACCACCAATGCACCGGAAACTGCACCCGCATGGATTGGGAGGGCGCCGTGCGGATCAGGGAGATCAAGAGAATCGCCGCGGAAAGGGGATACGAGGCATTCCGTGCCAGCGGCGCATCCCGGCCCCTCGCCGCGCGTCCCCGCGGCGTGAAGGTCGCAGTTGTCGGCGCAGGCCCTGCCGGGCTTGCCGCGGCCTCCTTCCTCTGTCGCGACGGGTTCGAGGTCCACGTGTTCGAGCGAGAGAAGGAGCCGGGTGGGATCGTGCGCTACCTTCTTCCCGGTTTCCGCATTCCCGCTGGTTCGATTGAAAAGGACGTGTCCCTTCTTCGAGATCTCGGCGCCCGGCTGCACTTTGGACACCCGCCGTCAAGCGTACGCGCGCTGAAGGCGCGGGGGTTCAGATACGTGCTTGTCGGGATCGGCGCGGAAGCGGACAAGGGCATCGGGATTCCAGGAGCGCGGCCCGTGCTCTCCTTCCTCCGGCAGTTCAGGAGCGATTCTTCCGGTCTCCGGCTGGGGAGCAGCGTTGCCGTAGTGGGGGCAGGGGACACCGCCATGGATGCCGCGCGCGCCGCAGGCAGGTGCCCGGGCGTGCGGGAGGTCCGGATCGTTTATCGCCGCGGAGAGCAGGAGATGCCTGCCTCTCAAGAAGAATACGATTCTGCCCGGGAGGAAGGAGTCCGGTTCCATTTCCTCCGGGCTCCCGAAAGCTGGACCCCGGGCAAGGGTCTTCTCTGCCGGGTCATGGTGCTGGGTCCTGCCGACGAATCGGGCCGTTCCCGTCCCATTGCCACGGCATCCACGGAGACCATTCCCGCTGACACCGTGATCACGGCCGCGGGCGCAGAGGTGGATGCTCAGGCCCTTGCCGGGCTCGGGCTGGGCGCCTTAAAGCCGGCAGTGAATCCCGCCACACAGGAAACAGCGGCGGCCGGCGTGTTCCTTATCGGCGATGCGGCGCAGGGCGCGGAAACCATTGTCAAGGCCATAGCCTCCGCGCGCAGGGCCGCTGACGCGATCCTGTCCCGGGAAAGCGCGGCCGTGGGCCAGGGAACAGGCGCGCCGGCCTGGCCTTTGCCCGCGGAAGACGCCGCGGCCCTGCGCGCGGCGCGCGACCGTCTCATCCCCGCATCGCCTCCTGAGGCGGATGATGCGGCGGCGTGCGCTACGGAGTCGCGCCGCTGTCTTGGCTGCAGGGCGCTGTGCATGAAGTGCGTTGAGGTCTGCCCCAACCGGGCCAACACCATTGTGCAGAACGTGAACGGCTTCCGCGACGAGGCGCAGATCGTGCACATCGACGCCTTCTGCAACGAATGCGGCAACTGCGCCACCTTCTGCCCGTGGGAGGGCAAGCCGTACCGGGACAAATTGACGGTGTTCGCCACGGAAGGGGACTTCAGGGAGAGCGCCAACCCCGGCTTTTTCCTGAAAGACGGCACGGGGAACATCCGCATCGACGGCCGGATCGGCGCGCTGGTCGTGGACAGCGCAGGGGGCGTGGCAGCGGACCTCGGGGACAGGGCAACGCTGACGGTCGTACAGGCAATTGTCCGCGACCATGCCTATCTTCTGGGAGGAACGTCATGATCCTGCTGAAGAATGCGACTCTCGTGCATCTCCACCCGGCCGAGGTGAATCCCGGAGTGGACGTCCTGATCGACGGCGCCGAGATCCAGGCAGTCGGCCGCGGCGCGGGTGAAGCGTCACGCCCGGAGCGCACAATCGATCTTGCGGGACGCATCCTCATGCCGGGGCTGGTGTGCGCACATGACCACTTCTACTCGGGATTGTCGCGCGGCATCATGGCCCGGATCGCGCCCTCCACGGATTTCGTTTCCACGCTGCAGAACCTTTGGTGGCGCCTGGACAGGGCCATCGACGCCGAGATACTGAGAAGCAGCGGCATGATCTGCGCGCTGGAGGCCGTGAAGGCCGGCTGCACCTCGGTCATCGACCACCACGCGTCGCCCTCATTCATCAACGGGTCGCTCACCGTGCTCAAGGAATGTTTTGAAAAGGTGGGGCTGCGAGGCATCCTCTGCTACGAAACAACCGACAGGAACGGCCATGACGGCGCCCGTCAAGGAGTGGAGGAGAACAGGCGATTCGCCCGGCTGGCGGAGGCGGAGAAGAAAACAAAGGGCAGGCAGCGACTGGTGGAGGCCATGATCGGCGGCCATGCCCCTTTCACCCTTTCAGATGAAGACCTGTCCGCGCTGGCCGAAGTGGTGGCGGAGACGAAACGCGGGTTCCATATCCACGTGGCGGAGGATGGTTTCGATCCCTCCTTCTCCCACAGGATGTATGGAAAGGACGCGCTTCGGAGGCTGGACGATTTCGGCCTGATCACCGAGGGGTCGATCGTGGGACATGGGCTGTATCTCACCCCGGAGGACCGGGAGATCCTGAACGCGCGCGGCGCATTCCTGGCCCATGCCTGCAGGTCGAACATGAACAATCACGTCGGCTACAACACAGAGCTTCCCCACGTGAAGAACGTGGCGCTGGGCACCGACGGCATCGGCTCTGACATGCTCTTGGAGATGAAGTTCGCCTACTTCCGTCACAGGGATGCCGGAGGGCCGCTGGGTCCCGGCGCTTTTGCCCGGTTCCTCCAGTCAGGGAACGAGATCCTGCACCGCTCTTTCGGAGAGAGCTTCGGCAGGGTGGAAAAAGGCTACGCGGCGGACCTGGTGATACTGGACTACGACGCACCAACCCCCCTCGTGCGTGAGAACGTGGCGGGTCACGCCATCTTCGGCATGGGATCCCGTGACGTGGACACCGTGATCGTGAACGGCAGGATCGTCATGGAAAGCCGCTCATTCCGCTGGGACACGGCCGCGGTCTACGCCGAGGCCCGAACCGCCGCAAAAGCCCTCTGGCAGAAGATGGACCACATCTCGGCTTAGCGGCCACGAGCATTCACGTAGAAGTTACTGACATAGGATGTCATCGCATCACCGATAGTGAGGCGGGCATACTCTCCCAACTGTCCAGCAATTGCTATCTCACCATCCGCACCGTGCACGGTATCTCCAGCGTTCCACTCGACATTCAAGCCGATGGTTCCAGAGCCAAAGCCGAGTGAGGCAAGCTGGGAGTTATTCTTGATGGTAGGCGTAAGCAGATAACTTTGGGTTCTGTCATGCTTGGCGATATCCAGGCCAAATGTGAATGCTCTGGAGAGCAACTTGCATCTTTCAAGGAGCGCTATCTTATATTTTTGTTCCGGGCTGAGAAATTCGAGTCACAACACAGCACGAGCAAGGCCTATTGGTTTTCGGGCGAGTCATTCCTTCACTATCAGAATGATCTATTTTGGGGCGTTATGTAAGGAAGTTGAAAGTTGGCAGGAAAGCATTCTTATTGACAACTGGTTTCCAAGGGCTTAGCGTAGCTGCTTAGGAAGGAACTCCATCCAAGTTTAGAGCGGTGGCTTCTTGGCCCACCAACCCTGTTGTTTTTCCATGTCCAGCCATCCAAAGCCGAAGCCAAGGCAAAACCGCATAAAGTGCCATGAAGTTTTGGTTATGAAAAGACTATTTCTTTTCGTCTTTTTATCGCTCCTGAGTATTCCCCTTTGCGCTCATAACGCGAATGTTCGAGGCTTGAAAACCGTGGTGAGCCAGCTCGAGGGTGAAACGGCGGTCGTCGGAAAGCAATACGCAGTGCTGATCACCATCAATAAGTATGAGAATTGGATGGCGCTTCAAAATCCGGTCGAGGATGCGAAGGAAATCAAAGACATACTCTCCCGAAGATATTTCATAACCGATTTCATCGAGCTCTATGACGAGACCGCGACAAA
>JBEKQU010000059.1:0-33758 GCA_049519415.1 Spirochaetia bacterium
TCTTTCTCGCGGAGAAAGCTTTTCTATCGTACAGAAAAGCCGGTGGTCCGAGAACGAGTCCTCTCCCCGATTTCTTCATAGGAGCCCATGCGACGGTGTCGGACCTGGTTCTTATTACCCGTGATCCCGAAAGGATGCGCAGGCACTTCCCAAAGTTGCGGCTGTCATGCCCGGGAGGAACGTGAAAATGTTCGAGGCGGACCATGTCGATCAAGCTGTTTTTCTTCGTTTGCCGCCGCCGGGAGGGGTCCGCTGTTCATTGAAGTACTTTTCGCTCCGATAGCGGAGCCAGACGCGCAGTACTTGGGGGATTTTCTCTTTTTCAGCTTTCGTGAGGGTCTCATAAAGCATGAGCGCACGCGCCCGTTCCGTACGGCATGCGGAATTCTTGTGATCATCCCAGTAGCTGCGCGCCAGGCGTATGCGGCGACAGACTTCCTTGCGTAATGCCTCGCCGCTCAGACTTTCCGATCCGTCGCGTTTCTTCATGGCCGAAAGATACCCTCTCATGCCGCGTTGAGGGAAGGACGGACCCTGGGTGTGTTGTATGGCCTCTCCAATCACTCCTGTAACGGCGGGCTCTGACAGGTTGATCGTAGGGGACAACGGACAAACCGCAATTGCTTTCGCGTGAGTCAAAAGAAATCCGAAAGGCTCTGCGATGACACTATGACTTTTCTTCTTATTCAATCGTATTCGCATCAGCTTTGCCGAAGTACTCCCCCTGCGTCAGGACAGATGGCGCATCTATAGCGGAGGAGTGAGTCCCCACGGGGTGATCGAGAGCAAGTTCAATGCGGTGGCGGGCAAGGAGCTGGGCGGCGGAAACCACGCAGGGACGCGCACCAGAGCCTCCCCACCCTCACCACAGCCTGATCCTGATTTCCTCCGGCGTCGCGGGCTTGCCGATGCGCTGCATTGCGAACTGGTAATTGTCGCGGGAGCCGAGAAGGATGCAGCCGACGAGCGTTCCGTTCAGCAGCACGTATTTTTCATAGCGCATGCGGCTGTCATCAGCCTTCTCAATCACCTGGAACCTGGCCTCCTCTCCCTTTTCAAAAAGAACCTTGCCGATGCTGGTGAGATTCACGCCCGCGACCTTCAGCGTGTTCTGCGGGATGGTCTGCCTGTAGGAAACGGAGCTCTTTCCAAGCACATTGGCTGCAACAACGGGCGCGTGATCCAAGGCCGCGGGAATGATTCCCCAGACCACGCCCTGGAACTCCGCAAGATCTCCAGCGGCCCAGATATGCGGGAGAGAAGTGCGGAGGTGCTCGTCAACGATCACGCCTTTGCGCACTGAAAGCCCCGCTTCCCGGGCAAGCGCGGTGCGGGGGCTGATGCCGGCGGAGATCAACACTGTCTGCGCAGGGAGCTCCCTGCCGTCGGCAAGGCGCAGGCCCCGCACAGCCCGTTCGCCTACGAACTCGGCTACCTCGGCGCCGAGAATTACCAAGCAGCGCTCACCCTCAATGATTCGCTGCAGCATGCGAG
This sequence comes from Spirochaetia bacterium, assembly GCA_049519415.1. Lineage (GTDB taxonomy): Bacteria > Spirochaetota > Spirochaetia > SZUA-6 > Fen-1364 > Fen-1364. Next base: position 1,495 of record JBEKQU010000059.1, read on the forward strand.
ACCCCGTCTCGTCGAGCTGCCGGGGGAGGAGCCGGGCCATGATCTCGATGATGGTCACCCTCTTCACATCGGGGCCCTGCAGGAATCGGGCGGCTTCCAGGCCCAGGAGCCCTCCCCCCACGACAACCGCCTGGCGCGTGCCCGCTGTCAGGTAATTGCGGATGGCATCGGCATCCCCGTACTCGCGGATGGTGAAGACTCCGTCCAGGTCCACGTTTTTAATGGGCGGCTTGTAGCTGTCCGCGCCCATGCACAGGACCAGCTCATCATAGCCAACCTCGGTGCCATTGCGGGTGAAGACGCGTCTTGACTCGGGATCGATCTTCACCACCTCCTGGTTCTTGTACACATGGATCCCTTTTGCCGTGAACCACCCCGGCTTGTAGATGGCCAGGTCGTCCGCGCTGAGACGGGAGGCAAAGATCTCCGGGAGGCGTATGCGGGAGTAGTACTCGAAAGGCTCGCGGGTATAGATCTCGATCTGTAGCCGGGATTCATCGGGCTCAAGGCCGCGAAGCTTGGAGGCGACCATGATCCCCGCGATCCCGTTTCCTACGATCACGACGCGCAAAGGCGCTCCCACAGCCTCCCTCCTTTTATGCGTGCGGCCCGAGCATGGCGCGCGGGTCGAGGATTCGTTCCGCCTCCGCCGCGCTGAGAACGCCCTCCGCGATCACTACCTCTCGGATGGTGCGGTTCTCCGCAAGCGCCTTCTGCGCCAGCTTTGCCGCCCTGTCGTATCCCACCTTCAGCGCCAGAGGGGTGACAAGGGCAAGGCTGCGCTCGATCCAATCCCTGCTCCGCTGCGCGTCGGCCGAGATGCCGTCGATGCAGCGCTCCGCCAGCGCCGCGCACGTATGCTCCAGCAGGGAGAGCGACGTGAGGGTCTCCCACGCGATCAAGGGCAGCATCATGTTCAGTTCCAGCGGTCCTGATTGGCCGGCGATGCTGACCGAGAGGCAGGAACCCATGATCCGGGCGCTGGCCTGTATGGTCATTTCCAGAATGACGGGATTCACCTTTCCCGGCATGATCGAGCTGCCCGGCTGCAATGCCGGAAGGCTTATTTCCGCCAAGCCCGTGCGCGGACCACTGGCGAGCAGCCGAAGGTCATTGGCGATCTTGGCCAGGCACACGGCAACGGCGTTCAGGGCGCCCATCAGCTCCACCTGGGAATCTCGGGCGCTGATCGCTTCGAATCGGTTGACCGCCTCCTTGAAAGGAATGCCGGTCATCTCCGCGATTTCGGCCGCGACGCAGCGAGCAAAATCGGGGTGGGTGTTGATTCCCGTGCCGATGGCGGTGCCCCCGATTGCCAGCTCCTCCAAGGCCGGAGCGCAGCGCCGCACCAGCGCATGCGCCTTTTCCACCTGGCGCGCGTAGCCGGAAAACTCCTGCCCGAAGGTCATGGGCACGGCGTCTTGAAGGTGGGTTCTGCCGATCTTCAGCACATCTGCCAGCTCTTCCGCCTTGAGGGCAAAACTGCGCTGCAGCTTCTCCAGCGCCGATGCAACCGGGTCCAGCGTAAGCCGGTTGGCGATTGAAATGGCTGTTGGAATCACATCGTTCGAAGACTGGCCGCGATTCACGTGGTCATTGGGATGCACCGGCTTTTTTACGCCGCGCGGGAAGCCGAGAAGCTCATTGGCCCTGTTGGCGATCACCTCATTTGCGTTCATGTTCCACGAGGTGCCTGAGCCGGTCTGGAAGACATCGATGGGGAAATGCTCGTCCCACCTTCCGTCCCTCATCTCCTGGGCCGCGGCGCCGATTGCACCTGCAATCCCAGGCTCCAGTATGCCAAGAGAGCCGTTCACGGCTGCTGCCGCCTGCTTCACAATTCCCAAGGATCGGATGAGAGGCACGGGGATGCGAAGGTCGGAGACTCCGAAGTTTTCCACGGCCCGCTGGGTCTGCGCGCCCCAGTAAGCCCAGCCGGGAACCTCCACCTCGCCCATGCTGTCGGTTTCGATGCGGAATTCAGCACCCTTCACATTGACCTCTTTATTCCAGTCCTGGCTACGCTCGGCCTTCCGTACTTCCCTGTACTCGGCCAAGCTCGCCATCCGTGGCTACGCTCGGCCTTCCGTACTTCCCTGTACTCGGCCAAGCTCGCCATCCGTGGCTACGGCTCCGGCACTTCCGTAAGCATCTCCAGGTTGCCCCGGGCACGCGTGTCGTTCGGGTTGAGCTCCAGCGTCTTCCTGAAGCTGCTGACGGCATCAATGTTGCGGTGCATTGCCATGAAAGCCATGCCTTTCAGGTAGTGGACCTCCGCAAGATTGGGCGTTGCGTGCAAAAGCTCTTCCAGAAGCTCCAGTGCTTCCTGGTGCTGATTGTGTTTCAGCTTGATCTGCGCCAGGTAATAGTTGGCGATGAGCGACTGCCGCGATTCGCCGCGGAGGATGCGGAAACCTTCCTCTGCCGCCTCGTCATTGCCAAGAAACTGATTGATGAGCCCGAAGAAGTAGCTGGCCATGGCGTGTCCCTGGCCCTTCATTTTCAGGAGCGCTGAGAAGCACTCCAGGCTGTTCTCAAGCTGGCCCAGCCGGTAGAAGCATACCCCCCTCTTGTAAAACGCCACGCCGAAATCAGGCTTTAGATCAATGGCCGCGCGATAATGGTCCGCCGCCTCGTCGAGAAGCCCCATGGCGTATTTTGTCTCTCCCAGGAGATAGTGGAAGTAGTAGTTTTTCGGGTCGTGCGCGAGCAAGGTCTCCAAAGCCCGGCGCGCGCCCTCGCGATCGCCGATAAGGTGGAGCCTTATCGCTTCGGCTGTTTGCGGATGAGAAAGATCGAAAAGCTCTTGCTGTGCGGCCTTGTCCTTCATTCTCCTCCCCCTTTTCTTCGATCATGTCTGTGGCAAATATCCGACCGTCTCCGCCAAACGTCAAGCATAAGCTGCACGGCCGGGTCATGAGCGCCTGCGCGCCCTTGCCTTCTCAGCCACTTTCAATTGCAGTATTGCCCGCTGAAGGTCACGCTCCACCAGGAGAAGCTCGCCGCGCTCCTTTTTTTCCTCCAGAAGCTGCTCAGCTCGGGCCTTGGCAGCTTCCACTCGCGCGATCTCGATGCTGTCGGACTGGGCAGCGAAATCGGAAAGCACCGTTGCCTCCCAGGGGCCGGGTGCGGTGGCGGCCTCGCCGTCTGCTGCGTGGCCGGGTGCGGTGGCGGCCTCGCCGTCTGCTGCGTGGCCGGCTGCGGCGCCACCCGTGTCCAGGAATCCGCCTGCAATCGCTATTGAGATGACCTTCTCCCCCGTGTCGATGAGCATCTCCCCATCAACCAGAACAGCAACCATGGGCATATGTTGAGCGAGGACCGTAATCTCCCCTTCCATGGTGGGGAGCGTGGCTGAGCGCGCCTGCCCGGCAAACGCGGTCCCCAGGGGAGAAAGCACGCGCAGGAAAAACAGCTCCTCAGCCATGCGCCGCCGCCTCTTCGATCGGCCCGATGTTGTAGAAGGCGCTCTCGGGGAACCTGTCGTACTTTCCGCTGATGAGTTCCGCGAACCCCTTGAGCGTGTCCTCAAGCTTCACGTACCGTCCCTCCTTGCCGGTAAATGTCTCCGAAACGAAGAGAGGCTGCGTGAGGAAGCGCTGGATCTTGCGCGCCCGGGAGACCAGGAGCTTGTCTTCGTCGGAAAGCTCGTCAATCCCCAGGATGGCGATGATGTCTTGCAGATCCTTGTAGCGTTGGAGGATCCGTTTCACCTCAAGGGCGATCCGGTAGTGCTCGGCGCTCACCACATTGGGATCCAGGAGCCGGGACGACGATGTGAGCGGGTCCACCGCGGGATACAGGCCCTGCTCGGCAATGGATCGCTCCAGGGTGATCGTCGCATCAAGGTGGCCGAAGATGGCCACGGGAGCCGGGTCGGTGTAGTCGTCCGCGGGAACATAGACCGCCTGCACCGAGGTGATGGACCCTTCTTTCGTGGAGGTGATCCGCTCCTGCAGGCCGCCGATGTCCTCCGCAAGGGTCGGCTGGTAGCCCACCGCCGATGGCATGCGGCCCAGGAGCGCTGAGACCTCGCTTCCCGCCTGCGCGAACCGGAACACATTGTCTATGAAAAGCAGAACGTCGACGCCTTTCTCATCCCGGAAATACTCGGCCATGGTAAGCGCCGTGAGGCCGACGCGCAAACGGTTGCCGGGGGGTTCGTTCATCTGTCCGAAGACGAGAACGGTCTTGTCCAGGACCTTGGATTCCTCCATCTCCATCCATAAATCAGTGCCTTCCCGAGAGCGCTCGCCGACGCCGGCGAACACGGAATAGCCCCGATGCTCGATTGCAATGTTGCGGATAAGCTCCTTGACGATCACGGTCTTGCCCACGCCAGCGCCGCCAAATATTCCGATCTTGCCCCCCCGGGTGAATGGCGCGATGAGGTCGATCACCTTGATCCCCGTCTCCAGCATCTCGGGCCGCGCTTTCTGCTCCGACAGAGCCGGCGGTTCCCTGTGGATGGGTCCCCGCAAGATCTCTGGACCCTCCAGGCGCGGGCCGTCATCGATGGTCCTTCCCAGCACGTCGAAGATCCGTCCGAGGGTCTTTTCCCCAATGGGAACGGTAATGGGCGCGCCTGTTCGATGGGCGCGAGCGCCGCGCTGCACCCCCTCGGTGGGACCGAGCGCAAGAGTCCGCACCTCTCCATTTTCTAGTACAAACTCGGTCTCCAGTACGAGCGGCTCCCGACCTTCCCGGGGGAGCTGGAGCGCCTCGTAAATACGCGGCATCTCGCCTTGGAATTCCAAGTCCACCACGGGCCCCTGCACCCGGATGACCGTCCCCTCTCCCGCGGGCTGAATGTCGTTGGCGCTCATCTCTTTTTCCCCTTGTTGGCAAGGTCCAGGATTTCACTGGTGATCCGTTCCTGCCGGGTCTTGTTGTACAGGAGGGTGAAGGCCTCGGCGATATCCAGGGCATTCGACTTTGCGTTCTGCATGGCCACCATCCTGGCTGCATGTTCCGCGGAGAATGCCTGCACCACGGCATCGAACAGCCGCACCTCCAGGAAATGGGGCAGAAGTGCATCCAGAAGAACGGCGCTGCCCGGTTCGACCACCGACGGAGCCTCCCGCCCCGCCGGCGCGTCTTCAAGGGGAAGCACGCGCTGGATTGTGGGCGCCTGGGAGAAAAAGGAATCGAACCGTGCATAGAGGACGTCCAGGCTTGATGCCTTTCCCGGAAGGATATGTTCGTTAATGACCCGAACCAGCTCGAAGACCAGCGAATACTGGGGAAGCCGTGCGCCCATGGGGAATGAGGCCAAAAGCCGGCTTCCGGCCAGCCGTGCGCCGGGCCCCTCCATGCGCTTGCCCACCGTGATGAGAAGTGTTTCCTGGGTCATGGACTCGGCAAGCTTTCGCACGATGTTCCCGGTGAGCGGTCCGCAGAGGCCCTTGTCAGGGCCGATGACGAGCAGGATCCTGGCTGATCCGGCCCGGGCTCCAAGGTAGGGATGCTCCCTCTGCTCGGGGGCAAGGGAACGCAGCGTCGCGTGCGTGAGGGATGTGATGCGCTCCGCGTATGGCCGGACGGTCTCCGTCAGTCCTCGCGCTCGACGAATCTTTGAAACAGATACCATCTCCAGCGTCTTGGCAAGCTGGGCGATGTTTCGGGAGGTGTTGATCCGCGCCTTCAGGACCCGGAGGCTTTCAGGCATCCGCCGTCTCCTACCGGAGCGTCCGGGTGAGCTCCGCGATGGCCGCGTTGAGCTCCAGCAGCGTTTCATCCTCCATCCGGGCGCCCGAGCCAAGCTTGGAGCACAACCCGGCATGACCGGTGCGCAGGTGATCCATGGCGCGCTTCTCGAACTCAGCCACCCTTTCCAGCGGCACATCGTCCAGCAGCCCGGCGCCCGCCGCATGCATGCTCACGATCTGCGCGACATCCTCCATCGGCGCGAACTGCGGCTGCTTGAGGATCTCCACGATCCGTTTTCCCCGCACAATGCGGCGCTGGGTAGCTTCGTCCAGGTCGGATCCGAACTGTGAGAACGCGGCAAGGGACTGGTACTGCGCCAGCTCAAGCCGCAGGAGGCCTGAGACCTGCCGCAGACCCCGCGACTGCGCCTTGCCGCCCACCCGGGAAACGGAGAGGCCCGCGTTCACGGCCGGCCGCACGCCGGCATTAAAGAGGTCGGATTCGAGATAGATCTGGCCGTCCGTGATGGAGATGACGTTCGTCGGGATGTAGGCGGACACGTCCCCTGCCTGGGTCTGAATCACGGGGAGCGCGGTCAGAGATCCTCCCCCGCGCGCCTTGGAAAGCCGGGCAGCCCGCTCGAGCAGCCGGGAATGCAGGTAGAAGATGTCCCCCGGGTACGCCTCCCGGCCCGCGGGCCGGCCCAAAAGGAGCGAAATCTGTCGATATGCCCACGCGTGACGGGAGAGATCGTCGTAGACCACGAGCGCATCCCGGCCGCTCTCCATGAAATACTCTCCGATGGCGCATGCGGCAAAGGGGGCCAGGTACTGCATGGCGGCCGGAGTTGACGCGCTTGCCGCCACCACCACCGTGTAGGCCATGGCGCGCTCGTCCTGCAGCTTGGCAACGGTCCGGGCGATGCTTCCCCGTTTCTGCCCGATCGCGCAGTAGATGCAGATCACTTGGGGAAGGCCGAGGTCAAGCGAGCGCTGGTTGATGATTGTATCAACGACGAGCGCGGTCTTTCCCGTGTTGCGATCTCCCACGATGAGCTGACGCTGGCCCCGGCCGATCGGGGTCAGGGCATCCACCACCTTGATCCCCGTCTTCAGCGGCGCCTCCACGGGTGCCCGGTTTGTCACGCCTGGCGCGATCCGCTCTAGAGGCAGCGGCGCTCCGCCGCTTATGCTGAGAGGCTTGCCGTCCAAAGGCGCTCCAAAAGGATCGATCACCCTTCCCAGCAGGTCATCCGACACCTGAAGGCTGAGCGGCGTGCCAGTGGTGCGCACCTCCGTGCCCACGGCAACCGAGGTGTTCTCCGCCAGGACAAGGATCGAAGCGAAATCCTCATCCAGGCTCATGATCAACCCGCGCCTGCCGTCTTCCAGCTCCACCTGCTCGCCGTAGCCGGCCCGGGAAAGCCCCTCGGCCTTCACGATGCCGTCCGCCATGCTTGAGACCCTGCCCACATTCGTCACTTCTGGTCCCGCGGTAACGCTCCTGAGCCTCTCCTCGATCTGACGGACAAGGTCTTCCGCTTTCATGGCGCCTCGAGCTTTTCTATGATGTCCCTGATGTAGCCGCGCACGCTCGCGTCCACGATGTCGTCGCCCGCGCGCAGCCGCATGCCCGCGCCCAGCGACTCGTCGCGATTGATCCCTACCGCCCGGCCCGGATACCGCCGCGCCATTGCGGCATCCACCTCGGCTCCGGCTTCCCCGGCCATACCCACGGAGACGCGCCTGCGCGCAAGCTCCCGGCGCAGGGAGGAGAGGAACTGCTTGAGCTGCGATCGCGACAAGCCGCGCACGATTTGTGCGGCCACGTCCTCCCGGACGCCGCCGTTAGGATCGAGCGCAAGGCGAACGAGTCTCCTCACGATCGGCTGACCCTCCCGATGCGCTCAAGGCCCCGGGCTACGACGCGCGCCTTTTCCTCTTCGCTGAACAATCCCTCGACGGCGCTTTCAAGGATCCGGCCGGAAAGCCGCAATGACAGGCCCTGCACCGCCCGCTCCATTTCGGCGCGCTCAAGCTCCATGACCGCGCGCGCCTCCGCGATCAACCGATCCGCATCCCTGCCCGCCCTCTCCAGCGCAGCGGCGCGAAGGCGTTCCGCCTGATCGCGCGCGTTTTGCAGCAATTGATACGCCTCGGCAGACGCCTGCTGAAGCATCTTCTCCCCTTTCGCCGAGGCTTCTTCCAGCGATCTGCGCGCGTTCTCGGCATCCCGCAGGCCCTGGGCTATCTTCTCCCCGCGGGCCTTCACGTTGGCCATGAGGGGTCGTAGGAGGAACCTGTTGATCACCCATGCGATGACCAAAAAATTGACAAGCTGGGCGGCGAAGAGCACCGGGTCCAGGCCGAACGAGCCGAGCACCTGCATGGCGCGGACGGAACCGGCTTAGCGAAACGCGAAGATCAGCGAATAGATGGCGATCGCTTCGGCGAACGCCATTCCCAGTATCATCGCGGGCAGGATGCGCCCCGAGGCTTCCGGATTCCTCCCGATGGCCTCCATGGCCTTCATCCCGATGAGCCCGATGGCGAGCGCGGGGAGCATTCCACCAATCGCGACGATGATGCCCCCGACCGCCGATAGAGTGAAGTTCATAGCGTCGAATCCTCCCTTTGAGCGTGTTTCTCATGTGTCTCGGTGAAAATGCTCATGAATACGAGCGTGAGCAAGGCGAATATTGCGGCCTGGATCACCGCAATGAGGATCTCCAGGGCCAGGAAGGGAATGGGAACGCCAAAAGCCGCGATTTTCGCCATGGTCCCAAGGACGCTCTCCCCGGCGGAGATGTTTCCGTAGAGACGGAAAGAGAACGAAAGCAGCTTCGTCACTTCCTGCACGATTTCCATCAGGCCGACGAAGAGGAGGAGCGGGTTCAGCGCAAAAAAACGCTTGAGGTACGTGCCCAATCCCGTGGTCCGTATGGCCAGGACATGCGTGGCAACCACCGAGGTAACGGCAAGCGCCAGGGTGACGTTCAGGTCGGAGGTGCTCGCGCGCAGGATCGGCGCCAGCTCCTTGCCGCGGAAAAAGCCGATGGTGCCGTACCCCGGCAGGAGACCCATGAGGTTGGAAACGGCGATATAGATGAAGAAGATCGCCACCCAGGGGAAGATCATCCCCGCCCGGGCGCCCGCCACCTGCTCCGTTGTCGTATACAGGTATTTCACGATGGCTTCCACAGAGCCCTGCAGCCTGCCGGGCACGGGAGAAATCCTTTTCCGAACGGCGAATACTGTAAAGAGGATGACGGCATCAACAAGGAGGGTGGCCAGCAGCGTGTTTGTCACGTGAAATCCGGCAAAGCTGATGATTGTCTCAAGTCCGGAGCTCGCCATGGCATGGTGAAAATACTGAGGCTTTCCGGCGGAGTCAACGAACACTTGTGCAGCGATTCGCGTTTCCCCCGCTCGGAGAATTGTCGTTTCCGTTCACGACTTTTTGTATACTATCGTATGGGCAAGAAAAGGCGGCGGGAATGGCCTGGGTGAGCATTATCGGCGCCGGTAATGTCGGGGCCAATGCGGCGTTCTTCATCGCGGAAAAGGGAGTGACCGACGTCCTCGTCGTCGACATCCAGCCCGGCCTTTCTCAGGGCAAGATGCTCGACATCATGGAAGCCGCTCCCATCCGCCGCTACCGCAATGCATTAAGCGGCTCTGATTCTCTGGAGGATATCAAGGGTTCGCGGCTCCTCATCATCGCAGCGGGAGCGATCCGCGCGCCGGGCATGCGCCGTGAGGACCTTTTCACGACAAATGCCGGGCTCATCACCGCCCTGGCACCCCGGATCGCCCGGCTTGCCCCAGAGAGCACCGTGGTGATTGCCACCGAGCCCGTGGATTCGCTTACGGCGCTCTTCGTCCGGGAATCAGGCATGCCCCGGTCCCGAGTGATGGGTCTCGGCGGCATCCTTGATTCCACGCGCCTGCGCGCTCTCATTGCCCGAGAGATGGACGTCTCCATGGAGATTGTCTCCGCCATGGTGATCGGCCGGCACTCGGACGACATGATCTGCCTCCCCCGGTACTCAAGCGTATCCGGCGTGCCCCTTCCTCTTCTCCTCCCGGCCGAACGCGTGGCCGCTCTCATGGAGGAAACCCGCGCTGCCGGCGATCTTGTGGTGGAGATGGCAAAACGATCCAGCTCCTACTATGCGCCTTCCGCCGCCGTGGCTGAACTGGCGGACGCCATTCATATGAACCTCAACCGCATCTTTCCGGTGTCAGTGCTCCTGGAAGGGGAATACGGCGCGCGCGGCGCGGCGCTCAGCCTTCCCGCGGTCATCGGCGAACCGGGGATCGTCCGCGTTCTCACGCCCGAGCTCACGAATGAAGAGAAGGCCGCGTTCCTGGAGTCGGCGCGGCGGGTCGCCGCGGTCGTGGCCGGCCACCCGGCTGGAGGCGCGGCATGAAGGTCTCGGTGATCGGCGCGGGAAACGTCGGCGCAAAGGCGGTGTACTACATCGCGGAAAAAAACATCGCCGACATCGTCATGGTGGACGTGGCCGAGGGGCTGGCGCGCTCCAAGGCCATGGATTTCCTGCACGCCGCCCCGCTGCGCGGCTACGAGGTGCGCATCCATGGAACCACGGATTTCGCCGAGATCGCCGGAAGCGACGTGGTGGTGATCACCGCGGGCATCGCGCGCAAGCCGGGCATGGACCGCATGGACCTCCTGAAAACCAACGTCGGCATAGCGCGGCAGGCGGCGCGCGAGATCGCCCGGCGCGCGCCGAACGCGGTGGTCATTGTCGTGACCAACCCCCTGGACATCATCTCCATGGTGGTGCTGCGCGAAACCGGCTTTGCGCTGCGCAAGGTGGTGGGAATGGCGGGGGTGCTGGATTCCACCCGGTTTCGCTACTTCATCGCCGAAAGGCTGGGCGTCTGGCCGGGCGACGTGCAGGCCGTCGTGCTGGGCGGCCACGGCGATGAGATGGTGCCTCTCACCAGCTACACCTCCGTGGGAGGGATCCCTATCGGCCAGCTCTTGGACGCCGCGAGCATCGAATCCCTGGTCAAACGGGCGCGCACGGGCGGCGCGGAGATTGTGTCGCTCCTGAAGACCGGCAGCGCTTTCTATGCCCCCGGGGCCTCCGTGGCCAAGATGGTGGAAGCAGTGATCAAGGATGAAAAGCGGCTTTTCCCCGCATCAGCCTTTTTGCGCGGCGAATACGGATTCAAGGACATCTACCTCGGGGTGCCCGTCATCATGGGAAGAAACGGCGTGGAGCGCATCGTGGAGCTGCCATTGACAGAAACGGAGCACGCGGCCCTGACCGTGTCCGCGGAAGCGGTACGCAAGGGCCTTGCCGAGCTGGACGGCGTATAGGGGGAAGGGGCATGGTGCACGAGCACGAGGCAATCATCGTCGGAGCGGGCGGCGCGGGGCTGTACGCGGCATTGGAGGCGAGCGTCTCTGCGCGCACGGCGGTGCTCTCGAAGCTGCACCCGATGCGCAGCCACACCGGAGCAGCCCAGGGCGGCATCGGCGCAGCCCTGGGAAACGTGGAGGAGGACAAGCCCGAGTGGCACGCCTTTGACACGGTGAAAGGCGGCGACTACCTCGTGGACCAGGCCGCGGCGATCCTGCTGGCGGAAGACGCCGTGCGCGCCGTCTACGACCTGGAGAACAGGGGCCTGCCTTTCAATCGGACGCCCGAGGGCAGGATCGACCAGAGGCGCTTCGGCGGCCACACCAGGAACTTCGGCGAGGCTCCGGTCCGGCGCTCCTGCTACGCCGCGGACCGCACGGGCCACATGATCCTGCAGACCCTCTACCAGCAGTGCATCAAGAACGGCGTGGAGTTCTTCGATGAGTTCCACGTCCTGGACGTTCTCCTGGAGGGCCGGACGTGCCGCGGCGTGGTGGCGCTGGAGCTGGCCACGGGCGAAATCCACACCTTCAAGGCAAAGGCCGTTCTCTTCGCCACCGGCGGGTTCGGCCGCATGTTCCGCATCACCTCCAACGCGCACGCCAACACGGGCGACGGTCCCGCGGTGCTGGCCCGGCGCGGGGTCCCGCTGCAGGACATGGAGTTCTTCCAATTCCATCCCACGGGCATCCGGGGCCTGGGCATCCTCATCACCGAGGGAGTGCGCGGAGAAGGGGGAATCCTGCGCAACCGCGCGGGAGAGCGCTTCATGGAGCGCTACGCGCCGACGCTGCTGGACCTTGCGCCGCGCGACATGATCTCCCGCGCCATCCTCACGGAGATCAGGTCGGGAAACGGCGCGCGCGGCGACGGGAGGATCGACGACTACGTGTTCCTGGACGCGACCCGGCTGGGCAGGGAGGTGCTGGAGAAAAAGCTCCCCGACATCACCGGATTCAGCCGGACCTACCTCGGCATCGATCCAGCGGAAAAGCCCATCCCCATCCAGCCGACGGCGCATTACGCCATGGGCGGAATCCCCACTGATCTTGATGGAAGGGTCGTCGACGATACCGGAGCGTACGACGGGTTGTATGCTGCGGGCGAATGCGCGTGCGTCTCCGTGCACGGCGCCAATCGGCTGGGCACCAACAGCCTCGTAGACCTGGTGGTCTTCGGCCGGCGCGCGGGCAGGCACATCGCACGCTACGTCAAGGGAGCGGATGGCGGCGGGGCGGCCACCGACGCGGCCGAGCCGGCGCGGCAGATGATCGCGCGGCTCTCAGAGGGCGGCAGGGGCGCGCGCGGGAGCGCGATTCGCGAGGAAATGGAAACCGTGATGATGGAGAAGGTCGGCATATTCAGGAACGCCCCTGATCTGCATGAGGCGACGGAGAAGATGCGCGAGCTGCGCGGACGGTGGACGGAGGTCCGCGCCCGGGACCGGGCGGGCCGGTTCAACAGCGACATCCTCGGGATCCTGGAGCTGCAGAACCTCCTGGACCTCGCCTTCGTGACCGCTTCAGCGGCGCGGGAAAGGACGGAGAGCCGCGGCGCGCACGCCCGCGGCGATTTCCCCGACCGCGATGACCAGCGGTGGCTGAAACACAGTCTTGCATGGCTGGACAGCTCCGAGGTCCGGCTGGGCTCCCGCCCGGTGGACGTCTCCACGTGGACGCCCAAGCCCAGGGCGTATTGAGAAGGGAAAGCAGGCATGAAGCTGGTACTGCGCATCAGCCGATACAATCCGGAGACCGATTCCCGGCCCCACGACCAGGATTTCTCCATCGACATGGAGCCCACGGATCGGATCCTTGACGCCCTCATCCGGATCAAGGACCTGCAGGACGGCAGCCTTTCCTTTCGAAAAAGCTGCGCCCACGGCGTATGCGGCTCGGACGCCATGATCATCAACGGCAAGGAACGGCTGGCGTGCAAGACGCTCGTGCGGGACGTGGCAACGGAGGAAAACGCCGTGGTGACCCTTCAGCCGCTCTCGTATATGCCGGTGCAGCGCGACCTCATGGTGGATCAGAGGGATTTCTTCGCCAAGTACAGGGCTGTCAGCCCGTTCCTCATCAATGAGGAGAAGGCGCCGGAGAAGGAACGGATCCAAAGCGTGGAGCAGCGGGCCGGCTTCGACGACGCCACGGCCTGCATCCTCTGCGGGTCCTGCTACTCCTCCTGCCCCGTGCTGCGGGACAATCCGCGCTTTATCGGCCCGGCAGCCCTGGTGCAGGCGGCGCGCTTCCTGCTGGACAGCAGGGACAAGGGCTTCGCGCAAAGAATGCAGGCCCTGGACGCCCCTGACGGCGCGTGGGCGTGCGAGAACCATTTCAACTGCACTCGGGTCTGCCCCCGGGAGATCAAGGTCACGAAAAACATCAATGCGATAAAGCGAATGATCACGAAGAGCAGGGAAGGAAGCGCATGAAGCTTCATGAATACCAGGCAAAGGCCTTCCTCAAGGAGTACGGGATCCCCGTGCCGGAAGGATCGGTGGCGGAGACGCCGGAGGAAGCGCGAAAAGTCGCGGCACGGATCGGCTTCCCCGTGATGGTCAAGGCGCAGGTGCTGGTGGGAGGCAGGGGCAAGGCGGGCGGCGTGAAAAGGGCCGCTGGCCCTGCCGAGGCCGAGGCGAGGGCTCGCGATATACTGGGGATGAAGATCAAGGGCATTGACGTGCGCAAGGTGCTGGTTGTGCGGGCGGTTGAAATCGCCTCGGAATATTACGTGAGCCTTGCCGTGGACAGGACCGCGCGCGCCGTACAGTGCATCGCCAGTGCCTCGGGCGGCATGGAGATCGAGGAGGTCGCCGCAAAGGAGCCGGACCGCATCGTGCGGTTCACCATGGACCCGGACGCGGGACTTGCGAGGGAGAAAAACCAGGACGCGCTGACACGCGCTTTTGAAACGCGCACGCTGGCGGAGCAGGTGGGGAGCATCGTGCAGGGGATGCAGAGGCTTTTTTGGGAAAAGGACTGCTCCCTGGTGGAGATCAACCCCTGCGCGCTCACGACTGAAGGCCGGCTCGTGGCAGCGGATGCCAAGGTGATCTTCGACGACAATGCCTTGTACAAGCACCCCGAGCTGGAGGCGTTCCGCAGCCCCGAGGAGTACAGCAGCCAGGAGATGGACGCGCGCGCCAACGGGCTGTCCTACGTCGGCCTGGACGGCGCGATCGGCTGCATCGTCAATGGCGCGGGGCTTTCCATGGCAACAATGGACCTGATCAAGGGCGCGGGAGGCAGCCCCGCCAACTTCCTCGACGTGGGAGGAAGCTCCAGTCCGGAGAAGGTGTTCCATGCGCTGCGGATCATTCTGGGAAATCCCCGGGTCAAGGCCATCCTCATCAACATCTTCGGGGGCATCACCCGGTGCGACGATATCGCGCGGGGAATCCTCATGGCCCGGGAGAAGCTCTCACTTTCCGTTCCGCTGGTCATCAGGCTCATCGGAACGAACGAAAAAGAGGGCCGGGCCCTGCTCTCGGCCGCGGGAATCGAAGCCTACGACGATCTCACCGAAGCGGTGAAAGGCGTGGTGGCGCGCGCAGGAAAGGCCGGCGCATGAGCATTCTCATCGGCAAGGAAACGCGCATCATGGTGCAGGGAATCACGGGAAGGGATGGATCATTCCACGCCCTCTCCATGAGGGAGTACGGATCCAAGGTCGTTGGCGGTGTCACGCCGGGCAAGGGCGGCCAATCCGTGGAAGGCATTCCGGTCTTCGATACGGTTGCCGAGGCCAGGGAAAAAACGGGAGCGGATTGCTCCGTGATCTTCGTGCCGGCTCGTTTTGCGAGCGCCGCAATCCGCGAAGCCGCCGACGCGGGGATTGCGCTGGTGGTCTGCATCACGGAAGGGATCCCGATCCTGGAAATGATCGGCACGCTGCAGCATATCGCCGGCAAAGGGAGCGTTCTGATCGGCCCCAACTGCCCCGGGCTCATCACCCCGGGCGCGGCCAAGGCGGGGATCATGCCGGGACGCATCCACCTGCCGGGCGACATCGGCGTGATCTCCAGAAGCGGCACGCTCACCTACGAGGTGGTATGGGCGCTCACGCGCGCCGGCAGGGGGCAATCCACCTGCGTCGGGGTGGGCGGAGACCCGGTGATCGGAACGGGATTCGTGGAGCTGTTGCGGCTCTTCGAAGCGGACCCGGGCACCGCGGGCGTCGCGCTCATCGGGGAGATCGGAGGCGAGGACGAGGAGAGGGCGGCGGAGTTCATTCGCTCATCCATGAGCAAGCCGGTCGTGGCGTTCATATCAGGCCGCACCGCTCCGCCGGAGAAACGCATGGGACACGCGGGAGCCATCGTCTCCGGTGGCCGGGGGACTGCCGCTGCAAAGGTGGAAGCACTGCGCGGCGCGGGCGTGCCCGTGGCGGACAGGCCGGATGAAATCCCCAGCCTCCTGGCGGGACGGCTCATGAACGGAAGAGGACCGCGGCAATGAGCCGCAGCGGATCGCCCCTTTCGCCGGCCAACCTCCCCTGGCTGGAGGAGCTGCACGAGGATTGGAGGCGCGACGCGCGCGCCGTGGACCAGAGCTGGGACGAGCTTTTCCGGGAAGAGGAGAGCGCGCGCCTGCTGCAGCGCAGCACCGGGGAGCCGGGCGCGCCGCGCCTGGTCTCCTCAGACATGGTCTACAAGCAGAGCAGGGTGGACAGCCTGATTTGGGGATACAGGGACGTTGGCTATCTCTACGCCCATCTCAACCCGCTGGCTCCAGCGGAAGGCGAGCAAAAGAATTACTACACCGAGCCGACGCACACCTATGAGCAGCTCACCCTCGCCGAGTTCGGGCTTTCAGAAGAAGATCTCGACAGGGAGTTCTCCGCGGGCCGGGTGCTTTCCCCCTCCCGGATGAAGCTCTCGGAAATCATCCGGGCCCTTCGGCAGACCTACTGTTCGACGATTGCGGTGGAGTTCCTGCATATCCAGAACAAGCCCATGAGGCGCTGGCTCATTCAGCAGATGGAATCCACGCGGAACAGGCCCTCGTTCGACGATGAGAAAAAGAAGATCGTCCTGGAAGACCTTATTCGGGCCGAGGAGTTCGAGCACTTCATGCACTCCGCCTTCATCGGCCAGAAGCGCTTCTCCCTGGAAGGCGCGGAGACGGTCATCCCCGCGCTGCACCATGTCGTGGACTCATCCCCTGCCATGGGGATCAAGGAGATCATTCTGGGCATGACGCACCGGGGCCGGCTCACCGTGCTCAACCGCATCCTCGGCAAGCCCCTGGAGGACGTGTTCGCGGAGTTCGAAGGCCACGAGGAGCCGGGAGACTACGGCGGCGGCGGCGACGTGCGCTATCACCTCGGCTATACGATGGATCACACGGCGCCGAACGGAGACGCAGTGCGAGTGAACCTGGTGGCGAATCCCAGCCACCTCGAATCCGTTGGGCCCGTCGTGCAGGGCATGGCTCGGGCCGTACAGAAGGAGCGGGGGGACACGGAGCGCAAGCAGGTGGTTCCCATCGTTCTGCACGGCGATGCAGCCTTCTCGGGCCAGGGCGTGGTGGCGGAGACCTTCAACATTTCCACACTCAAGGGATACAAGACCGGCGGCACCCTCCACGTGGTGATCAACAACCAGATCGGGTTCACCACCTCCACGCGCGACGCCCGGTCCACGTTCTTTCCCACGGACGTGGCCAAGATGCTGCCCGTGCCCGTGTTCCACGTGAACGGCGATGATCCGGAAGCCGTTGTCTTCGCGATGGACCTTGCGCTGCGGTTCCGACAGACCTTTGGCCGGGACGCGGTGGTGGACATCTTCTGCTATCGCAAGTACGGGCACAACGAGGGCGACGATCCCTCCTTCACCCATCCGCTCATGTACAGGATCATTGAGAAAAAGAAAAGCCCGCCATCGCTGTACGCAGAGAAATGCAGGGCCGCGGGCATCCTTTCCCCCCAACAAGAAATCGACATGCGCCAGGATTTCCGCGCCGTGCTGAAGGAGGCGCTGCAAAAGTCGCGCTCCGCGCGGGTTGCCCGGCCTGAGGCGCGGGAGCCCAACGCGGGGAGCGGGGAAGAGAGCGTGCAAGGCCCGGGAGCGGAAAGGCTGCGCTCCATAGCGCGCGCCCTGACCACCGCGCCGGACGATTTCCACATGCATCCGAAGCTGAAGCGGATCATTGATGAAAAGGCGTCCCGACTGACAAAGGACGGCACCGTGGATTGGGCGTTCGGCGAATCCCTCGCTTTCGGCACCCTTCTCCTGGAAGGGGTTCCCCTGCGGCTGAGCGGCCAGGACAGCGCCCGGGGCACTTTCTCCCAGCGCCACTTGATCTGGTGGGATGCTGAATCGCTGCTGCCGCGGCCTCACACGCCGCTGTCTCACCTCGCGCCCGACCAGGCGCATTTTTCCGTCTACGACAGCCCGTTGTCCGAATACTCCGTTCTGGGATTCGAATACGGCTTTGCCCTGGGCCGACCGCGCGCTCTTGTGCTCTGGGAGGCGCAGTTCGGCGATTTCTCCAATGGCGGCCAGGTAATTATAGATAATTACGTGGCTGCCGGAGAGGCAAAGTGGGGCACGGCGAACGGCATCGTTCTCCTGCTCCCCCACGGGTATGAAGGCCAGGGACCCGAGCACTCCAGCGGACATCTTGAGCGTTTCCTGTCGCTGTGCGCAAGAAACAACATTCAGGTCTGCAACTGCACCACCCCCGCGCAATACTTCCACCTGCTTCGGCGCCAAGCCAAGCGCAGCTTCCGCAAGCCCCTCGTCGTCATGACGCCCAAGAGCCTGCTGCGTCATCCTAGGGCGGTCTCAGCCATGGCCGAGTTGGCCGAGGGACGCTTCCAGGAGGTCCTGGATGATCCCGGCAGGCCGAGCAAGCCGCAACTTCTATTATTCTGTTCCGGCAAGGTCTATTATGACCTCGCTACCGCCCGGGACCAGCACAAGGATGAGTCATCGGCAATCGTGCGGATCGAACAGCTCTATCCATTTCCCGAGGCGCGGCTTGCCGCACTGCTGAAACGGTACCAGAGCGTCTCCCGGATGGCATGGGTACAGGAAGAGCCCCGCAACCGCGGCGCTTGGATGTTCGCAAAGGACAGGTTCGAGCGCGCGTTTCCCGGCATGACTCTCGGATACATCGGCCGGGAGGAGAACGCCAGCCCCGCAACTGGATCTCACGCGCTCCATGAACGGGAGCAGCGGCAGTTGGTGGATGCCGCGCTGGCGGGGGACCTTGCCGGGCCGATCGGAAAGTGAGGGGGTGGAGTGAAGCTGGACATCACGGTGCCCTCGGTGGGCGAATCCGTCACGCAGGGGATTCTTTCCGCCTGGCTCAAGGCTGAAGGCGACAAGGTGGCGGAAGGCGATGATCTGCTGGAGCTGGAAACCGACAAGGCAACGGTGACGGTTCCTGCGCCGGCAACGGGGATCCTCTCCATCGCAGTGGCTGCCGGCACAGAGGTGACAATAGGCCAGGTGATCGGCAGCGTGGACACATCCGGCATTCCCGCGATCGCCCCGGCAGCGCCAGCGCCGGCGCCAAGGCCAGCAACTGGAACCGAGGCTCCGCAGGCAGCCGTGGCGCCAGTCCCGTCGCCCATGCTGCGCTATAAGAGCGCAGCACCAATCCCCGCTCCTGTGCGGCCAGCAGCAGTAGCGGCAATACCGGGCGAGCGCCGGGTCCCCATGACAACGCTGCGCAGGCGGATTGCGGACAGGCTCGTGCAGGCGCAGCATGCCACCGCGTCTCTCACCACCTTCAACGAAGTGAACATGCAGAAGATCACGGACCTGCGCGCCAAGTACAAGGACGCGTTCGAGCGAGCCCATGGCGTGAAGCTCGGGTTCATGTCCTTCTTCGTCAAGGCATGCTGCCTGGCCCTGGCGGAGATGCCCATCGTGGCCGCGCGCATCGAGGGCGACGAGATCGTGTACAGTGGCGACTTCGACATCGGCGTCGCCGTCTCCACGGACAGGGGGCTGTTCGTGCCCGTGATTCGGAACGCCCGCCAGTTGAGCCTGTCCGAGCTTGAAGCCTCCATTGCCGATCTGGCTGCCCGGGCCCGGGACAGGAAGATCCTGCCTGACGAGCTTGTCGGCGGCTGCTTCAGCGTCACCAACGGCGGCGTATTCGGATCGCTGCTCTCCACTCCCCTTCTCAACTACCCTCAATCCGCCATACTGGGGATGCACACCATCCAACGCAGGCCCATTGCCGAGAAAACGCCGGAGGGGGAACGGGTGGCGATCAGGCCCATGATGTACGTGGCGCTCACGTACGACCATCGGCTGATCGACGGAAAAGAGGCCGTGAGCTTCCTGGTTCGCGTCAAGGAGCTTGTTGAGGATCCGTGGCGGCTTTTTATCGAGGCGTGACCTCGCGCGGCGGCAAGGGAGGAGGGAAGAGATGAGCGTTGAGACAGGGACGTACTCCAAGGGTCTGGAAGGAATCATCGCGGACGAAACCACGATCAGCCGCATCGACGGCCAGAAAGGCAGGCTCTTCTACAGGGGTTATCCCATAGAGGAACTGGCGCGGTTTTCCGACTTCGAGGAGGTCACGTATCTCCTCCTGTATGAGAAGCTGCCCAGGCAAGCGGAGCTCGAGGAATGGCGGAAGCGCATGCGCGCCAGTCGCGACATCCCCGAGCAGATCCGGGCAATGATCCACGGCTTCCCCGCAGGCGCGCACCCCATGCAGCTCCTGCAGTCCGTCGCGGCATATCTCTCCGCCACCGTCGAGCACACCATCCAGCACTCCGCCACGTGCAATTGCCGCCAGACCCTTCACCAGGTGGTTCAAACCACGAGCGTCGTGGCAACCTACCAGCGGTTCAGCGAGGGCAAGGGCTACATCGCGCCCCGGCTGGACCTCTCCCACGGCGCGAACTTCCTCTTCATGCTGCGGGGGAAAGAGCCGGAGGAATACGAGGGCAGGATCATGGACGCCTGCCTCGTGCTGCACGCGGAGCATGAGTTCAACGCTTCAACATTCACGGCCCGGGTCGTGGCCTCGACCATGTCCACGTGCTACTGCAGCATCTCCGCCGCCATGGGCGCATTGTTCGGGTCCCTGCACGGGGGAGCCAATGAGAAAGTGCTGGACATGGTGGAGGAAATCGGCGGAGCGGAGAAGGTGGGGGCCTGGATGGACAAGGCCATAGCGGAAAAGCGCAAGATCATGGGAATGGGTCACCGGGAATACAAGGTGAAAGACCCGCGTTCGTACGCAATGGAAGGGTTTCTCAAGGAGCTCTCGGAAAAGAAGGGCAACGGGCGTCACTACGAAATCCTCAAAGAAATCGAAAAACAGTTCCGCGTGCGCATGGAGGAAAAGGGAAAGCCCCTTTACCCGAACGTGGATTTCTTCTCCGGCGCCGTCTACACGCTGCTGGGCATCCCCAAGATCCTCTTCACGCCGATTTTCGCCATGGCGCGGGTATCGGGCTGGCTTGCCCACATCCTGGAGCAGAGGGAGCACGGGAACAGGATCTACAGGCCGGAAAGCCTCTACAAGGGGCCGGCCGAACGGCCGTATGAGCCCCTTTCCCAGCGCGGCTGAGCACGGCGATTCACCGCGCCGGACCCGTGTGCGCGTGCTATATTCGAAGGAGAGAGGCGGGTATGCTGGCCGAGATTAGGAACGCGCGTCAGATTGAGGGAGAGGGTTTTCGCCGGTGGTTCATGGACGAATACTTCGACCTCATCGTGTGGTATGACGATGATCACAGCCTCATCGGCTTTCAGCTCTGCTATGACAAGCAGAACCGCGAGCGCGCCCTTACCTGGACCCTGGATCACGGCTTTCAGCACAACAGGATCGATTCCGGCGAGGTGCCGGGACACGCCAAAATGACGCCCGTCATCATTGCCGACGGCGTCTTCAGCAGGGATCCCGTTGCCGAGCGATTCCGCAAGGCAAGCAGGGACATGGACCCCGACATAGCCCGCTTGGTCTACGAGACCGTTCTGCACTACCCGGCCTCGGCGGACGAACGGACCGACCGCTCCTGACTTAAGCCCGGAGCGCTCCTAAATCTTGAGGCGCTTGAACGCCTCTGCATATTCGTATGAAAGCCCTGCCTTGGAAGCCGTCTCGTGAGCGGATTTCCGAATGGATGAGTCGTAGCCCGCCCTGTCCTTGCCCGTCTGGCTGGCATGAAGAAGCAGGGCCGAGATGCGGCGAGTAATTGTAGCGGAAATATCCTCCCAATGATCTGGGGCGTCCGTCCAGAAGAGGAGCACCTCCTTCACCCGCCAGGGGTCAATCCCATCCACAAGCTGCTCGGCAAAAAGATTCACCTCTTTTGCCGCGTACACGGCATCCAGCGCCGCCAGCCCGGCCGCGCGGTGGTCCGGATGCGTCTGGTAGTGCCTCCAGGGATCGATGGTCAGGACCACGTGGGGCCGCACGCGGCGGATGGCGCCTGCAAGCTCCCTGCGCAACTGCATGGTGTTCTCCAGCATGCCGTCGGGATGCCGCAGGAAAACCAGCTCGTTCACGCCCAGCTTTTTCGCCGCTTCCCTCTGCTCCTTTTCCCGGAGGGTGGCGAGCTTTCCCGGCCGGATTGACGGGTTCTTGCTTCCCTTATCGCCGCTGGTGAGGAGGAGATAGGTGATCTCCCTTCCCTCCGCCGCCCAGCGGGCAACGGTGCCCGCGCACCCGTACTCCGGGTCATCGGGGTGGGCGGCGATCACCAGCGCGCGCATTGGCGCTTCCTTTATCTTTCGCATGCCCCGCACCGTAGCACGTTGCCGCGTCCCTCGGCAATTCTCTTGCCGGCTGCCCTTGAATTTAAGAGAAGCCGTGTTCTACCCTTACCCGCCGGGGAGACCCCGTTGCGGGGATCGGCCAAGGAGGAACAGTGACCAGCAGGGAACGAATGCTCATTGCGCTGGCGAATGGAAGGCCGGACCGCCTGCCATGCCAGGTGCATGACTGGATGGAATATTACCTGAAGACGTATCTTGGGGGGGCAGACCGCTGGCAGGCCTACGAGCGCTTCGGACTGGACATCGCGATGTACGTGGAGCCTGTCTACCGATATTCCGACAGGGACATGGCCCGGTGGCGCGTTGCGCGCCGGGACCTCGGCACGGGAGACGACGGACGAAGGCTCTGGGATCAGACGGTGGAGACGCCGGAGGGCACGCTGCACGTGGCGGGCGCAACCAACCAGTTCACGACCTGGGAGATGGAGGTTCTTATAAAGACAGAAAAGGATTTCTCTCTCTGGGAGAAGTACTCCCCGGTCCCGACTGCCGTCAATTTCACGGATATACGAGCGGCAAAGGAGAGGCTGGGGGAGCGCGGCATCATCCGGAGCCACCCCTTCAGCCCGGGACAGGGAAGTCCCTGGCAGAGCTTCTGCTGCATGGTCGGCACCGAGCCTGCCATCATGATGGCGATCGATACCCCTGATTTCGTGCATCACGCGCTGTCCGCGATACTGGAGCGCACCCTGAAGGTCACGGAAATGTGGAAGGGCATCCCGGCCGACATGGTGGAGACCGGCGGAGGCGCGGGATCCAACACGGTGATCAGCCCGGCCATGTTTGCGGAGTTCTGCGTTCCCTACGACCAGAAGCAGCACGCCGCGTTTCACGGCGTTGGCCTGAAAATCGTCTATCACCTCTGCGGAGGAGTGATGAAAATGCTGGAGCTGGTTGCGGGAAACGGGGCCGACGGCCTGGAGACCATGACCCCTCCCTCAATGGGCGGCGACTGCGACCTGCGGGAGGCGTCGCGCAAGGTCGGCGACAGGCTGTTCTTCATGGGCGGGTTCGATCAGAACGCGGGTTTCGAGCGCGGCACGCCCGAAGCGGCTCGCCGGCTCGTGCGTGAATGCTTTGAGGCGACAAAGGATCACGCGGGCTACATCTGCGTCCCGTCTGATCATTTCTTTTTCGGCGATCCGCAGAACATCCAAGCCTTTGCCGACGCATGCAAGGAATGCAAATATTGAATTAGCCCGCGCCTCCGTCAGTGGATCACGTTGATCTCATCCACCACCTGGCGTCCCGCGCCGTGTAGAGTGGCGATCTTCTCGATCTTCGTCCTGTCCATATCGGAATGGACGCTTCCCTTCAGGACAACCATCTCCTTGCCGCCTTTCCAGAAGCTCTTCTTCTCCACGGTGACAATGACGCGCTTCGCTTCCTGGATGGTCGGATCGTCGGCGATCACTTTCTGGATCTCCATCTGGATTCTCTCCGCTTCCTGCATGCCCGCACCTCCTTGTACCACGAGCCCGTCAATCGGAAGCCATGACCATTATCTGAGGTATGATACGCCAAGTCCATGAAATTGTCAAACTGCGCATGCACCCTACAGCGCGGGCGGCTCGTCGGAGATGAGCCGTTCGCTGCGCGTCAGCTCGAAAACTGACCGCAGCAGCGCCGCGTCCTCGGGGCTTTGCCGGATCCCCCTGCGCTCGAACATCCGCTTCTGGATGATGATGGTCTGTTCCACCGGGCATTCGGTGATCTGGCCAAAGGAACGCGCGTAGTTGCAGAAGCTGGGCACGTTGGAGCCGATGAAGCCGTAGAGCATGCTGGATACGCCGATGATCTTGCCGGTGAAGATGCTCGTATTGATCGCGCTTTTCGAGTAGTCCCCGATCATGCAGCCCAGGAACTGCATTCCCGTATCGACGCGGCGGTGCGGGTACTCCAAACGGACTTCTCCATACGTGTTCTTCAGATCGCTGTTGCTCGTGCCCGCGCCGAGATTCACCCACGAGCCCACCCAGGAATGCCCGAGGAAACCGTGGTGCTGCTTGTTGGTGAAGCTCTCGATGATGCTCGCCTCCACCTCGCCGCCGATTTTGCAGGTCTCACCGACGCAGACGTGCTCCTTGAGGGATGCCCGCTCGATGATCCGGGTCCGGGCCCCCACGTGCAGGGGACCCACAAGGTATGCGAAATCAGACACCTCGACGTCCCTCTCCAGCACAATGGGACCCTCCCGGGTGTGGAATACGGCGGAGCCGGCGAATGACACGTTCTCCGCCGCGTAGACCCCCGGAGCGACCTCGCGGTAGGCTCCCGTGCGGATGCGGTAGCCGATGTTTTCCGCGAACAGCGGCTCCAGGTATTTGATCACTTCAAACTGGTGGTCGAGGGTCCGAAAGCATTCCTCCTCCAGCAGGGGCAGCTTCAGCTCCAGCAGCCAGGGGGTGACGTTCTCCGCGGTAAGCGGACTCGGTCCCTTCGTGCCCGCGGGCAGGAGCGCGGCCGAGATCCTGCTTCCGGCGGTGGCCACGAAGGGACGCGCCTCTTCCGCAAGCTGGCGGATGCGCTCCGCGTAGCGTACGTCGGGGACGAGGGAGGCATTGAGGAAAAGCCGCGGCGCCTCCTCGCTGAGGGGGGGCTGGGGAAAGCGCAGGGCCGTGGTTTTCTGCAGATGGTCGCGCACCACCCAGCCCACATCCCGGGCTACACCGGCCACGATGTCGTGCAGCGTGTAGCACGCGCAGGTCACGGCGAACGCCGGTCGGGTGAGCGTGACCGGGTCCATGTCGCCCAGATGGTGATCCTCGAAAAGCACGATCCTCGTGTTCATGTGTCCTACTCCACGGTGACGCTCTTGGCGAGAGTGCGCGGCTTGTCCACGTCGCATCTCCGTTCCACGCCCATGCGGTAGGCGAAAAGCTGGAGGGGGATGATGGAAAGAACGGGCACCAGCGGGTCGAGAGTTTTCGGTATAAAGATGACGTCATCTGCCAGACGGGCGATCTCTTCCTCCCCCTCCTGCACCACCGCGATGACCCTCCCCTTGCAGGCAAGGATCTCCTCCACATTGCCCACCATCTTGTCCCTGATCTCGGACTGGGCGGCGAGCACGACGGTGGGAACGTCGGGCGCGACAAGGGCGATCGGGCCGTGCTTCATCTCCGCGGCCTGCACCCCCTCGGCGTGGAGGGAGGAGATCTCCTTCAGCTTCAGCGCGCCCTCCAGCGCCGTGGGATACTCGTACAGCCGTCCGATGAAAAGGAAGTTGCTGCTGTGCGCGTACTTCCGCGCCAGCTCGGCGATCTTCTCCTTCTGCCCCAGGAGGTGCTCGGCCTGGGCGGGCAGCCGCTCCAGCGCGTCCAGGAACAGGAGGCCCGCGCGCAGGGACATGCCGCGCATCCGGCCCATGTGCACGGCCAGGAGGCTCAGGGCAACCAGCTGGCTGGTGAACGCCTTTGTCGAGGCGAAACCGATCTCGGGACCGGCGTGGATGTAGATGCCCTTCCCGCACTCCCGCGCGATGCTCGATCCGACCACGTTGCAGATGCCGATCGTCTCCGCTCCCATGAGCTTGGCCTCGCGCACGCCGGCGAGCGTGTCGGCCGTCTCGCCGGACTGGCTGATGGCGATCACCATGGTGTCGGGCTCCAGCACGGGATGCGCGTAGCGGAACTCGGCGCCGTACGTGACCTGCGTGGGGATGCGCGCCAGGTTTTCCAGGAGGTACTTGCCCACCAGGCCCGCGTTCCAGGAGGTGCCGCACGCCACCACGTGGCACCTCTTGACCTTTCGCAGGAGGGCCTCGTCGACGCCGCCCAGCTTGGCCGTGCCCTCGGAGCGCACGATCCTTCCCCGGAACGCGTTGCGGATGGATTCAGGCTGTTCGGAGATCTCCTTCAGCATGAAGTGGGGGAACCCTCCCCTTTCGATGTCGGGGAGGCTGAAGGCGATCTGCTGCACGCGCTTGTTGACCGGCGCCCCCTCCAGCGTCCTGGTCTCGAATCCGTCGCTGTGGAGGATGGCCGCCTCTCCGTCGTCCAGGTAGATGACCTCCCGCGTATGCGCCACCAGGGGAGCCGGATCGCTTGCGACAAGGGTCCGGTTCTTGCCGAGCCCCAGCACAATGGGGCTGCCGTGCCGCGCCACGAAAATGGCGGCCGGATCTCCCGCCCAGAGCGCGGCAATGCCGTAAGCGCCCACGAGAAGCTTCATCGCGGCAAGGAATGCGGCAGGGAAGCTCGATTCGGTCTTGAGGAATTCCTCGATGAGGTGAGGGATGACCTCGGTGTCCGTTTCGCTGGTGAATCGGTGCCCCGTCGCCTGGAGCCTGGCTCGCAGCGCCGCGTAGTTCTCTATGATCCCATTGTGGATGACGGCGATTTTACCGGCGCAGTCCACGTGGGGGTGCGCATTGGCTTCCGTGGGAGCGCCATGCGTCGCCCATCGGGTATGCGCGATTCCCGACAGAGGGGGACGTCCGTCGCTGAGGACCAGCGAGGATGCGTCCACCCCGCCGATCCGTCCCACCCGGCGCAGCAGCGCGAGCTGGTCATTCGCGGCGACGCAGATGCCCCACGAATCGTAGCCACGGTACTCGAGCCTCTTGATTCCTTCGATCAGGACCTCGGGGTTTGCATCGGGTCCCGCGTAGCCGAATATACCGCACATGGACCTTCTCCTCTAGATTGCTCGCAGGGTCGCGTTTCTTGTACCAGAAGCGTGCAGGGTGCGCAAGGGGAAGCGGAAGCGCCTTCCGCTCTCATGGTCGACGACGCCTGGACATTACTTGACAATGGGCTCCTGTTCGGAAAAGATCACCGTCACGTCGCTGCAACCATCAAGGGAGCCGTTGATGAAAGCACTCGTCGTATGGGGGGGCTGGGAGGGACACGAGCCGAAGCAATGCGCGGACCGGTTCATTCCCTGGCTGTCTGAGCAGGGATTCGAGGTGACGGTCTCTCCCACCCTCGATTCCTACCGTGATGAGTCCCTCATGGGAGCGCTGGATCTCATCGTCCCCGTCTGGACGATGAGCACGATCAGCCCGGAGCAGGAAAAAGGACTGCTCGCGGCGGTGCAGCGGGGCGTCGGCATTGCGGGATGGCACGGAGGAATGGGGGACTCCTTCCGCGCGAATACCGATTACCAGTACATGGTGGGAGGCCAGTGGGTGGCCCACCCGGGCGGCGTCATTCCCTACAGCGTGCGCATCACCAACCGCGCGGATCCCATCACAAAGGGACTCGCCGACTTCGACATGGTATCCGAACAATACTACATGCACGTGGACCCCTCTAATGAGGTGCTGGCCACGACCACGTTCGGCGGCGGAGTGCATCCGTGGATCGCGGGCACGGTGATGCCGGTCGCGTGGAAGAGACATTATGGCCAGGGACGCGTGTTCTACGCCTCTGTCGGGCACGTGGCAGGGGATTTCGACGTGCCGGAAGCGCTCACCATTGTGCAGCGCGGCATGCTGTGGGCTGCCGGCCTGCTCTGAGCGTCTCAGAACTCGACGTCAAAGCGCGCATGCGCGCCGGTGAAGGCAACCCATTCCACCTGGACGTCGCGCACGTACGCTCCGGGAGGGCCCTTCCGCAGCCATGCGAGGAACCGCTGCAGCTTCACGGCGTCCCCCTCGGCAAAGACCGCAACGCTCCCATCGGGAAGGTTCGCAACGGTGCCGCTCACGTCCAGTTCCCGCGCCTCGCGCACGGCGGAATAGCGGAAGCCGACGCCCTGCACGCGGCCGATGACAACGGCGCGAAACCCGGCTTTCTCCGGTTGCCCCATGCCGGCGCTCCTCGGCGAGCCCTACGCGTCTTCGGCCAGGGTTGCGCGGATCAGTGCTTCCAGCTCGGAATAGTCGTACGGCTTGTAGACCACGGGATAGGGGATGGGAAACTCAGGCTGGAGGAACCCGCTCGTGATGATGACCTTCTTGTCCGCGCAGAACTCGCGCAGGAACCGTATCCAGTAGTCCCCCCCCAGGATGTCCATCCGGTAGTCCGTGACGACAAGTGCCACCGGATGATCGAGGATCTGCTTGATCGCGCCCACGCCGTCGGATGCCACGATCACCGCATGCCCCTTCTTCTTCAGATAATCGCGGAGCGTGAGCCGGATGGAATCCTCATCCTCAACGATCAGGATCTGGCCGCTCATCGCGTCGGCTCCCTTCCGGTGCGCGCGGCCGCAAGGTCGCCGATCATGGCATGCAGCTTCTCGAAATCGAGGGGCTTGCGGAAAAAGGCGTCGGCGCCCTCGGCCATGATCTTCTCCTCCAGGCCGTCGTCGGTGAGCCCGGTGATGGCAATGATGATGGGCGCGCCGAGCGTCGGATCATCCTTGATGCGCCGGCACAGCTTGTGTCCATCGATGCCCGGCAGATTGATGTCGAGCAGGATCACTCCCGGGCGCGCCTCTGTGATCTGCCTGCCCGCCTCGAATCCGTCGAACGCCTGCATCACGGTCCAGCTCGGGGATCGTCGGTTGAGGTATTTCTTCAGCAGCATATTGATGGTCTCATCATCGTCCACGATGAGGATGCGCTCGAAATCGGGTCCCGCATGGGGAATCGCGGCAAGCTCATCCGGGATGCGCATCCCTCGGGAGGAAAGAAAAGCAAAGAGGTCTTCCGAGTAGACACGGTATTGACCGCCGGGCGTCATGAACGCTTTCAGGAAGCCGTTCTTGATCCAGTTGATCGCGGTCTGGTTTACGACGCCGCAGATGTCCGCCACTTCGAGGGCTGAAAAGATACGGACCTTCTTTTCCTTCTTACCCATTACTGCTATCCTTTCAATCGTGAAGACCGTTCATGGCTTTTCTCAATATTATACACTAACCCAATTATATCCATAATGTCAACCACAAATTTCAGAGAAGCATGCGGCACGTACAAATACCTCCGAGAACGAGGATATCCTGAAAAAGCCACTTTGAAGCTGATTGGCGACAGGCACAGACTTTCCCGGATGGAGCGCAACTGCCTTTTTCGAGGAATCATTGACGAGGTTGTGGCAATAAAAAGAAGACAAAAACTCATAGCCAGCTCGGACATCGAGGATCAACCCCTTGGCATCGATTGGTACAACGTGCTCATCACGGTGGAAAGCCATCTGCGCGGCCTGCCCCTCTTCATCGCGGAAGACGGCGTGGTCCGCGATACCTCCGCGACGCATGGCAGCTACCGGTCTTCTCCGATCACCGAAAGGGCCATTCAGGAGATCATCGAGGTGATCACGGCGGCGCGGCCGGCCCGGATTGACGTGTATCTTGATGAGCCTATTGCATTCTCCGGCCTCATGGCCGAGATCGTGAGGGAGCGGCTCGGGCGCCTGCCGCACCCCTTCGCCGTGGCCCTTGCGCACAGCGCTGATTATCCGCTGAAAACCTATGAAGGGATAGTGGCATCTTCGGATTCCGTCATTTTGGACAGCGCTTCCCGCATCATTGACCTGGCGCGGCTCGTCCTGCGCCGGGGATTCGACTTCACTCCTCCTCCCGTCCTCGACCTGTTTCCTTCAGCTCCCGAAGGAGCGCCGCAATAGTGCGGGACCGGAACCCCCGGCCCGTGAGCGCGCGGATCGCTGCGTTCAGGGAAAGCCCGGCGGCAAGCGCGCGCGCGCCGATCAACTCCTTCTCAAAGGGGCACAGACCGCTCACCACCTCCTCAGCAAGGGGGCGAGCCACCCCGCGGCCAAGCAGGCCGCGATAGAGGGCCTTGGCGCCCTCCTTCCGCGATGACATGCGCGAATTGACCCATGATTCGGCAAAGGCCCTGTCATCAAGATAGCCGAGCTCGCTCATGCGCGCGATGGCGTGGCGTATGGCCTGCTTGCTGAAGCCGCGCGCGGCGAGCTTTCGCGCCAGCCCTTGCCGGGTGTGCGCCGCGCGGGAGAGGAGGCTCAGTGCGCGCAGGCGCGCGAAAATACGCTCGGAGCGCGCAAGGAGGAGGGACCTCGTCTCGGAATCAATCGGGGTTCCCGCGGCGATGCCCGCGCGGGCGAAGACTTCGGCGTGGAGGATGAAAAAGGAGCCGTCGGAGAGGTGAATGCGCACCGCCTCTCCCCCGGCTCCCTTGAGCTCTACGGAAACAACCGTGACTTTTTGCTCCGCATCCGCGGGCGTGTTCTGAGTGTCCGGCTTATCGCTTGGAGAACTGGAAGCGTCTCCGCGCACCCGACTGTCCGTATTTCTTTCTCTCCACCATCCTCGAGTCGCGCGTGAGGAAACCGTTCGCGCGGAGCGAGACGTGGTTGGAGGCGTCATACGCGTTCAGCGCGCGAGCGATGCCGTGCCGGCACGCTTCAATCTGTGAGGAGATCCCGCCGCCCCTGACCGTAATAAGCACGTCGAACTTGCCGGTGGAATTGGTGACTTCAAGGGGGGCCCTGACGTTCTGGGCGTTCCGCAGCCCGGCAAAGTACTCCTCCACCGTCTTGCTGTTGACGGTCACGGCGCCGGCGCCGTCGCGAAGGAAGACGCGCGCGATTGACGTTTTGCGCTTGCCGGTGGCAACCGAAAGATTCTTGATCAATGTCTCATCCTCGCTTCTCTAGGAGATATCCAGCTTGATCGGCTTCTGCGCCGCGTGGGGATGGTCGGGTCCGGCGTAGACCTTGAGCCTTTTGAAGATTTTGCGGCCGAGGGCCCCCTTGGGGAGCATTCCCTCGATTGCGCGCTCCAGGGGCCATGCCGGCTTGCGGGCGAATACCTTCTCAAAAGGCTCTGCGCGAAACCCGCCGGGATAGCGGGAATGCCTGTAGTAGAGCTTCTGGGACGTTTTGCGTCCCGTCACCCGGATCTTGTCGGCATTGATGATGACTACAGAATCGCCCATGTCCCAATGGGGCGCATACTCCGGCTTGTTCTTGCCCCGGAGAATCCCCACGACGCGCGAAGCCAGCCGGCCGAGAACCTTTCCGTCCGCGTCAATGAGATACCATTTATGGTCGACATCGGCGGGATTCACAAATATCGTTTTCATCCTTGTCTCAACCCTTCCGTGCAATCATGGCGCGGCAACGCGGACTCACCTGATGGAGAGGAATGCGGCGCGTATACCGCGGGAAGGGTAAGCTTACATACCGGCGCGCGAATGTCAAGTAGTCAGCGCTCCTACCGATACGCTTGCTTTGAAGCACCGTCAAGTAGTCCCCTTGTCCGGTTCCGCCTTCTTCTCCTCTTTCTCCTCGGCCTCCTCCTTCTTGGCTTCCATCTTGTCCTTGATATCCGCAACGCCGACAAAGAAAGCAATCAAGCCAATGAAGACGGCGAGAATGGGAACTCCCCCCTTCAGGAACTGAATGACCTCGGGCCACCACTGCAAGCTCCACGACACGGGCAGGACCGCGTAGACGGCGAAAAGCACCAGCACGACGCCGATGGTGAGAGCAATCATCCGATACCTCCAATAAGGGATCTGAATCTCCGCCAAGGATAGCGAAAATGAGAAAACTGTCAAGTTGCAGGGCGCCGGATCTGCGCCTCGACCTTGGCGGCGCATCTCCTTGAAAAGACAGGAGAATTGCGGTATGGTCGTGGTGCCCGCCGCCGAACGCGGACCGGCGGGCAATCACATCAGGAAGGAGCAGACGATGAAGGTGAAGATAGACCCTGACCTCTGCACGGCCTGCGGCCTGTGCACTGACGGCGTGCCCCAGGTCTTCAAGATGGGCAAGGATGCGGCCGAGGTGATCGATCCCGCCGTGCCTGCGAACCTCGAGAAGGCGGTGCGTGACGCGGCCAGCGACTGTCCGGCGGAAGCCATCCTCATCGAGTAGGTCGAACCACCGCTCATAGGTGAGACGGAAAGAGAGCCCGGCCCTGCCGGGCTTTTTTCATGGTCGACCCTGCAGACTGCCTGTCCGATCCTAATCTCTCTAATAGAACCAAAGAAAGGATGATAGAAAAGTTTGCTAAACCACCACCGACTAAAGTCGGTGGGATTGCGCTTGTCGGCTAAAGCCGACTGGGGCCGACGTCACGGTTCCACTTTGAAGTCGGCATCTTGGTCCCGCTCCATGTCCTGTTGATTCTCTGTTGATTCTCTTTATAGCGGGCGATCATTTCCTCAGTCACATTCCCTGTTGATGCCACAAAGTAGCCGCGGCCCCAAAGATGCCTCCCCCAGAATGCTTTGTTCAATCCGCGGTTCTCCTCCAGCAGTTTCCGTGACGTCAGCCCCTTCATGCGCTGCACGAGCTTGGACACCGCTATCGTGGGGGGGACACTCACTAACAGATGAACGTGATCTCGACTGATTGACCCTTTTACTATCTCGACGTCCAAGCTCGCGCATACCATTTTGATCAAATCGCGCGTTCGTATTCCTATTGCGCCCCTTAATACTGGCTTGCGGTATTTCGTTATCCACACGATGTGGTATTTGATGTCATATGCGCAATGTGAGGCCTTTCGGTACTGTTTCATATCACCGCAAGCCTACTAAAGTCTTCGTCTAAAGACGAGGGGGTTCCTCCCCGTAGGAGACTCTAA
>JBEKQU010000060.1:0-31049 GCA_049519415.1 Spirochaetia bacterium
GTTCCTCTACATACGTGCTATCCCTCCGAGCCTGTCACACCGTGGTCGGGCAACTACCCTGGCTGAAAACGCGACCACGGCCAGTCCCTCTCGCCCCCCAAGCCGAGATTTGGAATTGCTGCTTCAGCCGACTCACCGGTTCCTGCATACAGTGTGACTCTCGCCCGGCTCCATCCGAACCACCACCCACGACAGCTCCTGGCCGTTCACTCCCCTTCCCGTTGTTGCCGCGGTCTTTTGGCCATCCACGATAAGCGTGTTCAAGGTTCCGGGGAAAACGGCTTTCCAGATAAATGACGCGCCTGATGCGTTGCGGCAGAGGGAACGTTCGGTTCCCTCGTGGCGGATGTTTATCACATTTTTCATCACGGCAACGCTCCCCAGCTCAACCCACGCAGTGTCCCGCGTGAGCCGGGGGAGGGTTGCCACGAGGTTTTCGCGCGCATCGGGCTCGATGCCCATGAGCCCTGCAGCGATCGATCCAAGCACGGCAAAGGAGACCTCGGGATACTCGCGCCTCTCAAGGCCCGGATCAACAAGCGCCATCAGCTCACGATACGCGGACCCGTTGCGGCCGTACGCATAATAGACCTCAGGATAATAGGAGCGTGACTCCACATTGGGCGCCTCCGCCCTGATCAATGCGTCCAGCGTAGCATCCGTCTTCAGCCCCTCTTCGATGATTCCGGACAGGAGGGGAAAAACCTGGATTCCCGGTATGAAGTCAGCGGCGAACGAACGATCCTGGAGCTTAATGCTGGAAAAGATGCCGCGCTGCGCATCCCACCATCGGCCATTGTACTGCTCGCGGAGCAGCCGGGCCTTGGTGAGGAACCTTTCGGCTTCCGCAGTGTTGCCCCGGAGCGCTATGATCTCCGCATACGCCTGGTACGCGGCGAACTGGAGGGCCACAAGGTCTCCGCCAGCAAGGCAGGCCCGCCCGTTCCTTCCCTCGTCGTATGACCCCAGGCCACGGACGCCGTACTCCGGGCGGTGCTCGGGAATTCCATCCCCGTCCTTGTCCCACGCGTCCACGTAGCTCGATACGGTGGCCTCGTAGAAATGCAGGAACGCTGGATCGTCAATATAGGCACGATCCCCTGTCCAGAGGTACTCCCGGAAGCACGCCTGCAGGATGTCGAAGTTTGCCGGCAGGTTGTACCAGAAGGAGGAATCGTCCCGGTAGTCCGCGGAACAGGGGGCTCCGCGCTTGTCGATCTCCCAGAACGTGCACCAGTCCCGGGACGCGGAAATGTTCCTGGCAAACGCGTGGAACATGTTCCGTGTCACCGCAGCCAGGCCGAGCGCGCGGGCGCCCGTGCATTGATGGGAGACATCGCGCATGCAGAAGGCTTCACGGCCGGGCAGCGACGCTTCGTACCAGTCACCGACGGGATCGCCAAGGAAGACGTACGCGAGCGCCTGCGCCTTTGCCCACGCGAATCCCTCCTGGAGCTTCCGGTGCGAGGATTGCAGGGTGAGGGGGCTGTCCACGCGGCTCATCGTTTGTCATTCGAACCGATAGCGCGGGAATTGTCCAGGCGTCGGTGATATACGCACGTCCGCGGCGTCACATGACGGGCTGCAACCGAGAGCCCCGATGTGGTAGGATAAGAGAGGAGCAACTCCGGATGGCGAGCATGGACACGAGCCCCGAAATAGAAGCGATCCAGATTGACATCCTCCGGAAGGCCTCGACGTGTAAACGTTTGCGCGCCGCTGCAGAGATGTCGGAGACCGTCATGCTCCTGTCGCGCATCGGTGTGGCGAGCCGTAACCCCGGCGCCTCCACGGCCAAGCTCCAATGTCTTGCGGCCGAGGCAATCCTCGGGCCCGAGCTCGCCTCCAAGGTGTACGGCCGGTGATTCCAGAGCCGCTTCGTGTCACCCTCGCGGTGGCCAAGGCCCTCGAGCGTATGGAGATCCCGTATTTCGTCGGTGGATCCCTCGCCTCCTCGGCTCATGGAGTGGCACGGGCGACGCTGGGCGCCGACATCGTCGCCAAGCTCGAGCCGGGGCAGGCAGGACGGTTTGTGAAAGAGCTGGGCCCTGAGTTCTATGCGGACATCGATGCGATAGCCGATGCCGCGACGCTGCGAAGCTCGTTCAACGTGATTCATATCGCCACAGCGTTCAAGGTCGACGTGTTCGTGCCACGCGACACGGCATACGCCGATGTCGAGATGGAGCGCCGGCAGTCGCAGGTCATCGGCGAGTCAAGCGGAGAAAGAATTGCGTTCTCCACCGCGGAGGATACTCTGTTCGATCGCTCCCTTGGTGAAGCCGGGCCCCGCGCCGGTCGACGCGATTGAACAGTACGGTGTCCTGATCCTCATTGTCGCCATCTGGTGCTGCCGGCGCATCTCTTCTATAATCAGAAATGAGCAAAGGAGTTCATGGACCAGGAGAAGGAAGAGTGATGGGAACTGGTGACCAGGGCATGACGAGCCTGTCGAGCGGCGAGCTCGTTCCCAAGAGCCATGCCCGCATTGAGGCGTGCGGCGATGTCGATGAGCTGTGCTCAGTGCTGGGAGCCCTGGCGGCATTTCTTCCGATAACTCAGACCGCGCTTCGCCAGGAGATCCAGGCCATTCAGGGAGAGCTGCTTCACATCGGCGCCGAGCTGGCGGCGTCTCCTGGCTCTCCGGCCGCGGGAATGCTGCGCAAGCCCGACCCCGGCCCTCTTGCCGTTATTGAGCGCGCCATTGAGCGGATGGATGCCGCCCTCCCCCGATTGCAGAGCTTCATCCTGCCCGGTGGACATCCCGCGGCAGCGTGGGCGCACGTGGCCCGCACGGTCTGCCGCAGGGCCGAGCGCCGCGTGTCCAGCGTGGAGCCCGGCGATTCCGCGGCCGGAGCCCTTCCATACTTGAACCGGCTTTCCACGTATTTGTACGCCTTTGCGCGAACCTGCAATCAGCGTGAAGGGGTTCCCGAGGCGCCATGGAAGGGATGAGAAACGAATCGGGCCGCCCGCAGGGGCGGCCCGATTTATTGGATCAGCGCAGTATGCCCACTGGCTGCGGGACGGGCGGCACCGAGGGCGGTTTGGGCGCACTGGACGCCTGACGCTGCTCTTCAGCCTCGATATTGGCGCCGGTGAACTGGCTGTTGTACAGGTCAGCGTAGAACCCGCCCTTGGCCAGCAGCTCCTTGTGATTTCCCGTCTCGATGATCTTCCCGTGGTTCATCACGAGGATCAATTTCGCGTCACGGATCGTGGAGAGCCGGTGCGCTATCACGAAGCTCGTGCGGCCCTTCATGAGCTGCGCCATTGCCTTCTGGATGAGGACCTCGGTGCGGGTGTCCACGGAGCTTGTGGCCTCGTCCAGGATGAGGATGGCCGGGTCGATGAGGATCGCCCGCGCAATGGTGAGAAGCTGCCTCTGACCCTGGGAGATGTTGGACGCCTCCTCGTTCAGGACCGTGTTGTACCCGTCGGGGAGGGTGCGGATGAAGTGGTCGGCGTGCGCCGCCACGGCGGCCTGGTGGATTTCCTCGTCGGTAACCGAGCTGCGGCCGTACGCGATGTTGTCCCGGATGGTGCCGTTGAACAGCCACGTATCTTGGAGAACCATGCCGAAGGTGCAGCGCAGGTTGCCCCGCTTCACGTCCCTGATGTCCTTTCCGTCCACGGTGATGCGGCCTGCCTGGATCTCGTAGAAGCGCATGAGCAGGTTCACCAGCGTGGTCTTGCCCGCGCCCGTGGGCCCCACGATGGCGATGGTCTGTCCCTCCTTCACGTCGAGGTTCATGTCCTGGATGAGCGGCGCGTCCTCCTTGTAGCTGAAGTTCACGTTCTCGAACCTCACCTCGCCCTTGGGGGAGGAAAGGACCAGTGCATCCGCCCGATCAGCCTCCTCCTCCGGCTCGTCCAGAAGCTCGAACACCCGTTCCGCGGAGGCGACCGTGCTCTGCAATATGTTGGCGATGTTCGCGGTCTGCGCGATGGGCATGGTGAACTGCCGCGAGTACTGGATGAAGGCCTGGATGTCGCCTATCGCGATGGCCTTCCGCGTCACCATGATGCCGCCGGCAACCGCCACGGCCACGTAGCCGATGTTGTTGATGAAGGTCATGAGCGGGAACATGAGCCCCGAGATGAACTGGGCGCGCCAGCTTGCATCGTAAACCTTTTCGTTGACCGCGTCGAACTTCTCTATCGATTTCCTCTCATGTCCGAACGCCTTCACGATGGTGTGGCCCGTGTACATCTCCTCGATGTGGCCGTTCAGCTCGCCGATCTGCTTCCACTGCTCCCCGAAGTATTTCTGCGACTTCGGCGCGATGATCCGGGTCACGATGAAGCTCAAGGGCAGGACCACGATGGTGATCAGCGTGAGCAGGGGGCTGATGGTGAGCATCATAATGACGACCCCGAGTATGGTCACCACGGAGGTGATGATCTGGGTAAGGCTCTGCTGGAGGGTGTTGGCGATGTTGTCCATGTCGTTGGTGAAACGGCTCATGATCTCGCCATGGGTGCGGCCGTCGTAGAACTTCAGGGGCAGACGGGCGAGCTTGTCGTTCACCCGCTTCCGCATGTCGTACACCGTTTTCTGGGAAACCCCTGCCATGACGAACTGCATGATGTAGCTGAGGATCGCGCTCACCACGTACAGGCCGATGAGGAGCACCACGATCTGGCCGATGTACCCGAAGTCGATCGCCGCGCCGGGAAGGTGCATCATCTTGGCCATGAGCCCTTCGAACAGCCTCGTGGTCGCCTTGCCCATGATCTTGGGCGCGAAAATCGAAAACACGGTGCTCGCGATGGCCAGCGCGAACACCGCGATCAGCTTCGCCATGTGCGGCTTGAGAAACGCGACCAGGCGCTTCAGGGACTTGCCGAAGTTTTTAGGCTTCTCCACGGGACGGCCGAAGCCGCCCATGGGCCCCCCGCGATGCCCGCCCGGGCCTCCCCGGCCCGGGCCGAAGCCGGGACCGCCACGCCCGGAGCCAGCGCCGCCAGCGGCCGGCGTTGCCGGCTGCGGCGCGGCAGTGTTTCGTCCGTTATTTCCATTATTGCCACGGTATCCCGTGGCGTTTGCGCGTCCGTCACTCATGCCAGTTCCTCCTCGGAGAGCTGCGAGGAGACAATCTCTCGGTACACCTCGCACGTGCGGATGAGCTCCCGATGGGTGCCCATGCCGACCACCTGTCCGTCGTCCAGGACGATGATGCGATCGGCGTCCATCACCGTGTTCACCCGCTGCGCCACGATGATCACCGTGGCGTCGGCCGTCTCCTTTTTCAGGGCGGCGCGGAGCTTCGCGTCGGTCTTGAAATCAAGGGCCGAGAAAGTATCGTCGAATATATAAATCTCGGGATTTCGCACGAGCGCCCGAGCGATTGCCAGGCGCTGTTTCTGCCCGCCGGAAACGTTCGCTCCCGCTTGCGCGATGATGGACTCAAACCCATCCGGCATGGCCAGGATGAACTCAAGGGCCTGCGCCGTTTCCGCCGCGTGCGCCACCTCTTCGTCAGTGGCCTCCTCACGGCCGTAGCGGATGTTGTTGGCGATGGTGTCGTTGAACAACACGGCCTTCTGCGGAACGAATCCCAGCTTTGCGCGCAGGGCTTCCTGCGGCATCTCGCGGATGTCCACGTCGTCCACCAGGATGCTTCCCGATGCCACGTCGTAGAAGCGCGGGATGAGGTTGACCAGGGTCGATTTGCCCGCGCCGGTGCCGCCGATGATCGCGGTCACCTCGGCGGGCTTGGCGCTGAAGGAGATGTCGCGGATGGCGGGCTCCTCCGCGCCGGGGTAGGCGAAGGTGACGTTCCTAAACTCGATATAGCCGCGTTCCGCGTCAGCCCTGCGCGTGGTCTCGGCGTCCTTAATGCCGGGCTTCAGCGCGAGGACCTCATTGATCCTGCTCGAGGAGGCGGAGGCGCGGGGCAGCATGATGAACAGGAAGGAGACCATGAGCAGTGAGAAGAGGATCTGCATGGCGTACTGGAGGAACGCCATGAGCGCTCCCACCTGCATCTCTCCCAGGTCGATCCGCTTTGCCCCGAACCAGATGATGGCGATGGTCGTGAGGTTCATGATGAGCATCATGAGCGGCATCACGAGCGCCATGAGCTTGTTGACCCGGATGGATACATTGGTGAGATCCAGGTTGGCGGTGTCGAACCGTTTCTTTTCATGATCGACCCTGTTGAAAGCGCGAATGACGCGCACGCCGCTGAGGCCCTCCCGCAGCACCTGGTTAATCCTGTCGATCTTGGCCTGGATGGAGCGGAAAAGGGGAATCGCCTTTGAGGCGGTGATCGTGACCACCACGGCGATGATGGGGATGACCACCGCAATCACCCACGTCAGCTTTGCGTCTTTTTGCAGCGCCATGAAGACCCCGCCGATGGCCATGATGGGGGCCATGATGAGCATGCGCATCATGATCATCGTGAACATCTGCACCTGGGTGATGTCGTTGGTGGTCCGGGTGATCAGAGACGGGGTGCCGATGATGTCGAACTCGTGCAGGGAAAAGCCCTCCACGTGCGTGAAAACCTTCCTGCGCAGGTCGCGGCCGAACCCCATGCCGACCCGGGCAGAAATCAGGGCGGCAAAGAATGCGGCTGTCATGTCCACCAAGGCCACCAGCAGCATGATGCCGCCGACCCGCAGGATGTATCCCGTATCGCCCTTCACGATGCCGGTGTCCACGATGTCGGACATCAGCGTGGGCAGGAACAGCTCGGCGATTGCCTGGCCCGCAACCAGGATGACCACCATGATGACCAGGATGGTGTAGGGCTTCAGATTTCGAAATAGTTTCAGCATGAATCTCTCCTTGCTCTTAGTGACGTTCCCGGAGCGCCATTATTGCCTCCCGGGAATGGGGGTGCGGATGCAGCTGGGGCAGCTTCTTCTCCGCCTCAATAAGGACCGGCAGCGCCGCAAGCACGGCGGCGCGATGGGCCGCGGGAATGAACCCGACCAGCTCATCCACCCACCGGTAGCGTTCGTCCATGCCCCTGTCGATGAGCGCGCGCCCCTTTGCCGTGATGGTGATCTGGCGGACGCGCCGGTCGTCGGGGTTCTCCGCGCGGACCACCAGGCCGCCCTGCGCCAGACGTTCCACCATCTGGCTTGCCGCGGCGCTGGTGACGTCGAACTGGCTGCCGATGTCGTGCACCTCGCATCCCCCTCCGTGGTAAAGGCGCATCATGAGGCTGAACTGCGGCATGGAAAGCCCCCCGGCCTTGGCGTAATGCCTCAGGCTGGTCAGGGAACGTACCATGAATGCCTCCGTGAGCTCCCTTAGGATAATGATTGTTTTCTGTGTCTCACTCATTGTTAAGCCTGCTTATTATGTAAGCAACCTTAATATATATCTTTGCTTATGAATCGTCAACCCAATGGCGGAGCCGGAATGATGCTCGGGCGCGGGGCCTCTGGAAGGGCTTACACCGATTCCTCCCAGCTTGCAATGTATTCCGTGCGCGCATTGGACAGCGGCAGGGCAGGCTGGCGCCCGGCAGAGCACGGCAGCAGAGGCTGCGCGCCCTGGGGGCGCCCGGCAGAGCACGGTGGCAAAGGCTGCGCGCCCGGGGGGCGCATCGTCCAGGCGCCCGTGAG
Organism: Spirochaetia bacterium; assembly: GCA_049519415.1. Classification (GTDB taxonomy): domain Bacteria; phylum Spirochaetota; class Spirochaetia; order SZUA-6; family Fen-1364; genus Fen-1364. Next base: position 7,588 of record JBEKQU010000060.1, read on the forward strand.
CCCCTGCTCCCGCGCCGAAAGCTCGAAGTGGCACATCGCGATGCCGATGTCCGCGCGCTGAAGATCCTCCAGCCTTAAAAGTCCGCTCGTCAAGAGTCCGTGATAGCCGGGCGTCCGGCTGACAAAGAAATGCCACACGCGTCCCTCCCGGACAATACGCCAAGGCTGCCTGTTCGATGCCGAAGGACCGAGCCGGACCATTTCCAGCGGTACTCCGTATGGGCCAGCGCTCTCGCGCGTGAGGGGCATGCCGAACTCGCGGTCGAAAAAAAGATCCTGCCAGGGCTTTCTCCGGCTCCCGCCGACCGCGCGACGGAGCACGCCCTGGCACGCCTTCTCCCGATCCGCCATCAATCCGACAGCCGCGACAGCGGGAACACGTTCAGCTCCCGTCACGCCAATGCGCCGGGAGAAAGTGCTCTTTGTGAAAAAGCCGCCCAGCCAGCAGGTGCCCAGCCCGAGATCGGTTGCCAGAAGGATGAGCTGCTCCAGCGCGTAGCCGTAGTCCTCCAGATACTTTCCCCGGGCCGCGGCCGCGCCGATGATGAAACCCGTGACGCCCTTGAGGATCCCATACGTGCCCAGCCCCTTGAGGGCGGCGGCATCTTCCGGTGTCACGGCTACCAGGCGGAAACGCAGCTCGGAGCCTAAGGGTCCCGAGCGCATCGCCTCCGCGGCTTCCATCAGCCGCGCGCGGGCAGCTTCTCCGATGGGCTGCTCCAGGAACGTGCGGCAGGAGAAACGTCGCTGAATGATATCGGCAATCGGCGCGCTATATCTCATCTTCATCCTGGTTTCCGGGCGGAGCAGAGCATGTCATCAATTTCCCCATGGCTCAAGGGGGCCGGCGCGCCCCTATCCGTTGCATGCTGGTCTGGGTATATTCCCCCCGCGGAGGCAGAGGTGCGCATAGGCTCATTCGATTCGCTTTCGCCCGAGCTCGCCATGCGCGCGGTGGAAAACGCATATGGTCACGCGCTTGACGGGACGCTGGAATCCTACCACAGCTATGTCAACCGCGTGTATGGCCTCCGCGCCGACACGGGTGAGCGTTTCGTGGCCAAGTTCTACCGGCCGGGCCGGTGGACAGAGGCAGCCATTCTTGACGAGCACCAGTTCCTTCTCGACTGCGCCCACGCGGAAATCCCGGTAATCGCGCCCCTGCCCGGCATCGACAGGGAAACCCTGTATACGGCAGCCGCGGATGATGGGGACGGGCGCGACGGCGGGGGGCGCCGCGAGTATCTTTTCGCCCTCTTTCCGCGGACCGGAGGCCGAACCTTCGAGCCGGAGTCGGGCGACGACTACCTGCGGCTCGGAGCGCTTCTTGGCAGGTGCCACGCCGTCGGAGCCCGGCGGGAGGCGCCCTACCGGGAAACGTGCATGCCCGCCACTCTCACGGCCTCATTCGTGGAGGAGCTGCTTTCGGAAGGCCTGGTGCATCCGGACTGCGTCGATGCTTTTCGCTCAGCGTGCGGGGAGACTCTTGCGCGCATCTCACCCCTGTTCGACGGTGTTCCCCGGCAGAGAATCCACGGGGACTGTCATCGGGGCAACATCATCGATCGACCCGGAACAGGCCCGGACGCCGGTCTTATCCTAATAGATTTCGACGACATGATGAGCGGACAGCCGGTGCAGGATCTATGGCTCATCCTCCCCGACCATGCGGCCAAAAGCGCTCGGGAGCTGGCGCTCCTCCTGGAGGGATACGAGCAGTTCACAGGCTTCGATCACGCGACCCTCCGGCTCATCGAGCCTCTGCGTTTCATGCGCATGATCTATTTCCTGGCATGGAGGGCGCGGCAGCGCAATGACGCCTGGTTCCGCGGGAGCCACCCTGACTGGGGGGGCAAGGCGTTCTGGATCAAGGAGACCGAGGATCTCATTGACCAGGCCAGGGTCATCGGGGAGACGCTGGACAAAGGATAAAAGGGGGGAGCCGAATGTCTCCACGAGGGGGCGCCCAAGCGCGCGCGGGGTGTGCCCCCGGGGTGTGCCCGGGATTGCCGCTAGAAGACCTTTTCCCAGCTTCCCGACTTCTCCGACCTGAACACCGCGTCGAGCACCTTCATATTGTTGATTGCATCCTGCGCCGGCGTGGGGACGGGCGTGCCGTCGCGAACGGCGCGGGAGAAGGCTTCGAACATCTCCACGTACTGGTCGGTTGCGGGCGTGTAGATCTGACGGGTCCCCAGGCTCGTGCTGACGGAGACCTGCATGGGCACATCCGCGTAGGCGTTGAACGGAAGCAGGACGGCAATTTCTCCACCCGACCCTACGACATCGACGCGCTGCCACGGATAGGTCTGGGTGCCGAGCGTGAACTGGCACCGGGCATCTCCGAAGTCGAGGAGCGCGGTGGACAGGATGTCCGTTCCCATGACAGGGTCCCTCTGCACGAGGCTGATGACCCGCTGGGGCTCCTTGCCGAGGAGGAACCGGGCGCTGGACACGGCGTAGCACCCGATGTCGGGGATGGCCCCGCCGCCCACGGCCAGGATATTGCGGATGTTTCGTGGGTCCTTCAGATCGTAGGAAAAGATCGTTGAGATGGCTTGGACCTGTCCGATCTCACCGGCCTTCACAAGGTCCCGCGCCCTCTTCCACTGGGGATGGAACCGGTACATGAAGGCCTCCATCACCAGCACGCCCTTGCGCTCCGCGTAGCGGATTGCATTTTCCGCCTCCTCCGCGTTCATTGCAAAAGGCTTTTCGCAGAGCACGTGTTTTCCCGCATCGGCTGCCTTCCTCACCCACTCCGCGTGCATATGGTTGGGAAGGGGGATATAAACCGCCTCGATCTCCTTGTCAGCAAGCAGATCATTGTAGGAGCCATACGTCTTCGCGATCCCAAGCTCGCGTCCGGCCTCCGCCGCCTTGTCGGCCGAACGCGACGCCAGGCCCCGCATCTGTATGATCGGGGATCTGCTCACGTACGGGTGGACCCTGAGCTTGTAGTGGTTGGAAACCGAAAGCACACCCCAGACAACAGGTTTCATCTCGTCACCTCATTATCCTTAAAAATACCTTCTGGAACGGCCAGGTCAAGGGAAAAAAGGCCTGACTTTCCCCTTGGGGGTGGGAAGAGCCTGGCGGCTTTGGCCGCGGCAATCACGATGCCGTCAGTCGAAATTGAGACTGATTGGCCGACATGGAAACTGAGTAGCCGGCAATGGCACTAGTCTGCCCATAGTACCAGAGGTAGTCTTCACTCTTGTTTCCCCAACCGCCAACCGGCCTGTCGTAAATATCGACCGTGCCGTTGTCGACGTAGCCGACATTCGCGTACGGTGCGCCCACGGCCGCTGTGGACCTGTCCGCATCCACGGCAGCGGACGCACCGAACTGATCGTTTGTGCCGTTCCACGATACTGTCAGCGCCGCCTTCTGCGTTCACGTACCCGAGACCTTCTCGCACACGAATCCCACGCCGCTCAGCGGGCTCACAGTGGCGGCGTTGGGGCAAACTGAATCAGGCTTTCAGGAGATCGATCCCCCCGATGTCGCGCAGGGGCAGCGCGTCGATTCGCTCGCCCATGGGATATGCGGCCCTCCCGGGATAAACGACCCAGAGACGGTCGAGCCTGAGATCTTCAAGCGCGATGCGCATCGACTTCGTTGTAGCTGGAGCATCCGTACACTTGAATTCGAATCCCCATCGCTTGCCGCGCCGCAGGAGGAGAAGGTCCAGCTCAGCTCCCCGCTGGGTCGACCAGAAATACGCGTCCGCGTCGCCATGCATCGACAGAACCTGCTCGAGGGCGAAGCCTTCCCAGCTCGCTCCGTAGCGCGGGTGCTCCCTCAGGGCGCGCATATCCCCGATCCCGAGGAATTGGTGCAACATCCCCGAGTCTCGGAAGTAGACCTTCGGTGCCTTGACCTGCCGCTTCCCGAGGTTTTCGAACCAGGGCTGGAGGATCCTGATCATATACGTGCCGACAAAGATGTCGCGATAACGGTTCGCGGTGGCCGGACTCGCCCCCATGGCCCGACCGAGCTCCGCGGCGTTCCAGACTTGGCCGTGCCAGTGCGCGAGCAAGGACCAGTACCGTTCGAGGGTCGCGGCCGGAATCCGCAGGCCGAGGCCGGGGATGTCGCGCTCGACGATCGTCCGACGGAACGACTCCAGCCACCTGAGCGCTGACTCGGAGGAGCCAGCGAGGAAGGATCGCGGAAAGGAGCCGCGGAGCCAGAGCCGGTCCTGCTCCTCCCCGCCGACCTCTCCAAGGCTGAAACCCGGCACCGCGATGAACTGGGTCCGCCCGGCCAAAGACTCCGAGATGCCGCGGACCAGTTCCGGCGACGCGCTCCCGAGAAGAAGAAAATTTGCTCGCCGCTTCGGGTCGTCGCAAATCGGCCGCAGGATCTCGAAGAGCGAGGGCATACGCTGGACTTCGTCTATCACCACGAGCCCTTCGCAGTCGCGCAGCGCTAATTCCGGCGTACGGTCGAGCGCGGCCCTGCCCGCTGGGCTCTCGAGGTCAAATACCGTCGCGCTGCCGACCCGCTCCTGGACTTGCCTTGCGAGGGTCGTTTTGCCCACCTGGCGAGCCCCGAAAAGGGTCACGACAGGCGACTCGCCCAGCCGTTGGATGACCTCGTCCAGGAGTTTCAGGCGCGCAACGTTTTGTTGCATATCGTAAGTATTGCTACTGATTTACGACAATGTCAACTGGCAGATTTTCTCTGCTCGTCCGCTTCCAACGGGTCGGGAATCGATAGGACCCCTGACCACGGCTGCAGACCCTTACGAAATAGCCATCAGGTCCCGCACGGTCTTTGCTATGCGCGTGGCGTCGGGAACGTAGAACTTCTCCATGGGCGGGGAGAATGGCGCTGGCGTATTCGGCGCCGCCACCCGCTTCACGGGAGCGACCAGGAAATCTATCATCTCCTCGGCCAGCGTTGCGGCGATCTCCGCTCCCATGCCGCCGCGCCGGGGGCTTTCCTCCACTGTCACCACCCGGCCCGTCTTTGCCGCAGATTCCTTCACCAGCTCCCAGTCGAACGGCACCAGGGAGCGAGGGTCGATCACCTCGGCGCTGATTCCTTCCTTTTCAAGAAGCGCGGCAGCCTCCATGGACCGGTGCATCATCAGGAGCGTGGCGATGATGGTCACGTCCTTTCCTTGCCTGCGCACAACGGCCTTGCCGATGGGCACCGTGTAGTCGCTGTCGGGGATGTCGCTGGAAGCATCGAAGGCGCCGGTTTCCGTGCGCGGCCCCTTGGAGCCGTACAGCAGCTTATGCTCGAACATGAGCACGGGGTTCCCGTCGCGGACGGCTGACTTCAAGAGACCCTTTGCGTCATAGGCGGTGGCCGGGCACACGATCTTGATGCCCGGCAGGGGCAGGAAATAGGGCTCCATCATCTGCGCGTGCTGCGCGCCGCGTCCTGTCACGCCGACCGGCGCGCGCATCACCATGGGGACTTCCAGCCTGCCGCCGGACATGTAGCGCATCTTGGCCACCTGGTTGGCTACCTGGTCCATGGCGCAGAAGAGGAAGTCCGCGTACTGCACGTCCGCGATGGGCCGCATGCCCATCATTGCCGCGCCCAGCGCCGCGCCCATGAGGCCCGCCTCTGAGATGGGCGTGTTCACCATCCGGTCGGCGAACTCCTTTTCCAGCCCGAGGGTCACGGTGAAAGCGCCGCCCCATCCGCCAGGTATGCCAATGTCTTCCCCGATGCAGAAAACACGCTCGTCCCGGCGCATCTCCTCAGCGATCGCCTCCCGCAGTGCCTCAGCGATTCCCAGTCGCCGCACGCTCATACGAACATGTCCTCCAGGGCATCCTCGGGCTGCGGCTCGGGATCCGACATCGCCTTCGTGACCGCGGTTTCTATCTCCGCCATCACGCTCTGATGAATTGCGTCCAAGGCTGCCTGATCGGCGATACCGTTCGCAAGCAGGTGCTTCGCAAATCTGCCGATGGGCTCATTGGCCAGGGCCTGCTTTCTCTCCTCCTCTGGTTGGTAGAGGCAGGGGTCCCGGCGCGAATGGCCGGTGATGCGATAGGTGATCAGCTCCAGCAGCGTCGGTCCCTTGCCTTGCCGGGCCCGGGCCACCGCTTCACGGGCCGCCTCGTGCACCGCCAGCACGTCGTTGCCATCCACGGTCAGGCCGGGAATTCCGTAGCCCGCTGCGCGGTCGGAGATGTGCTCCGTCTTCACGACCATCCTCACCGGCGTGGAAGCGCCGTAGAGGTTGTTCTCCACCACGAAGACCACGGGCAGGTCCCAGATGGCGGCCATGTTCATGGACTCGTGAAACGCGCCTTCGTTGGAGGCGCCGTCACCCATGAAGGCCACCGCCACCCGTTTCTCCTTCCTCATCTTGAACGACAATGCAATGCCCGCGGCGATCGGGAGGCCTCCCCCCACGATCGCGACAGCCGGGACGATCCCCAGCGACAGGTCGCCCATGTGCATCGACCCGCCCTTGCCCTTGCAGCAGCCCGTTGCTTTTCCAAAGAGCTCGGCCATCATCGCGTTGACGCCCAGCCCCTTTGCAATGCAGTGCCCGTGCGGCCTGTGCGTGGAGGTGATCACGTCGCGCGGCTCCAGAGCGGCGCACACCCCCACGCCGCATGCCTCCTGTCCCTGGTACTGGTGGATGGTGCCGGGCATGATACCCTGAAGGAACAGGTATTTCACGCGCTCTTCGAACTGACGGATGAGAACCATCTTTCTGTACAGCCCTAAAAGCCATTGCGGCTCGCCAACGCCGGGGCCGGGGACCGCCATCGCGGCGGTCGACGGCGCAGTGGTCGACGGCGCGGATTGTGATTTCTTGCTCACGCGAAGGTCCCCTCCTCCATGATTTGTCTCACGCGCGTCAGGAAACGCGCGGCCGCTCTTCCATTGATGAGCCGATGGTCGACGGCGAGCGACAGCCGGACCATGGGAGCGATCCAGATCTTCGCGCCGTCTGAAACAGGAGTGGGCGTGACTGCGCCGACCGCGAGCGCGGCCGAGTGATCAGGATAAATGACGGCATCGAATGATTCGATGGGAAACATGCCGAGATTGCTCACCAGGAAGCAGCTCTCCTCGATGTCCGCCGGCGTGAGCGTTCGCGCCTCGGCTTTCTTTGCAAGGGATTCGATCTCCCGTGAAATAGCGGACACGCCTTTCCCTGCCGGGCTTCTGACCGCGGGCATAAAAAGGTCATCGCCAACGCTGACGGCCACGGCAACGTCCGCTGAGGAATGCTCAGCCACGGTATCGCCCGACATCCAGCGCCGGAACAACGGCATTTCCACAAGAGCCGTGGCTGCGGCCTTCACCAGCATGGCGTCCCAGCTCGTTGCCGCCCCTCCCCCGGCTTTGGATTGCTCCCGATATGCGATGGCCTTGCTCATGTCCACGAGCGCATTCACCCGGTAGACAGGCTTTTCCCTGTGGCTCCGGCTCACCTTGCGCGCCACGATGCCCTGCGCGTGGGATAAAGCGAGGCCGGCGGAGATGGGTGCCGAGGCGTGCCCTGGTGTAACGGGTGCCGCCAGTGCACCGGGATCCAGGCCCGGCCGCGGCGCCTGCGGATCACTCACCACTCCGCCGTCCCTCGCATGAAGAATATCCTCTCGCGTGATGCGGCCGCGGGGTCCCGTGGCGCGCACTTGAGCAAGGTCCACGCCCCACTTTTCCGCAAGAGCCCGGAGTGTGGGCCCGGCCGCGGGTGGCGCCACGTGTTCAGCCGCGGGTATTGACGACGCGGCGCGAGCCGCTCCCGCACCCTCCGACTCCCCCGGCCTTTGGATGAGCGCAATCGGCTCACCCGCGCCTGCCTTCGCTCCCTCGGCAATGAGCTGCTTCACGAGCACGCCCGCCAGGGCTGCCTCCACCTCGCTTACGCCCTTGTCCGTTTCCACTTCAAAAAGCGGCTCGCCAAGGGCAACGCTCGCCCCTTCAGGCTTAAGCCACCGGACCAGGGTCACCGTTCCTTCCACGGTGCCCATGTCGGGCATGCGAAGCTCGGTGGCCATCAGCGGACCCCCGCGGCGCCATTGCGAAAACCAGGACGCGGCATCTCGCGCACCATGCGCACGCTGTCAGTGGCCTCGCCCCGGCGCACGACCTCCGTGATGGCCTCGGCGCCGCGCTCCTGCACGGCCTCCATGAGGGAGCGTATCCCCTGGAATGACTCAACCGCAGCGAGGATCTTCTCCTCACGGCAGGAGAATATGTCCAGCGTGAGCCATCCCTTGCAGCCGGTCCTGATCAGCCAATAGACCAGCTCGAGAAACTCCGGCACGTGCACCGCGGCTGGTATCAGGTCATCGTCCCAGCCCCGGTAGTTGTCATTGAGGTGAAGGTAATCCTGGACGCCGTGGTCCGCAAGCAAAGCCGCGGCCTCAGCCTTCTCCCAGGCGCCTGTAGAGCCTTCCAGCGTGTCCTTCATGTAGTACGCTGCAATGATGTGATTCTTGAGATCCACCCCGTCCATCGTGGGGGAGAAGATCTCAGGCAGGCAGCAGCGATCCATGTGCGTCTCCATTCCTTCGATTGGTCTATCATCCGCGGCGCAGGCCGCTCATCGCCTTGCCTTCAGCCGCATCATTTTCTCCGTGAGCGCATTGATCCGCTCCACGTCCCAAAGACCCTCCTTGTGGCGCGCCACCAGGAGGTAGAGGGCGTCGAGGATGCACATCTGCGCCACCTTGGAGGAAATGGCGGCAACCTTCACCCGGTTCTCGGGGAAGGAAGTGCAGAAAAAGAGCGCGCTCGCATCGCGCAGCGGAGAGCGGGGATAGTTCGATATCCCGATGGTGAGCGCGTTCCTCTCCCGCGCAACGCGCAGTCCCTCCACCGTGATGGCGGTTCTGCCCGAGTGCGAGATCCCGATGGCAACGTCGCCCTGCTTCAGCCTCATGGCCTGCAGGAGGATCGGGGAACCGTCCATGTACGCCTCGGCCTGGACGTCGAGGGAGGAGAGGCGGAGCGCGGCGTCGTGCGCGACGTACCCCGACCCGCCGATCCCGAAGAGCTCAAGACGCCCGCATGCGCAAATAGCCTTGGCCGCGGCGGTGAGATCCGGGCAGGAGAGCATCTGCAGCGTGTCTTCCAGGCTCTTGATGTCCCCCAGGAACACCTTGCGCACAATGTCGACGTCGGAGTCATCAGGAGTGATGGCCTGGAACAGGCTCAGCACGGCTTCGGTCGTCTCCCGCGCCAGCGCCAGCTTGAACTCCTTGAAGTCCGTGAACCCGAGCGTGCGCACGAACCTGCTTACCGAAGCCACGCTCACGCCCCCGGCCTTGGCCAGCTCATGCACGGACCGGTGCGGCGCGCGCTCCGGGTTCTGCTGGATGTAGTCCGCAACGTTCCGCTCTGCGGCGGGAAGCGATGCATAAAGGGAGCGGATCTTTACAAGAACTCCCGGCACGAATACCCTCGCTGGTTATTTAATTACAGTTATAATTTTTCACAAAGTAGGGTTATTACATATTCATGTCAAGAGGAAATTGAAAATCACTCACACAACGTGGAGGGCGATGCCGAGCTTGCGCACAATCTCGACATAATCCAGCGAAATGCCGGGATCCGTAATGATCGCGTCGAATTCGGAAAGATCGGCAAACCACGCTGGCTTTACTCTGCCGAACTTGCGCGAATCGGCCAGCAGAATCCGGGTCTGGGATGAAGCGACCGCGGCTTTTTTCAGCTCAGCCTCGGCGGCATCGATGCAGGTGACCCCGAGCTTTTCGCTTACCCCGCCGGCGGAGAGGAACGCCTTGTTGGCCCTGTAGCGGCGCACAAGACTGACGCCTTCAGGGCTTTGGAAAACCAGGGTCTCATCCCGCAGAGCGCCTCCCGCAAAGACCACCGTGCGGCCCGCGCCCCGTCCGGCCTCCAGGAGGATGTTGAGGGCAAAGCAGAGGATGGTCACCGGAAGCTCGGGGGGAATGGCGCGCGCGAGCCATTCGGTGGTGGACCCGGAGTCGATGATCGCCACGTCGCCTGCTTCGATCAGGGAAGCCGCCTTCCTCCCGATCCGCATCCGCTCCTCCGCGCCGGCTGTTGTTCCATCGGACAGGGAGAATGCGGAACGCGAGCCGACAACCGTTCCTTCAGCCAGAATGGCGCCTGCGTGCACCAGCCTTACCTTGCTGTCGCCGGAGAGCAGCTCAAGATCACGCCTGATGGTCATCTCGGAGACGTCCAGGCTTTCAGCCAGCTCACGGATGGTTGCGCCGTGTGTCAGTTGGAGAGTGTTCAGGATCCGGGCGATTCTGTCCTGTCTCTTTTGGGTTGGCATCAGCCGCTCCGGCTGCAATATACTATACAAGAGAGTGTTAAAAATCAATATATTATCGGCTAAATTGATGATATTTTCACATTAATTGGTTGACAGATGTGATTATATAATCAATAATCAACTTCTATTGATAAATAAATAACAAGCCCGTGGTCTAGGCCACTACTGGGAGGACCGCCGTACGTGGATATCCTGCACGGCGGCAAGCAGGCCCTGATCGCGGGCGTTTTTATCCCCTTAACTATAAAGCTGCCTGCTTTTCTTCCGGGAGCGCCATCCTTGGGTTCACATTCAGATAGAAAATCGCTGCCAGAACAAGCCCCAAGAGGGAAATCGCGAAAAACGGAATCGCTTCCAAAATGTTTGTCTTCCCGTCATGGACCAATGGCACGGTAATCCAGGCCGGGATGGAAATGAACATCATGAGCCCTACTGGCATGGCCACTGAAGCAAGGTAGAATCCCCACGGGGATTTCTTGGCGAGCAGCGCGGCCGTGGCGAGCACCAGCGGCACAATGAAGCCCAGGTCGAGAGCCTGGCTTCCGAATGTCAGGAGCCCGGCGAACTCCTCTGGAAATTGGCCAGAGAACATGATCGGCACAAGGCGAACCAGCCAGAGGAACGTGAGAACAACCCCAAGACCGGTCGAATATGCGATGAATAGCCGGCGTGGAAATTTCCGTCCCATCCGCGGAGGCAGCTCAGGCACTTTGACGTGCTGAAAGTTCAGGACAAACGCGACCATGCTGAGAGAAAAGATCGCGATATACACAAGGAAAAAGCGGTTGAACGCATACATCACCACGCTGCCAAGATAGACATACCAGAAGTACGCAAGAAGACCGCCCATGAATAGCCTGCTCCGGAGCCTGTTTTGTAATGAGCCAATCGCGGCTATGGCAAACAAGGGAAGCCCGATGAAGAGGTTCACTACGTCCCAAATGACACCTTCTCGAACAAAAGATGCGGGATTGTACCGGTACACTCCGCTGTCCTGATAGAGGGCCTTTTGGCCGCGAATGTCCGTTGCTTCCCGCATCAGGCTGTTTGTGCTTGATACGATTCCGGTTGCTGTTGCGGCAAGAATCAGGAGGAAAATGACCGTGAAAAGTACGCCTTCTTTTCCCATAGTGAATGCTCGGCAAGTAAAACACTTGAAAGAGCAAAAAATGCCCCCCTTGTCCTCGACAGGCCGGCAGAGCCAAGCAAAATCACTACACTCTGCTGCATGCAGGAAGCGGAAGCCAGACGCCAGATCGTGGAAGCGGGCAAGAGGCTGCGCGACAGGTTTTTCGTTGCATCGAACGACGGAAACATCAGCGCTCGATTGTCCGCGAATGAAATACTCATCACGCCAACAAGCGTGAACAAGGGGGATGTGACTGCCGAGGGCATCCTCAAGATTGATATGCAGGGCACGGTCACCTCCGGAAGCCTCAAGCCCAGCTCGGAGACCAAGATGCACCTCGCCGTCTATAAGACGCGGGCCGACGTGCAAGCCATCGTCCACGCGCACCCCCCAGCCGCAACGGGCTTTGCCGCGTGCCGCATCCGCCTGGACCAGGACGTGATCCTCCCCGAGGTGGTCTTCGGCCTGGCCAAGATCGGGTTCGCCGAGTACGGAACCCCCACCACGGAAGCCATACCCAATGCCGTGGTGAAGGAGATCCCCGACTGCGATGCGCTGCTGCTGTCCAACCACGGCGCTCTCACCGTGGGATCCGACGTGATGCAGGCATACTACCGTATGGAAGTGCTGGAGATGTACGCCCGGGTGCGCCTGGTCACGCGCATCCTCGGCGAGCCCAAGCCCTTGAGCCCCGGCGAAGTGTCGGAATTGCACAAGATCAGGGAGCTGCACGGGTGGGGAAGAAAGCAGCCCTCTCTCGAAGACGTGGATCCGGCGCTTATCGACGTGATCGCCCAGGTCGTGGTCGAGGTGCTGAAAAAGAGGGGATGAGCGGAGGGGGAGGCGCCGTTTTCACCGCAGCCTCCTATCCTACTTTTGGCGAGAACCATTTGATGAGCCGATCGGTCCACGAAGCGGGGAGCTTTCCGAGCGCCACCCGCAGGGGATCGTTGCCCACCCTATAATATGGTCTTGGCGAGCGCAATGCACGCACCACCACGCGAGCCACCTTCTCGGGCTCCATTCCTTTGTCGTATTCCCTTGAAAGCATCCGCTGGACAAGGCTGAGCTGCGCGGCAAAGAACGTTTCACCGCGGCGCCTTCCCATCAGGGACCGGGCGCCGCTCAGAAGCGGTGTTCGAAACCCGCCGGGTTGGACGACGGTCACCCGAACGCCGACAAACATCAGCTCGCGGCGCAGCACATCCGCGTATGCCTGAAGCGCTGACTTGCTCACAGTGTACGGCCCATTGAAGGGCATTGCGCAGCGCGATGATTCGGAGCCGATGAGCACCACGGTTCCCTTTCGTTCCCGCAAAAGAGGAAAGAGCTCCTTTACCGCGCGGTACGCTCCCATCACGTTGACATCGAGGATCCGCTTAACATCTTCCTCGGCAGCCTCCACAAGGGGACCGGCTGCAAAAATCCCGGCGCAACACACAAGGCCGTCAAGGCCATCGGCCATGGCTTCGATCTTCCTTCGTATGCGCGACACCTCCCGTGGGCGGGTCACATCCATGATGAGGGGAAAGATGCCCGGCCGGGCTTCAAGACGGCGCAAGGCGTGCCGATTCATGTCCGTGGCAAACACGGTCTGTCCCGACGATGCAAGGAGATCGCATACGCAGGCGCCCAGACCGTCGCCGGCGCACGTGACAAGGATATGCCGCATTGCAGGCAATTGTAAGCTTTGCATAAAGAAGGGAACAGCCTCCTGCCCATGCTTGCGCGTAATGGCCGGGCCGCGACGATCACAAAACCTTCATTGACCGCCTCATTGCGTCATGGTACTCTGATCCAAGCGTGAACGTCTAAGGAGAACATCAGAATGAGAACGATCATGGCACTTCTTTCCTCTATTGCTCTTCTCACATCCCTGACAGGCTGCGCCAGCGCTCCCTCTGCCCCAGCAGGGGGTCCTCCCATTCCCCCCTCCGCAATTACGACGGTACTCGACAAAGCCGGATCGTTCCTGATGATGGCGGAGGATTCGTCGGGCGGTCTTTGGATTGCCTATCCGGCGGGCCTCAAGCACTTCGACGGCAAGGCGTGGAAAGATATCAGCAAGGCCAACGGGCTGGCGTCGCAAAAGATCACCTGCATGATCATCGACCGCAGGGACAATGTGTGGGTCGGAACGGGAACCAACTGGGACTTCTCCGGCGACGGCATATTCCGCTGGGACGGAAAAGCCTGGACCCGTTACACGACACGGGATGGGCTCTCCAGCAACACGGTGCTCACCCTTTACGAGGACCACGCGGGCAACATCTGGGCGGGCGCCCTGAACGGCATCTGCAAGTTCGACGGAAAGGTCTGGACGTCGATCACGAAAGAGACCGGCCGCTGGCTTCCGCGCCAGGTCCTCGACGACGGGAAGGGCCGGATCTGGATCGGCGATTTCACGGGCGTCACGAAAATTGAAGGAGGCAAAGCGACCAAAATGACGGAGGTGCCCACTTTCTCCATGGCCGTGGACTCTAAGGGGAATCTGTACTGCGCGCACTACCTCGCCCAGTACTCGAAGTATGATGGATCGCAATTCGTCACCGCGTCCCTGGTCAAAGGCATCTCGAAGAATCTGCTCCCGAGCCCCGGCGAAACCAGGGCGGTCGTCATGGTCACAAAAAAGGACATTGTCTGGTACGCATCGCGGCTTCCTGTCACCAACGTGCTGACGGCGGAAGCCGGTACCTTCAAGTATGAAAAAGGTGCCTGGACGCAAATCGGCACGAAGGATGGCCTGCCGTGGCCGCGGGTCGTATATGGGATCAAGGAAGATTCGCGAGGCAACATCTGGGTACTGACCGCCTGGGGAGTGTGCCGGTTCGACGGGAAGAGTTGGCTTTCTCTGGAGGGAGGAGCTTCCAACTTCATCTTCGCTGACAGCAAGGGCAACATCTGGCTGAACAACAAGGGGCTCGTTAAGATAAGCCCCGGTTTTTAGAGGTCTTCTGGCCCGGGGCTGCCGCCCAAGAGGCGATGAGATCAGCGCCAGCCCTTGCGTTGAGCATGCGCGCGATTGGGTTCCGACGACGTGCGAGCCTGAGGATTTCGGGCCCTGGCTTTCCCGGCCGCGGGCTTCCCCACCGAGGGCTTCCCCGCCGAGGGCTTCGGGGTGTAGTCGAACCCCACGACCTTCTGCCGCGGCAGGCGTTTTCCCAGGGAGCGCTCGATGGCGTTGAAATCCCGCTCTTCCTCGGGAGAGACAAGGGTGAGCGCTTCTCCCGTGAGATGGGCGCGCGCGGTGCGGCCCACGCGGTGGATGTAGTCTTCGGGCTGGTGGGGCACGTCGAAGTTCACCACGCAGCCCAGCGCCTCCACGTCGATGCCGCGCGCCGCGATGTCCGTGGCCACGAGCACCTGGTAGCTTCCCTTCTTGAAGCCCGCAAGGGCGGCGGTGCGCTGGGACTGGCTGCGATTGCCATGGATCCGCGCGCACGCCACGCCGTTGCTGTCAAGGAAATCAGCCAGCCGGTTCGCCCGATGCTTGGTGCGCGTGAAAACCAGCACGCTCCCCGAGATGTCCTTTCCCAGAAGCTCCAGGAGAAGGCCGGACTTGCGATCCGAAGAAACCTGATAGACCGCGTGCGTGAGGCCGGCAACCGGTGCCGGCTTTCGGTCGATGTTGATTCTCACCGGATCGCGGAGCAATTCCTTTGACAGCTCGACGATGGCGGGAGGCAGGGTCGCGGAAAAGAAAAGTGTTTGGCGGTTCTTCGGCACCGCGGCCAGCACCCGCCTGATGTCCGGCAGGAAACCCATGTCCAGCATGCGGTCCGCCTCGTCCAGCACGAGGCACTGGAGACTGGAGAAATCGACATGGGGACCGCGCATGTGATCCAGGAGCCTGCCGGGGCAGGCCACGATCATGTCCACGCCCTTGCGAAAAGCCCGTTCCTGGCCGCTCATCGCCACCCCGCCATATACGGCGGCGCAGCTCAATCGCGTACCAGCGGCAAGCTGTTGGAAATGCTCGGCAATCTGCGCGGCAAGCTCGCGCGTGGGCGCAAGCACGAGAGCCCGGGTGGCTCCCCGCTGCATGGGGAGGAGCAGGTTCATGATGGGGAGGAGGAAAGCCGCGGTCTTGCCGCTGCCCGTCTCCGCGCTTGCCAGGATGTCACGCCCCAGGATTGCGGGGGGTATTGCATCGCGCTGGATGGGGGTGGGCTGCTCGAAGCCCATGCGCCGGGCGGAAGAGCAGAGCTCCGGTGAAAGAGAAAAATCGGAAAAGGTCATTCTGATCCTTTATTCTGTCCCGTAAGGTGAGAGTGGATGGTCGGTGAGTAAAATGCGTCCGTACCGGAGTGAGGACGCCGCCAGGACGGGAGAGGCCCTCTACACTCGTTTGCTTGTTTCAGGCCCGCTCTGCGGCGCCTTGATGCAAGAAGAACATATGCTGCACGAGAAAAGAAGTCAACGGCCGTACCCTCGCTATCGACGTGGCATGAACCGGGGATCGCCAAAGCCAGCCACTGAGCAGGTGTGGTTTTATGAATTCCGGCCTACCCCAGCTTGCCCGACAGAAGCACCCGGGAAGGAAGCAGGTCGGCGAGCGCCAGCAGCGCATTGGCCAGCGGCGCCAGCCAGTATTCCCCTGAGTTCCATTCGGTCCTTCCCGTCATGTCGACGTAGATGCAGTCGTCAGCCGTGCCGCGCGGTCCCACGCAGAACCCGCCCGGCAGCGTGCCGTAATACCTGCTGTACGGAGAGGCATTGCTGCACCCGACGCCCGTGATCATGCACGCGTTCAACGGATTGTTGCCCATGAGCCAGCCAAGCTGGTCCAGGGCCGCGTCGCGGCAGCCGGCATTGTCAAGCACCCTCCCCATGGCCGCAAGCCCGTGCGCCCAGCTTGTCCAATGGCAAGAAAGGCCGTGGTTCACCCGCTCGGGCGCGTGGTCGGGCATGTAGAATCGGTACACAAGGCCGGCCTGCCAATCGTGGTACGCGTCGCCCTCGGTGCGGCGCCCTGAGAACAGGCCGTACGGCATCATGCCAAAGGGGTTCGTGGCGAGCATCGGAAGCACAAAGCGCTCGCGACACCGGTCCAGGGCGTCGCGCACCTGTCCGACAAAGGAGTGCTCGTAGTCGCTCTCTATGAACGCCGCCAGTGCGATGATCGGCTGCGCGGAGTTGACGATCCCCCGGTAGGGTTCGCGCCGGCCGGAGTCCATGAACCAGAAGCCGTGCTCCGGTGACTGCAGATCGAGCAGAACGGAAACGAGCGCCGCGATCTCGGATTCCGGAGCAATCCCCATTGCGTGCAGCCGCAGCCCGGCCAGCAGGCGCCAGGCGATCACGGACGTCCATGCGTGGAAATCGTCCCTTCTGCGCGACTTCATGAACTCCCAGCAGCGCAGCGCAGCGTCCCGGCAGAGTCGGGAGAGGGCGGGGTAATGCGCGTGGAAATAGTCGACGGCATCCAGGAGTATGGTGATGGCGATGTACTGCGCGATGGGATGATACTGAGCGCGTACGGCGCGTTCATCGCCGCTCGCCCGCCTGTTGTCGGAGAAGAAGTTGCCCGCATTGTCCGCGCAGCAGCCTGCGTGATTTTCGTACCACCAGGCCATGCCCGGCGCCCGGCGGCTGTCCCCTCCGCCCGCGACATCCTCGTAGAACATGCCGGTGTCGGGATCCTGCATCTTGAGGATCCAGCGGATCCCCCAGGCCGCCTCGGCCAGGAGGTCGTCCTCATGGGGCCGCTCCCGCCAGATGTTGCGGGAAAAGCCCAGCCTGTTCCTCAAGGCGAAAAAACCCAGTATGGGAAGGGGAGAGGTGGCCATCCACTTCCGCAGATCGCCGGCGTCGTGCCAGCCCCCCACAACGTCGATCTGAGCGCCGGTGTCCGAGCGCACCGCGTCGTCAAGGTGGCAGGGGCCGCGCAGCTCGTCCTCGAAATCGCCGCAGCGCTGGCCGTGCACGAAGTCAAGAAACAGGGGAGGCAGCCGGGAGAACACGCCATCGGCCACCGTGAAGGGATACGACCATGCGGAGACATCCGTGCCGCCCGCGGATGCCGGCGGAGGAAGCACGGCGCGGTAGATGCCCGGTCTGTCCACCGCGGAAAAATCGCCGACAAGGTATTTCCCCATTGGTCCTGAATGCGGGGCCAGCTTTCCTCTGAAAACAGGCTTCCAGCTCTCGGAGGATCCGAACGCCTGTGCGTCGGTCCGGCCCATGTCCTGGATGTGGAACTCAGGCGCGCCGACCGCCGCGTCCGCGGGCACGACGATGCGCTTGCGCGATGCGCACAGGTAGCCGACCTGGTTCACGTGGATGCGGGGATCGGTCACGGTCACTCCTTCCTCTCCACCATCCGGATGTGCAGATCCTCCAACTGCCGGGGGTCCACCTCGGAGGGGGAGTCGTCCATGGGGCACTGGCCGAGGGTGTTCTTGGGAAACGCGATGACGTCGCGGATGGTGGATTCCCCCGCCATCATGGCCACAAGCCGGTCGAAGCCCGGCGCTATGCCGCCGTGCGGGGGCGGCCCGTAGCGGAAAGCCTCCAGGAGGAAGCCGAAGCGCTTCTGCGCCTGCTCGTCGCTGATGCCCAGAAACCGGAAGATCCGCTTCTGCAGCTCGGGGTCGTGGATCCTGATGGAACCCGACGCCAGCTCAACTCCATTGCACACAAGGTCGTAGAGATCGCCCTTGACTTCGCCGGGCCGTTTCTCGAAATCAGAGAGGAACCGCTCCTGGGGCATGGTGAACATGTGGTGGGCAGGGTCCCACTTCTTCTCCTCCTCGTTCCACTCAAAGAGGGGGAAGTCGATGATCCAGCAGAACTTGAACTCCTTCGGATCAGCCAATGCAAGGTCCTTGCCCATCTGCGTCCGAACGGCGCCCAGCGACACGCACGCCTTGCGGAAGTCCGCGCCAACCAGAAGGATCAGGTCGCCCGGCTCGGCGCCCAGCGCGGACCTGATGTCCACGGCCTGTTCGGTGAAGAACTTCGCGATCCCTCCATCAAGTCCCGTGTCCGTCACCTTCATCCACGCCAGCCCTGCCGCGCCGTAGACCTTGGCCACGGCTTCCAGGTCAGTGATCTGCTTGCGCGAGTAGGCGCCACAGCCGGGCGCGACCAGGGCCTTCACGGCGCCCCCGGCCTCCACCACCTTGCGGAAGACCTCGAATCCGCCCTTGCGGGCGAAAGGTCCGAAGTCCTTCAATTGCAGGCCGAAGCGCAGGTCAGGCTTGTCCGATCCGTAGAGGTTCATGGCCTCGTCGTATGGCAGGCGCTGGAAGGGAACGGTGACGTCCCTGCCGATGGACTGCTTGAAAATGTGGACCATGAGCCCCTCGACAAGGTCGAAAACATCCTCCCGGGACACAAAGCTCATCTCGATGTCGATCTGCGTGAACTCGGGCTGACGGTCGCCTCTCGCGTCCTCGTCGCGGAAGCACCGGGCGATCTGGAAATAGCGGTCGAACCCTGAAACCATGAGGATCTGCTTGTAGAGCTGCGGGGACTGGGGAAGCGCGTAGAACCTGCCGGGGTTGAGGCGCGACGGCACCAGATAGTCGCGCGCGCCCTCCGGCGTGCTCTTGATGAACATCGGCGTCTCAATCTCATAAAACCCGAGGCCCGCCAGGTATTCGCGGGTGGCAAAGGCTGCCCTGTGGCGCAGCGCGATGTTGCGCTGCATGGCTGCCGTGCGCAGGTCAAGGTAGCGGTACGTGAAGCGGGTGTCTTCCCGGGCATCCGCCCTCTCATCGATCATGAAGGGGAGCACCTCGCACCGGGAGAGAATGGCCATGCGCTGGGCCTTCACCTCGATCTCTCCCGTGGGCATGTTCGGGTTGGCCATGGCTGGCGGCCGGGCCCGCACGATGCCTTCCACCGCCACGCAGTATTCGAACTTGAGCTGCTCGCTCACGGCGCGCAGCTCGGCGGGCGCGTCCGCGTCCACCACCACCTGCGTGATGCCATACCGGTCCCGGATGTCGAAGAAACGGATGCCGCCGTGGTCGCGATGCCGATGCACCCAGCCGTTGAGCGTCACGGTCTTTCCGGCATCGGCGGCGCGCAGCGCGCCGCACGTAAGGGATCTCTTCATGCTCTCCATGCCGCGACTATACCGGGAAGTCGAGAGGAGCGCAAGGAAACCGGGCGCACCGCGCGGCCGGATGCGGATCGGCCGCGGGGCTCGGTGCGCTGTGTCCGCGCGGCCAGATGCGGATCGGCCGCGGAGCTGTCTCTCTCAGATCTCCCGCCAGCGGTGGCAGGCCACCGTGCGCTCGCCGCCCTCCGCGCTCTCAAGCTGCGGCTCCACGGTGCGGCAGATGTCCTTCGCAAAAGAGCAGCGCGGATGAAATCTGCAGCCGGCAGGAGGATTGATGGGATTGGGGACGTCGCCGTTCAGGATGATCTTCTCGCGTTTCGTGAAAGGATCCGGAACGGGAATGGCGGACAGGAGCGCCTTGGTGTAGGGATGCAGCGGCCGGCCGAAGATCTCCGCTGTCGGACCAATCTCGGCCATTTTGCCAAGATACATCACCGCGATGCGGTTGGAGATGTACTTCACCACCAGAAGGTGATGGGTGACGAACAGGTACGTGAGGTGGAACTCCTCCTGGAGCCGTTTCAGGAGGTTCAGGATCTGGGCCTGCACGGACACGTCCAGCGCGGAGGTGGGCTCGTCCATGAGAATGAATTCGGGGCTCGTGGCCAGGGCGCGCGCGATGGCGATTCTCTGGCGCTGTCCGCCGGAAAACTCGTGAGGGTAGCGCATAAGGTGGTCAGCGGTGAGCCCTACCACGCTCAGGAGCTCCAGCACGCGATCGGCGATGTCCCGGACAGGCACGAGCCTTTGCGCGGTGAGGGGCTCCGCCACGATATCCTTCACGAGCATACGGGGGTCCAGAGAGTTCGAGGGATCCTGGAACACGATCTGAATCTTCTGCCGCATGCGCAGGAGCGCGCGCCCGTTCACGCGGACAAGGTCCATGGTGCGCAGATGCGCCCGGGCCTGTGCGCGCTCCTGCGCGTCGGCAGAGGCGAGCTGCGCCTCCACCTTCTCAACGTCCTGGGGCTTCTGGCCGAAGTAGATCCGGCCCTCCGTGGCCTTGTGCAGCCGAAGGATGGTCTTGCCGAACGTGGTCTTCCCGCAGCCGGATTCTCCCACCAGTCCAAGACACTCGCCCTTGCGGATGACGAGGTCCACGCCGTCCACCGCCTTCACGTCCGCCACGTGACGGCGGAACACGCCGCCTGTCACCGGATAGTATTTCTTGAGGCTCCGAA
Source organism: Spirochaetia bacterium (assembly GCA_049519415.1). Taxonomy (GTDB): domain Bacteria; phylum Spirochaetota; class Spirochaetia; order SZUA-6; family Fen-1364; genus Fen-1364. The sequence continues at coordinate 28,233 of JBEKQU010000060.1, forward strand.
TGTCGACCAGGTTCTCAACCATGCACGGCGTCCGTCGTCGTGTAGAGGTGGCACGCCACTGAGTGTCCCTCGGAATGCTCGATCGTTGCGGGCTTCACCTTCAGGCAGATGTCCATGCGCGAGGGGCACCGGGGATGGAACCGGCAGCCCGACGGCGGCCGGATAAGATTGGGAACGGCTCCGGGGATCATTGCCAGTTCGCTCTCCTGGCGCACCTTGGGCACGGAGCTGAGAAGGGCCTTTGTGTAGGGGTGGAGGGGATTGGCGAAGAGCTCCTTCACGCTGGCCGTCTCGTCCACGTCGCCCGCGTACATGACGGTCACCCGGTCGCACACCTCTGCCACCAGCCCGAGGTCGTGGGTAATGAAGAGCACCGAGGAGATGATGGTCTGCTTGAGCGTTTTGATGAGGTCAACGATCTGCGCCTGTATGGTCACATCGAGGTTGGACGTTGGCTCGTCCGCTATCAGGAGCGTGGGGTGGCAGGCCAGGGCGATGGCGATGACGATGCGTTGCTGCATGCCTCCCGACAGCTCGTGGGGGTAGCGGCGCGCCACATTTTCCGGGTTGGGGATGCCGAGGCTTCTCAGGAGCTCTATGACGCGCCGGTCGATCTGCGCCTGCAGCCTGCGGCGGTACAGGTTGAGAACGGGAATGCGCCGCGTCGTGCCCGTCACGGCGTCCCACGGCCTGCTGCGGTCCCGGCGCCTGTTCAGCTCGGCCTTGCGTTGGACCGAGGCCGGATCGTCGCGATCCTCCAGGAGATACAGCTCATTATCGAGCTTCTGCACGCGCGCCTCGTACGAACCGAGCGCTGAAAGCTCTCGCGCGAACAGCGCCCGCTGCATGTCCTTCCACCAGCGCGCGGGCGACATCACGGGGAGCTTCTCCCGCTCCGCTGAGAGGTCCTTGATGACCTCCCCAAGCATGGCGTCCATGCGGTGAAACCTGTAGCTCTCCCCAATTTGCTCCCGGATTGACATCACGGGGTTGAGTGCGGCGCTGGGTTCCTGGAAGATCATGGAGACGTCGCACCCGCGGATGGACTCCATGAACGCCTCGGTCCGCTGGACGATCTCGATGCCTTTCTTCTGGTCCTCCGGGTTGAGGAACATGAAAATGCGGCCATCGTCGATGCGCCCCGGCGCCTGCACGATGCGCATCATGGACCGCACGGAGACGCTCTTGCCGCAGCCGCTCTCCCCCACCAGGCCGTACGTCTCTCCCCGGTTCACAACAAGGCTGACGCCGTTGAGCGCGCGCACCACGCCCTCGAATGTGTAGAAGTTCGTGAAAAGGTCCTTTGTCTGGACGAGCGTGAGATCCCCCACTACCGCCTCCGCAGCTTGGGATCAAACACGTCGCGCACCGCGTCCCCCAGGAGGTTCCAGCCCAGGACGAACAGGGAGATCACGAATCCCGGGATGAACACCGTGTACCAGTAGGCGAAACGGTTGCCCGGAGAGCCGACGATCCAGTTGCGGCCCATGGAGACGATCTGGCCCCAGTCCGCGTAGCCGGTCGGCGAGCCTAGGCCCAGGAACGACAGCGCTGCGGCCGAGATGATCGTGACCCCGATATTCATGGACGCGAGGATCAGCACCGAGTACATGGCATTGGGCAGCACGTGCCGCATGATGATGGAGAAATGCGACGCACCGGAGGCGCGCGCGGCCTGGATGAAGTCGCGCTCCCGCAGCACGAGGATGTCGCTGCGGAGCACCCGGGTGTAGCTGGGCCATTCCAGGATGATGAGGACGATGATGATGGACTTCAGGCCCCTGCCCAGGGCGATCACCAGCGCCATGGCCATCACGAGGAAGGGGATGGCGTAGAAAATGTCCGTGATACGCATGAGCACTTCATCGATAAGGCCGCCGAAGTAGCCGGCGATTGCGCCCAGGAGAATGCCGATGAGGAGGTTTGCCCCCACCACCAGCACGCCGATCTTGAACGCGCTCCTGCTCCCCCAGATCAGGCCGTAGAGCAGGTCGTACTGCTGCTCGGTGGTCCCCAGCGGGTGCGTGACGCTTGGGGGCGACGGCTCGATCTGCCAGCCCGTGTGCGGGATCCTGTACGGATCCGGGTACTTGGGAGGCGCAAGCACGGGCGCAAGGAGCGCCACGACGCCGAACACAACGAGGAGGGAGAGCCCGATCACGGAAAGCGGGTTCCTGAGGAACCTCTTTGCGGAAAAGGTGAACTCCCGCCAGCGCGGGTGCGCATTCTTTATGGGGACGGCGGTTTTCGTTTCCATGAAAGGATCTCCCCCTCAGGCGAGTCGGACCCGGGGGTCCACCCACGCGTAGATCAGGTCCACGATCAGGTTCACGACCACGTAGACCACGCCGAGGAACAGGACGTTGAACATGATTGCCGCCACGTCAAGCTGTGTCGCGGCCAGGGCCATCCACCATCCGATCCCCTTGCGGTTGAAGATTGTTTCCGTGATGACCAGGCCCGCCATGAGGCCGGCGAACGTGTACCCCGCCACGGTGATCACGGGAAGCATGGCATTGCGCCGAGCGTGCGCCCGGTACACGGTCCGGCGGTCGGCGCCCTTGGCGCGCGCGGTCATGATGTAGTCCTGGCCCAGGGACTCCAGCATGCTGGAGCGCATCAGGCGCATGATCAGCGCCGAGTTGATGATCACGAGGTTCACCACCGGGAGGATGATCCGGTAGAACGCGTCCCAGAAGATGTCCCAGCGCCAGTTGAGGATGGCATCGATGGTGAGCAGGCGCGTGTAGCGGTGGAATCCCCCGCCGTAGACGATGGCCTCAGCCGTGTTCGACAGGGACCCGGGCGGGAACAGGC
>JBEKQU010000061.1:0-29826 GCA_049519415.1 Spirochaetia bacterium
TGTCTTTCCGAAGAAAGGATGATAGGAAGCACCCCCGTGTGTCTAGAACTAGACACCCGTTACGTAGTCCGCCCTAATCTCCGAGGGATTTTTAGTTTAGTCCAAATTTGGAATTGCTGGCCCGGATCCTGTTTGCCTTGCACACCTACCCCGTCTCCATTACACTTCGCGTATGCGAAAGCTCATCCAGCAGTATGCAAAGGACCTGACTTCCGGCAGGCTTGGCTCCGGGTACGAGCACTCCTTCAGGGTCTACCATCTGGCGCGCGAAATTGGTGAAAGCGTCGACCACGACGAAGACGTCCTCCACGCGGCCTGCTTTCTGCACGACATCGAGATGTCCGTGGGCCACCCCAAGAGCTCGGCGGACAGGGCCGAGGCGATCCTCCACGAGACGGGTTTTGATCCGGAAAAAATCCCCGTGGTCATCGAGGCGATTCTCAACCACATGCCGAACGGCAATCCGACCACGGTGGAAGCCAAACTACTGTTCGACGCCAACCTCCTCGATTCAATCGGCGCGGTGGGGTTCGCCCGGCTCTCGGTGGGCGGCTTTATCTGGTACAACATGAAGACCATGCAGGAGATCCTCCAGTACGTCGCGCGCGAGCTGTCCTTTACGGAAAAGTTCCATTTCGACAAGAGCAGGGAGCTGGCGCGGGAGAAGATCGACTTCACCCGGGCCGCCATCGACCAGTTCTCCAAAGAGCTGCACCTGTAGGCATCGGCATGGCTCCCCGCCTGACGCGACGGTTCCTGGCCGAGGGCCACCTCATCGATTCCGGCCTCCTCACGCGGATGCTGAACAGCATCGTTGATGCCGGAGCCGACTACCGCGTCATCGCGTTCGCCATGGGAAAGGTCCGCACGGACCCCTCGCGGCTGGAGCTGGAGGTGGCATGCGCGCGCGAAGAGCAGCTCGACTCCCTGACCGGGCTCCTGGTGAACCAGGGCTGCTTTGAGAAGGAAGTGGGGGAGGCGCTGGTGCGGCCCGCGCACAAGGACTCCTGCGTTCCCGACGACTTCTACGCAACCACCAACAGGCGCACCCAGGTCTACCTGCGGGGCGCCTGGCGCGACGTGGCGGATATGCGGATGGACGGCGTCATTGTTCAGCGGGGCCAGGATCTGTTCTGCCGTCTGATCCGGGACGTGAAGGCGGGAGAGGGAATCGTATGCACCAGCCGCTCGGTCCGCACCTTTCCCCTGTTCCACAGCCAGGAGAGCGAGGAGTTCGGGTTCATGGCGAGCGACGTTTCCTCCGAGCGCAGCGTCGACGTGGCCATTGCCCGGGTGGCGGGCGAGCTTGCCCGGCAGAAAAAGGAGGGTGGCAGGGTGGTCGTGGTCGCCGGGCCCGTGGTGATCCATACCGGCGGAGGCCCGTCGCTCGCGGCGCTGGTGCGGGATGGCTACGTGTCGGGGCTGCTCGCGGGCAACGCCCTTGCCGTGCACGACGTGGAAAGCGCCCTGTTCGGCACCTCTCTCGGCGTCGCGCTGGAGACCGGCAGGCCGGTGTTTGAAGGACACCGCAACCACATCCGCGCCATCAACACGATATTCACTCATGGCTCCCTGACGGCCGCGGTGGACGCGGGCGCCGTGCGCGCCGGGGTCATGTACGAGTGCATCAAGGCGGGGATTCCCTATATCCTGGCGGGCTCTCTCCGGGACGACGGCCCCCTGCCCGATACCCAGATGGACATGCTGGCCGCGCAAAGCGCGTACATGACCCTCGTGAAGGGCGCCACAATGGTGATCATGCTCTCCAGCATGCTGCACTCCATAGCCACGGGAAACATGGTCCCCGCTTGGATCAAGACCATCTGCGTTGACATCAATCCCGCTGTCGTGACAAAACTCTCCGATAGGGGTTCCGGTCAGACCATTGGCATCGTCACTGATGTCGGGCTGTTCCTGAGATCCCTGGCGGAAAAACTCCAGAGGTAATACGTTCATGGCATCACCCGACGCAGACGCTCGCATTTCCTCCGGCGCGGACACGTGCACTTCCTCCGGCGCGGACACGCGCGCTTCTTCCCCTTCTTCGCGGGAGCTGCATCCCCTGGAGGTCAGGGTGCTCCGCCGCTACACGGCCGCGGATGCGATCAGCGCGGCCCGGCTGATCTCCGACCTCGGCTACAACCTGGGCCAGGCAAACCAGGCCCTGAGCTGGCTGGCCGCCAAGGGGTATACGGCGGAGTCGGCGCGCACCCAACGCGTGTTCTACGAGCTCACCGATTTCGGCCGCGCGTGCATGGCACAGGGCACCTACGAGCAGAGGATCGTCGACCTTGTGGCCGCCGAGGGCGCTCTCCCCCTGCCCGAGATTGCGAAGAAACTCGGGATCGAGGCAAAGGACGTCGGGTCGGCGTTCGGCGGCCTCAGCAAGGACAAGGTCCTTGCCATGGACGGCGACAAGCGCGCCGCGCTTGCTCCCGGGGGCAAGGAGGCGCTGCGCTCCCGGCAGGAGGCGCTGCAGTCACTCCTGCGGCGCGCCGAGCCCGCCCCGCTTGACGAAAGCTCGCTCACGCAGCCGGAGAGGGAGCTTGCAGCGTCGCAGGCCAGGAAGCGCGGCGCGGCAGCCAGTCTCTTCCGGCTGGTGGAAAGGGAGGAGGCCAGTTTCAGCCTCACCGCGGGGGGCGTTGCCGCGACTGCCGCGCTGGCAAAAGCCGGAGCCACCGGTGATGAGACGGGCGCGCTCACCCCGGAAATGCTGAAGAGCGGATCGTGGAAAACGGCCCAGTTCCGCCGGTACAACATCGACGTGCCTCCCACCCGCGTGGCCCTGGGCAGGGGAAACCCCTACTGCTCTTTCCTGGCGCGGCTGAAGGACAAGCTTGCGTCGCTGGGCTTCGAGGAGTTCGACGGCCCGCTGGTGGAGACGGAGTTCTGGAATGGGGATGCCCTGTTCATGCCGCAGTTCCATTCCGCGCGCGACATCCACGATGTCTACTATATAAAGGAGCCGACGCACGCAAAGAAGATCGAACAGCCCTGGCTGGACCAGGTGGCCGCGACGCACGAGAACGGCTGGACGACCGGCAGCCGCGGCTGGGGATACCGATTTGACCGCGATTTCACCCGCCGGCTGATCCTTCGCAGCCAGGGAACGGTGCTCTCCGCAAAGGCCCTCCCCAATGCAAAGGTGCCCGGCAAATACTTCGGCGTGGTGCGCTGCTTCCGCTACGACCAGGTGGATGCCACCCACCTTGCAGACTTCTACCAGACAGAGGGCATCGTGCTGGGGGAGGAGGTGAACCTCCGCACCCTCCTGGGCCTCCTGAAGATGTTTGCCGAGGAGGTGGCCATGGCCCGGGAGGTGAAGTACGTGCCCGGCTTCTTCCCGTTCACCGAGCCGTCGGTGGAGGTGCACATCAAACATCCCACGCTCGGCTGGTTCGAGCTGGGCGGATCGGGGATCTTCCGGCCCGAGGTGACCGAGCCGTTGGGGATCAAGGTGCCGGTGCTGGCCTGGGGGCTTGGGATCGACAGGATGGCGCTCACGTCGATGGGCCTGCGCGACATCCGCCAGCTATTCACGAGCTCCATCGATGATGTGCGTTCAAGGAGGATCAGCTAGGCCATGCCCAAGATCGACGTCAACGAAGAGCTTTTCTTCAAGGCCCTGGGCCGCAGGTTCGAGCCTGCCGAGCTCATGGAGCTTCTCACCACCGCCAAGGGCGAGCTGGACGATTGGCCGGCAGGCGAAGGGGTTATTCGCATCGAGCTGAATGACACCAACCGGCCGGATCTATGGTCAACCATGGGTCTTGCCCGTCAGCTCTCCCTGTACCTCTCGGGCAAAGTCCCCTCGTACCCCTTCTTTTCACGGCCGGGGGACGTGAAAAAAACGGACAAACGGCGCATCGTCGTGGACCCGGGGCTGAAGGAGATACGCCCGTACATCGCATCGTTCGTGGCCGAGGGCAGGGAGGTCACGGATGCGCTATTAAGAGAGATCATCCAGTCCCAGGAGAAGCTCTGCGGGAATTACGGCAGGAAGCGCGTCACCATCGCCATGGGCGTATCGCGCGCGGACCTCCTCTCCTGGCCGGTGTCCTATGCCGCCGCTGATCCGGATGCCACGCGGTTCGTTCCGCTGGACAGTGAGAAGCCCCTGACCATGCGCCAGATCCTCACCGAGCATCCCAAGGGCCGCGAGTACGGGCACATCGTGGCCCGGTTCCCGCGCTTCCCCCTGCTTTCCGACGGCAAGGGAGAGGTGCTCACGTTCCCGCCGGTCATCAACTCCGCGCTCATCGGAGGAGTGAAGCCGGGCGACACGCGGCTGTTCATCGATCTGACGGGTCCCGACCTGGACATCATCCTCACCGCCTGCGGCGTGACCGCGTGCGATTTCTCGGACATGGGGTTCCGCATCCTGCCCGTGGCCGTGGAATATCCCTTCGACACCCGGTATGGCCGCATCATCGTCACTCCCTTCTATTTCCAGCCCGAGACGGTGCTGGAGGTGGCGGAAGCGGAAAAGCGGCTCGGCGATTCCTTCACCCCCCAGCAGGCGGCCTCCCACATCCGCAGGATGGGAAGCACGGTCCGCATCGAAGGCACGCGCCTGATCGTGTCTCCTCCGGAGTACAGGAACGACTTCCTCCATCCCGTGGATGCGATAGAAGAGATCATGATCGGCCGGGGCATGGATTCCTTTGCCCCCGTGATGCCGAGAGACTTCACCGTGGGAAGGATATCCGCGGCTGAAGAGTACGGCCGCGGGGTTCGCGAGATCATGATCGGCCTGGGGTACCAGGAGATGATCTACGGATACCTGGGCTCCAAGCAGGACATCGTGGATCGAATGTGCCGGGATGGCGCGGAAACAATCGCGATCGCCAATCCCATGACCGAGAGCGTCGACACGGTGCGCGATTCCATCCTCCCCAACCTCCTGGGCTCGGAGGCGGAATCCGCCCACGCGAGCTACCCGCATCGGATCTTCGAGATCGGAAAGACCGTGGTGCGCGACCACACGGAGAACTATGGTTCGCGCACGTACAATACCCTTGGGTTCCTCATTGCCGACAGGGAAGCAGGCTTCAATGAGGTGGATGCCCACGTCCTGGCCTTGTTCTATTACCTATCGCTGGAGCCGACCCTTTCCCCGGTGGAGGACCCACGATTCATTGCCGGCCGGGCCGCAGAGATCTCCGTGAACGGAAAACGGGTCGGCATCATGGGCGAAATCCATCCCCGGGTGCTCTCCAACTGGGGAATAGAGATGCCGTGCGCGGCCGTCGAGCTGCGCCTCGACCTTATGAGGGAGGAGTGATGGAAGCGAAGATCAGCGTCGTGCCTCTGTCCTGGCAGGAGGGGGCGAACATCATCGTGGGGCAGTCGCATTTCATAAAGACGGTGGAAGACATCGCGGAAATCGTATGCTCCTCGGTCCCCGGAGCCAAGTACGGCCTTGCGTTTTGCGAGGCATCGGGACCATGCCTGGTGCGCACCGAGGGCAATGACGCGGCCCTTGTCGCCGATGCCGTGCGCTGCGCCCAGGCCGCGGCCGCAGGCCACAGCTTCTTCCTAATCCTGAAAAACGCGTTTCCCATCAATGTGCTCACACAGATCAAGGCATGCCCCGAGGTCTGCCGCATCTTCTGCGCAACCTCAAACCCCCTGCAATTGCTGATTGCCGGGACGGACCAGGGGAGGGGGATCCTGGGCGTGGTGGACGGTTCTTCCCCCAAGGCCGTAGAGGGGGACGCGGACAAGGCTGACCGCAAATCGATGTTGAGGAAGTTCGGATACAAGTTCTGACAGAGCTGCCGGTGGACGATACCGGCGCGACCGCTCGTGGTTTTTCTGAATAGAAGAGTCATAAGTCGGAATCGTACATGTTTTCTTCGACAGACACACCTTGCGGGACCTCGAACGGTGGAGATAGCCTTACGATATCTTCACGCAGAAGGAGGATAAAACCATGCGAAGACGGTTTTTACTTGTATTGGCGCTCTCAGCGGCATACTTGTTCGTGCTTGCGCTCACCACGGGCGCGGCCGCGCCAGTCACGATACAGTATGCGTACTGGGGAAATCAGGATGAAGAGGTCACGACGACCGCTCTGCTCAAGGGGTTCATGGACAAGAATCCCAACATCAAGGTCCAAGGTACCCGATTCGGATCGAATACCCAATTCAACGACAAGATCACGACGCTCGCGGCCGCCGGCACCCTTCCCGACGTCAGTACGTTCTACGAGCCCAATGTGCTCACGTGGGGGATGAGCGGCAAGTTCGTGGACCTGACGGACTTTTACAAGAAGGGATCCCCGAAGCTGGACGTCATCACGTTTGTCACTCCCGACGGCAAGATCGTCGGCATCAGCGTGGCAAACGAGATCCAGGTGATCTGGTACAACAAGAGGATCTTTGACGCGGCCAAGCAGCCGTATCCACCCGCCGAAGCGAGCAAGGCGTGGACCTGGAACCAGTTCGTCGACATTTCAAAGAAGCTGACAAGGGACATGAACGGCAAGACGCCGAATGACAATGGCTTCGATCCGAAGAACATCCGCACCTTCGGCGCCTGGGTCCAGCAGTGGTGGATGCCCTGGCTCACCTTTGCCGTGAGCAACGGAGGCGGAATGGTCAGCCAGGACGGGAAGAAGCTGCTCATGGATGATCCGGCCACCATCGATGCCATCCAGAAAATGGGCGACTTGATCAATGTTCAGCACGTAAGCCCCTCGCCGACTTCGCAGCAGATGCCGAACGCTCCTGCGACTTCCCTTCTCAGCGGGCAGGTGGCGATGGCTATGGATGGCACATGGGACCTGCTGACCATCGGGACCACAAAGGAACAAAATGGACTTGATTTCGGAATCGGCGTTCTCCCCTATATGAAGAAGCTGGCCACCACTTCCGTGGGAACGCCCGAGGTGGTCTACAAGAGCACCAAGCATCTCGATGAGTCGCTCACACTCCTGGGGTTCCTCATGGATCCCGCGAGCTCTCTGCCCCTACTCCAGAACGGAATCTGGCTTCCGAACGAGAAGCAGTGGTACACGGACCCGACCCTGCTCCAGAAGTGGATCGGCAACCCTCGCCATCCGCCGGAATACAAGACGGCCGTCGTGGATTTCGCGCTCAACTATTCGACCCGGCTTCCCCTCTATTACGTCCCGACCTTTTCAAAGATGGATGACGTCATAGAAGCGGCGCTTGCGCAAGTGTGGCTCGGGCAGAAGAAGGCCGCGGATGTAATCAAGAACGATATCATGCCCAAAATCACACCCATCTTCGAGGGAAAGTAGGCGCACCGTCGATTCGGTATTCCGTACCTGAGCGCCCCGTGCGATGATCGCACGGGGCGCTCGCATGTCGGGAGAGAGCACGTGAGAAAGCGACAATTCCACGCCGAGGCCCGGGAAGCGATAGCGGGGTACCTCTTCGCATCGCCCGTGATCCTGGGACTTCTCATCTGGGTGATCGCGCCGATGATCGGCGTCATCCTCATCAGCCTCACCGACTGGAACGTCCTCACCGTGCCGCACTGGGTGGGGATTCGCAATTACATCGAGCTCTTCACGACGAACTTGTATTTTTGGAATACCCTGAAAGTCACGGCATACTATGTCGTGCTGAACGTAGCCTGCACGACGCTGTACTCCCTGGTCGTGGCGATGCTCCTTAACCAGAAGATCGGAGGGAGGGGCATCTATCGAAGCATCTTTTACCTCCCGACCATCGTGCCCATCGTCGCGTCGAGCGCGCTCTGGATGTGGTTATATAATCCTGACTTCGGCCTGTTCAACATGATCCTGCAAGGCGTGGGGCTCCCCCGGTCGCTCTGGATCGACTCCCAAACCACGGTGGTCCCTTCCATTGTTCTCATGAGCGTCTGGGGAGGAGCCGGAAACACAATTGTGATCTTCCTGGCAGCCCTCCAGGGCGTGCCAAAGGAGCTCCTCGAAGCGGTGGAGATCGACGGCGGGAACTGGTGGCACCGTTTCCGCGCTATCACGCTCCCCATGATCTCGCCGGTCACGTTCTTCAACGTTGTCACCGGCCTGATCGCCTCCTTCACGATCTTCACACAGTCCTACGTGATGACGGGTGGCGGACCGAACAATGCAAGCCTCTTCTATGTTTACCTGTTGTACCGGGAAGGTTTCCAGCGCAACAACATGGGCGGCGCGGCAGCCCTCTCGTGGGTTCTCATCGTCATTGTGTCCCTCCTGAGCCTCCTGATTTTCAGGACCTCCCGACGGTGGATCTATTACGAAGGAGGAGAGCGATGAGGCTGACCGCGACACGCGCAACGACCAAGGGTCTGGTCTACTTCGCGCTCACAATCGGCGCCGCGTTCTGCTTCCTGCCGGTCTTCTGGCTCGTGCGCAGCTCCGTGATGACGTTGGGCGACATATTCAAGTTCCCCCCCATCCTCTGGCCCGCCCACATCCGCTGGCAGAACTTTGCCGAAGCCATGCAGGCGAGCCCATTCCTCCAGTATTTCAGGAACACCATGATCGTGGTCGTCCCCAACGTCGTCGGATCGCTTCTCACCGCAAGTATGTCCGCATATGGGCTCGGCCGTTTCCGCTTTCCCCTGCGCAATTTCTGGTTCGCTCTCGTCCTCGGCGCGATCATCCTTCCCCCGGCGGTGGTGCTCATTCCGCAGTTTCTCATGTGGAGCAAGCTCCACATGGTGAACACGTTCTTCCCTCTCATTATCCCGGTCTGGTTCGGCGGCGGCGCTTTCAACGTTTTCCTCCTTCGGCAGTTCTTCCTGACCGTGCCGAAGGATTTTGACGATGCTGCGCGTATTGACGGCGCCTCCTACTGGCGCATCTATTGGCAGATCATGATTCCCTTCATCCAGCCCGCCCTCATTGCGGTCGGGCTCTTCCAATTCCTTTTTGCCTGGAACGATTTCTTCAGTCCCCTGATCTACCTGAGCTCCAAGGAAACCTATACGCTTGCAGTCGGGCTTCAGTTCTTCATCGGCAGCTACGCGACCTTCTGGAACAACCTCATGGCGGCCTCCCTCATCGTGATCGTGCTGCCGGTCATCGTGTTCCTCATCGGACAGCGCTACTTCGTAGAAGGGGTCACGCTCACGGGCATCAAGGGGTGAGGTCGGGCATGAGGTTGCAGGAGATGCGGGCGAAAATCGACGGAGGATTCTGGAGCTTTTATCAGGCGCTCGTGCGCGACAAGGTGATTCCCCACCAGTGGAAGGCCATGAATGACGAGATTCCGGGAGCGCCGATTAGCCATTCCGTGGAAAACTTCCGGATCGCTGCCGGGCATGCAAAGGGAACCTATGAGGGGATGGTGTTCCAGGACAGCGACCTGTTCAAGTGGCTCGAGGCGGCGGGAAACGTGCTGGCCGACAATGATCACGGCGATGCCGCGATCAGGGCGTGGGCGGAGCAGGCCGTGGACTTGATCGCGGCGGCGCAGCAGTCCGATGGCTATGTCAATACGTACTTCACGGTGAAGGAGCCTGGCCGACGATGGCGGAACCTCCGCGATGCGCATGAGCTGTACTGCTCGGGCCACCTGATCGAGGCGGGAGTATCGATGTTCCGCGGGGCGGGAAACCGGCGGCTGCTCGATGTCGTGCGCCGTGTCGCCGATCTGATCGACGCGAGCTTCGGGGTGGAGCAGGGCAAGATACGGGGGTATCCGGGGCACGAGGAAGTCGAGCTTGCCCTGATGAAGCTTTACCGCATCACCAGCGAACGCCGGTACCTGGACCGGGCGCGATACTTCATCGACGAGCGCGGGCGCTCTCCCAGCTACTTCGAGACGGAAGCAGCCGCTCCGGATTTCAGGTCGATCTACGGCGCCAAGCCCCTGGAGTATTACCAGGCGCACGTGCCCGTCCGCGAGCAAAGAGAGGCGGTGGGACATGCCGTGCGCGCCATGTATCTCTACACGGCAATGGCCGATCTCGCCCTGGAAACCGGCGACGCGTCGCTCACCGAGGCGTGCGACAGGCTCTGGGAGAATGCGACGCGCCGAAAGATGTACATCACGGGGGGCATAGGATCGTCGGCGGTCCATGAGTCTTTCAGCGCGGAGTTCGATCTGCCCAATGATTCGGCGTATGCGGAGACCTGCGCCGCAATCGGGCTTTTCCTGTTCTCCTCCCGCATGGTGCGGCTGCACGACGATGCCCGCTATGCGGACGTCATGGAACGATGCGCCTACAACGGCATCATCAGCGGGCTCTCGCTGGACGGGGAGAGCTACTTCTACGTGAATCCCCTGGAAGTCATTCCCCGGGTGTGCGACGCCAATGGCGCCTTCCAGTCGGTGAAGTACCGCCGCCAACCCTGGTACGGATGCGCGTGCTGCCCGCCGAACATTGCGCGCACCCTGTCGTCACTCGGCGAGCACATGTACCACCTCAACGGCGACGCGCTGTACGCGGATCTCTACCATCAGGGAGTCCTCACCGCAGCGGTGGGCGGAGTCCCGGTGACGCTCCGCCAGAAAACGACCTACCCGTGGTCGGGGAGCATCTCCTTGGAGGTGGACCCGGCCGCGCCCGCCGAGTTCGTTCTTGCCCTGCGCGTGCCAGCCTGGTGCCGGGAGACGGCCCTCTCTCTCAATGGAAACCCCTTGGACGCGGCCCCGGGTGTCGATGGTTACCTGCGCGTGCGAAGGATCTGGAACAAGGGTGATCGGCTCGATCTCAGCCTCTCGATGATCATTCAGAGGATCCATGCCGATCCCCGTGTCAAGGCTGATTTCGGCAGGGTGGCGATCCAGCGGGGCCCCCTGGTTTATTGCCTCGAAGAGGCCGACAACGGAACAGAGCTTTTCAGCATCAGTCTGCCGCCGACCGCCCCGCTGGATGCCGTGGAGCGTCCCGACCTCCTGGGCGGAATCGTCGCGATCACGGGGAAAGGGAGATCTCCGCTCGGCGCGCCGAGCGGAGAGGGCCTGTACCAGGCAGGGGAGCGCCCCCTGCACGCGGTGGACCGGCCGCTCCTGTTCATCCCCTACTATGCGTGGGCCAACCGCGCCGCGGGAGAGATGGCGGTATGGTTGCGCGAGTAAAGCGTGAAAACTCTTGAAGTGCGGCAGACAAATCAGGATATTAGACTAGTGAGGGATGCGTTATCCCTGGGCTTTGCCCGTTCCTTCCAGATCCTTTCTTCCCTGCATGTCGTATCGGAGTCGGTCACGCACAGGGTGCTGCATCACCAAGCCGCCCTCTGTTTTCTCTTCAACGTTCACGGGGACCTGTATCTGGATCTCAAGGAAAGGCGCCTTGCCCTCGCATCCGACGAAGCGGCTCTCTTCGCGTTTGCGGGCGCCGGGACGATCGCCCTGTCGTACGGCAATGATGCGGAGTTCTATCTCCTGCAGTTCCGTCAAGGCCGCCCGGCGGAGGGCGTTCCGCGGCTGCACCTGGAGGTGCCTGAGCATGTCACCCTCCGGAATTCCGGAAGGCTGAAGCACCTCGTGCGGATGTTCATGGAACAGGCGCGCCGCGACGGCGTATCCCCGCTGGTTCTCCATCACCTTCTGGTGCTCATGCTCTGCGAAACAGCGCGCTCCTCTCACCGAAGAAGCGAGACGCAGGCTCACGAGGATGGGCTGGAGAACATGGCATCCCACGTGGACGCATACATCGCGGCGCACTACCACGAGCCGATAGGAACGCCCGACATCGCGGCGGAGCTTCGCTACAATCCCGACTATCTCGAGCGCGCCTATCGGTCGGATCGGCACATGTCCATCAGGGAAGCGATCCACGAGCGCAGAATCAGGGAAGCGCGCGCGCAGCTTCTGCTCCAGCGTGCGCTGGGCGTTGCGCAGGTCGCGGCGCTGTGCGGCTACCCGGATGCGGGATATTTCCGCCGCGTCTTCAAGCGGGCAACCAGCATGACCCCGCATGGCTACCGGGCGTTGAATGCTTCGGATCATCACGGGGAGGGGGTGGCGCTCCAGGCTCAATGATCACCTTTGCCATTTCGGACACACTAGAGGCATTGAACGGCGGGCTTTTCGTGTCCCCGGGCTTCGGCACCCATGCGGTTCGCGTGATCGACTCCTACGAGCTGATCTTCGTGACGCAGGGGACGCTCGACATCTTCGAAGGCGAACGCGCCTTCCACCTGGAGCGCAACCAGACGCTCCTCCTTTTCCCCGGAGTGCGTCACGGCGGATTGCTGCCGTACGTGCCGGACGTCAATTTCTACTGGGCGCATTTCCGGTTGCGCGCATGCGCCTCCCCCGACGTCTCCCTCTCCGTGCCGAAAGTGGCGATGGTGCGGGACCCGGAAGGTCTCACCGAGCTGTTCTGCAGATTCATCTCCGACCAGGAGGCGGGAATCCTCGATCCCTGCAGCGCAGCGCAGCTTATCGCCCTCATGCTCTGCGCGCTCGGTGAGACCGTGGGGAGGACGCGCTCCTCTCGGACGCGCAAGAGCGCCGAAGCGGCGCGCGCGCGGCTGGCCGACGCCGTCCGTCGCGTCATTGAGGAGGGATACCGAACGCCGATCAGCACATCGTCAATCGCGCGCGCGCTGCGGTACAATCCCGACTACCTCGAACGCGTCTTTTTTAGCCAGGAGGAGATGTCGATCGTCGACGCCATTCACCAAAAGCGGATCGACGTTGCCCGGGCATTGCTGCACAATGATATGCGGCGGAACATCAACGAAATCGCGTTCGAATGCGGCTTTTCCGATCCCGGCTACTTCCACCGGATGTTCAAGCGTCTCACCGGCATGACGCCCAGGGAGTTTCGTTCGCTGTACGCCCGGACGCACATCAACACGCACTAAGACCGCGGAACAACGTCAGGTGCGCCGCCACTTGCCGCCCTTGCTGAAAGGGGGGCTACTGCCCCTGGAGCACCTCGATCATGGCTGCAATGTTCTCGGGTTTGGCGTCCTTCGGGATGGCGTGCGCCGGGGAAGCGATGTACCCGCCGTTCTTCCCCACCTGGTCCAGAAGGCGCCTGACTTCCTCCCTCACCTGCTGGACGGTTCCATAGGGAAGCGTTTTCTGCGTGCTGATCCCTCCGAAAAAGGAGAGCCTGTCCCCGAAGCGTCGTTTCATCTCGTAGACGTCCATCACCTCGGGCTGGAAGGGGTTGAATACGTCGACCCCGCTTTCCATGAGGTCCGGGAACAGCTCCTCCACCTTGCCGCAAGAATGGATGAAAACGCGCTTGCCCTTTGACCTGGACAGCTCGTACATCTTTCGCACCCGCGGCCCGATCAGCTCCCTCCACAACGCCCGCCCGGTGATCAGACCCCTCTGGTGGCCCCAGTCGTCGCCGAAGCGCATTGCGTCGATGGAAAAGGAGCACGCTTTTTCGATGACCTTCAGGTTGTAATCCAGGATCCGATCAAGGAGCTCATTTACGAACGCCTTGTCATCAATCATGGCCATGAGGAGGTTCTCCATGCCCGCCAGTGTCCATGCCCTCTCAAAGAGGCTGAACCCGAGGCTGGCCACGACATAGGCGTCCCCGCGCCTGGCGATTTTCTCCTCCCAGCCCTCGAATCGGGCCGGATCATCCGGATCAGGGAAAGGGTACGAGCCAAGGTTTTCCCGCGTGAGCGGGGCTTTGCTGACCGTCCCGATGTCCTTGTCGATGGTCCTGTCCCACTGAACGCCAAACTCGTCCTGCCAGACCTCACCGTGCACCCGATGCCAGGAGTTCGGCGGCTCCGTGTCCAGCATGAGGAGGCAGTTGCCCAGCGACGCCTCGAAGTCCGCGTCCCCGTACCACGCGGCCATCGCGTCACGAGCGGGAACCGTGAAGTCAAGCTGGTAGGGCACCTTGTCCGGCTGAGCATGGCGAATGGATGCTGCGACTCGTTCGCGACGATTCATGGACTTCCTTCCCTACGCGCCGAGGCTGTTCTCCGTCCGCTCCGACGCGTCGTTCATCTTCCACAGGGCGGTGGCGAGCGCAAAATGATCGCGAAGAAGCTGGACGGCCCGGGCCGGATCAATCTGGATGCAGCGCAGCACCTCAGCGTGCATTTCCGACCATTCCCGCTCCAGGGTGTGGTAGGTTTTTTCATGCATCAGGGTCATGTTCACGTGCAGGCTGAGCTGGCGTGAAAATGCGTTCAGCAGCTCGTTTCCCGCCAGGCCGATGATCTCGGCGTGGAACTGCCTGTCCAGCTCTATGGCGCGATGCTCCCGCGTATCCGGGTCAGGCTCTTCGGAGAGACGCGCCATGCCGTCCACGATTTCCCGCATGCGGTGGAACGTCGATGGATCGATCCGGCCCGCGCTCGCCATCACGGCGTACGCTTCCAGGGCCTCGCGCAGCTCGTATACCTCCAGGATCATCCTGCGGGAGGGCACGCGCACCCGGCAGGCGCTGCGGGGCTTGATGGTGACCACCCCCTCGAACTCCAGGCGCTTCACCGCCTCCCGCACGGGCATGCTGCTCACGGACAACTCGGCAGCCACCTTCTTGATGCTGATCGTGTCGCCATACCTGATGGCACCGGTGATGATCCGATCCAACAGGTGTTCGTAGACTTTCTGTACGAGGCTTCGGGGGTCATCGGCGGGTGTGGTTTCCCTGCTCACTGTTTCACTCATAAGAAGGCAAGCGATCTTACCATGATGACGCGACCAGTCAAGAGAAAGAAAAAGCCTGCTCCGTTGCTGATGCTGAGTGCTGCTCAATACAGTGGGGCAGGCTGAAGCGCCAATCAAAATGTGAATCTGATATATCAGTACTATAAAAACAAAAAATAGTCAATAGGATTTTAGGCATTCCAAAATCCATGGACATCTGGGAAAAATTCTGGGATACTTGGCGACTGGAGATCCATCGTGACGGCGCTTCTTTTTCTCATTGGATTTCCCCTGCTGATTTCCTTGATGCTTCTTCTCTGGCGCGCGCAGAGAGCGAGAAGCATCATCGCTGTTGTAGCGTCCATCGTGATTGCCGCCGGCTCCCTGATCCTCGTGTTTCCGCGGATTCCCCTCCCGGAAATCGTTTCCCCACTGCCCATGGAATACGTGAATTGGGTCGTGCTCGGACTCGAGCTCGCCCTGGCCGGGTTCATATTCGCCCTGGGGATCCGCTACATCCGCCACTTCGTTTCCCTGCTCGCCCTCCTTCAGGCGGCGCTTGCCGTGGCCACGGAGCTGCTCTATGGCAAACGGATTGTTGTGACGCGAGCCCTGGCCGCGGACAAGTTCTCGCTCATCATGGCGATCATCGTGGGGGTGGTGGGCAGCCTGATCACGATCTACAGCCTCGGCTATATGAAGGCCTACCACGAGCATCACCAGGAATACCGCGACCGGCAGCCGCTGTTCTTCTTCCTCCAGTTCCTTTTCCTCGGCGCAATGTTCGGCGTTTTCTTCTCCAACAGCCTGTCGCTCCTGCTGCTCTTCTGGGAGATCACCACGCTGTGCTCCTTTCTTCTCATCGGGTACAACGGCACACCCCAGTCGCGCGGCAGGGCATTCCTTGCCTTGACGCTCAACATGTTAGGCGGCCTGGCGTTCGCCGGCGCCATCCTGTACCTCAGCGCAACGGCGGGAACGGTGGAGCTTGACCGGCTTTTAGCCATGGAGAAGGGCGCGGTCCTCATTCCCGCGGCGCTCCTTGCGTTTGCCGGCATGACCAAGTCCGCGCAGCTGCCCTTCTCCTCGTGGCTGCTCGGCGCCATGGTCGCCCCCACGCCGGTATCCGCCCTGCTGCATTCCAGCACCATGGTGAAGGCGGGGGTGTACCTTGTGCTGAGGCTCGCGCCGGTGCTGCGCTCCACGATCCCCGGCACGATGGTTGCGCTGATCGGCGGCATCACCTTCCTGGTCGCGTCTCTCATCGCCATCTCGCAGAGCGACGCCAAGCGGGTCCTGGCGTGGTCAACGATCGCCAACCTCGGACTCATCGTGCTGTGCGGCGGCATCGGCACCTACGAGGCGCTCTGGGCGGGAATCCTCCTCATCCTGTTCCACGCCGTGACAAAGGCGCTCCTGTTCCTCTGCGTGGGGACCTTCGAGCAGAAGACCAACACGCGCGATATCGAGAGCATGTCGGGACTGATCGTCACCATGCCGAAGTTGTCCATCATGATCCAGATCGGGATCGCGGGAATGTTCCTCGCGCCCTTCGGCATGCTGGTGAGCAAGTGGGCGGTGCTCAGAGCCCTGGTGGACTACAACCCCCTCCTGGTGGTCTTTGTCGTGTTCGGCAGCTCCGCCACCCTGTTCTTCTGGGTGAAGTGGATGGGGAAGCTCCTGGAGGTGACGAAGGTCCAGCCGGCGGATGAAACGGGAATCGCATCGCGGCAGTGGGCGGCGCTGGCCGCGCTGGCCGCGCTCAGCGTGGCGCTGGTCGGTTTCTACCCGCTGATATCGGCGGCGCTTATTGAGCCATACGTGCGCGGCATCTACGGCAGCGTGACCATGATCAGCCAGGGCAACATCGTGATCATGTCCATCATGCTCGGCATGGTCGCCCTCTTCCCGCTGACCTTCTTCATCTACGGGCGGAAGGTCAGGGTGGTGGACGCCTACCTCGGGGGCGGAAACGCTGATTCCAGCTTTCTCTTTCAGGGCGCCGGCGGCCAGGTGAAAAGCATGGAAATGAAGAACTACTACCTTGCCCGGGTGTTCGGGGAGCAGCGGCTGTTCCTGATCGGCGGAATCGCCTGCGCCGCCCTTCTATTCGTGATGTTCGGGGTGTCGCTGTGAGCCCCGTTCAGACCCTTCTCATTGCCGCGGCCGCGGCGGTGGCGGCGCCCCTTGTCGGGGGGCTGCTCACGGGCGTGGACCGCAAGCTGTCCGCCCGGATGCAGTCGCGCTGGGGCCCTCCCCTCCTGCAGCCCTTCTACGACGTGCTGAAGCTTGCGCAAAAGGAGACCATCGTCGTCCGGCGGTCCCAGAATTTCTACATATATTTCTTCTTCGCCTTCATGGTCTTCACCACGGGGCTTTTCTTCACCGGCGGCGACCTCCTGCTCACCATCTTTGCCCTCACCCTGGCCGACATCTTCCTCGTGCTGGGCGCGTACAAGGCCAGCTCCCCGTACAGCTTCATCGGCGCGGAGCGGGAGCTGATCGTCATGATGGCCTACGAGCCCATGCTTCTCCTCTCCGCCGTGGGCATGTACCTTGTGACGCGCAGCTTCTTTGTCGCGGACATCGCGCGGCATTCCGCGCCTCTGTTCCTGACCCTGCCGGGGCTCTTCATCGGGTTCCTGTTCGTCCTTGTGTTCAAGATGCGAAAGAGCCCCTTCGACCTGTCGGGGTCGCACCACGCGCACCAGGAGATCGTGCGCGGCATCACCACGGAGTTCTCGGGCCGCACGCTGGCCCTCATAGAGATCGCCCATTGGTACGAGACCGCCGTATCGCTGGGTATCGTTGCGCTTTTCTTCGCTTCCCTGCCGTGGCTGGCCGCGGCGGCGACGGCTCTCGTGTTTTTCCTGGTCCTCCTGGCGGACAACGTCTTTGCCCGGGTGAAATGGCAGCTTGCCCTGTCGGGCGCGTGGATCACGGCGGCCGCGCTCGGAGTCGGAAACATCCTCGTCGTGTTCTTCCTTCGGTGAGGGAGAGGGGAGGGAATGCGCGCATTCGCACGATCGCCCTGGGTCCTGCACTACGACGCCTCAAGCTGCAATGGGTGCGACATCGAGGTGGTGGCCAGCCTCACGCCGGTGTACGACGTGGAGCGCCTGGGAGTGGTGAACACGGGAAACCCCAAGCATGCCGACATCTTCCTCGTCACCGGTTCGGTGAACGCGCAGAACCTGAAGGTGCTCCGCACGCTCTACGAGCAGATGCCCGAGCCGCGCGTCGTGGTGGCCGTGGGGATCTGCGCCACCTCGGGCTGCGTGTTTCGGGAATGCTACAATGTCATGGGCGGCGTTGACACGGTGCTCCCCGTGGACATCTACGTGCCCGGATGCGCGGCCCGGCCGGAGTCAATCATCGACGCGATCCTCCAGGCGGTGGACCTGCTGGAGAAGAAGCGCCTCTACAGGAGGCGGACGCGCGGCCTGTCGCAGGACATGACCATAGAACAGGCCACGGCCATGGACGCACCGGAGATCCTCGCCCTGCAGAAGATCGTCTACCAGAACGAGGCGGAGATGTACGACGACTGGAGCCTCACGCCCCTGAAGCAGACCCTGGAGGAGATGCGCAAGGACTTTGAATCAAAGGTCTTCATCAAGGCCGTGGTGGGCGGCAAGATCGTCGGCTCCATCCGGGGCTACATGGTGGAGGGCGGAACCGCGCACGTGAGCCGGCTCATCGTGCATCCCTACTTCTGGCAGCGGGGAATCGGCACACGACTGGTGCGGGAGATCGAGGGGAAATTCCCGCAGGCGCGGCGCTATGAGACGTTCATGGGCAACAAGAGCCGGCACACCATGGAACCGTACCAGAGGCTGGGGTATATGCTCATCCGGCAGGAGAAGGTATCCGAGCAGCGCGACAGGGTGTACTTTGCCCGGGAAAAGGAGGCGGAATGAGCGGGCTCGTGCCGGAAGAAATGCGCAAGCTCGCGCCGGACCCCCAGACCATCGAAGAGATCCCGGTCGGCACGCTGCTGGAACGCGCGCAGAGGATGCGGTCCGAAGGATGGCGCCTCGTCCAGGCCTCCTGCACCCGGCTGGTGGCCGACCAGGAGGTGAACTACAGTTTCGACAGGGACGGCCAGTCCCCTGATTCGCCCGACGCCGCCTCCCTCCATGGCCTGCACACGCTGCGCGTCCGTCTTCCCATGGCCAACCCCGAGCTGCCCAGCATCTCGCAGTTCTACTGGCAGGCTTTCCTCTATGAAAACGAGATGCATGACCTGTTCGGGATCGCGGTGAAGGGCATGGCGCTGGATTTCAACGGCCACTTCTACACAACCATGGAGCCTTTCCCCTATGTGACCAGGGAGCAGGATCATGGGGACTAGGACCGTCATTCCCTTTGGTCCCCACCACCCGGTGCTCCCGGAGCCCATCCACCTGGACCTGGTCATGGAGGATGAGAAAGTGGTAGAGGCCATCCCCAAGATCGGGTTCGTCCACCGCGGCTTTGAGAAGCTCGTGGAAAAGATGGACTTCAATGAGCTTGTCTACGTGGCGGACCGCATCTGCGGGATCTGCGCCTTCATCCACAGCCTCGCGTACTGCCAGGCCGTGGAGACCGTGATGAACGTCGAGGTCCCGGGCCGCGCCGTGTACCTGCGCACCATCTGGTCCGAGATGGCGCGGCTTTCCAGCCACCTGCTGTGGCTGGGCCTCATGGCGGACGCCTTCGGCTTCGAGAGCCTGTTCATGCAGAGCTTCCGGCTCCGGGAGAAGATCGTCGACATGCTGGAAGAGATGACGGGCGGCCGGATCATCCTCGGGGTCTGCAAGGTGGGCGGCGTGCGCCGCGACGTGGAGGAGGGCACGCTTTCCGGCATCGTGGGACGCGTGAAGGACATGGCCGCTGATATGCGCAGGCTGGCTGACGTGTTCCTCCTGGACGACTCTGTGAAGCACCGCCTTGTCGGTGTGGGCGTATTAACTCGCGAGCAGGCGCGGGAGTTGGGATGCGTCGGCCCCATGATGCGCGCCAGCGGCATTTCCCGCGACACCCGAACGCTCGGCTATGCCGCCTATGGCGTCATTGACTTTGCCCCCGTGGTGGAGACAGCGGGGGATTCCTACGCGCGCTGCGCCGTGCGGATCGGTGAGCTTTTCCAGTCCGTCGACATCATCGAGCAGGTCGCGCAAAAGATCCCGCCCGGCGAGGTGAGCGTGAAGGTGTCCGGCTATCCCAACGGCGAGCACCACTCCCGGTGCGAGCAGCCCCGGGGAGAGGTGATCCACTACGTGAAGGCTGACGGCACCCGCTACCTGCAGCGCTACCGGGTGCGCACGCCGACCTTTGCCAACATCCCCGCGCTGGTGAAGATGCTCCAGGGATGCGAGCTGGCTGACGTCCCGGTGCTCATTCTCACCATCGACCCCTGCATCAGCTGCACGGAGAGGTAGCATGTCGGTCATGGGAATGTCGCGCACCGTGCTTCGCAACCTCTTCAGCCGGCCGGCAACCCGGCTGTACCCCGGCAGGCAGAAGGAGGCGCATCGCACGCAGCGCAGCCGGGGCCGGATCGAGATCGAAATCGATGCCTGCATCTTCTGCGGCGCCTGCGCCAAGCGCTGCCCCACGGACGCCATCATCGTCTCCAAGCCGCAAAAGGAGTGGAACATCGACCGGCTGCGCTGCTGCACGTGCAATGCGTGCGTGGAGGTGTGTCCGAAAAAATGCCTGGCTATGGGAAACCGCTACACGTTTCCCACGGTGACCAGGGACAAGGACATCTTCCGGCAGGAACCGACGCCGGTGGAAAGGCCGCCGCGCGCGTCTTGACATTCTCCTCATGGCCACTAAAATCACGGACAAAACGTACATGAAACCGATACGCGCCTGGCATGTAATAGCTTTCTCACTTCTCCTGCCGCTGTGCTCGTGCAACCTTTTCAGTCACCCCTTTGCATTCAACAATCCCCACGATCCGCAAAACGCATGGGTATACACGGGAAACGTGGGGAAGATGTACATGTCGGACGGTTCAGGAATCCCCACAATCTCGGACATCGCCGTAACGCCCGATGGAAGCTCTTTTATCGCCGCGAGCACTTACCAGAATGGCATATGGGAGATCCCTACAGGATCGGGCTCAGCGACATTTTACAGCGATAGCGATAACGTAGCGTTCCAGAATCTCTGTATCGATAATTCGGGAAGCAACGTCTATCTCGTGCAGGGTGATGGACGACACATCTACAAGTTCGATCTGGCGACGCATGATTTCACGCAGATTTACGCAATGGCGGACAGCGCGAATGGCAACTTCCTCGATATCGCGATAGACAGCAGCGGCACGCTGTATGTCCCTAACCTGAGCATGGCACAGGTCCTTATCCAGAGCATGAGCACATCCGGGACCATCCTGGGCACGCTGCCCAGTTCGTCTTATCTGGCAAGTGCGGGAAACGTCCAAAGCATTGCGGTCTCAGACTCCTACATTTATGTCGCTGTCTCCAATTACAATTGCGTCTTAATTTTCGACAAAAGCTCCGGCGCTCCCTACGGAGAGATCTATTGGGATGGAGCCATATGGCACAACGATTCCTGGTCTGGCGGCGTTCCCACAATGGGAATCAATCAGGCAGAGTATCTAGTATACAACAATGGCCAATCCCGGCTCTACGCCTCTTTTTGGGACGGCAAACCGATCGATGTTCTCGATCCAGCCAGCCCGACTCCCTACCAGTCATCTTATGGAACTGCGAGCGACTACACCAATACATGGAATGCCAGGATCGCAGTCGATAACTCCGGGAAAATGTATGCCTCTGACGCCCAACTCGGATTTATTAAGGAGTATCCCAGCAACACGACTGTTTATGTCAACAGAACACGAGAGCCGGGGGAATTCCTCAACATCCGGGATGTACACCTCGGCGCAAGCGGCACGATGTATTTCGTGGATGGCTCACTCTGGCAGATCACATCACTCACCTCCGACGGTCAGTTCCATCTCTTCGGCACCCCGGGGACTGGCACGGGGCAGTTGTCGTGGCCGCAAACCATCACGGAAAAAAACGGGGAGGTTTATTGCGGAGACGGGGGTAGCATGGTGCTGCACTACAACTCCAGCGGCACTTATATTGACGAGGGCGATGTTTGGACACAAGGAAATCCAATGCGGATGGCAACTATGGCTGACGGCCGGATCCTCATCTGGGCCGCTAAGCAGCCAGCTCCAGGAAGCGCCTTCTTCACCTATACCACCTCTCCCTGGACCCTTGCGGGAGGCCCATTCACTCCTGATCCCAGGTTCACAACTGCAACTGACGTGCATCTCTGCCTCGCTGCCGACGGCAAGATGTACTGCACTTTCTTTGACACTACGCAGGCATCATTCGGATATCTCGCTGACGATCTCTCCACGTACACGGAAATCTGGAACTCCAGCAGCCAAGCGGCATTATTCACTCCTGCTGCCTTATCGGTCGCAAACAATATCTACGGCACCACCGGCATCGGGCAAGCGCCTGCAGGGGACCTCTGGGTCGGTTTTCGCAGTCTTTCAGCAATGGTGCGTTTCACGACCACGGGCGGTGTTTTCGCTTCCTTCAGCACGAACACCGGTTACCAGGGAAAACAATGGAACCCGGGAAAAATCGTTGCCTACAGTCTTGATGCAAGCTCGAACTGGAATGGTATTTCTGCGCCGCGCCTCATGTGTGTGGACGCGAATCAGAACATTTTCGTCACATACGATCAATTCGATCCCCCCCTGCTGGAATTCTCTCCCACGGTGAGCTTGAAATGATGCGGAAGACGGTCCTCCTCTGCGTCCTCTGGGCGTTCCTCGCCGGCACAAGCGCCTCCGCCCTCGACGACTTTCGCACCCGCATCGCGGTCCTCCCCATGCAGAATGCCACGCAGGAAGCCCGGTACAACTCCATCTGCCAGACAGTGACAGAGACGGTGGCGCTGGTCTTCCGGCTCATGGGAAAATACAACGTGGTGGAGTCCGACGAAGACCCCGGTCTTCTCAACGTGGACACCTCAACCACTGACACCCTGGCGGCGTTCGCTGAAGCCTCCAAGTATGACGAGGTTCTGGTGGGCCTGGCCTCGAAGGATGACACCGGGACCCTCACCTTCCGGCTTTCCCTCTTCAGCCGCAAGGAAGGCAAGATCAAATACGATTCCTCGTCCACCGCGGGATCCATCCTGGAGGTCTTCGACGCCGCGGATGAGATCACCGTCGGACTACTTTCCCAGGTGAGCGACATCCATATAGGGTTCGGCGCCATTGAGGTGAAGGCAGCTTCCGGCAAGGGCGCCTATGCCGTGTTTCTGAACGACGCAAAGATCAGGAACCCGAAGACCATGCTGGGCAAGGTTCTGAACGGCACCTACACCCTCTCCATCCATCAGAACAGGCTTCTCGGCGACACGGAGATATACCGGCAGGAGATCAAGGTATTCGAGGATGAGACCACCACTGTGTCGTTCCCCATCCCCGCCGCCACCCCGGAAGAGACGGCCTTTATAGAGGCGCAGAAGCAGAAGCTATTGACAGCCCCTGCTGACCAGATAGAGACGCTGCTCACGGACATCGCGACGTTCCAGCAAAAAAGCCAGGGAATCGACTACGATGACACGCTGAAGGCGGCCCAGGCTCAAACCCTTGCCGCGGCCGGCGCAAGGGCCATGGACATGTTGAAGACAGCCACCGCCGCGGCGGACGGGAAGTTCTACGCAAAGAACCCGGACTTTAAAACCGCGCGGGAGAGCTACGAACAGTTGACGCGCATGATCTCCAACCCCTTCGACTACCAGATGCTGGACAAGGGCGCCCAATCCCCCTTCACCTCTCCGTCCGAGATCCAGGTGGCGCCGGATGGCACGATCTTTATCCTGGATTCGGCGGTGAAGATCCGCATCGGATCCTCCTCAGATGGAAAGACCCTGACGGGGGCAATGTCCCTCGACAATGCGCAGCCGACAAACACCAATGGCCATGTCGCATTCGACGCATCTTCGCGCGGATACTACATTCACCCGGATCTCTCAGAGATCATGGAGCTTGACAAGAACCTTCAGAAGATAAAAACCATTCCCGTTCCCGGACTGCAGCCTGACCCGCAGACAATCCTTCGAGTTGCCGTGTCCGAGGAGGGCGAAATTTATCTTCTGGGCGGCTCGCAAGTCATCGTGTTCGAGCCCGGCGGGCAGCGGGAATCAGAGATCGAGAAATCCCTCCAGGCGGGCCTGCAGCAGAACTCCGTTGCCGCGGTGGACGGGGTATTTATCGATCGCCAAGGACTTCTCAACGTGCTGGACGACGCGGGCGGGAAGGTCCTCCGGTTCGATGCTTCAGGGGCGTTCCAATCCGCGGTCGACCTTCCCGGCATCGATTCCGGCTCACAGGCGGCCGTCGACGCATTGGGGTACTTTTACGTGACGATCCCCGAAGAGCACCGGATCGCCAAGTATAGCCCCCAGGGAGAGCTTATCTCCAGCTTCGGGAGCTACGGCACGGGGCCTGGGCAATTCTCCTCCCCTCAAGGCATCGCGATCGGCCCGGATGGAAAGATCTACGTGGCGGACACATATAACAACCGCGTGCAGATTCTCGTGCCCACGGCAGCGCCCATCCTCCTGGCCGACGTTGCCCGCTACGGCATGACCCTGTCCCAGCGGGAGACAACCGCGGAGAAAGCGCAGAACAGGATGAGCATCGCCCTGGGCAACATCCATGCCCGGGACGTCGCCATCCCCCTTGCCGAGGGCGCCGGGTTTCTTGCCGCGGGGGTCGGGCTCATTATTGCCGGAAGTTATTTCGACGTGACGGCGCAATCCACTTACCAGCAGTATTCCCTTGCAACGGATCCGGCGCAGGTGAGCGCACTCCACGACGCCACGGCGCAAAACTGGATCATCTCAGCATTCTCCTCGCTGGGGTCCGACCTGACCCTCGTGGGCGCAGCCGCCCTCCTGACCTCGGCCCTGGTTACCGGGGCGAAGAACGCCACCGTGCAATCGGACACCATCTCTCAGATCCAGGCATTCGACATGGATTCGGAGTACGAGCTGGACAGGTCGCGCTACCGGAGCCTTTCCGCTGCGGAAAACATCGGGTTCTGGGTCGGGGTGCTGCCTCCGCTCCTGGGAGCCGGCACGCTGTTTACGCTGGAGGAAGTGCCGTTGGACACGGGATACCTTGCCCAGATCGTGGCAGGCGCAAGCGTCCTCATTCCCCCTTTCCTGTCGAACGTCTACGCCGGCCGGCTGGATACGGGCCTCCTGACATCCAGCCTGATCGCGGACGCGCTGGTCGCGGTGAGCGCGGCCCTGTACCTAGTGGGCGCTCCCAACTGGACGCCTGTAGACCTCGGCAGCTCTCTGTCTTCCGCGCTTCCCGACATCTACCCCTACCTCAACAGCGCCTGGAAGAGCATTCAAACGAAAATAGCCCTTTATCCGCTTATCGCGGCGCTGGGAATACGGCTGGCGGCCGGCGCTTTTGACATGAAAACGGGATGGATCGAGGCGAAAAACACAAATCTCTACAGGGCGATAAAGAAGAAAGGCCCTGCGCCCGAAGTATCGGTGGAGGTGCTGCCGGACGGGAGACCCCAGGTCGCGCTCACCCTGCGCTACTGATCATTCCGTTGGGAAGTTCACCATTTGATAGCCTTCCCACGCCTGCCAATGCGAATCCTTCTTCATGGCAGCCAGGATGACTGCGCCGCGATCGCCGGTGAGCGCTGATTGCCAGAATGAAAAATCCCATCCCGTATTGGGGTCGGCTCGATCGTAGTATTTAACAAGAAGGGGGTTCAGCAGGATTGTCTGCTGCTCAATATAGACCCCTGTTCCGAGCCTCCACGTATCCTCCCAAGTATTCCACATCTTTCCCCCGTCAAACCATCCGTGCAACAGGGTCACGGTGGTGAACGTATAGGATCCCGGATCAATGGCGAACGTGGCATACTTCTTTTGAAGGGGGATTGAAAGAGACAGCTCCTTCTTGTCCGTCTGGCGGACCATCCGGATGGTGAGGCCGACCAATTGCGGGCCCTTGTCAACATGGACAAGGGATATGTCGCAGGGAAGCACGAGCAGGCTCTTTTCAGGGGTATTGGGCAATGGCAGCGAAGTGCATGAACCCAGCAGCAGGGAAAAGAGAAATGGGAAAATCAGGGCACGCATGACAGGGGTCACTTTCATATGCGCCATGTATAACCCATTTTATTTCAAGCATCAAGTGCTGCGGTAAATGTTGACACGATGCAGCGAGACAGCTACCGTAGGAACTGCAGCAGAAAGACGCAGAGGAGAGCGAGATGAAAAAGAGCCTTGCCCGCCACGCCATTGCCCTCATGATTCTGGTTCTTTTGGCGCTTCCTCTGGCAATGTGCCAAAAATCTCCCGCTCCCAAGGCGGCGCAACCCGCCCCCGCTCAACAGACGCAGGAAGCTCCGCAGCCGGCCGTGCAGCCTGCCACGCAACCTGCCGTGCAGCCAGCCGTTCAGAAGCCGGCAACGCCCGCCGCGCAACCGGCGCGGGCACCGGTCGGCCAGGCCGTCATCACTTTCCTGTCCGGCGACGTTTCCATGAAGACCTCCGGCGATTGGCAGCCGGCAGAGATTGGAACAGGCCTCTCAGAGGCGGCCTCGGTGAAGACGGGAGCCGAATCCCTCTGCGAGCTGCAGCTTGGCTCTACCGCCGTTGTCCGAATCGACGAAAACACCGTGGCGGCAATGAACACGCTCTCCCTGGCGCCCAAGAAATCCCAGGTCGGCATCGGGATGGTGGTGGGAACAGTGGTGTGCAAGGTGAACGCGCTGGCAACAGGCGAGCGTTTCCAGGTGAGCACGCCCTCCGCTGTCTGCGGAGTGCGGGGAACCGAGTTTGTGGTCAACATCGACGCGCAGAAACAGGTCCTCCTCGGAGTGCAGAAGGGGGAGGTCGCGGTGCTGCCGGCGTGGGCGGATTTTCAGGCATTGAGAACGGAATTGAAGGAGAACCAGGATGTCATCGCCCCGCTGGTGGACCAGGTCAATGAGACAGCCCGCGTAGTGAAGGCGAACCAGCAGATCGTGGTGCGCGCAACAACCGTGCAGGCATGGCAGAAGGCGTTTGCGCCCATCGAAGACAAGGTCAATGCGTTGAGCGCCCGGGCCAAGAAAGGAGAGGAAATAACTAAGGACGCCGTTGATGAGATCTCAACGTCATTGAAGCCTCTGGAATCCTCCCTGTCAAAGCCCTTGGAAAACTCGACGGCGCTGGCCACCACAACGACGACCATCCTGGCCCAGACCGCAAGCATGAATTTCCGGGAAATCCCCGAGGCGGCGCCCGCCCCAAGCGTATCGCCGAATGCACCGGCCGCTCCCGCGGCCCCCAGCTTGGTCACGATCTCTGTGACCGCGCAGCCCTCGGACGCGGAGATCCTGCTGAACGGCTCGCTGGCCGGCAAGGGCGAGTGCTCCGGTCTGTTTGCCCCCGGAGAAAAGGCGACGTTCCTTGTCCGGCGGGCGGGTTACGTGGACAAGACACTCGAGGTCACGGCGGAGAAAGGGGCGTCGCGCACCTACGCGGTTGAGCTGGAGAAAGCAAAGGAAGATGTCAACATCCGGGTCACTCCAACGGACGCGGAAATCCAACTGGCAGGCGCGGTGGTGGGAAAGGGCTCCTACACCGGACAATTCGCCCCCGGGGAGAAGGTTTCCTTCACCGCGCACAAGGAAGGATACGCGGACGCTACCATCGACATCACCGTTGTTGCGGGTGGACAAAACTCTCGGCAAATAACACTCGAAGAGATGAAGCAGGGGGTCTCCCTCAGCGCAACGCCCGCGGAGGCGGAAATCCTTCTTAACGGAAAATCCGTCGGCCATGGCACATTTGCGCAGGGGTTCAAGGTTGGCGAGCAGCTCACCTTCCTGGTGCGCGCCGATGGATACGAGGATAAGACGCTTTCGATCACGGTCGCAAATGGAGCAGCAAAGCAATACTCAGTGACGCTGGACGCCAAGCCCCTGGTGCGGCGCTTCTCCCTATCCAAGAAGTCGGTCGTCGGCCGCATCTCCCTCTCCGGGGGAAAGGTGTTCGCGGCCGATGCAACAGGCACCGTGTACGCCGCCGGCCTGACAGGGGACCCTGCATGGAGCCTGGCAACCAAAAATACCCCCAACGAAACCTCCGCTCCCGTTCTTCTGGGACCGCGGTTGTACTTCACGGGCGCAAGCGAGTTTGTCATTGCGGAGCCGTCAACAGGGGCGATCGACTATCGCGGGGACCTGGACAGCGCCTCGGCGCACCAGTTCGGACAGAGAGTTGCGCAGCTTGACCAGTACGGGGTTTTCCCGGTGACCAACGGGGTGCGCCTCTTCGACCTCGGCACCGGGGCCACGACACGGGAGATCCCCGTGCCGGGCGGATCGATGATGACCCCCGCGGTCTGGAACGGGAAGATCGTCACGGTGAGCCAGGATGGCGTGCTGGTGGTGATCGATCCCTCCACCGGGACCATCCTCTCCCAGGTCCCCACAAAGGCGATCCAGCCCGTGGCCGTCTCCGTGCAGGTGCGCAACAACAACGGATACTTTGCCGACAGGAAAGGCCTCGTGATCTGTGTGGATCTCGGGGCGGCAAAGGTGCTGTGGCAGGTGTCGCTCGTAGCAAAGCAATCCGTAGGCGTGTTCCAGGACCTCGAATGCGGCCCGGAAGGGGTGTTCGCATACGGGAAGGGGAGCGTGTACGGCCTGTCCCTTGCCAAGGGCGAGCCTCTATTCTCACCCATAGCCGGCGTCACCTGCCCGGCCTTGTACCATGACGGCAAGCTGTACTACGGCACGGACCAGGGAATGCTGCGTATCGCGGATGCCGCAACGGGAAAGGTGCTAGGATCATTGGACGTGAAGACAAAGGTGACTGCCCGGCCCGAGTGGCTTGAGGGGTTGCTCTACCTGGGAACGACAGGTGGAGAAATTGTAGTCGTCAACCCAGCGGCCGTGAAATAGGAGCTGTGCGCTCCGGCTCCTACTTCGGGGTGATGTAGCCCTGGGCCTTCAGCAGCTCCGCGGTCAGAACGGCGCCGCCCGCGGCTCCCCGTATCGTGTTGTGGGAAAGGCAGACAAAGCGGTAGTCCAGGAGCCTGTCCTCGCGAAGCCGTCCAATGGTGATAGCCATGCCCCCGCCCGCCTCACGGTCCAGCCTGGTCTGGGGCCTGTCCTCTTCCGTGAAGTAGGTCAGGAAGGGCTTGGGCGCGCTCGGCAGCCCGAG
Organism: Spirochaetia bacterium; assembly: GCA_049519415.1. Classification (GTDB taxonomy): domain Bacteria; phylum Spirochaetota; class Spirochaetia; order SZUA-6; family Fen-1364; genus Fen-1364. The sequence goes on from JBEKQU010000061.1 coordinate 28,776, forward strand.
CCTCTGGGGTTCACCCTCGCAGCCCTTCCAGCGCTCGATGATCCTCTCTTTCGAGGGCTTGCGGGCGAATGAGACGAACACGGCGGCAAGATGCCCGTCGGTGACCGGCACCCGTATGCACTGGGTGGAAATGACCGGACCCTTGGCGTTCACGATCCCATTTCCTTTGATCGAGCCCCAGATCTTCAACGGCTCTTTCTCGCTCTTCTCTTCCTCCCCGCCGATGAACGGGATCACATTGTCCGTCATCTCGGGCCAATCCTTGAAGGTCTTGCCGGCCCCTGAAATGGCCTGGTAGGTGGAGACAAAGACCTTTTCGATGCCGAACTCGCGGAGAGGATGCAGCGCGGGCACATAGCTCTGAATGGAGCAGTTGGGTTTGACCGTGATGAAACCGCGCGACGTGCCCAGCCGCTTTCTCTGCTTTTCGATCACTGCCAGGTGCTCGGGGTTGATCTCGGGCAGGACCATGGGCACGTCGGGCGTTGCCCGGTGCGCGGAATTATTGGAGACCACGGGCGTCTCAGCCTTTGCGTAGCCGTCCTCCAGGGCCCGGGTCTCCTCCTTGGGCATGTCAACGGCGCAGAATATGAAGTCCACGCCGCCGGCGATCTCTTCGATCCTGGACGCGTTCTTCACTACAAGCCTTCCGATCGCCGCAGGCACGGGATGAGTCATCGACCAACGCCCGCCGACCGCTTCGCCGTAGCTCTTGCCCGCCGAGCGCTCGCTTGCGGCAACGGTCACCACCTGGAACCAGGGGTGGTCCGCAAGCAGCGACACAAAGCGCTGACCGACCATGCCCGTGGCGCCGACGATTCCCACCCTGAGTTTTTCCGACATTCCGACCCGCTCCTTGCCTTCGATGCCTCTAATGGTGTGACACTGTACCGGGATAGGCGGCGCGCATCAATAGGGCCCCTTTCCCAGTAGAAGTTCCCCATCTTCCAAAGATGGAGCGGAGGACCCGGCCGCTTCGGGAAGTGATACGTGGGCGACGAAGTCAGGGACAGACCTGGCGGCTCTGCAACTGCGAAAAGGGACGTCGGAG
>JBEKQU010000062.1:0-29315 GCA_049519415.1 Spirochaetia bacterium
CGGGGCGGCTCTGACGCACAGCGTGGCGGGTGCGTGGGACTCCTCCAGCGCGAACTTCACGCTGAATGGGGGTACCTCGACGATTCAGTTGACGGGAGCCAACCCGAACATCACGACCAAGGCGTCGGACAGTTTCTACAACCTGACGGTGGGCAACGGGGGGACGCTGGCAAGCGCGACGACGACGGTGAGCAACAATCTGGTGATCAGCTCAGGGACGCTGTCCACCAACAACGAGAATCTCAGCGTGACGGGAAGCGTTACGGGTGGGGGCACGCTTGCGGCGCTGGCGGGCGGGGCGGTGGACGGGATCACGGTAGGGGGGGACTTTACGCCGACTGGGTTCACGGCTGCCGACAGTCTGGTGACGCTCAACACGGGCGCGGCGGCGAACGTGGGCGGCTGCACGTTCAACAATCTGACGATCAACAAGAGTGGGGCCGTGGTGGTGGTGACATCCACTGCGGGATTGACGGTGAACGGGGTGCTGACGCTGACGCGGGGCACGTGGAACTGCGGGGCGGCTCTGACGCACAGCGTGGCGGGTGCGTGGGACTCCTAAGGGGGCAGACAGCTTCTGCAACCTTACTATCACCAATGGCGCCACGCTGCAGAGCGCGCTTACAACCACGGGCGCGATGAATGTAACTGGCGGCACGTTGAATTCCAACAACTTCAACATCTCGGTCGGGGGTAATTGGACTATAGCGGGATCCGGATTCACCCCAGGCACGGGTACCGTGTCTTTCACCGGCAGCGGCGCGCAGATCGATCCGGGATCATCGCATTTCTGGAACTTCTACGTGTATAACAATGTGACGCTGCTCAGGGACATCTTCGTTGACAACAACCTGGAGATCATGCCCAGTGGCGTGCTCCACGCCAATACGCACAAGATAACGCTGCAAAGGAACTGGACAAATGACCGTGATGCAGCCGGCTTTGCCGCGGAAGGGGGAACCGTCGAGCTCGTAAATCCCGCCATAATCTCAATTGTAAGCGGCAGCACGACCTTCAACACACTCCTTTCGACGGCGGCGGGAAAAACGATCCAATTCCAGGCAGGCACCACTCAGACCACTGCCAATTTCACGATCACGGGCTTATTAGGCAACCTGATCACTTTGACCAGTACCACAAATGCGGCATGGACGATTAAGTACACGCTATCCGTATCCGTCAGTTATGCGTATATCGTTTGGAGCGATGTCGACGATACAAGCCTCGACAACATCACCAGCCTGACAAGCGCAGATGGCGGCAATAATGACACTTCCGGGCCAGGATTCCACTGGATTTTCAGCGGGCAAATACTGACTTGGCTGGGCACCACCAGTTCGAATTGGTTTACAGCGACGAACTGGGATAAAAATTACCCGCCGGGTGCAGGGGATACCGTTATAATTCCATTGTTGGGAACTATAAACGATCCTGATCTCACAGGAAGCACGACTATCAAATATATTACGATCGCGAAGAAGCTTACGATCACCGGTTGCACGCTTACGGTCAATGGCGACGTTAATGTCTCCGCAACCGGCACCCTTGATGCTTCCGCCGGCGGAGGCGTGACTCTCACAGGCAACTGGACAAATAGCGGAACCTTTACAGCCGGCACGAGCACCGTCACGTTCTCAGGGAGCCAGACTCCGCAGACCGTAACCTCGGGAGGGAGCAATTTCTACAATATCAGCTTGAGCAAGAGCTCAAGCGGCCAGGTCGTGCAGCTCGCCGACGCTCTGACGCAGAATGCCGGTGGAAACGCTGCTTTGCACACGGGAACGATTGACCAGAACGGCCATGCGCTGAATCTCGCCAACGTCACCATTGATGGCACGGTGTCGATTATGAACGCTGCCGCCGGCCTCTCCGTGAGCGGAACAACGACCAACACCGGCACTTTCACCCTGGCCGCATCCACGCTAGCGACGTTCACAGGAAATGTAGCCAACTCAGGAACACTGACCGGCTCTGCTTCAGGCGTCATGCTCAAGTTCGACGCAGGATTCACCAACACCGGCACTTTGAACATGGGCACCAACCCGATTCTTTTCACCTCCGCCACAGCGGCAACAATCTCCACGGGATCGAGCAGCCTCTACGATATTTACATCGACAAGCCCGGGGCGACCATCACCCTTGGTTCCAGCGTCACCTGCCACCAGTTCGTTTTCTACCGCGGCACCCTCAATATTAACGGCAAGACTCTTGCCACGACTGCTGGCGGAGGAGGCGACTTCGTCGTGTTCGGCGCGGCATACAACGCCTATGACGCGGACATGGCTACGACGAATCCTGGCAACACCCTCTTTGCGTATCCGCTGAAATCATCCCTCCTCTTCGACCCGGGCGCGCCTTATGCGAGTGTATTCTCCGACCTGTCCGGGAGCACGATCACGGTCGGCCGCAGCTTCTATGTGAACGGTACCGACATGGTGGGCGCATCGGATTGGTCCCTGGTGCTGCCAACCACGGGGGCGGCGCCATGGGGCAATCCTTATGCCATCGCCTTCAATATGAACGCGGCCCATTCCAAGGCGTCGAATGCGTATGTTTCAGCGGCAAGTTCCGTGACCGGCCCGCCGGCCGAGACGAACAACAACGCAACCGATGGCGGCAATAATGTGCAGTGGGACTTTAGTCGACCTTCGATTCTCAGCGCGGCCACGGTCTATGACAATGTCATCCATGTCACCTTCAGCGAGCCGATCAAGAATTCGAGCAACGAGATATCCGCTGTGGTGGCAGGCATCAAGCTCAACGGCAAAGCCACGGCATTCACCGGCTCCTTCCGGGACGCCGCCTGTACATCCTCGACGGACGGCGCAGGCAATCTATCAGACTTCTACCTGAAGGTTTCCACGACGAGCTGGAATACGGACGCGACTGGCCTTTCTACCGGAGCAGCGGCGAGCACGAACAGGTCAGGCGTGCATCAAACCGTGATCCCTGATATCTCAATGCTCAAGGGTACGCTCTACGATGTGGCCAATAACCGGATCCGGAATTACAACTACAATACATTTGCGGACTACACCGCGACTACGGATCAGTGCAAACCCGTCATCGTTGCCATCACCGCGGCCACGGCGGCGCATGAGCCCGACCCTATCGGCAACCCGGGCAGCTATTACCAGTACGACGGCCACAATTATTTCAATCTGCAATATTCCGAGGCCGTGAACATCGGGGATCTCGTCATTGGAGCCACAAACGTCAGGAGCCAGGTCACTTTTGGGGCAGGCCAGCACGGCGGAGACCTCACCTCCACTTCCGGCACGGCAACGCTCCTCGGATACTTCAGCTACCCGGGAACGATCACCCCCGGATCGACTGATGCCACCCCTACCGCCAACGCGCTCTATCGATCTGATGCATTCAATCTCCGCGTCTATATAGCGGGTTATTGCACGGGCGCGTCTCCGGCCTTTCTATGGCCCGGATATGTCTCCGGAGTGAGCAGCCCTGTCGGACAGACAGCGACCGCGGCCGCTAATGCGAACGTCGTCGATTTGGCGGCGGTTCCCAACGCAGCCGATTCGACAACAGTGACAATCTCCGGCGCCGGGTGGGACACGGATCCCCCCATCCTTGCCGTGTACGAATCAGGGACCCCGGCCATCTACGATGGCTACCCGATGGATACAAACGGCGATGGGAGCGTGGACAGGATTGAGTTCCACTTCCTGGATGATTCCACCCGGTCCTGGGACTCGGCAACGGACCATCCGGACACGGTAAAAGGGATCCGCACGTCGACCCTGACCGCCATGGCTGCCTTCAAGATCGGCCAGGGCGATGCCGCGCTCGTCCCCATGGCAGGGACCTTCCAAACCAGCGTGAACAACCCAATTTTCGGCGCCATCAATCTGCAGGACAACCCATACTTCGCCGCCGTCCCTACCTCGCCAAAAAATCTACCCCTGGCCTCAGACCTTTGGATTTCCTACGACAGCTCCGTCGGCCACGTGACGGACCTGGCGGGCAACCTGCTCGGCGACATCCCCTCCAGCGCTCCTGACCGGCTCATCAGCCGGGTGCCGCCCGGCATCAGCCTCACCCTTGCATCCGTGGGTCAGAACAAGCTGTACGTGCAGTTCTCCCAAAGGGTCTGGGGACCGGGCAAGGCCCTGCTCACGCCGGCCGATTTCCAGTTCACGGGAAGCAATGCGATCAGCAGCATCCAGCCCATCGACGTTCAGAACCAGGGGATCAAGGACGCGTTCCTCATTCTTTCCTCGCCGCTCGTGGTCGCGGACTCTTCCGGAGGGACCATTGCCGCGAGCCCGGGCATGGTCTTCGACCAAGCCCTCAACCAGATGACGACGAACCCCCGGCGCGTGACCGACATCGGCCTTGGTGTGACGGAGCCGGTCTGGGCGAGCGACGGCGTGCATGGCGGCGCGCTGATGTCGGGCCTGCTGAAGGCCTTTGACGGCACCGGCAAGCTCATGGACTTGGACATCACCCTGGAGATGGCCATCGAATCGCCCGGTCAAGAGAGCGACCCCCTGCAGCTTTATTACGACGTGGGCGCTGCGCCCTCGAGCATCGTCGGCCAGCTCTGGCTGCCCGTGGCCCAGCCCGGATTCACCACCACCGCGGACACCGAGGCCCGGGGTCTCCTTCCGATTGAAACGCCTGGAGTTGCCCTGCGCGATTTCCGCATCCCCGCCGCGGACCCGGAGATAAAGGTGGGAGTTGAGGTGGAGTTCGTGGTGAAGCTGGGCGGGCTGTTCTGCGCCCGGCTACTTGATCCCACTGACCCGCGCACCGTGGCGCCCTGGAGCTTCTCCATAGCCGACATCAAGCGGCAAAGGGAGAATGTTACAATCCTCAACAATGTGATCAACCCCGGGAATGGCGAGCGCACGGCTCTGGTCTGCGTTCTGCCTGAATCCGGCAATGTGACGGTGACTGTTTTCAACCTTGCGGGTGAGGTGGTGCGCATCCTGCAGCGCGGTGCGCAGGGCGCCGGCGAATACACCTACCCTTGGGATGGGAAGAACTCAGGAGGAAATGCGGTTGCCCGAGGCATCTACTTCATCAGGGTGGTGGGACCGGGCATCGATGAGACTCGCAAGGTGCTTGTAACAAGGTAAGTCACGGGCTCTCAGCCGGACCGCGCAGTCCGGCTCAGGGAACCAGCTCCAGCGAGGGCGATGATATGAGGATGCTTCCGCAGTCTTTTCCTTCAGCTCCATGAGTGTCGTCAGTGGGGCCGACGGACAGCTCCAGGGTGGTTGCGGAGTTTCCTGGATCGGTCTCCTCCGCTTCCAGCGGAATGCTCAGCTTTGTCCATGAGGAGAAATCCAGGCCATCCTGCCCATTCTGGAACGCCTGCTGCCAGCCGCTGGTGACCACGGTATCCGTTGAAACCGGTGTTCGACGGAGCATCCCGAGGGAGACGCTGCTGGATGCAAACCGGTCCGGGATTGTCCCGACGTCGGGGTCGCTGCGCACGTAGACGGAGAATGTGTACTGCCCGGCCAGGAGGGGCTGCGACGTATCTCCTTGGCGATGCAGGAGAAGCCTGGCACGGCAGGGGATGTCCGTCCGCACGACCCGGAAGTTGTCGATATATGCCTCCTGCGGCTGACCGAGCGTAGGATCAATGGAGCCGAAGGCGCATAACGCGTTTGACTCGCCATCCACAGCTATCTCGGACTGACCTGCGTATAAAGCTCCCGGGAACTCATTGAGGTTGTCAAAAGAAGGATCAGATGTGGCGCCGCTCGCGCCGCCGCCCACCCGCCAGGTGCATATTTGACTGTCGGGGAGCGAAGTCCGCGTGTGGTATTCGAAAACGAGTGGCGCGTCCGTGCGGTATTCAAAGAGCAGGTTGTAGGTGGCGTTGGCAAGGAAACCGTCCCGCGCCCCCCACGTTGCACCGCGCAGGTCGAAGCTGATGAGGTCCGCGACCTGGTTGGTGGAGAAATGCATGGTGTGGCCGCTGATGGCGTGCGCCGCGGCACCGTCGATGACCTCGAGCGTATCCGGCAGTCCGCCTCCGTTTATGGCTGTCCATCCGTTGGCGCCCAGTCCAACGGCACTCTGCTCGAAGTCCCCGTCAGGGACAAGGTCCCTGATCTCCAGCCGATAGACATCCGTGGAACCGCCCGACGGCGCCGCGGCGCTCACCGGCTCAAACGTCATGTAGGCGGCGCCCTGGTCAGCCGCCCATTTTGAGAGGGAAATGCCTGCAATGAGGTTGACTCCTCGGTAGGAGGCAAAGGGATCAGTTGCCGGGGCGCATCCGGCCAGCAGGAGAGCAGCGAACACGCAGAGCCACGCGGCGGACCGTCTCACGTCATACAGTATAGCACGCGGCGTGGCTGCCGGGGAGGGCACCATGCGGTGAACGGCGCACGGCGCGCGGCGGATCAGAACAGCTCTTTCTGGCCCGTGTCCACGGCCGGACCGGCGAGCGGGTATTTCTTGTGCAAGCGCTGCACCTCCCGCTTGTTCCCGATTTTCTTCCAGATTGCGAGCGCGGCATCCACCTGCCCCATGCGCTCATATACGCGGGCAATTCCCCGTTCGTCCTTCGCGGCGGTGAAGCAGCGGATCGCGGCCGGGAAGTCGCGGGCGTCCATGTACTGCCGGGCAGCATCCCGCGCGTTCCCGCGCTCTTCCGCGATCCGCGCCGCGAGCCCGAGGTCGCCATGGAACCGGCAGAAGCTCTCCGCCTCCGCTCCTCGACCCATGCTGTTCATGCGCATGACCGCTTCCGGGTATCGCGACCGGCTGGTTGCGATCACCTCGACGTTCGCGTCCGTGAGCGCCAGGGTTGTCACTTGTTGCTCAAAGGAATCGCTGTTCGAAGCATAGGCGGCGCACGCGGCCAGATCGGGATCAGCGCTGTCCCGGGCAGCGCGTGAGAGAGCGCTGATGAACGCCTGAAGGTGCGGGTCCGATGGAGCCCTGAATTGAAGATTGTAGCGCAATATGCTGATGATCACATTGGCGACACGATGCAGGATCAGGAGGTCGAAGGCTGCCCGTGGGAGCAAATTCACGGAGATGGTCCGGCCGAACGCGGCGTAAAAGAACTTTTCGATCCGTTCCCGCGTCATCTCCCGTGGAGCGCTCCGAAGGCTCGCATCAAGAAGCGCGAAGAGCAGCCCGGTGAGGTCCTCTCTCTGTCGGCTTCCGAGCCCCGGATGGGCCCAATGCTCCTTGATGATTGCGCGTAAAAATTGCTCGGAGACCGTGACGCTGTTGACCTCGGCGTATTTCTTGGCTTGGGCAAGGTTGTCTGAATTGAGGAAGTAACGGATGGCATCCTCGTGCCAGCCCTTCTGGAGGCATATCTCGCGCACATTATCCTCGTCTTGTAGCAGCCTGAATCGCGCCAGGGCCGGAGCGAGCCGGCCTTCCGATTTCATCCGGAGCGCCTCGGCGTGAAGCGCCTGGACCGCTTTTTTCTCATTCGCCGGGCCTGCCGAGAAATGCCTGTACAGGATGCGCTGGACCTGATCCACCATGTCGTGCTCATCCAGGTCCGCCTTTTCCAGCGCGCGGGCGGCATCCAGGTATCGGCTCATCTGCATGTAGCTCTGGGACAGGCCCCTGAAATCGCCCGCCTTTTCCATTTCCTGGGCCGCGATCTCGATTTCACCCGCGCGAAGGAAGAGGGGACCAGCCTTGTCGGGCATTCCCAGAGCGGCGTAGCGGACGGCCGCCTTCAGGGCCGAGCGCTTGCTCTTTACCGGCGGGATCGATGCGAGCAATTCCGCGCGGCGCTCTTCCGACGCCCCGGCGTAGGAATGGAGGGTTTCGATCGCCTTGCGCACGTCTCCCCTTGATTCGTAATAGTGAACGATGGCCATGTGGTCTTCCAGGCGCCTGTAGCAGCGCAGAAGCTTCTCATCGCTCCCGCTCTTTTTATACAGCCGGACTGCCAGCTTCAGCTCCCCTGCCTGGGCATACAGGTCCGCCGCCCGCTCCTCCCGCCCGATCCTGGCCAGGCATGCGGCGGCCTCCAGGGGAAGGCCTGCCTTTTCCAGCAGGCGCGCCGCGCGCTCGTAGTGCCCGGCCGCGGCGAGCGCCCTTCCAACCCTGTCAAAGGCGCCCGCTTTCTCCCAGCACTCCAAGGCCCGCGATTGTTCTCCCAGCGCCTCCCACCCCTGCGCCGCGGCCGTGAAATCCCCGTCCAATTCGCTTACATGGACGGCGCACAGCGATGCCCGTCGTTTTTCACCCAGGCTCTTCCAGAGCCCGAGCGCGCGGCGCCAATCGCCGGCATGCTCGTAGCAATCCGCGGCCCTTTCGCGTTCGCCGCCTGACTCAAAAAGCGCCGCCGCTTTTCCATGGTCGCCCTGAAGCAGCGCCAGGAAGGCGCTTGCCAGGTCGAGCTTCTTATCGTTGCCCGCGTTCTTGAAGCATTCCCGGGCCGCCGCGTAGTGCTTGTGGCCCAGGAAGTAGTCCCCCTGGGCTTCCCATTCCTCGGGAGAGGAGACGGCATTCATGAGCTCGGCAAGCCTCTCCCTTTCCGCGGTGCGGAAAACCAGGGATGCAATGGCGTCGATCTCCCAGATCACTGAAGGATCAACGCCATCGTAGATGATGAGCGTGTTCCTGGCCCTTGTGACGGCAACGTAGAGGAGGGCAAGCTCGTGGCGCACGTGCGGAATCCGCGCATCGGCCAGCGGTTCGCCGGACCGGATCGTCTTCCACAGGGTTTCGGTTGCAGGGTCGCCGCAAAACTTCCACAGCAGGATCGTGTCGAACTCAAGCCCCTTGGCTTCCGCGATGGTGAACACCAACTCGGTTGCAAGCGCCTGTTTGAGTCCGTCCCGCTCCTCCGCGGTCCTGGCAAGGATGATTTGGCCGGCGGCGCGGAAATCGATGCGCTCCAGCGCCTCCTCTTCCTCAAAGCCCGAAAGCACAAGGGGCGGCCTGCCGCCGAACTTCCATTCCTCGCGCATGTCGGTGTCGGAGAGCCCCACCAGACCGGCCTTGATGTCCAGGAGGGCATTGGACAGGCGCACGATAGAGCCCACGCAGCGGAAGTTCAAGCTCAGGCGGTGCACGATGGGCACGGGCAGCCCCCGCTCGTAGAACTTGTTCTTTACCTCCTCCCATCGGAACCCGCTGGGGTTGATGATCTGGCGGGGGTCGCCGGTCAGCACGACGGCGCGGGGATCAACGGCCAGCCGGAAAAGGAGGGACACCTGGACGTCGGTGAGGTCCTGCACCTCGTCGCAGACCACCAGGTCGTAGGAGAACTCCTCGGCGGCGCCGTCCATGAGCCGCAGCGCCGCTTTGGACAGGTCGATCTCGTCCCATCGCCCGGACCGCAGGAGCCGTTCCTGGTAGAACTCCGCGATGGAGTAGATGTCCCGCCTGTCGTAGAGAAATGACGGCGCCCGCTTTTTGCCGAGCGCCAGGTACTCCTCGGCCGAGAGGAGGGGAGAGGTGAAATCCGAAGCGCTCTTCTGCACCTGCCGGAGGATCTCCTCCAGGGTTTTGCGGCAGTCATCCGTTGTTTCCTTGGTGCGATCGCGCATGGCCCGGAGAAACCCCTGGTAATCGCCCAGCGACGTCCTTCGGCTGATGAACGCATCCGCCCTGCGCGCCAGGGAAAGCTCCTGCAAGCCCAGCAGGTATTCACGAAGCTCGCCGCGCTCAGCCGGTGAGATTTCCCGGGAGATGAATCGCGAAGCAAGCTGCGCGTAGCGCGCCGGCGCCAGGGGGAGCTTGGTCCCCTTCACGATGGCGCGGATTTCCTCCCACACCAGCTCGGCGTCGTATTTCCTGTGGTCCTTGTGGTCGTTGAAGATCTGCGTGAACTCGCTCAAGCCCACCTCGCGTTCCGGAGGGAAATCCCTCGAGCGGCCATTCAGGATCTCCCGCAGCAGGTCCCGCAACGTGAGGAATCGCGGCGCGGCCAGGGAGCCTGCGGCGTTTCGCTTCTCAATGAGGCCCGCATGGATGCGTTCCGCGAGGCTTTTCAAGAGGGGATTGTAGGTGATGAACAATGGCCTCTTCCCCAACAAGGCGCCCCGCAAAAGGTAATACACCGAGAGGGTTGTCTTGCCGCTGCCCGCGGTGCCGGAAAGCAGGACGGGCGGTACCGCACGCAGCAGCTCCTCCTGCTCCCGGGTGAGGAAGAGGAAGGCTTCGAAGGAGCCGTCGTCAGGGGAAGACAGAAGTCTCCGCCACTCCTCGTCGTCGAGCACCAGCCATCGCTGCGGACCATAGTCCTCGGGCACCTTCTGCTCGACGTCTTCCTGGCTGAACCATTCCCTGGGTAGGGTGTCGATGGAGAGATCGGTCCGATCCTCGCCGTCAAGGGGCGCGAAGTCGAGGAAGGGCGCGTTTCTTGGCGCAATGCGCACGGCCCGCGCGTTGATGTCGTCATGGCGCGCGATCCCCCACACGTAGATCGCGGTCCTGCCGCGGTGATCCCCGAGGGTGAACAGCAGCCTGTCTCCCTTGGAGAGCCGGGCTTCAAAGATGACGCGCCCGGCAACGCCCCTGAGCTTTTTCACCCGGACCCCGGCGTCCCAGAAGCCATTCTCCAGGAATTCGAACTTCTCCCGCATGCGCCCCCGTTCGCGGTCCGACAGCGAGAGGAGATGGTTTTTCAAGGCGTCATTGAGAAGAACGATGTAATGGCTATCCGGCATGGCGCGTGTCGTGTAGCGCGATACTATCGGGAAGCCGGGGATGATTCAATCGGAGCGCAGGAGAAAATGCCGCGGCTCCAGGCGGCCCTGAAAGGCACCCCGTAGAGGGAGCGCAGATTGGCGGCGGTCAGCACTTCGCGCGCCGGACCTGAGAAACGAAACCGCCCCCCCTTGAGAAGGGAGATGGTGTCGGCAATTGTTGCCGCAGCCTGGGGGCTGTGGCTGGTGAAGAGGACCGTGATGCCCCTGCGGGAAAGGGTGCGCAGCAGCCGCATCACCCTGAGCTGGTGCGCGGGATCGAGCTGGCTTGCGGGCTCGTCAAGGAGGAGAAGGGATGCCTGCTGGGCAAGGCTTCGGGCTATAAGCATGAGCTGGTATTCGCCGCCGCTCAGCGTGGTCACCGGCCTCTTGGCAAGAGGAGCGATCCCCGCGGAAGCAAGCGCCTCCAGCGCGACGGCGCGATCCCTGCTGCCTGGCGCTTGCAGCGGTCCAAGATGGGGCGCCCTGCCGAGGAGCACGTAATCCAGCGCGCTGAAGTCGAAACGCACGTTTTCCCGCTGGGGAACAAGGCTCATCATCCTGCCGCGCTCGGATCGGGTCCACGCGCCGAGAGGCCGCCCCGCCAGCAGCACCTGGCCGGAAGAGGGCTTCTTCCATCCCAGGCAGATGTCGAGGAGCGTGGACTTGCCCGAGCCATTCGGCCCCAGGATCGCGGCAATGCTTCCCTGGTGCAGCCTGAAGGACAGCCCCTTGAGAACGGGCCGGGCCTCCCCGTATGCAAAGCTGGCCCCGCGCACCTCCAGGATGCATCTTTCCTCCACGCTCATCCTCCCCGCTCTTCGCGGCGCGCAATCATGAGGGCGAGGAACGCGGCCGCGCCGATCACCGCGGTGAGAATGCCCAACGGTATCTCAGCGGGCAGGATGGTGCGCGCGATATCGTCGCAGACAAGGATGCAGATTGCGCCCAGGAGGAGGGAGCCGGGCAGGGAACCGGAGGCATTGGTGCCGAAAAGCCTGCGGGCAGCGTGGGGGACCATGAGCCCCGCCCATCCGACAAGTCCGGTTGCGGACACCGCGGCAGCCGTGGCCATGGTGGCTGAGAACAGAAGGAGAAAGCGCTCGCGGCCGGGCGCGCTTCCCAGCGCGTGCGCCACGCGGTCGTCCAGCGAGAGCACGTTGAGCTTCCAACGGAAGGCCGTCACCACTGCCAGGCCGGCCAGGACGGGCGGCGCGACAAAGAGCACGTCCCGCCAGCCTATGCTCCACAACCCGCCCAGCAGCCAGAACGTGATATCGGGGAGCTGGCTCATGGGGTCGGCCGCCATCTTCACAAGGCCTATCCCCGCTGAAAAAAGGGCTGATACGGCGATTCCGGAGAGCACGAGCCGCAGGATCCATCCTCCGTACCTGATGAGCCGGGCAAACAGCCATGACAGGCCCAGTCCCGCCAGCGCAAAGATCAGGGCTCCCGTCTCCACGACAGCGGGGTGGGGGCTTGCCGCCACGATGCAGAGCGCCGCTCCGAACGCTGCGCCCTGCGACACCCCCAGGAAGCCCGGCTCCACAAGCGGATTGGAGAAGATCATCTGGAACACGGCGCCTGCCGCGCCCAGAGCGCCGCCAAGAAGGATGCCGGTGATGATCCGGGGAAGCCTGATATTCACCATAAGGCGCTGGGCAAGGGGATCTTCCACCAACCTCCGGATGGACATGAACCCGGGAGCGGGGTACCTGCCCAGGAAGAGCGATCCGGCCGTCACAGCCGCAAGCAGGAGCGCGGTCAGCAGGAACCAGGTTTTATTTCCGCGCAAGCACGCCTTCCAGCCGGGGAAGTATGACGCTGGCAATGGTTGCCGGGTCGATGCCATAGAGCTGGCCATAGAACGACGCGACCTCCGCGCGCATGTCCAGGCCGGGGAGGAGATCAGGATGCAGCGTCGCGGCCAGCCACTCCAGTCCGAGTATCCATCGGGTATCCGCCTGGTCCCAGGAATGAAAGTCGGAAGGGAAACCCTTGATCGTTCCCTTGAGGATTTGCGTCTTCTGCATGTCCTCCGCCACCGCCGCTGCCGGGGTCTGGTAGGAGACCACGAACACAAACCTGGGGTCCCACGCGGAGAGCTGCTCGATTCCCACCTTCTTCCAACCGTCTCCGGGACCGGCCTCCTTCCACGCCACGGCGCCGCCTGCCGTTTCCGTGATGACCGACTGTATCCATCCTGAAGGAGGCACGGTGAAGGCGTTCTGGCCGTCGCGCGCGCTGTACTGCACAATGAGAACGCTTGGCCGCGCCGCGCCGGCGGTTGCCCGCGCAACGCCATCCACCCGGGAGCGGTACCAGTCCAGGACGAATCGTGTCCTGTCCGGCTGCTGGAACAGGCTCCCCAGCGTCCGCACGTCAGCGTAGAATTTTTCCGTCGATTCAAGGTCCAGGTAGAGAACGGGTATCCCGATTTGTGACAGGGGATCGCCCAGCTTTTCCTTCATGTAGGACTTGAGGATGACCAGGTCGGGACGCGCGCCCGCAAGCTGCTCTGGCCCGATGGCGTTGGAGAAACGCATTTTCCTTGACGCGCCGGAGTCCAGATAGGGGAAGAAATCGCCAAGACCCTGGTCCGTTGTGCCTACAGCCACCACCCGGGATGCCGCGCCGGGGAAAAGGTAGACCGCGTCTACGAGAAGCAGCGTGGCCCTGCCTGCAATGACTATCCTCTCGGGGATTTTTTCAAACCTGAGGGTGCGGCCGAGCGTGTCGGTCACGCTGTAGGGCTCTGCGGCGCAGAGGCACGCGCACACAAGCGCGATCACACACGCCGCGCAAACGGTCCTCCTCTTCATGTGTAGTCCTCCATGGTGTCGATGTCGCGGAGGATGGTATCATCCTCCCAGGCCAGCTCGTTGAAAGAAAACCCTGCCGCAATGTCTCTCATGCTCCCCACGGCAGGATCCGCCCGAAGCACTTCCGCCGCCACTTTTTTATTGAAGAGAACGGGATGGCCGCGCCGTCCCTGGAACGTCGGGAAGACCACGTCGGCGAGCGGCGCCCGCAGCAGCGCCGTGTAGACACCGGGCGCGATCCAGGGCATGTCGCCGAGGCTCACGAAGAATCGCTCCGCGCTGAGGCTCCCGACGCCGCGCCTGATGGAGCTGAACATGCCCAGGGGCCAGTCCTCGTTCTCCACGATCAGCACCCGGGGCTCTTCCCTGTACAGGGCCGCAAGCTCATCTCCCCGATATCCCGTTACCAGGATCACCCTTGAGCAAACGCTGAGCGCGGCTGCCACCACGGTCTCGATGATGGTGGAATGGCCGAAGGGGAGCAGCGGCTTCCACCTTCCCATGCGCTGCGATCTGCCGGCCGCGGGCACGATGCACTCGCTCTCCTCCATGCGCCATGGTACTGCCGGCACGCGGGGCGCGGCAAGCTGGAAAGCACGCACCGACCCGCGGCTTGACCCCGCGGCAGCGCCACAGTATCGTCTAGAGAGGGATCATGTCGAAATTCAGCCTGGACTTCATCCGCGCCATCCCCAAGTCGGACCTTCACGTGCATCTGGACGGGTCGCTGCGGCTTTCCACCCTCATCGAGCTTGCCCGGGAGCGGAACGTGGCGCTTCCCTCCTCAACGGAACAGGGACTGAACGAGCTGGTGTTCAAGGAATCCTACAAGGACCTCAACGAATACCTCACCGGCTTCTCCTGGACCCTCAAGGTGCTGCAGGACCCTGAAGGTTTGGAGCGGGTGGCCTACGAGCTTGCCCGCGACAACTGGGCCGAGGGCGTGCGCTACGTGGAGGTGCGCTTCGCGCCGCAGCTTCACATGTCCCCCGGCTTCGGGTTCGAGGCCGTCATGCGTGCCGTGGACCAGGGCATGCGGCGCGCGCGCGACGAGGTCAACGCGACCCTCGGGTCCGGCGAACCGCCGTTCGACTACGGCATCATCGTCTGCGCGATGCGCTTTTTCGACGAAAGCTTTTCCGCCTACTACCGCGACATCTGCCGGCTGCTTTCCTACTCCAGCCCGCAGGAGGTGATCCGCGCCGCGAGCCTGGAGCTGGCCAGGGCCGGCGTGCGCCTGCGGCGCGAAACGGACGTGCAGATCGTGGGCTTTGACCTGGCGGGCAGCGAATACGGCTATCCCGCGAGCGCCCACGAGGAATCGTACGACTTCGTGCACAGGAACTTCATGCGCAAGACCGTGCACGCGGGGGAAGCGTACGGACCGGAGTCCATCTTCCAGGCAGTGGCCAAGCTGCACGCGGACAGGATCGGCCACGGGCTGCACCTGTTCGACGAGGCCATGATCTACTCCGGCACGGTGCAGGACAAGCGCGCCTACATCGCCAACCTGGTGGATTACATCGCGGAGAACCGCACCACCATAGAGGTGTGCCTCACCAGCAACTTGCAGACCTCCCCTGGGCTGAAGGACATCAGCGAGCATTCCCTGCGGCAGATGCTCGCCCACAAGCTTTCACTCAGCTTTTGCACGGACAATCGCCTGGTCTCGCACACCACCGTGGTCAAGGAGCTCACCCTCGCGCTGGAGAACTTCGCCATCGCCCCTGACCAGTTGAAGGACATCATCGCCTACGGCTTCAAGCGCTCCTTCTATTACCACCCCTACTCGAAGAAGCGGAAATGGGTGCGGCAGGTCATCGATTACTATGAGACGCTGGAGAAGCGCTTCGGCGTGGGGTAAGGAGAGGGAATGTACGCCACCATCGGTTCTTTCCTGGAAGACTGGAAGGCGGAAAGCGCCTCCACGCTGCGCGTGCTGAAGATCATGACCGATGCCTCGCTTGCCCAGAAGGTGAGTCCCGAGGGCCGCACGCTTGGTGTTCTTGCCTGGCACGTGGTCATCACCATCGGAGAGATGGGCGGCAAGGCCGGCCTTCCGATCAGCGGCCCCCCCGAGGATTCGCAGGCTCCAGCAAAGTCTGCCGAGATCGTGTCCGCCTATGAGGCCTCATCGCACTCGCTTTCCGAGCAGGTGCGCAAGCTCTGGAACGACAGGATGCTCATGGACGAGCTTTCGATATACGGGAGCATGTGGCGAAGGGTGTCCGTGCTGGACTCTATTGTGAAGCACCAGATCCACCACCGCGGCCAGATGACGGTCCTCTTACGCCAGGCAGGGCTTCCCGTGCCCGGCATCTACGGGCCCGCCCGCGAGGAGTGGGCCAGGATGGGCATGCCGCCGATGGCGTAGCCATGGATGGCGAGGTCGGCCGAGGCCAAGGACGGCCGAAATGCCGACCGTAGCCAGGGATGCGTAGCGCCGCGAAGCGGCGCGCGGTCACCGCTCACTTGGCCGATTCCAGCGCGTTTTCCCCGGCCTTGAGGATCACCTTGCTCGAAAAGGTGGCTCCTGAGACAGCATCCAGCAGCAGGGTCTGCTTTTCAACCACAAGCGGCGCAAGCTGCTCTGCCGGCTTGCCGTGGCTGCTGGAGAAATGCTTCAAGATGGTGAAGCTCATGATCTTTCCGGCCGCGACTTCGACCCTGACTTTTGCGCGAACCGGGAAAATAAACTCTGTTCCCGTGTAGGTCCCATCAGGGATCTTGCCCAGGTTAGGCATTGAGATTTTTACGGTTTTTATGTCTGTGCATGATCCCATGAATACACAAACAGCGGCAATCACTGTCAGACGATACGCACAAACGACAATCTTTTTCACCATTTCCTCCCTGCCGTCGAAGCGCATCCCCCTCAGGGGGCAGTGTAGGGGAGCCGATACGGAATGTCCAGTCGGGCATATCACTCAACGCGCGCACGACGGGCCCGTTGGTCAGATATCGAGCTCTCTGTGAAGGTAGCGCGAATAGTCCCTCGCGATCGGCTCATACTCGCCGCTCATAAGGGGGGAGGAGATAAGGAAATCTGCGGTGGACCTGTTGCAGGCCGTGGGGATGTTGTACAGGACCGCGATGCGCAGGAGAGCCTTGACGTCCACGTCGTGGGGCTGGGGCTGCATGGGGTCCCAGAAAAAGATGAGGATGTCGACCCCGCCGTCAGCGATCATGGCCCCCAACTGCTGGTCTCCTCCGAAGGGCCCGGACTTCAGCATGCGCGGCTGGTGCTGGAGGGGATGCTCTTCGTCCACCTGCCGGGCAAGCGCCTCTTGGACGAGCCGTCCCGTGGTGCCGGTGCAGATCAGCTGGTGGTCCAGCAGCAGGCTCCAGTTCCAATCCACCCACTCCACCATGTCCTTCTTGCAGTTGTCATGCGCTACGAGCGCGATACGCTTGAGAACCTCCATGGTAACTCCTCCCCTGTTTCTGCACGGCAATGTACTTGATTCGGGCCGTTGCTTCCACGGGCACAGCCAGCCCTGCGGTAAAAGTAAATCTTCAGAATAATGCCATTTTACTTGACATTTCCCATTTATTCTATCACTTTACAATGATGCGGGACTTCACAAAGGTTGATTCTGCCGGGCGCATTGTCATTCCCAAGGCTCTTCGTCAGCGGTACGGCTTCGAGCCGGGCCGATCAGTGCAAATAGTTCCTCTTCCAGATGGCATTTCCGTTATTCCGGAGCAAAAAGCACGACGCTTTATTCGGCGCGGTCCCCTTCTGACAATCGATACCGGAGCCGGTCCGGCCGCGCTTGAAGATTTCGACGTGGATGGACCGCGGAATGAAGCCCTGAAGGAAAAGACGCCGTGAAGATCGGCATTGACAGCAGCGTGATAATCGCGGGCGTGCATGCAGCGCATCCCCGTCATGCACTGGCCGTTGATTGGTTGACGCGCATGCTGCCCGCGCACGAGCTCATTGTAGCCCATCATTCGATACTAGAAGCATACGCCGTTCTGACCCGGCTCCCGGGTGATAATCGGGTCACACCTTCCGAGGCCAGGGACCTCCTGAACGTGTCCGTCAAAGAAAACATGACCGTTGCCGAATACCATTCGGAAAGCATCTGGACAACTATCGGATCCTTTGTCATGACATCCGTTTTCGGTGGACGTTCCTACGATGCTTTTGTGGCGGACATCCTGCATGCGGCTGCCGTGGATGCAATCGCAACCTTCAACCCTGCCCATTTCCGCGGTCTGTCGAATGGAACGCGCATCATGGACCCGTCCGACCCAGGGGAACGTGGCCTCACGGGATGAGACATGGTGAAGGCAGCCTTATACCGCAGCCCACTCCTGGGAAAGCACGGCCGCCTGCTCCAGTACGGTCTCAGTGGCCTTTGCCTGCTTGTCCGGCGGGTAGCCGTACTTCCGCAGTATTCGCTTGACCTGGATCCGCATTTGCGCGCGCACGTTCTCCCGTATTGTCCAATCGATCTTCACGCTGTTCTTAACGCTAGCAACAAGCTCCCGTGCGATCTTCTTCAGTGTCGGCTCTCCAAGGACCTTCACCGCGCTGTCATTCGTCTCCAGAGCATCGTAGAAGGCGATCTCATCCTCGGTGAGCCCGAGTGATTCACCCCGTGAGCCCGCGGCGTTCATTTCCTTTGCCAGGGCTATCAACTCCTCGATCACCTGGGCTGTCTCTATTGCCCGGTTTCTGTACTTCTTGAGCGCATTCTCCAACATCTCCGCGAAGGACCTCGCGACCACCACGTTTTTCCTGAACCGGGTTTTGATTTCACCCGTCAGAAGCTTCCGAAGCAGCTCCACGGCAAGGTTCTTGTGCGGCATGCCCCGCACCTCTGAAAGGAACTGCTCCGAAAGTATGGAGAGATCCGGCTTTTTCAGCCCTGCCATGGCGAACACGTCCATCACTTCATCGGAAACCACCGCGTTCGAGACAATCTGCCGAATGGCGAGATCAAGCTCCTTGTCGCTTATGAGCGATTCCGGTGTTCCCTTTGCCAACGCCGTCCTCACGGCCTGGAAGAAACCCACGTCGTTACGGATCCGCAGAGCCTCTTCGTTCGGCACGGCCAGGGCAAAGGCTTGCGACAACTCGGTGACCGCCTGCAGCAGGCGTTTCTTGCCATCCGTTTGTGCCAGGATGTGCTCCTGAGCGGGCGGAATCAACGAAAGGCTCTGAGGCGAATTGCCGGAGCCCCATCTCGACCAGTCAAAGCCGTGGAACAGGCCAAGGCATATCTCGTACTTCTCCAGCATGATCTCGGCAGCCTCGGCCTGATCGATGGCGGTCTTCCCCGTGCCGCCGCTCTCCGTGTACGTTGCGAGCGCCTCCCTCAATTCCTCTGCAAGGCCGATGTAGTCTACGACCAACCCGCCGGGCTTGTTGCCGAACACCCGGTTCACGCGCGCGATGGTCTGCATGAGCCCATGGCCTCGCATGGGCTTGTCCACGTACATGGTATGGAGGCTCGGCGCGTCAAACCCCGTCAGCCACATGTCCCTCACGATAACCATCCTGAAAGGGTCCTTTGGATCCCGGAAGCGCTTCGCGAGGACCTCCCTGCGCTGCTTGTTCCTGATATGAGGCTGCCAGTCCAAAGGGTCCGTGTTGTTGCCTGTCATCACCACCTTGATCGCGCCTTGCTCATCCGATTCATGCCGCCACTGAGGCTTGAGCGCCACGATCTCCTTGTATAGCTCGACGCAGATCCTGCGGCTCATGCAGACGATCATGGCCTTTCCTTCCATGACCGCGTATCGCTCCTCGTAATGGTTCACGAGATCCCGGGCGATCAGTTTCAACCTCTGCTCTGCGCCAACCAGGGCCTCCAGTCTGGACCACTGGGTCTTCAGCTCCTCCTTCCTGTCGATCTCTTCCCCTTCGGTGAGCTCCTCGAACGTCGGATCGATGCGCGGCCGCTCTGATTCCTTCAGCTCCAGCTTTGCCAGGCGTCCCTCGTAGTAGATGGGCACCGTGGCTCCGTCTTCCACCGCTTTCTGAATGTCGTAGATCGAGATGTACTCGCCGAACACCGCCCTGGTGTTCGCATCCACCCTTTCGATCGGCGTTCCGGTGAACCCGATGAAAGAGGCGTTCGGGAGGGCATCGTGCATGTGCCGGGCAAAGCCGTCGATGAAGTCATACTGGCTTCGGTGAGCCTCGTCGGCGATCACGATGATATTGGTCCTGTCGGAAAGCACCGGGTACTGATCGCCCTTCTCCTCCGGGAGGAACTTCTGGATCGTGGTAAACACCACGCCGCCGCCGCCCACTTGGAGAAGCCTTCTCAGATCCTTGCGATCCTCCGCCTGCGCTGGCTCCTGACGCAGCAGGTCGTGACAGCGCGCAAAGGTCGCAAAGAGCTGGTTGTCCAGATCGTTGCGGTCCGTGAGAACAACAACGGTCGGATTCTCCATGCCAGGGTGCAGAATCACCCGGCCCGTGTAGAAGACCATGGTGAGGCTCTTGCCCGATCCCTGGGTATGCCAGACCACCCCGACGCGCCGGTCCCCTGGCTCACCTCCCGAGCGCTGCGCCCAGACACTCTTTATCAGCACTGCGGGTTTCGAGGCGCGAATCGTCTCCTCGATGGCCGCGTTCACGGCATGGAACTGATGGTATCCCGCAATTTTCTTGACGGGTCTGCCGCCGCCCTGGTCCTCGAATGCGATGAAGAAGCGGATCAGGTCCAGTAGCCTCCGCTTATCGAACACCCCTTCGGCTATCACCTGGAGCTCAGGCAGCTCGGGACCCGCATCCTCATTCCCGGTGATCGTCCGCCACGGCTTGAACCATTCCCTGCCCGCGCCCAGGGCTCCGATCCTCGCCGTGAGCCCATCCGATGCAATCAGCGCGGCGTTGTAGTTGAATAGTGAGGGGATCTGCGCCTGGTAGGTCTGTAGCTGATTGTAGGCGCTCCAGACGGTCGCATCCTCGTCAGCCGGGTTTTTCAGCTCGATGACCACGAGCGGCAGGCCGTTTACGAACAGCACCATATCCGGGCGCCGCTCGATCTTGTTCTCCACAACCGTGAACTGATTGACCACCACCCAGTCGTTGTTCGTCGGTTTGTCGAAGTCGATGACCTTGGCCTGCGCACCCGCGATTGACCCATCCTCCCGGCGATACTCCACCGTGACGCCGTCGACCATCATGCGGTGCGCCGCGTGATTGCTTTCCATGAGCGATGGGCTGTCGATGCGCGTGATCTTTTTGCACGCTTCCTCAAGCGCTTCGCGCGGCAGGTCAGGGTTGAGGCGTTTAAGCGTCTGGCGCAGCCGTTGGGCCAGGACCACCTGGCTGTAATCTTCGCGTTCGGCGGCCGGTTCACCTGGAGCGATATCAGCGCCGTTCTTGACGTGCCAGCCTATTCCCTTCATCCATTCAAGGGCCGCCTCTTCTACGACGGATTCGGTAAAGCCGCGGCTCATACCTTGCTCCCGATGAAACGCTCAGCATCCTTCACGCGGAGCTCACCGGAGATGAACTTGGGAAGGAGAGTGTCGCGAAGGGAGGAGAGGGAGCGGGATTCCAGTAGGCTTGTATAGATTTGCTCCAACAGCGGATACACAGTCTTCTCGTACGCTTCAATAAGGCTTTTTGGCGAAACCACAATCGCAATACCAGCGAATGTATCCCGAGTAATTGTGCTAAATATAGAACCGTGTGCGTGTTGCTTGAATCTTGAAACAAGCTCTCTAGTCATGAAGTATGTAGAAAAGCTATGCTTCCCAGCTTTGCCATGTAATCCATAGCAGGATTGGTTCATTGCCATGGGAACGCCAACAAGAACAACCTTGCCCACCGTTCCCCGTGCGGAGATGATTGTTGTTCCTACAGGTAGCACTCGAGTAGATGAATTTTCAATTCCTTTTTGCGTTATCTTCTTTTCAGTATCGACTACCCAGACGCTAGAATCCTGCGATATATCCCCAACCGAAAACCAAGGGATCGTTCCGTTCCAGTACTCGTATGTCGATGTTTTTGGTGTTCCCCCGCTAATAATATCCACGGTATCTGCAAACGACTTAACTTCCCACCCCTTTGGAATCTTCCCCAGCTCCGAGTCCATGAAGCTGTTCGGGAACAGGTTGGCGATATGCTTGGGCAGTCCTGTCTTTCTCCCTTCCTTCTTGGCGTGCACGAGATCGAAGTCCACAAACCATGACTTGAAGAGCGACCGCGCTATTGCCTCAAGTGTCTCGTTCATACGCCGGTTTAGCTCAATCTTGTCGTCCAGAGTGCCAAGGATGTGGGCGATGGCGCGCTGTTCGGTGAACGGCGGGATGCGCAACTCGAAATTGGGGATATCCGCGCACTTCAAACTATCAAAGACTGCGCCAACGTTCAAGAATTTCCCGATCTGCTCCCACCATTCAGGCCCCCGAACCAACCAGCGAAGAAACGGCGGGTAGACTTTTGTACCATCGGCACGAAGTAAAACGAGGTTCTGCCCCAGCGCGAATTCCAGATTGGGCGGCACGACCGCGGTTTCGCCGGGATTGCATCGACGAGATAGGATCACGTCGTTGTCAGATGGCTTCGCCTTTCGAGTCCACTCAATAAAATGTTCACGCTTTATGCGGCGCACATCGGACAGGTCAACCCGTCCACCGCGAAGCTGCGGGATTGCGACATAAGGATATCCGGCTTCAGATGCCGGTGGCGTTCGATGATCGCAGTCGATTAGCGTGACCTTCGCCTCTCGAAGCGGGAGCGTACGCCACTCACCCCCCATACCCGAACTCCTTCAGGTTGGCGGAGATGGCGGCATCCACCTTCGCGGCGTTGACCGGCAAATACACGCGCCACGCCAATAAATACACGCATGCATTTGCCGGCCATGCCCGTGCATTTCGTGCGTTCATTTCGTGTCTTTCCGATAGCCCACATCCCGTCGGCGTTTGCCCTCGCGGCTCAGTTCCGCCTCGATCTGCTCGATCGTTGGCAGACTGGCCTGGAGCTCTTCGGGCAGGGCATGGGTGAGCCGCGTGTCCCATTCGGCCACGCCGATGGGTTTGGTGTTGTCACCGAGGGCGTACTCAACCAGAACGCGGTTTTTCTCACGCACCAGCAGCAGGCCAAGGGTCGGTTTGTCGTCGGGGTGACAGAGCAGCCGGTCTATCGCGGTCATGTACATGCCCAGTTGTGCGCCGTCGCCAGGCTGGAATTTGCGCGCCTTGAGCTCGATCACCACATACCGGCGAAGCTTGAGGTGATAGAAGAGCAGGTCAAGGTAGAAGTCGTCTTCTCCGATTTCCAGATGTACCTGCTGGCCGACGAAAGCGAAGCCTTGTCCCAGTTCCAGCAGGAATTTTTTAATGTGCGCCACCAGGCCCTGCTCAAGTTCGGCTTCGCGGCGCGGTGTGTCGGTACCCAGAAAGTCGAAGAGGTAGGGGTCCTTGAAGACCTGCACCGCCATGTCGGAATCCGGCGACGGCAACGTCGTCGGAAAATTGGTCTGCGCCTTGCCTTGTCGACGGTGAGCTTGGGCTTCGATCTGGAGCGCCAGGATGTTGCTGGACCAGCCGTGCTCCAGTGTTCTCGCGGCATACCAGAGCCGGTCGCCAAAGCTGTGGAGCTTTTCAAGCAGCGTGATGTTTTGCCGCCAACTCAATTGTGCAACGGCGCGTTGCACAATTTCGCGTTCAGACCATGCCGTCGCAAAGGCCCGCATGTACTTCAGATTTCGCGACGAGAACCCCTTCATCTCCGGGAAGGCCTCGCGCAGATCAGCCGCAAGGCGATCAATGACTCGGCTGCCCCATCCTTGGACGGTCTGCTTGTCTAGAATGCTGCGCCCGATGTCCCAGTACAGGAGCACCATCGCGGCGTTGCTGGCGAGCACTACGCGCAGACGTTCCTGATGGATGCGTGCCTTGAGATCCGCAAGCCAGGCGGAGTAGTCCGCGGGCGCGTCGCTCGTGGGTGGCGGCACGGGGAACATAGCGCCGCGGTCGACACGGCCACCCTGCTCACGCTCCGGTGGGGAGCTTCGCTTAATTATGGCACGTGTTTTCTTACCCGCCATAGCTAGGCTCCTTGAGATTGTGGGTAATAACGATTTCCACCTTTTTGTCTTTAGCCTGCTGTTTCAACAGTCTTGCGGTATCAATTGCGCGCGCGGTTATCTTATACGCGGCGCTCATACGAAGCCCCCTTTTAGTTCCATGGAGCGTGAGCTTCCCTCCTTGCGCGTGATCCGCCCGTGTTTCTCCACGTATTGTAATACTATCTGCTCCTGTTGTGCGGGTTCGAAACCGCGCTGGCGGACATAGGCAGCTTTCGCGCCCAATCGCCGATAGGTGGCGGCAGACAAGTGCCAGGCACGGCCGGCGATCAGCGATGCCAGGCGAGCCAAGTCGGTGATCCCGGCTTCGTGCCGGGGTCGGGCACCCGTGACGCGGCCGTCATCCTCCACCCCGATCAGCAGCCACCCCTCGTCGTCGCCCATCCGGTTGGCCAGGCAAACAATGTTTTCCACGAGATCGTGATCCGAAAGTACAGCTTTCTCTTCACCTTTGAACTCCACGGCGTGCGTTTCACCTGCCCTGATAAGGTACGTGATTGCCTCCGGCGTCATGACTTTTTCCTCAGCCCCTCCATTTCATCAGTCTGCCACCAACCATGCTCAATACTACTTTAATTACTCTGCACCTTATTAAAGGATATGCCGTTTTTCTTTAATAAGCGATCTCCCTGTTATTCCTTCTCCTTCCAGAACCCCAACTCTTTCAAGTTGCGGGCGATGGCGGAATCTAGTTTCTTCCCCTCTGCCTGCTGCTCCCGCAGCGTTGCGGTGAGGCGTTTCATCTTTTCATCGAACGGTTCGTCATCCTCCTCGACCGGTTCAGCACCAACGTACCGGCCGGGGGTCAGCACGTGTCCGTGCTTCCTGATCTCATCGATCTTGACCGCTGCGCAGAATCCGGGCACGTCCTTGTACTTTGCTTTGACGTCCTTGTCACCGCGCCATGTATGATAGGCGCCCGCGATCTTTGCGAGGTCCTCGTCGGTAAGCTCTCTATGCACCCGGTCGATCATCGTGCCCATCTTGCGGGCGTCGATGAAGAGCACCTCGCCTCTGCGGTCGCGGAACCGGCCGTTCTTCTTGTCTCGCGCAAGGAACCACAGGCAGACGGGGATCTGCGTCGAATAGAAGAGCTGTCCCGGCAGGGCCGCCATGCAGTCCACGAGATCGGCCTCGATGATGTTCTTCCTGATCTCTCCCTCGCCTGACTGATTGGAGGACATCGATCCGTTGGCCAGGACAAAGCCCGCGATTCCCGTGGGCGCCAGGTGATGAAGGAAGTGCTGGACCCACGCGAAGTTCGCGTTCCCCGCGGGAGGCACGCCGTACTTCCAGCGCTTGTCGTCCTTCAACTGCTCTCCGCGCCAGTCGCTGTCGTTGAAGGGAGGGTTTGCCAGTACGAAGTCAGCCTTCAGGTCAGGGTGCTGGTCGTTGTGGAAGCTGTCCCCGTGTGCGATCTGCGCGTCGATCCCCCGGATCGCCAGGTTCATCTTTGCCAGGCGCCAGGTTGTATAGTTAGACTCCTGGCCGAATATGGCGATGTCGCCGATCCGGCCGCTATGCGCCTCGATGAACTTCTCGCTGTTCACGAACATGCCGCCTGATCCGCAGCAGGGGTCGTATACCCGGCCCTTGTAGGGGGCGATCATCTCGACGAGCACCCGCACAACCCGGGAAGGCGTATAAAACTGGCCGCCCTTCTTCCCCTCGGCGCTGGCGAACTGGGCAAGGGAATACTCGTATACCCTGCCAAGGATATCCTTTGCCCTGTCCGCGTGGCTGCCAAGCCCGATGTCGCTGACCAGGTTGATGAGCTGCCCGAGCCGCATCTTGTCCAGACCCGGCCTCGCATAGTCCTTGGGGAGCACCCCCTTGAGCGTCGGGTTGTCCCGCTCGATGGCGGTCATGGCGTCATCCACCAGCTTGCCAATGGTCGGCTGCGGAGCCTTTGCCTTGAGCAGCGACCACCGGGCCTCCTTCGGGACCCAGAAGATGTTCACTGCCTTGTATTCGTCTATATCTTCGGGATCAGCGCCGTCGGCTTTTGAGGCAACGAGCTTTTCATGGTGAGCTTCGAATGCATCGGAGATGTATTTCAGAAAAATGAGCCCGAGCACAACGTGCTTGTACTCGGCGGCATCCATGTTGTTGCGCAGCGCGTCAGCCGCGGCCCAAAGCTTTGCTTCGAACCCGAGATCAGAAGTAGTTTCTTTTTTTATCAACATCTTTGCCATCGAGGGAGCAGAATACCTTGGCATAGGCGATTCGACAAGGACCAATCCTTTCTGCTCCCCTCTTCCAAGGTCTCAGGCCCTGGCATCGCATTTGTCGAAGTGGACCCCGGAGTAGCCTTCGCCATGCAGCTACGCCAGGCGCGAATAACAAGTCGCATGACTCAGAAGGAGGCGGCTCAACGGCTTGGCATGAGAAGCCTTTACAGCTACCAAAGACTGGAACGACGGGCGAATCCTTCCCTTGCGACCATCAAGAAAGTGAAGAAGCTCTTTCCAACTTTGTCGTTGGATGCCATTTTATAAATGTAATGGAATGGTGCCAGTGATGCAGACCACGGCAGGAGGCTTTCTGATGCTCGGTGTGGGCGGGATGAAACCGCTTGACAATTTTGCAATCTGATTGCAAAATTGAAGAATGTGGATTGAAAGGCGCCACCAGGAGGCTTTGGCGCGATTGGCACGCCAGTTCAAGGCGGTGCTGGTCACTGGTCCCCGCCAGAGCGGCAAGACGAGCCTTCTCACGCGCCTTTTTCCGCGGGTGAGGTACGTCAGTCTTGACGATCCCCTTCTGGCCGCGAACGCCCTCGCGAATCCTGAAAGCTTTCTGACACAGCTTGGAACTCCCGTCATTGTGGATGAAGTGCAATATGCGCCAGTCCTCTTCAGGTACCTGAAACGGGCTGTTGACCGGTCGAATCGCAAGGCCCAATACCTGCTTACTGGATCGCAAAGCTTCCCGCTCATGCAAGGGGTCTCCGAGAGTCTCGCGGGGCGTACCGGGGTGCTTGAGCTACCGACACTCTCGGCTGATGAGGTGCTGTCCGCCCGACCAAGCCAGGACGTCCAGGACTACGTCATAAGGGGTGGCTTTCCCGTTCTCAATGCGGGAGGCGCCGAGGAAGCAGGGAGCTGGTTTCCATCGTACGTCGCCACATACCTTGAACGTGATGTTCGAAACGCCTTGAGGATAGCGAGCCTTCGTGATTACGCCCGGTTTCTCCGGCTTGTCGCGACGCGCACCGCAACCATCCTTTCGTATTCAGACATTGCGCGCGACGTGGGGATTTCTCCAAACACTGCAAAGGCGTGGTTGTCCGTGCTCCAGGCATCCGGCCTGGTATTCCTGCTGGAGCCGTACTTCCGCAATGTTGGCAAAAGACTTGTCAAATCACCCAAGCTCTATCTGCTCGATTGCGGGCTTGCGTGTCATCTCCTTGGGATCAGGAGCTGGGCGGATCTTGAGCGATCACCGCTTGCCGGCAATGTCTGGGAGACCTATGCATTCGGCCAGCTCTACCGAAGCTTGCTGCACGCGGGGGAGACAAATCCATCCCTCTGGTTCTGGCGGACCGCGGATGGCAATGAGGTGGACTTTGTCGTTGAGCGCGGGGGGCGGTTTCTGCTCTATGAAGCCAAGCTGTCGCAGACTGTCGCGGAAGCTGACCTTCGCGGCGTCCACGCATTCCAGCAATCCTATGGGGCGTCAAATCTTATAAAAGCGATGATTGTATGTCGGACGCGGAAACCATTTCCCCTTGGTCCGAAGATTGTCGCGTCAAACGGGCTTGGTTTATCAGAACGCGATATGTGAGCACGCGGTATCGCGAATGACGATCGCCCCTTCACTCCAGGCTCCAGGTTTTCCATCCGGAGATGGCGGTCACGCCGGCTGCCACGTCGAACGTTGAGTTGGTCTGGCACGCGATCCATGCCGATCCCGTCGCGCTCTCCCCATAAAACTCCTTGAACGCCCTTATGCCTTTCAGGTCGCTCAGATTGGGTCTTTCGGTCCGCTTGCACTCCACCGGATGGAGCTTTGCATCACGTTCGATGACAAGGTCGACCTCGTTATTCACCCTGTCCCGCCAGAACCAGAGACCCGTCGATGGTAAATGCCAATCCCTCCAGCGAAGCCACTGGCAGATCACGTGATTCTCCCAAAAAGCGCCTGCCTGGGCTGAGCCGGCAAGGGCTTGCGCGGACTGAAAGCCGCAAAGCCAGGAGGCAAGACCCGTGTCCGTGAAGTAGAGCTTCGGTGTTTTTACCAGGCGTTTGCCGAGATTCCGGTGGTACGGCTCCAGAAGGGCGACCTGGCCGGAAGCGTGTAACACCCCCAGCCATTGTCTGGCAGCGCTGGGGGAAATGCCCACATCCCTTCCCATCTCGGACATGTTCAATAACTGGCCGTTTCTGATCGCGCAGGCCCGAAGAAATCGCTCGAAGTCCCGAAGGCTTGACACGTTGAGCATGTTGCGCACGTCGCGCTCGAGATACGTGGCCATGTATCCTTGATACCACCGGTCACGCGACGGTAGCGCATC
The DNA here is from genome assembly GCA_049519415.1 of Spirochaetia bacterium. GTDB lineage: Bacteria > Spirochaetota > Spirochaetia > SZUA-6 > Fen-1364 > Fen-1364. Next base: position 28,058 of record JBEKQU010000062.1, read on the forward strand.
GGGATCGCTCCAGAGACCGGGATATCCGCCGCGCCAGAGCAATTCGGGGAAGCTGAATCGCGATTTGAGCTCATTACATTCCGCCCATTCCGTTGCCGAGAGACTGAGCATCGGCACGACCTCCGCGCGCCCTGCCAGGCTTTCAGACACGGCCTGCATAAGCGGAAAGCTCTGTGAGCCGGTGAGCAGGAAAAGCCCCCGCTGATCCCGCCTCTTGTCGACGTACACTTTCAAATGCCGCAAAAGAGCGGGTGCGTACTGAATTTCATCGAGGATGAGAGGCGTTTGATGGTTTGACAGGAACTCTCCTGGTCGGCTCTCCGCGGCCTCGGCATTCTGAGCGTCATCCAGGGATACATAATTAAAATCCGGGAAGGTTCGGTCAAGGAGCGCAGTCTTTCCCACTTGTCGTGGCCCTGTAAGAACAAGGATAGGAAACGTTCGCGCAAGGGAACGAAGCTCTCTTGCGAGTGCCCTTTCAATCCACATAAATGACAATTTTGCTTTATAATAGCGAAATTGTCAAGCTCTGACTGCCGAGTCTGAACCTCTACAGGTTGATTCTCGAAAGCCACTTCACCGCGTTCCTCACTTCCAGCCCATCAGGGAACGTCTTTTCCCTGCCCAGCTCCTTCACGAGCTGTACGCGCACCGACCGTGGGAAAAAAGCCGCGAAATGTTTGAAGGCTGCGCTCGGTGTATCATCCCCATACTTGGCTTCGATCAGGATCGGATCCTTGCCATTCTCCATGATCGCGAAGTCCAGCTCCCTTCCGTCACGGGTGCGCAGGTAATGCAATCGGACATCCCGGCCCAGGCAGTCGGATGCGCGATGCACCTCCTTCAGAAGCGCGCACGCGCACAAGTTTTCGAATCGCGGTCCTGCATCACCCTCGATGAGCCCTGTATCGTAGAAGTAGTACTTCGGCTCTTTGAGCAGGGACCTGGCGATGTTGCGATGGTAGGGCTGTACTGAAAAAACCACATAGAGACCCTCGAGAAGCCCAAGCCAACGCTTGATCGTGCCAGAATCGCGCTCCAGGTCGCGCGCAAGGCTTGAATATGAAACTGGAGAGCCAACGCGCCCGCGGAGCAGCTCGACCAATGTCTCGATAGCAGCGATGTCACGCACGGATTCTAGCCCGACTTTGTCAGTCTCCACAAGTTTTTGGGTCTTTTTGACGACCCGCGGTCTGTAACTCTTTACGCTGCAAGGGCCTCACTCCGGAAGAAAGATGTTTTTGGAGATGTAGGGACC
>JBEKQU010000063.1:0-28417 GCA_049519415.1 Spirochaetia bacterium
AAGTCCAGCGGCTGCTGGTTGCCTGCCTCGACCGACAGAGGCTGGACAAGCAGGACGCGCTTACGATCCTGCGCTACTACACGCGGCGCAACTACATCGCCTATCGCTCGCATCGCAAGACCGCCCTTCGGCGCCTGCCCCGGAAGCTGCGCCGCTGATATAACCGCGGCTAGTCGTTAAAAGGCCTTCCTCCCCATCATCGGTCTTCGTACTGCGAAGAGCCACGCGATTGTTCTGCGCGCCCCGCGGACCCTTCCGGCGGCCAACCATTCTTCGACCCTCAGGAGGCCACAAGCGTGGGGACCGCCACGTGCTTGCTTTTGCCTTCGGGTGTCAGCTCAACCCGTCATTGTTGCTGCAAACCCTTTTCGTCTCGCTCAAAGTGACAGGAATCGCTGTAGTACTAGTTGAAGGAAGCTGCAAGTTCGTAGTGGCAAAGCGTTTCAAGGGCAGTGGGATGCGTTGGAAGCTGCAAGAAAACATCCGAGTGCTTCGCGTTAGGGTGGAAAAGCTCAACGGCAATCTCCATCACTACTTCACGCCACAGCCCCAGAAGTGGATCCCGGAGTCGGTCGTTGCCTGATTGTCAACTACCGCTGCCTACTCTCGAATTCACACCCTACGGCAAAGCTATTCTTCTTGCCTTGGCTTGCATCTATTTGCATCAATCTACGCCATTCATCTCACATCTTTTATCTCACTGGCAACGGCGGACGAATACTGCACATTCGTGGCGGGTGAGAATTGCACACTCCGCCTCGTGGGGAACCGCCCCGGGGCAGGCTCGGGCTGGAGCTCGGGGTCTTCCACGCGCCGCACGCCGAGAGTCCTGCTTCCAGCGCCCCGGCCAGGGCCAGCATCATCAGTGTCCTGGCTGCTTCGTGCACTACGGAGCGGATGACTCTCACGGGGGGACTATACCATGGGCGCGCACCGCGGGGCAGCCCGGCGATTCGGCTACTGCTTCACCGCCCCGACGAGCAATCCGGAAACGACGTACTTTTGCGCCGCCAGGTAGAGGATCACCACCGGCAGCGCCGTCAGGGCCAGATCGGCAAAGACGAGGTTCCAGCTGCTGCTGTACCTGCCGAAGAATCCGTAGACGGAAAGCGGCATAGTCCACTTGGTGGAATCCGGAAGGAAGTAGATGGGCAAGTTGATGTCGTTCCAGATGCTGAGGAAGATGAGAATGGACACCGTCACGTTCGCCGGCGTCAGTAGTGGAAAGATGACCATGAAGAAGATGCCGAAGAGCGACGCACCTTCCATCAGGGCGGCCTCGTCCAGCGCGCGCGGGACGCTCTTGATGAAGCCCGTGTACAGGAAGCACCCGAAGGAGAGGTTCAGCGCCGCGTAGATGAGGATGACGCTGGCAAAGCTGCCGTAGATGTGCGCGACCTTGAGGATCTGTATCGTGGGAATGATCTGCATGGGAGCGAGGGATCCCAGGAAGAAGAAGTAGTAGAGAAACTGGGCGAGCCGGCTCCGTTTGCGCGCCACAACGAAGGAAGCGATGGAGGAGAAGAAGACCGTGAGCGCGCTGGAGGCGGCTGCGATCAGGCAGCTGTTGACGAACGCGCGCCCCAGGCTGCCCTCCCGTACGACGTCGAGGTAGTTGCGGAACAGCCAGTGCCCGGGCAGAGAGAGGCTGAAGGAGCTCGCCTCTAGCGGGTTCTTGAAGGAGCCCAGGACCATGAAGAGCAGTGGCGTGATCACGATGACGGAGACGAGCAGGAGAAAGAGGACGGTGACGCCGCGGACGGCACGGCGCCGCAAAAGCGCTTCGTTCACTCTTCGACCTCCTGCCGCCGCATCTGCCTGAGGAGCGGAATGCAGATTACCGCCACGAGCAGGAAGAGAACGGCATTCAGGGCCGTTCCCAGGCCCCATCTCCCCTCGGCGAACTTCGAAAGCACCTCGGTGGTGAGAACCTGCGATGCATGGCCCGGGCCGCCGTTTGTGAGCACGTACACCTCGCTGAATCCACGCAGCCCCCCGATGAGGCTGAGGATCACGTTCATGTTGATGGTCGCCGCCAGGAGGGGGATCGTGACCTTCCGTAGTCTCTGTAGGGTGGACGCTCCGTCGATCGTGGCCGCTTCCAGGTAGTCCGGGGCGATGCCCTGGATGCCGGCCAGGTAGATCACCATGTGGTAGCCGGTCCACTGCCACACGCTCACTCCGGCGATGCTGAGCATCACAACGCGGGTGTTGATGAGCCAATTCTGCGCCAGGAAACCAAGACCGATAGACTTCAGGCATGCATTGAGTAGTCCCAGCGGATGGAGGATCCTGGTAAACACGACACCCAGGACGATCGTGGACATGACCGCGGGGATGTAGAAGAGCGTGCGAAAGAGGTTGTTCACGCGCCTCTTCCTGCTCAGAGGTGTGCTGAGGATGATGGCCAGCACGAATCCGAAGAGGTTCTTGAAAATGACGACGACAACCGTGTAGAGGAATGTGTTGCGGACGGCGTTGAGAAGCTCGGGGTCCGAGAAGATGTGGCGGAAGTTTTCAAGACCGACGAACGCGGTGACCTCGCGACCCATCGTCCAGTTGGTCATGGCGGAATAGAAACCGATGAACAGCGGAATGGCGAAAAAAATGACGTACAGCAGGAGGCAGGGAGCGACCCAGATATAGCTGTAAAGCCTGTTGCCCTCTCTCATGCGGCGTCCTTTCGCTACCCTTTATATAAAGAGAAGCGGGCCACCGTAGGCGGCCGCCTCTCCGCGCGTCTCAGTCCCCCGATGCCTTCGCGCGCCGTGTCGAGGAGTACCACGCTCTCACCGCCACGGTTCCCAGCGTTCCCGTCGGGATCCGCACCGTGTCTCCGTCCACCTGCAGGGCGACGTCCTTCCTGTCTGGCGCTTCAGCTTTTTGCAAAGCATGCTCGTTCGGGCAGCGAAGGCGTACGCGCACCGTCGCTCCGTGCCTCTGCGGCAGCGAAATCTGTGCATCGATCCGTCCGTCCTTGAGATGCGAACGAATGGTGTACGATACGGGACCCCACCGCGTCGGCGCTCCCGTTACCCCGAACTCCTTTCCGTCCTCCAGCCATGCCCGCGGGACTCCGTGTCCCAGCGTAATGTTCCGGTCGATGGGGTCCTCAAACAACAGCAGCCACTTCGCGATCGTCGGCACCGTCATCTGGGCGGGGCTGCAGTACGGCGTACTGACGCCACGGTCCCGGTCCAGGTCGACACACTCCCGCACGGTCCATGTTCCACGCGTGTGGGCGTGAAACGCGTGCGCGTAGAACACGAGCAACGCCTCCGGCACCAGATCATGCTGGAGGAGGCCGTGCACTGCCTCGCTCACGAGGAATGCGACGATGTGGTAGCGGTTGTTGAAGATGCCCAGCGTGGTTCCGCCGCGCGTCCCGGCGATTTCCATGATCCGCTTCACCGTGTCCTTCGAGAGAATGCCGGACCAGAACAGCTCCGACCAGACCCGGTTCTCGTCGTAGGACTCCGGGCAGCTCCGATACAACGCCTCCCAGTAGAAGCGCGACGACCCGGCGATGATGGGCAGACCCACAACTCCATCCTTCTCTATCCAGGAGCACTCCACGCCGCGCCGTGCGTCCTCCAGCAGCTCCGAGGCGCTCGCGGCGAGCGCCTCGGCCCGCCGGATCATTTCCTGGTCGTTCTGGCGCCGACCTGCCCGCTGCCAGGTGCTGGCGATGTCCCGCAGCCCCCGCCATGCCATGGCGCTGTTCGCCAAGTACGGCCGCTCATAGTCCAGGGAATTGAGGGACGGCGTCAGGAAATTGATGTCCGCTTCATGGTAGCCCTTGATCATGCCGTACTCGGCGCTGCCGGGATCCCCGCGCCGCGCCTCCTCCCAGCGCTCCAGCAGCAGGCCGACGATCGCTTTGACCTTGCCGTCATGCTCGCGGAGCAGCGAATCGTCTTCCGTGTAGTCCGAGTACTGGGCCAGGCAGCTCAGCATCTCGCCATACTTGCCGATCTGTGGACCGCGGTACCTGATGGAGCCGTCGCCGCGGACGAAGTGGCGAAAGTAGTAGTCGAGATACGCGCGGGAGGTTGCGAAATGCCCCCACTCATTGTAGCAGGTGACCGTGCTCGTCAGGAGATCCTGGAAGCCATCATGCTCTTCTCCCCCGTACGCCCTGTCGCTGACCCCGTACTTCGGGTGGTCGCCCCTGCGGGTGATCCTCTCCCGCGCCATCGCGTGGCGCGAAAAGTCCTCTATCCAGCGTTCGGGAACCTGGATTCTCATGCCACCGTCCATGTGGTCGTGCCAGTACCGATGAACGTGGAGGAGCGATCGATAGAACCCCGCCGGCTCCGCGCCCGTCGGGTTCGGATAGCTCAGGAACGAGTCCACGTATTGCACTTCCTGGACGCGACCATCGTACAGCTTCATGAACCGGTACCAGGCCGGCTGCAGGAATGTCGTGGCTCCCTCGGGGGTCGCGAATGCAACGATGTCCCAGCATGCGTCAGCACCCATGGGATAGACCGTGCGGACGACCGGGAGCCAGCCTCCGACCAGACCTTCCCAGAGGCTCTCGGTCTCGATCGCTTCCGAGGCGCCTTTCGCCACGATGGTCGTCGGCACGCGCCACACCATGGCGGCGTCCGTGTGGTCCGTGTAGTAGAGCGGGATCACGTCCGCGGAAATGGGGGTCCCGATGAACGTATGGGGCCGCTCGTGGCCCTCCCAGTAGTCCCTTCGGATGGGCGGGAAGCAGGCGCGGACTGCTTCGGGATCCGGATCCCTTGCTCCCTCCAGCAGGTCATAGCGCATGACATCACGCTGCCCCGCGAACGCCTGTTCGTTACCTTCCCTCATTGACGAGAACGCCTGGCTGCCCGCGGGAAGCGCCTCTTCCTTCCTGTGGCCGTTGTACCAGCCTGAACCGCCTCCCGTGGTCGGCTCCAGTGACTTCGCAAGCTGGAGATGCACGCCGTCTTCGCGGACAAACGCGATCCTTCCCTCCGTCACCTCCACTTCCTCGAACACGGCTGTCATCGCTCCGTCGTCTTCAAAGACCGCCATCAGCGTCCAGGCACCTGCCCGCGCGAGGTCCTCCACCGCCGTCTCCGCGCCGGTCTTTTCGTCGCGCACCAGGACGGTCGTGCCGCGAAAGGACACGCGGGGGGCGCCCGGCCGCGCAGCCGGCTGCTCCCCGAACGCGCTTTTCGTGTCGCTGAAGCCGGGGCATGTGAGCCTGCTCTCACCCCGATTGTGCGTGGGCTGCCTCATGGCTGTCCTCCTCTGCACGCGGGCCGCATTTCTTCCCGGCCTCTGATGGCGCACATGGTGCGGCCAGAAAAAAGCGGGGCGCGCAGGCCCCGCTTGTCCTGGAACGATTCAGAAAAGGTGCGCAGAGCTTTTCCTCAGAATCCCGGAAAGCCCTTCGCTTTCATGAGCTCGTCGAACTTCGCGTCCCACGCAGTCAGGACCTGCTGCGGCGTCTTTGCGCCTCCGATCATGTCCTGGTAGTACTTCCACAGATCGGTGAGATCCACCTTCACGAAGGCGTTTGCTTCCACCGACACCTTTCCCGTCTTGATGTAGGTGTCGTAGACCTGCTGGTCGGTGGGCTGGAGCTTCACGGCTGGCACGTCCTTGAGATTGGGCATGAAGGACCGCGAGGCCACGGCATTCACTGCTGCAATCTGCGGCGCCTGGGAGAGGAAGTCGATCAACTTCTCGGCCGCGGCAACGTGCTTCGCCTTCTTGGGCACGAAGAGCAGGGGGCCGAGCTGGGGCTGGACAATGACGTTCATCGCCGGGTCATCCCACACGGGGAACGCGAAGAGACCGAGGTGGACGCTCGGGTCTTTGCTCAACATGTCACTCACAAACGCCTTCGCGATGATCATCATGGCGTACCTACCCGAGGACATTGCGGCCGGCGCGCTGTTGTAGTCGTCGGACAGGGCCGTGGGCTGGAAGTAGCCCTTCTGCACCAGGGTGTTGCCGCGGCTGAGGGCGTCAAGGAAGCCCGGCACGTCCGCCCACTTCACCTGATTCTTGTTGATCCTGTCGAAGAGCGTTGGATCCTTCCGTGTGACGTAAACTCCCCAGGCCGAAGTGGTCCAGATCTGGAACGTCCACACGTCCTTGAACGGACCGTAGATGGGCGTGATGCCGTTCGCCTTGAGCGTATCGCAGACGGCGAGGAGCTGCTGGAAGGTCGTAGGTACCTGCAGGTTGAGCTTGTTGAAGATGTCGATGTTGTAGACCATGCCCAGGCCTTCGGTCGACAGCACTGGGTTGAAGCCGTAGATCTTCCCGTCGGGCGCGGTCAGCGGGGACTTGTTCTGCAGCCGTGCAACCCACGGCTGGCTGCTGAGATCCACCATGTTTTGTTCGGCGCCGAGCTCATTCTCCGCGGATACCTTGTTGTAGAACATGATGTCAGACGGCTCTCCGGTGGCAAGCTGCGTCTGCAGTATCTGGGTGTTCTGCGGATCCGGATTCAAGAGCAGCTGTATCTTGACGCCGGGGTTTTTGGCTTCGAAAGCGTCAAAGTTTGGGTTCGGCTGATAGACGACCCACGAATCACCCCTGTTGAAATCCTGGCTGCCCGCGATGGTCAGGTTGATGGGCTGGCTCGTGGTGCCGCCTGAACTCTCCGACGTTCCTGTCGCAAAGAGCGCCCCGCCTGACACCATGAGAAGGACAGCCGCCAGTGTGACTAGGAACCACAGCGACCTGCCCCTCGTTCTCCCTGTTATCATGTATTCCCCCTTGCCACTGTCCTTTTTCACGCAGTGGCGGGGAACGCTAGCACGGGGTATTCCCGCTGTAAATGCACAATCGTGCACTCGCGTGGTGCACTTTCCTCTCCCGTGCTCCCCTTTACCAGCGGCGGGCCAATGGTATACTTCCCGTGGGATCGGAAAGATGCACTTCAAGCTCCAGACCAGAATCGTTGCATACTTCACGATCCTGCTGCTTCTCGTGATCGGGGTTTTCGCCGTCTTCTTTGACGTCGTTGTCAGCAGGCGGTTCGAGGCGATGGCAAGCCAGAACGTCGTGCAGCTCGCCATGAAGCTCTCCCAGCACGTGGATTCCTATCTTCACGAGATGGACCAGGTCTCGAAGAGCTTTGTCACCAACGAGAAGGTGCTCGCCATCCTCAGCGACATCGCTCGAAACGGCCCGCCGAAGAACAGTTACCTGCAGCTTCTTTCGTCACGCACCCTGGACGGCGCCTTCGCGAGCGCTCTCGCCGTCACCTCCATCACCACCTGCTCGGTCTACCTCTACGACACGAGCGGGGCGTACCGCCATTCCTTCAACGGGCGGCAGGGTCTCTTCGACGCCGTCATGCAGAACCCAGCCAACCGGGAGGTGTTGTCAAACTGGCAGCGTCTGTTCTATGCCGCGGTGAGCGACCTCCCGAGATCCGGCCTCGCCCCACTTCTCTCTCTCGTGCGGCCGGTGTTCAGCTTGAGCGGCATCCAGTACGGCTACGTGGAGATCCAGGACGAGTATGCGGAGCTGCAGAAGATCTGCGATATCGGCTCGACAGGGCAGGTGATGATCCTGGATGCGCAGCACCGGGAAGTGTATCCCCTCGACCCCGGGCACCCCGCGGAGGTCCTCCGCCTTCGGCTGGGCAGTGTGGACAGCCAGGTAGGCGCCTTTCCCTTTCCCGGGGGGTACCTCTACTCGTACGCGTGGTCTGACTACTCCGGGTTCACGGTCTTCGTGAAGGAAAGGGAGAGCGACGTCCTCGGGCCGCTCGCGTATCTTCGTACGGCAACGTACGCGACCATTCTCCTCGTCACGGTCTTCGCCCTCGCCATGGTGTACGTCATCTCCGCCGTGCTCATGCAGCCCATCCGCACGCTCCGCGACAGCGTGCTCCACGTGAGCCTGGACAACATGCGGCTGGACATGGACGTGGACGTACACAACGACGAGATCCAGCTCCTCAGCAGGGCATTCCAGGACATGCTCGCGCGGCTGAAGGCGGCCGTCGAGAAGGCGATGCTCGCCAACCGTGAGGAGATGCGGGCACGCTTCGGCGCACTGCAGGCGCGCATCGCTCCGCACTTCATCCACAACGTCCTGTACCTTATCAGCGTGCAGGCGCACGAGAAGCGGACCGACGATGTGGAGATGACCTGCAAGAAGCTCTCCGACATGCTGCGCTACGTCGTGCAGTCGCCGTTCAAGAACGTCACAATCGCCGACGAGGTTGCCTATGCCTCCGATTACCTTTCCCTCCAGAAGCAGAACTACGAGGATTACCTAGCCTACACCGTGAGAGTCGAGCCGTCCGTTCGTTCCGTCACCCTGCCGCGCCTGGTGATCCAGCCCTTCGTGGAGAACTCCATCCACAACGGCTTCAAGAACAAGCTCCCGCCCTGGAAGATCGACGTGGCGTGCGAGGCGGCGGAAGAGAGATGGTGCATCACCATCTCCGACAACGGCTGCGGCATCGACGAGGCAATTATCCGGCGCCTGCGCGAAAGAATGGCGGCAGAGCAGGACGAGTCCGGCGCCCCGCTGGCACCGATGGAGCAGGGAATGGACGGCATGGCGATCATCAACACCTACGGCCGGCTGCGTCTCATGTACGGGGACCTGCTGGGCTTCGACATCCGTCCCAACGAGGAGGGGGGCATGACAATCCGTCTCTCGGGTCCCCTGCTTCCCGCCGCCGCGCAGCATTGACGAGGCGGACGATGACGTACTCCGCGATGGTCGTCGAGGACAGCAAGCCGATTCTCCGGAACATCGCTCAGCAGATCGAGTCCGTGCATGAACGCGTGCGCGTGGTGGCGACCGCCAGCAACGGCAGGGAAGCGCTGATGAAGCTGAGGGGCGCTCGGGTGGACATCGTGTTCTCGGACATCAAGATGCCGGTGCTGGGCGGCCTGGATTTCCTGGGCGAAGCCCGGAGCCAGAATCCCGAATTGAGATGCGTCATCATCAGCGGCTACGACGATTTCGAGTTTGCGCGGCAAGCAATCCAGATCGGAGTGGACGAGTACATCCTGAAACCGGTGACGAAGGAAGAGCTGAGAACCGTTTTGGAGAAGATCGTCGCATCCCTGGACCATGGAAGACGACAGGCGTTCCAGGAGGAGCTTTCGAGGGCCCTGAAGCGGGGAGAGACGGCCTGGCATGCCCCGAACGACGTACTGCGCGGCCCGTATGGGATCTGCCTCCTTCGGTGCGGGGCACTGCGGGATGGCCCATGCGCCCCGGACATGGCGGACATGCGCGCGACCTTCAGCCGTGCGGGCTCCTGTGATGGGAGCCTCTTTTTCACCGAAACGCGCGGCCACAGCGAGCTCGTGGTCGTCTGCGATCTCGAGGCTCTTTCGGAGGAGGCATGGAGGAGCATCTGTTCCCGCGTCTTCGAATCGCTGTCCCGTCGGGGGCAGGTTGGCCGCATGGCATGTTCCAGCGGGTACACGGACGTGCCCGGACTGCCGTCGCACGCGGCCTTCCTCTCGCAGTGTCTCGAGGAGCATGTCTGCCTCGACACGCCGACTCTCCTCTGGGCCGACAGCAGGTCGTCAGAGCCGGGCATTGGCATACTGCGTGACGAGATTGCGCGGTTCAGGGAGGAAGCGGGCTTGATGGCCGGCGCACGGTCCGTGGATGAGTTCAGGCTGCGATTGGAGGAGTTCGTGCGCTCCTGGCGCGCCCGGAACCTGACGCTGATCGCGGTTCGGAAGCTCCTCGGATTGATGGTGGACGCCATTGACGAGTGCGCGAATGATCCCTCCCCGACCCGAGACAGCACCGTCGCGGTGGAGGAGATGCTGGGGCGAAGCGGAAGCTATGAGACGCTCGTCGATGAGCTGTGCCTTGTCTACGAGGCAGCGGTCGAGCGGAGGAAAGACGCCGACTCCTCGTCGGAGAGCATCGTCCAGGTGGCGATCGACCTGTTCCGCTGCAATCTTGGTCGGAACATCACGATGAGTGAAGTCGCCGCGCGGCTCGGGTTCTCCCTCTCCTACGTCCATCGCGTCCTGCGTTCGGCGCTGGGCAAGGCACCCATGGAATACTACAACGACATGAAGCTCGAAGAAGCCAAGCGCCTGTTGGCACGCTATCCGCACAGGAAGGTGAAAGAAATCGCCCTTTCACTGGGCTTCGAGGATCAGCATTACTTCAGCCGTGTCTTCAAGAGCCACGTATCGCTGAGCCCCCTGGAGTATCGTCAGCAAGCGACGCGGGCGCGCTGAGCACGCACGGCATCAACCGTCACTTGCGCCGGGCAGGTGCGCGGTGTAGCGTCTGCAGCATGCTGGATGCACTTCCCCCGGGCGCCGTGCGGCTTGGCGGTAAGATCGGCCGCAGGATCGACGCGACGATCCAGAACAACATCCTGGCGGTGGGCGTCGACGGAGATTTCCTGGCGCCCTACAGGAAGAGGGATGCCGAGAGCGCGTACATCGGGCTTGGCCATTTCCTGGACGCCGTGACCCGATTAGCCGCGTCCCGCGGGGACCCCGCCCTGGAGGACCTTCGTTCCCGGATCCTTTCTGCCCTCGTGGAGACGCAGGAGCCGAATGGCTACATGGGGCTCTTTCCCGAGGCGCGCCGGCTCTCGCACCTCTGGGATACCCACGAGACCAGCCACATGATCTACGGCCTGGCAACGGACCACCGCTACCGGCCGCAGGGGCCGTCCTTGGAACTCGCCCGGGGCCTGGCGGGATGGATCATGAGCGCCTGGCGCGCCGAGCCGGACCGGCCGGCCCGGCAGTTCGTCATGGCGACCCTCGACCTCGAGCCGGCGCTCCTCAACTCCCGGTGCATCGCCCAGCTCACCCTCATGCGCTGGCGCCCCTCCCTCGGTCTCACGCGCGCGACGGAACGGGCGCTGGAGTACATGCTGCACGGGGATGGGATGATGATCACCGGCGAGGTGGGCGACCATGAATGCAGAAGGCCTTGCTAGGGCTAGGCTTGAATGTGGGGAAATACGAAATTCTGACCATACAGGGTCGGCAGGACACAAAGGGTCTTGAACAACTTGGCCATGTAGTCAGAAAAGCCATTTCTGAAAAAAGCCGATGAGCCTCTAGTCCCCAATAGCCCATCGGCGCGGGTCTATTGTACGGCTTGGCTGAGGGATTCTCATTTTGAAAGCCGCCATCATCTGTTCTTCATCAGTACAATGGGAGGCCGCCTGCTCCCTACTGTACGGCAGGGATGCATTCTCAATACAAGAATGCATCCCACTTCAGGAAATCTTATGCTATACTGGAAGCGCAAATCGTAGCCGAAGCTTCTTGGTGATTCCTCTTGGTGATGGAGCCGTACGATCTTCATGAAATGTGAAAGAGGCCATGAGAAATGAAGCTATCCGAGCACTGCAAGCCTCGACAGTCGGTATTCGACCGATCCCGGCGAGACGTGGTTCTGAACCTTGGCGACCTCCTTGAGGGGAAACTCGACGAGGCGACTGGACAGCATTTCTTTGACGAAAATTATGTCACTGCCGGCATGAAGCTCCTGGTGGAAAAGAGCTTCGACCGGTTCACCGGAAAGCGGGACCAGGCTGCCACTTTCCTGCTCTCCCAGGCCATGGGCGGCGGAAAGACCCACAGCATGCTGGCCCTTGGGCTTATGGCAAAGTATCCCAGTCTTCGTGGACGGTTCGGAGGACGCCACAACTTCGGCACCAAGCCAGTGCGCGTTATTGGCTTTGACGGACGCGAATCAGACTATCCCTACGGCCTTTGGGGCGCCTTGGCCGAACGTCTTGGGAAACGGGATACCTTCTCCAACCTTTACTCGCCGCTCCAGGCTCCAGGGGTCAGCTCCTGGATCAATCTTCTCAAGGGCGAGCCAACCCTCATTCTGCTCGACGAGCTGCCACCCTACTTTAACGGCGCAAGGGGAGTTCCAGTCGGGTCATCGGACCTTGCCGAGATCACGACCACGGCCCTGGCCAACCTCCTTGTCGCCGTCAACAAGGCCGAGCTTGAGAATGTCGTCGTAGTCATCGCTGATCTCTCGGGGACCGCCTACGAAAAGGGGAGCGCGGGCATCAACGCTGCCCTCGATGACCTGGAGCGGGAGACAAAGCGTGGAGCGCTCAGGATCGAGCCGGTGGCTACGGTAGGTGACGAAGTCTACCACATTCTCCGCACGCGGCTCTTTGAAAGCCTGCCAGACCTGGCGGTGAGGGACAGCGTGGCAACCGCCTATGCTGAAGCCGTGCGGCAAGCGCGGCAGATGGACCTCACGGCCGAGACTCCCGAGTCCTTCGCCGGCCAGCTTCGCGACTCCTATCCTTTCCATTTCTCCCTGCGCGATCTCTACGGCCGCTTTAAAGCCAACCCGGGCTTCCAGCAGACTCGCGGGCTCCTTCGGCTTATGCGCGCCATCGTCGCGAAGCTTTGGGAGAGCGGAAGGGCGGAATCGATTTCGCTCATCCATCCCTATGACATCGATCTCAACGACCAGGATATCTTCTCGGAGTTCGCTTCGGTCAACCCTACCCTGGGAGAAGCCGTGCGACTGGACATCGCCAACTCGGGGGCGGCCCATGCCGAGGAACTGGACAAAAAGCTGGGCGGTACGATGGCGCAGGAGGCGGCCAAGCTCATCTACGTCGCTTCCCTTGCCAGCGTCCAGGGCGCGGTCGTCGGACTGCGAGACAGCGAGACCATCGCCTGGCTCTGCGCGCCGGGGCGCGATGTCGCGCGGCTCAGGACGGATGTCCTGGAGCAGCTTCCCAACCTTGCATGGTACCTGCACCTTTCCAACGACGGCAGGCTCTACTTCAAGAACGTCCAGAACCTCGCCGCCAAGCTCCACGGGATGGTGAGTTCGTTCAACCGTGAAAGCAAGGTGAAAGAGCTTTCCCACTACCTCGAATCGGTCTTCAAGCCCGGCCTCGGAGACGTCTACCAGGAATGCCGGGTCCTCCCGTCGTGGCAGGACGTGTCGCCCCAGGTCGACCGTACCGTACTGGTCGTGACCGAACCCTATGCGGGGGCAAGGCCCGGCTTCCCCCTTCATCCCGACTGGACCCGCTTTTACGAAACCCTCGAATTCAAGAACCGCATCCTCTTCCTCACGGGAGACCGCGACACGATGGACGAGGTGCTCAAGAACGCTGCCTACCTGAAGGCTATCAACGCGGTGCTCGCCGAGCAGGAAGCCGATCACCTTTTCGAGCGCGACCCGCAGCGAATCGAGGCGAAGACCAGCGAGTCCAAGACACTCCTCGCGCTTCGAAGCGCTGTCCAGCAGACGTTTTGCCAAGTCGTCTATCCAAGCACGAACGGGCTTCGTACGGAGCCGTTCAAACTGAACTTCCAGAACAACAACTTCGACGCGGAGGCGCAGATCCGCGACGCTTTGGCTGAGGTCAAGAAGTTCAGCGCTGACCCGAACCTCGAGCAGTGGGCGGAGAAAATGAAGGCCCGTCTCTTCGACAGCCAGAACCCCGTCGTTTGGAGCGAGGTCAGGACCCGCGCGGCGGTGAAGCCCGCCTGGCAGCTTCATCCCCCGCGGCTTTTCGAGGACGTGAAGGCCCACGCCCTGCGCACTGGCATATGGAGGGAAGAGGGGGGCTCTGTCCGCGCCGGCCCTTTCCCAGCCGAGCCGACAAGCGTCGCGATCCGTGAAAAGAGCCGCAACGAGGAAACCGGAAAGGTCGTCCTGGAGATACGGCCCGTTGGCGGCACAAAAGTGCTGTACGAGATCGGAGGAGGCAGGCCCACCGCCTCCTCCGCTCCCGTACCCGACTACAATGCCTACGAGACTGAGGAGATCCTGCTCACGTTCCTCTGTATTGACGAGGGCCCGGCCAAGGCGCCCACAGGGGAGCCCCAGACGTGGCGGAACAAGATCGTTGCCAGGAGCAGGCAGTTCCAGCAAGGCACGGACCAGTTCATGGAACTGGTGGCGGCCCCCCGGGCGGACATCTTCTACACTACCGACGGCTCCGATCCTC
Organism: Spirochaetia bacterium; assembly: GCA_049519415.1. Classification (GTDB taxonomy): domain Bacteria; phylum Spirochaetota; class Spirochaetia; order SZUA-6; family Fen-1364; genus Fen-1364. Next base: position 13,928 of record JBEKQU010000063.1, read on the forward strand.
GAACGCGCGGGGTGCAGTACGCAGGACCTTTCCCTATCCCCAGGGGGGCCCGTCTCATCCAGGCAGTGGCGAGGCGGCTGGGCGTTGAAAGCGAGGTCATCCGGCGAGAAGTAGGAGCCGGCAAGACAGGGCCCGAGATCGATCCTGCCAAGCCGCTCCTCTGGAAGACGCGCCGTATCTTTCAGAACAGGCCAACCGCCGAAGCCTGGCAGCTCGTTGAAAGGCTGGCGAAACACAAGGGGCGCGCCGAAGGAATCGAGGTCTACTACATGACCTCCGACCAGGAGCTCCAGTATACGGTTGTGGATTCCCTTCCCAAGACGGGGGAGGAACTCAAGGCGGCGCTCGAGCGCATGACTGCCTTTTTCCCGAATGGGAACATCGCCATGACCGTACACCGTATCAGGTTCGAGCAGGGGCAGGACTTCCTCGATTGGCAAAACGAGGACCGCATCGCAGTAGATCACGAGAAGGAGATTGATCAGTGAGGCTTGCCGGGTTCGGCTTCGATCCGGAGCGCACGCGGCACTACTTCGTCGTTCATCTCCCTGCTTCCATGGCACCCTCCGCGATGGTGAAAATCGTCGAGCGCTTCGAATGGAACGGAGGGCTGCCGGGTGATTCCGACCTCGTGCCCGAGTGCCGGGATCTCAAAGTGGTCATACCCCGCGAGCGATTCGCGGAAGTAGCCGACGAGTGTCGGGCGGAGTTCAATCGCCGCCTCACCGCCCACGGGCTTCCCTCAGGCCGATGGTTGACGAAAGGTGCTGTTCCCCTGGATCGGAGCCTTGGCAAGGAGCTTGTGCTCCTCCTCTGGGGGATAGAGGAAGCTGACCCGACTCTCATCCCAAACGCGGCGCGCAATTGGCTCGGGCTTTCGCCGGAGGAGCGATGGTGGCTGTATACGATGACGAACGCGGCGACGGGCCAGGCCTTCTCGGGCCGCAACAAGGGATGGCGGAAGGCTGTTCGCTTCGCCCTCTGCGAGAATCCCGTAACCGAAGGGATCATTCGAAGGCGGTCTTCCAGCCTGACGCCCAGTCTATTTGAGGACGGCGAATAGGCACGAACACCGGGAGCGAAAGGAGTCGCAATGCCCCACCGCCCCTTCATTGAGACCCAGTTTCCCCTGGCGCGACTTTCGTTGGAAAGCTACAAGGAGCGCAAGGCCAATCTGGGCCAGACGCTTACCGGTCTCGGGAAGTGGTGGGGCCGCAAGCCGCTGGTGCTCGTGCGCGCGAGTATTCTCGGGCTTCTCATGCCCGCTTCGGATGATCCGAAAAGGGACCGCGAAGTCTTCTATAGAATCCTAACGATGGACGAGGATGGCCTTTGGAGGCGGAAGAACAAGAAGCTCACCGCCGCCGAAGTGGCCGGCCTGCTCACGCGTGAGGAAACAGCCGGCCTCATCAAGCGAGAGGATGGCAGTGCTAGCTGGGAGCAGGGCTCCGCTGCAGGTGAGAAAGAGCGCCTGGAGCGGACCGCTTTTGCGCGCCTTTCCTACGAGGGAAAGCTCTCAAAGTGCTGCAGGCCGGAGGAGATCGAGGGACCCGGACCTGATGCATGGAATGACATCAACAGCCACCTCGGAACGAAAGCTTCTAGTCTCAATGAGCTTTTTCTCCAGCTTTCTGAAAAGGCATTCGGTCACAGGGCGAGAATCGGCGATTGTTTTTGCGGCGGCGGATCTGTGCCCTTCGAGGCTGCTCGGCTGGGGCTGGAGGCCTTCGGGAGCGATCTCAATCCAGTAGCAGCGCTGCTCACATGGGGAGCGGTGCACCTTGTGGGCGGAGGGCCGGAGATCCAGGCGAAGGTTCGTGCCGCCCAAGAGGAGGTCTGGAAAAAAGTCGATGAACAGATAACTGCCTGGGGCATCGAGCACGACGGGAAAGGCAACCGCGCGGATGCTTATCTCTATTGTGTTGAGGCGAAATGCCCTGCGACCGGGCTCTGGGTGCCGCTGTCACCAAGTTGGGTGATCGGAGAAAGGACGAAAACCGTCGCTATTCTCAAACGGAACGACAAGCGCCAGGGCTACGACATCGAGATCGTGCAAGGTGCAACCCAGGCCCAGATGGCCACGGCCAAGAAAGGGACCGTCCAGGATGGGAAGCTCGTGGACCCCGAAGACGCGAGTAGGACTTATTCCATCGCCTCGCTCCGCGGCGATCAGCGTGGACAATCCTACGGCCTTCGACTTTGGGAGAATGACGACCTGGTTCCTCGTCCCGACGATGTTTTTCAAGAGCGGCTGTATTGTGTCCGCTGGGTTACGCCAGAAGGCGAGCGAGTCTACAAGTCAGTGACGGCTTCCGACCTGGAGCGGGAAAAGAAGGTGCTGGATCTTCTCAAGGAGCGGTTCCGTGAGTGGCAAGAAGCAGGATACATTCCCTCTAGAAGACTGCCTGACGGTGGCGACAAAACCGAAGAGCCCCGACGAACGCGCGGTTGGGCCTATTGGCACCATCTTTTCAATCCGCGGCAATTGTTAACGTATGGGCTTCTTGTGCAATCAACTTCGGAGTTGGCATCACAACAAGAAGCCTTGGTTGGAGGCCTTATTGGCATAGGGAGAAGCGCTGACTACAGCTCGAGACTTACCAAATGGACACCTCAAATAGGATATGAAATCACTACCAACGTCTTCTCTAACCAAGCACTTAACACAGTGTTCAACTATGCAGTGAGGGGAATGGAAACCATACGGACAAGTTTCTTCGTCAGAATGCCCGAGGAGTCAATTTCCGGCCCTGTTGAGGTAATGCCAATCGACGCCCGAGACATCGCCTATGCTGGCGATCTTTGGATTACCGATCCCCCATACGCGGACGCAGTGAACTATCACGAGCTTGCCGATTACTTTTTGGCTTGGTATGAGAAACATCTTCCTAAGCTTTTTCCCGATTGGTACACGGATTCCCACGCTGCCCTTGCTGTGCGTGGTTCTGACGAAGACTTCAAGAAGAGCATGGTGGATATCTACGCCAACCTCGCCAGGCACATGCCTGACCACGGGCTTCAGCTTGTCATGTTCACCCACCAGGACTCGGGAGTCTGGGCAGACCTCGGAATGATCCTGTGGGCAGCAGGATTGCGGGTCACTGCTGCCTGGACAATCGGGACCGAAACAACAAGCAGCCTCAAGGAAGGCAACTACGTCCAGGGCACCGTTCTCCTCGTGCTCCGCAAGCGCCTTGCTGAGCAAACGGCGTGGCTCGATGAACTCTATCCCAAAGTAGACGATGAGGTTCGAACGCAGATCGATCTCATGCAGAGCATCGATGATGTAGGCAGCCCTCAGTTCGGGGACACTGACTACCAGCTCGGGGCATATGCTGCTGCTCTCAGGGTCCTCACGGGGTATTCGAGGATCGAGGGCATGGATATCAGGCACGAGCTCTTCCGTGCGCGGTCGCGCAACGAAAAGAGCGAATTCCAGAAAGTGATCGACCGAGCAGTGATCATCGCCACGAACTTCCGCGTGCCCCGCGGCATTGAAAGCCACGTATGGCGGAACCTTGATTCCATGGAGCGTCTCTACCTGGCAGGGCTAGAGCTTGAGCGCCACGGGGAGGCGCGGCAGGGCGCTTACCAGGAGCTGGCGCGGGGCTTCGGGGTCCAGGACTATGAGCACCTGCTCGCCGATGTCCAGGCCAACCATGCACGGTTCAAGACGGCAAGCGAGTTCAAGCGCGCAGGGCTCTCGGGTACCGGCTTCGCGGCGAGTCTCCTTCGGCATATACTTTTCGCGGTGCACGAGGCGACCCTGTCGGAGTCATCTAGGGAAGGGTTGAACTACCTCAAGGCGGAGCGAGCTGACTACTGGACCCGCAAGGAGGATATTGAGGCCCTCCTCCAGCACTTGGCTGCGGCGCGAACCCTCTCAGCCTTGCCGCACTGGAAGAGGGATGCGGAGGCGGCATTCGTCCTTGCAGGCGCTGTGCGCAACGACTACGTGGGGGCCAGATGACGGAAGCCCGGCTGCGCAGCCTGCTCAGTGAACGGGAATCCATTCGCCTCGAACTCAAGGAGGCGCACGCGCAGGTTCCCCAGAGCCTCTATGAGACTATCTGCGCATTCCTGAACCGCGAGGGCGGCGATATTGTCCTCGGTATCAACGCCGACGGCGGTCTGGTCGGGGTCGACCCCGACGCGGTGGAGGGGATGTGCGCGAACATCGCCTCTGCCACGAACGACAGCGCTCTGCTCGACCCTCCCTTCCTTCTCTATCCTCAGCCAGTCGCCTTCGAAGGCCTCAGGCTCATCATCGTCCAGGTACCGGAAAGCTCGCGCGTTCATCGTCTCAAGGGCGTGGTCTACGACCGCGGAGCGGATGGGGATTTCAAGGTTACGGCTCCCGAGCAAATCGCCCGGCTCGCGATCCACAAGCAGAACTACTACTCGGAGTCGAAGGTCTACCCTCATCTTCGCATTGCCGACCTCGATGAAGGCACAATTGTCAAGGCCAGGAATCTCATCTCAGCCCGTCGGCCCGCCCATCCCTGGCTCGCCCTGGGAACCGAGGCCCTGCTCCGGAAAGCCGGCCTGTTCTCACGCGATTTCTCAACGGGGCAGGAGGGGCTTTCGCTTGCGGCAGCCCTGGTATTTGGGAAAGAGGAGACTATCACCTCGCTCGTGCCTCACTACAAGACCGACGCTTTGCTTCGCAGGCAGGATACCGACCGCTATGACGACCGCGTAGACGTCCGGGTCAACCTGGTCGAGGCATATACGGTGCTCCTCGGGTTCATCGAGAAGCACATGCCCGATCCCTTCTATATGGAACGGGACGCCAGGATCAGCCTGAGGGACAAGATCTTCCGGGAGCTTGTCGCCAACTGCCTAATCCACCGGGAATACACCCATGCCGGGCCGTCCAGGATCATCATCTATCGGGACCGGGTCGAGATCGAGAATCCCTGCGTCCCTCACCATCGGGGCCCTCTTCTTCCCGCGCTTTCCGTGCCATTTCAAAAGAACCCCCTGATCTCACGGGTATTTCTCCAGCTCGGTTGGGTGGAGGAGATCGGTTCCGGCCTGCTGAATGTCGAAAAGTATCTCCCGCTCTACGCCGCAGGAGCTTCCGCGGAGTTCGTGGAAGGCGATCGCTTCCTGACCGTCATTCGCCTCGGGCAGGCCCCGCAAGACATCCCGCAAGATACCCAGCATGTTACCCCGCAAGCTGAGGATGAACGGACCGCGCGTATCCTGAAGTTCTGCCAGGTCCCCAGGCGCCGAGAGGAAATCCAGGAAATGCTTGGAATGCGGGACAGGGAGCATTTCAGGAAGGACGTGCTCGGGCCGCTGATCGATTCCGGGCTCATCGAGCCGACGATTCCCGACAAGCCGCAGAGTCCGAAACAGCGATATCGAACAAGGCGGGCGCAAGCATGATCCGCCGTCATGCCTTCCAGAGGGCGCGCGTAGAATCGGGACGGAGCTTCCTCGCCGAACGGCTTGTGGGCGCCGTGGCCTACGATCGCATTGCCGGCTACTTCGACTCGTCGCTCCTGGAGCTTGCGGGGGAAGCGCTGGAAGGCGTCCGCGGCACGATCCGCGTGGTCTGCAACTCCGATATCCGCGCGGCGGATCTGGTCGCTGCGGAGCAGGCGCAGAAGCTTTCCTTCTTCAAGAACGACCCCGAGAGTGTCGTCCGTAGGGGAACCGACCGCCTCTCCCGGCTGCTTCGCCTTATTTCTGGCGAAGGCGGAGCAAAGCTCGACGTTCGCGTCCTCCCCGACGAAGCCTTTGGTCTCATCCACGGCAAGGCCGGCGTGATCAGGTATGCGGACGGGCGCCGCACCAGCTTTCTTGGCAGCGCCAACGAGACCTATTCGGGCTGGGCCCTGAACTACGAGCTGGTATGGGAGGACGACTCAGAGGAGGCGTGCGATTGGGTCCAGGCGGAGTTCTGCCGCCTCTGGTCGCACTCCCTCGCGCGTCCTCTTGCCCAGGCAGTGGTGACGGAGGTGGAGCGCCTCTCCCGGCGGGTGGAAAAAGGGTTGGAAACGTGGGCTGGGACTCCGGTTCCGGACCCCGCAAGCGTTGCGGTCGAAGCGCCTGTCTTCCGCCAGGATTTCGGCCTCTGGCCTCATCAGAAATACTTCGTTCAGGTAGCCTGGCGCGCCCACCGGGCCTATGGGGCGCGCTTTCTCCTGGCTGACCAGGTCGGCCTTGGAAAGACGTTGCAGCTCGGCATGGTCGCGCAGCTCGCGGCGCTCACTTCCGAGAAGCCCGTGCTTGCCCTTCTGCCCAAGACTCTCCTCCAGCAGTGGCAAACCGAGCTATGGGACCTGCTCCAGGTGCCCACGGCACGATGGGATGGGTCACGCTGGGTCGACGAATCAGGCTTTGAGCATCCAGCAAATGGGAAAAACCCTCTTCTCTCCTGTCCGCGCCGAATAGGGCTGGTGTCGCAGGGCCTCGTCGTTCGCAGATCGGAAGTTGCGATCGGACTGCTCGACATGGAGTGGTCCTGCGTGATTGTGGACGAGGCGCACCACGCACGACGCCGAAAGCTGCCCAAGCCTGATGAGCGCGGGCCTCGCATCTCCAATCCTGATACCGAGGCGAACAATCTCTACGCATTTGTCTTTAGGCTCGCCCGTCAGACGGAAAGCATGCTTCTCGCCACGGCAACCCCCGTACAGCTGCACCCCATCGAGGTATGGGACCTGCTCCGTTTGCTCGCGGAGGGCAACGACCACGTCCTGGGCTGCATCGGCAGCCGGTGGCTCGACCCTGAGGATTCTTTGCCGTATGTCCTGGGAGAAGCCGAGCCTCCTTCTGATCCGGAAACGCTCTGGCCCTGGCTCAAGAACCCGCTGCCTCCTTCTTGGGAAGAACCGAGCCTGAGGGCGCTTCGCCAGGGGCTCGGTCTCTCCGAGCAGGAAGCGGTAGCCCCCCTTGCCTATCAGGACCTCAAACCCCTTGCCCGCACGAGGGCCAACGGCCTTTGCGGGCGCCTTTTCGAAAGTCACAGCCCTTTTCTGCGAACGATCGTGCGCAGGACACGCTCGTACCTCGAGACAACGATCGACCCCGCTACGCGAGAGCCCTACCTGCGCCCGGTGGCTGTGGAGTTGTTCGGCGAGAATGACCCGGTCCCGCTGGCAGGCTACCTTGCGACCGCCTACGAAAGGGCCGAGGAATTCTGCCAGATGCTCGGGCGTCGCGTTCGTTCTTCCGGCTTCATGAAGACCTTGCTCCTCAGGCGAATCGGAAGCTCCATGGAAGCCGGGCGCTCCACGGTCACGCGGATGCTTCAGGACTGGGACCGCATTCTTTCGGCGGACAGCCTGGAAGAGGACGAGGAGAATGAAGCGGGGCTGGAAGATGAACGGGGGGCTGCAGGCGAGATTCGTACGCTGACGCCCCAGGAAGTGGAGAAACTCGAGGCCTGTCGGAGCGCTCTTGAAACCAACCAGGAGGAGGACCCGAAATGGCAGGTCATCCTTCGCCACCTTCGCGGCGAAGGATGGGCGGACGACGGCTGCATCCTTTTCTCCCAGTACTTGGACACTGCTTCGTGGGTGGCACGCGGCCTTGCGCAGGAGTTCCCTGATCGCATCGTGGCCGTCTACGCGGGATCCGAAAGGTCCGGGATATGGGAAGCAGGGAGCTTCCGCAGCAAGGACCGCGATGACATCAAGCGCCTCGTGAAGGAAGGGATCGTGACCCTTCTCGTCGGGACCGACGCTGCCAGCGAAGGCCTTAACCTTCAGAGGCTGGGCACGCTTATCAACATAGACCTTCCATGGAACCCAACGCGGCTCGAGCAGCGAAAGGGGAGGATCCAGCGCATCGGGCAGCCCAGGCCCAGGGTCCGGGTCCTCAACCTGCGATATCGTGGCTCCGTGGAAGACAAGGTGCACGACGTGCTTGCCGGCCGGCTTGAGGAGATCTTCAAGATGTTCGGGCAGATCCCGGACGTGCTTGAGGATATGTGGGTCGACGTCGCCCTCGGCTCAGTCGAAGAAGCCGAAAGGCGAATCGGCGAGCTTTCCTACAAGCATCCCTTCGATGAGCGCTACGGAAGGATCGAGCAGATAGCGGGCTGGGAACAATGCGCAGAGGTGGTCAATGCCCGGGAGAGGATGGACGCGCTGCGGAAGGGATGGGGGAGATAGAACTTTAGGCCCACGCCAACGGCATGTGATGCCCCCCATTTCTCAATCAGCCGACAGCACGGAAAGGAGCGATCCGAGTAGACTGAAGCCTCATGGGGTGGCGTAATAGCAGCTGCACAAACGGGTCGATTTTTAGCCTCTTCTGCTACGCGACGGTCGGCAAAAGGGACGGGGAGGGGGACTTCATCTACCGCGAGAGATTCTACTCCCTCGCTCCGGACTTCTACGCGGAATACACACGGCGGGTGAAGAGCCACCTCTGCACGCTTGCACGCGACCTCCTGCCGTGAGAGCGTCAAGCAGGGTGAGGCACGTTCTTGAATCGACGATGGCGAGAGGAGAGCGACCATGAAGGGACGGACGGCGATCATCACGGGAGCAGCGCGCGGCATCGGCCTGGGGACCGCGACGTGCCTGGCGCGCAAGGGTGTCAACATCGTAATCGCAGACAGTAACGGCGAGACTGCGCGCGCATCGGCCGATGCCCTGGCCAGGGAAACGGGCGTCGGGACGCTGGGGGTGACCTGCGACGTGACGCAGCGGCCGCAGGTGGAGGCGGCGGTGGAAGAGACCCGGAAGCGATTCGGGGGCATCGACATCCTCGTGAACAACGCGGGCATCTGTGCCTTCGTCGAGGTCATAGAGATGAGCCCCGAGGTGTTCCAGCGCACCATCGACGTGAATCTCACGGGCGCCTTCCACTGCACGCAGATCGCCGGGAAGGCCATGATCGAGCAGGGCGGGGGAGGCCGGATCGTGTTCATCACGTCCCTCGCGGTAAACGTCACTGCCTCCGCGCAGGCCGACTACGCGGCCTCCAAGGCGGGCTTGCACATGCTCATGAAAAGCTTCGCCATCGCGCTGGGAAGGCACGGGATCACGTGCAATGCCGTCGCCCCGGGCATGATCCTCACCGACATGACCCGCTTCCACTGGGAGCAGCCCGAGCCCGCGGCGTTCATCAGGACCCGGGTGCCCGTGGGTCGTATCGGCACGCCGGAAGACGTCGGCAACGCGGTGGCACTCCTGTGCGCCGACGAGGCTGCCTACATCAACGGCGTGGGTATCATCGTCGACGGCGGCCACCAGGCGGTGTGCGCATGATCATCGACCTCGCGGGGAAGGTGGCGCTCGTAACGGGCGCCACGGGGGAGCTGGGCCGCGTGATGGTGAGGACCCTGGCCGGGTGCGGCGCGGACGTCGCCATCCACTACCTGAAGGCGGCGGACCGGGCGGCGGCGCTTGGCGCCGAGGTCAGGGCGATGGGCCGGCGCTGGTGCGCGGTGCAGGCCGACGTCACGAAGAAGCCGGACGTGGAGCGCATGCGCGATGAGGTCGGCCGGAAGCTCGGCGCGCCGGACATCATCGTGAACAACGCGGTGATCCAGTTCACCTGGACCAGCGTCATGGAGCAGGCCGCGGAGGATTTCCACTCGCAGTTCGAGAGCTGCACGCTGCAGAACGTCTTCATGGCCCAGGCATTCGCCCCGGCCATGATCGCGCGGAAGTGGGGGCGCATCATCGCGATCAACACCGAGTGCGCCCTGCAGTGCTGGCCGACGCAGGGCGCCTACGCGGCAGGCAAGCGGGGCATGGACGGGGCGCTGCGCGTCCTCGCGCGAGAGATCGGGGAGCACGGCGTGACCGTCAACCAGGTTGCCCCGGGCTGGATGGTGAGCGAGAGCCGGCCCGCCAAGGGCCGACCGGAGCAGTACCGCCAGAAGGTGCCCCTGAAGCGCTTCGGGAACGACCAGGACATCGCCAACGCGGTGGCCTTCCTCGCCTCCGACCTCGCGGGGTACATCACGGGTGCGTTCCTCCCCGTCTGCGGTGGCAACATCATGGTCGGCATCTGATCCTGCTCGCGGGCTGGGAGCCGGGCACGCGGTCTTATCGACGGTGCCTGGGTGCCGGCGCCGGGTAGCCCTGGATGGTCGCCCACCCAGAGCCCCCACGGACCCGCACGTGCGGATTTCCCGCATGCGGTTCTTCAGATCATAGGTTCACTGCATAACAAGAGTGCACAATCCGCGGCGTTGGCAGAGGGTAGCGCTGGAGAAGTCTGTTGAAGCGTTCCCACGTCATAGGCTGACCGCGGGAGCGACGTGAAAGCCACTTGTGCCAGGTCTTTCGCACCTCGTAGCAGAAGCTGTTCAAGCATCGCACGTTGCCGGTGATTCCGTAATACGCGTAATGTCCCTTGAGTTTCTGCGTCAGTGCCCGTTGTTGTTCGCCTAAAGGCGCATGACGATTTCGTCTGCACCATTCCGCGACTTTCTTCAGAGCCCGCGTGAAGCGGCTGCCTTGTGTGTACTGCTTGCAGGTGTTTCCATGCCCTTGTACCAGCGCACCTGAGCCGTTGTTTCGGTTGTCCAGGGCGGCTATCCGACATCCAGGGCCGCCAGAAGCTGGTCGTCGAGCGCGTCGCCGTCCATGTCCCTTCCCTTGTTGATCTGCACCGCGCGGTCAGGGTCAATGTACGAGCCGTCGATCGCCAAGAGGAGTTTCCTGAGGCCCGTTCCCTCGGAAACAGCCTGAGACCAGTCGATCCGATCTGGCGATCCCCACCCAAGCTCTGCGGGCCACTGCCAACCCGCCATGGAATTTCCACCGGGCTCTTTCGAAGGACTCAGCTCTGCTTGGTATATGGCCATCGCATAGCCGGCGGCAACGGCGGGCAGGGGCGATCCGGGATGGCGTACTGTGAGAATAGTGGCGAGCATCACGGTGACCCATGCCGAGATCCTTCGCAATCGTTCCTTGAGCGCCCTTCTCACTTTGATGACTTGCCGCAAGGTCTTCTCCGCATCGGCGAGCAGCGACATCCGCACCTGGCATAAAGCGAGGCGTCTCAGGATCGCATCCTCCCAGACCGATCCGACTTCGACCGTCCCCGCAGCGTGTAAGGCCGTGGCGAGTGCCTCAACCCAGCGCTCGGCGCGTATTTGCGCCTCCAGGATCTCCAGCGTAGTTTCCATGAGGTTCGGGTAATCGCCTATCGTACGGCAGAGGCCCAAGGATTCGCCCAGCAGAGCGACAGCGCCTTCGTAGTTGCCCATCATTGACTCTACCACCCCGAGGCCCCTCCTGGCCTGGAGCTCGTTTAGGGGATGGCCAATCAGGCGCGACACGTTTATCGCATCTGTGTAGGAGCTGCGGGCGCGCTCCCATGCCCTTTCTTCGCTGCATGAGTCGCCTAAGCCGATCAAAGCCTCGGCCTTCATCTGCAGGTTCCCGATTTTCTCCGCGAATGCAAGGCATGCCTCCCAGCACCTGATGGCGGCCGCGCGCGAGGTTGCAGGAGGATCGCCAAGGTCCATGTCGGGCGGGAGAATGATCCAGAACTCGGAAGGATGCAGGTCCTTTCCCATGTGCGCGGAGGCGAGAATGCACAACGCTATCGCCGATAGGGCTTCGCATTGTCGATGGACCATTCGGTGAGCACGCGCGAAAGCGAGTAGCTCCACCGCCTGCCTTATTGCCGCACCGAAGTCGTTCGCTATCAGCCGGACCGTGAACTGCACCCCGATCAGGCTTGCCTCGAGGTAATAGTCGCCAGCTCGTTGAGCAGCGGTGACTGCGTCATCGATTGCCGAAAACAGCTCCTCTGGTCGCCGCGTTCTCCAGAGTTTCTCCCGCACCTCCCATCCCTGGAGCGCCGCGCGCGATCTCTCATCGAGCTCCGAGCGCCTGGCAGAGACGCGGCCGTGCAGCACGGCGGACTGCTCCAGACTCGATCGTCCGGACCAGAGGTAGTCCAGCAGCGAGACGAAGACGTCCGCGCTCCTCTGGACCAGCGTGTCCTCCTGAAGTCCAAGGGTGATGGCCTCCCCGAGGCTCGGCAGGTCCTGCTCGAGGTCCGCGCATTCAGCGCGCATCAGCGTGCAGGTGTTTTCGAGGGCGAACCGCCGGGACGCGACGGATGCCCACTCCAGGAAGTACGTGAGTACCGGCAGGTACGAGCCGCCAGCCCGCAGCCGTTCCAGTCCGTACATGCGGACAATGTCCAGCATGGCAAAGCGTGACTCTCGCGCCGGGTCTCCCGACAGTCGAATGACCGACTTGAGCAGCAACCCTTCAAGCGCGGCTGCCACCGAGGAGCCCGCGACGCTCTCGAGGGCCGCCCGCGAGAAGCTGCCGCGGAAGAGTGATGCCGCCTGCCATGCATTGCGTTCATCGTCGCTCACGAGTTTCCAGCTCCAGTCCAGAAGCGCGGAGAGCGTACTCTGGCGCTGCACCGCGGCGCGGCTGCCGGACTTGAGGAAGGAGAAGGAGACCTTCAGCTTTTCGGACAGGTCCCGAATTGTCATGTACCTCAGTTGCGCGGCCGCCAGCTCTATGCCAAGGGGAATACCGTCAAGCCTGCTGCAGATATCGGCGATGAAGGGAGCCGTGGCCTCGTCCACTCGGAAGTCCCGCCTCACGGAGACAGCCCGGTCGATGAATAGCCGCACGGCCTCGAACTGGGTGAGCCCTTCCGGTGTCCAGGCCTTGTCACCATGGATGGGGACGTCCATCGGCTTCAGGAGGTAGGTGACCTCCCCCGATACCAGAAGGCTCTCGCGGCTTGTGGCGAGAATCCGGACGCCGCCGCATCCAGACAACAGCCTCTCCGCGAGCCGGGCGCAGGCATCCACCACGTGCTCACAGTTGTCGAGCACGATGAGCGTGTCGGCGTCCCGCAGCCGCGTCAGGAGCGACTCCTCTGTTGTCCGTGAGCGGTCTGTGCGGATTCCGAGAGAGCCGCCGACCGCCTGCATGACCTCGCCTCCGCTGCTGCAGACCGACAGGTCGACGAACCAGACGCCGTCGGTGTGCAGGTCCAGTGCCCCGGCCGCGCACTCAAGCGCTAGCCGGGTCTTGCCCGATCCCCCCGGCCCGAACAGGGTTAGCAGCCGGGCAGACTCGAGGAGGGTGCCAACCTCTACGCGCTCCTTTTCTCGCCCAATGAACGGCGTGAGGAGGAGGGGAAGGTTGTTCGGTCTCGAATCGAGGGTACGGATAGGCGGGAACTCTACTGCCGAACCTTGCTCGTCGACCTGCCAGATGCGCTCCGGGGACGCCAGGTCCTTCAGCCTGTGCACTCCCAGCTCCTTGAGCGTCACCCCAGCGGGGAGGGCGTCTACGAGAAGTTCCTTGACCGCGGAGGATATCAGTATCTGCCCACCGGACCCCGCCGAGGAAAGCCTGGCAGTCCTGTTCAGCGGTTGGCCGAAGTAGTCCCCATCTCGCTCGTAGGCCAGTCCTGAATGCAGACCGATCCGAACGCGGACTGGACACTGTCCCCAGTCTACCGCCCCGAGCCTGCGGCGGATTTCAAGCGCCGCATCGAGTCCTTGCGCTGCGCCGGCAAAGGAAGCGCAGAACGCGTCCCCGACTGTCTTGAAAACGTAGCCCGAGTGAGCCTCGATGGTTTCGCGCATGATGGCGTCATGTCGTGCGACTGCCCGTGACATCTCGTCCTTCCGCGTGTCCCATAATTTGGTGCTGCCCTCGATGTCAGTGAACAGAAATGTGACTGTGCCGCTCGGGATCGTGCCCCTTACATTTTCCATAACACGTCACCTCTACGACGGGTTGGTTCAGGGCGATCTTATCACGAGCCGAGCAATAAGGAAACACCGCCTACCTGCCCCCGGGTGGCGCAGGCATGCAGGAATCCAAGTGACATGCGCCTTTATTGCCCTCTGCGCCGCGGTGATCCTAGGCTCCGCCGCACTTGCCTGCATCGACCCAGCTGTCTTGGATCCAGAACCCGCATAGACCGTGCGGCTATCCGTCCGAGACCCCGAGAATATTCGGGGCAACTCCTACCGGATGCGCTAGCACATCTGAGAATATGCGCACGAATCTGTCATTTGCCGGCACTGGCGACTGGCACCTCAGCGCCTCAACTCCGACAAACGTCGCCAACGGTAGGCTTACAATCAGCGCGGTAACCCAAGACTTGGACGGTAATGCGCGAACAGTCCCATATTCGATCCGAGCGTGCGAGAAGGATTGACGTTGGCCGCACCCCGTGGCCGAGGAGTTTCGATGGCGGCGGAAGGGGCCGTGAAATCGTTCGTCGGCCCAAGGTGTTTGGCTTTGACACGGGCATCGTTGCGCATATCCGGGGTTGGGGTGAGATTCGCGATACTGATCGCAGCTACCTGTGGGAACATCTGGTTCTGGACGAGCTCTCGTTTTCACTTCCCGGATGTCGCGCCCCGCTACTGGCGCGACAAGAGCGGAGGTGAAGGCAAAACAATGATTTTCAATTCTTCCGATTACGTCCAATACTTAAAATTGCTACAAGTCGGATGCCGCTACTATACGGTGCTACCCGGCCATTTGAAGGTGCCCACAATGAACGTCAGTG
>JBEKQU010000064.1:0-28508 GCA_049519415.1 Spirochaetia bacterium
TTCACGGGGCTTCACGCCGAAGCCCGCGGCAGTCTCTGGGCCATGTTCCTACGACTTCACGCCCTGCACCCCGTTCCCACCCTCATCGCGACGCACTTCCCCGAGGAGATCGCCTCCCTGGTACCCTGCCGGCTGTACACGCTGCAGGGAAAACCGGCCCGGCTGGCGCCGGCCTCCCACTGACGGTCGAGTTTTCTCGCAGACTGGGAGCCCTATCCCTTACAGGGGAGATGCCGGCCTGCCGCTCTTGACTCCCCGTTCGAACAACCCTAACCTTGAGCTCATGGATCACGGCATGCGTCCGATCCCGCAGAACATCCTCGAAGCGGTGTATCGTCTCGTGGAAACCAACAGGCTCCAGTGCCTGTGGTTCATGCGGGAGGATTATCTCCCCGCATCCGCAATCGAGATCGATCGTGTTCTCTCCGAGATCGAGCTGTACGGCGACCGGCAAGCGTGGGCAGAGGCTCGAACGATTGGCACATGGCTCTCACAGACTATCAACGCGGCATCCTAGCGCTGCTCGCCACCCACCGTATCGAGCGGCAGGAGAGCTATCTCGCAGGCGGTGCGGCACTCACCGTGGCAACCGAATCACCCCGGCTTTCACGAGGTATCGACCTTTTCCATGACACGCGAGAGGCGCTGCTTTCCACCTGGGAGGAGGACCACCGGATCCTTGCCGCAGGCGGCTACAGCATCGAGGTGAGGAGGCAGTACCCCACGTTCGTCGAGGCAGCCGTGCGCAAGGGCGGATCCGCCGTGATCGTCCAATGGGCGGTCAACAGCGCATTCCGCTTCTTTCCATTGGTTCGGGACGTCTCGGCCCTGCCGTCTCTCCACCCGTTCGATCTCGCAACAAACAAGACGCTGGCCCTCATCGGCAGGGTGGAGCCGAGGGATTGGATCGATCTCATTGCCTGCCACGATCGCATCCAGCCGATTGGACTCCTCTGCTGGGCGGCGAGCGGGAAGGATCCCGGAACGAACCCGACGCTGATCGTGAGCGAGGCAGGCCGGTCGGCCCGATACACCCAGGTCGAGATTGATGGCTTGTCGTTTGAAGAACACCCGCCCGATACCGCATCGCTCTCGGTACGATGGAAGGCCATGCTCTCCGAGGCGCGCACCATCATCGCCGCGCTCCCGACGGAAGAAGTCGGCACTTGCGTTCTCGATGCGAAGGGAAAGCTTTTCCGGGGAGATCAGGTGCAGATAGGCACCGCTCTCGCGGGTGGTATGCTGCGATTCCATCGAGGGACAATCCGCGGATCGATTCCCCGGTTCATCGAAATATAGGCATTTCTGAGAGCGTTGATTGACATGCTCCCCATTCTCCGTCTGTGCATGATAGACCTTAATAATGGGATAAGGATCTCGTTTACGGATTTATGGAATTGCTGATTGCTATTTCAGCCGTTTTGTGATACGGTAGAAGTAAGCATGGTTCAGATTTAGAAGGAGGAATCAAATGCTTCGAAGGTTTTTAATTATCCTACTCGCAATCGGTTTCATCCTAGCTGTAGGCTCTTGCACTAGCCCTGGCACTACTGGGACTGAGAATAGCAGCAACGTCGTGACTGTGGATGGCCAGTACATCACGGCCGCTACCACCTGGACGAAGGACAAACTCTACTATGTCGAGAGTTGGGTCACTGTCCAATCCGCCCTCACCATTGAGGCCGGTACGATCGTGGCCTTCGGTCCCGCTGCGGATATGACCATCGCTGCGAGCGGCCAGCTCAATGCAATTGGCACAAGCAGCAGCCCGATCATCTTCACCTCCGCAAAGGAGAGTTTCTCGGGTTACACGATTGCCGGGGTCACAGGAACCCCTGCAGCGGGGGATTGGGACCATATCGATATCGAAGGTGCAAGCTCGTCGCTTGAGTATTGCAACGTCCGCTACGGCAGCGGTGGTATTCAGGTTGCCGCGGCTCACGTGACGGTAACGAATGATACCATTACCAACAATACCACTGGCCTGGATGCATCAGGTGCGGGCAGCAACTTTGCCGTGGGTAGCAATATCTTCTATGGAAATACCCACCCCTTCCTCGCGAACACGGGTTTTTCTATCGACAATACCAATACCTTCCAGAACAGTGATGGAAGCGTCAAGAACACATACCAAGCAATCGAATTGAGGGGCGGTCAATACATCGAATCGAACATCACCTGGAATTGCACAGCGGTTGCATACACAGTCCCCGATGCTAACGGTTGGCTCAATATCCAGAATGGGTACGCCCTGACACTCGCTCCGGACGTCGTCCTCAAGTTCGGGGCTGCAGCCAGTCTTATTATCGACACCGGCGGAACCCTCAATGGTGTCGCAACCGCCAAGTTTACGTCAATCAAGGATGATACGATTCTTGGCGATTCAAACGGGGACGGAACTGCAACTACCCCCGCTGCGAATGATTGGACTGGCGTCAAGGACAATAACACTGATTTGTACTTAGGCGGCTCGAACTTCTACTACAACGCAAACTAGGAATCTCTTTTCCATTCGATTCGAGGGGCCGTTCCATGGGAACGGCCCCTTTAGTTTAAAGCGCTACATCAATGCGGAGATCGCGCGCCGCGACCTGGTGGAGAGCCTCGATGCCCTCCTCTGTCCCGTCACCTCGCCTCCCGCTTTCACACACGTCAAGCCGTCGAGGATGAATGGCCTTTCTCCACCGCGGGCTGGGCATGGGGTCCTCGTCAGCCCATCGTGACAAGGACCTCGTTCACGGAGCCGGCGGATTGCGCGGGAATCGCGCCCCGCACCGGCTTGCCGTTCAGGCTGACCGATGCGACGCCTTTTGATACGCCCTTCGGATTCTCCACCCTGATGTTGTAGGTTGCCCCGCGCCAGCGCCGGCGCACGTCGAAAGCCTTCCACCCACAAGGAATACAGGGATCGATCACAAGGCCGTCGAAGCTGAGCCGGACGCCGAGTATCCACCGCGTGGCAGCCGTGTAGTTCCAGCCCGCCGAGCCCGTGAGCCAAGGGTGCCGCGCCCTGCCGAAGGCCGGGTGCTCCCTGCCGTAGACGAACTGGCAATAGGCGTAGGGCTCAGCCTCGCGCACCTCGATCTTGTCGTTCTGGTTGTAGGGGAGGAGGGAGTCGTAGAACTTCATCGCCCGATCGCCCCGGCCCAGCTTGCACTCGGCAATGACCGCCCAGGGGTTGGGATGGCTGAAGATGGCGCCGTTCTCCTTGATCCCCTTGTAGACCCTGCCCACGAAGCCTATCTCATCATTGGGCTTGGAGAAACTGGGCTGGAGGAGGTGCAGGCCGTACTCGGAGAAAAGGTGCTGGTCCACCGAGTCCATGGCTAAAAGGGCGTGCTCGCGAGGTGCGGCATCAGATACGACGGCCCAGGTGTTGCTCTCCATGAAGATCGTGGCTTCGGGGCTCGCCTGCGTGCCGATCTTCAGTCCGGAAGCAGTTGTGCCGCGTGCGTACCATTTGCCGTCCCAGAGCTCGCGCTCGCAGGCGGTCCGGACCTTGTCCGCCATGGCGCGGTACTTCGCCGCATCGTCCTTTTTCCCAAGGGCATCGGCGGCCTCGACGAAGGACAGCAGGGCCCAGTGATGGAGAAAGGCCACCATCGCGCTCTCGCCGCCGCCCAGATTGAGGCAGTCGTTCCAGTCAGCGCGCAAACCGAGGCAAATGCCGCTTTTCCCCACGTGGGCGGCGGAGAAGTCCAGAGCGCGCTTCATGTGCTCCCAGACCGTCGCTTCGCCCTCGTCACAGAAGGGGATGACCTCATCGAAAAAAGGAAGGTCGCCGGTTTCCTTCACGAACTCGCAGATGGAGGGGACGATCCAGAGGTGATCGTCGGAGCAGGCGTGTTCGATGCCGTGAATATAGCTCGTCTTTTCCGGGGCATGAGCGATTGTGGGGCTCTTGAACGCGGGCTTTTTCTGCTTCTCGGGATCGAACCAGTCCGGGTCAAAGAGGTGCAGGCCGTATCCCAGACTCACCTGACCGTTGAGGAGCTCGCGGATGCGCTGACGGACCTTTGTCGGGTTGGTGGCGACGCAGGCCATGATGTCCTGGCTCGTGTCCCTGAACCCGAGGCCCGTGCGGCCGCCCACCTCGATGAATGAGGCAAAGCGCGACCACACCACGCATGTCTCGGCCTGGTAGAGCGTCCAGATGTTGACCATGGTGTCGAGGCCCTGGTGGGGAGTGGCGGCCTGGTAGATGGCGCACTTCTCCTCCCAGTAGGCCTTAAGATCGGCGAAGGCCGCGTCAACAGCCGCGAGCCTCGAGTACTTGGCCTTCACTACCCTGCCAGTTGCTCTATCCCCGTAGCCGAGCATGAAGATCAGGCGCTTCTCCTCGCCGGGCGAGAACCGGATCTTCTTGTGGAGGGAGCCGCAGTGGTTGCCGGTGAGCTCAGCGCTGGAGGAGCAGGCTCCCCGCTCGACGGCAATGGGATTTGTCTCTGTTCTGTAGGGGCCGAGGAATGAGTCACGCATCGTATCAAAGCCGTCGGGCTCAAAGCTTGATGCGTGGAAGTGGTAGGTCCAGGGCTCGTAATGGAAGTCGTACTCGACCACTCCTTCGGCGCAGCTCGATCCAGCGGCGTACAGGCTCATCTGGAGGTTCTGATTGTCGATCTCGATGTGATGGAAGGAGAACTCGACATAGGAAAACAGGCTCAGCTCTCGCGGCGTGGAGCCCGTATTCCTGACTCTGACGTCCCAGAGCTCGACGTCGTCCTCCCGGGTGATGAAAATCGTCTGCTCGGCTTCGATGCCCTTATACAATGCGCGGTACTTCGAGTACGAAAGGCCGTGGCGGCATTCGTACTGCGCCTTGTCGAGCGGCTTCCCCACCGGCTGCCAGGAAATGCTCCAGTAATCGCCGTCAGCATCATCGCGGATGTACACATAGTGGCCCGGCCTGTCCAGGGGCACCCCGTTGGGCCGAAAGCGCGTGATGCGGCCGTGCTCGGCGTGCTTGTAAAAGGAATATCCGCCCGCGTTGTGGGAAAGCACGGCGCACATATTGCGGACGCCAATGTAATTCGTCCAGGAAACCGGTATGTCAACCCGGTCTATGACGTATTCCCGATTCTCGTTGTCAAAATAGCCGTAGCGCATGACAGCCCTCCCGAACCGAACAAGATCAAACCCCTGGCAAAAGAAATCTGATAAATGCGTGGATTATGGCGCCCGCGATTGTATCACAGCGGGGTGTTTCTCGGCAGGCGGGAGCTTGTATCCGACCTCCACCGCCAGCTTCGGGAGCATTCGATCAAGGAGGCAGAACCAGGGCCCGTGCCTCGCGCTCGAAAAAAGCCTTGCACTCCGCCCAGTCGAAGGGTTCGAGCATCTTGGGCATCGGTTCCGCCTCGGCATCGTCGAAATAGGTCAGGCTGAGGAGCACCTGGTAGTCCGAGAGGCCGTTTTGACCGAACTTCCGCGGCAGCCATTCGAAGTAGTCCTTGAGCACTGGTCCGTCACGAAGGATCGTGTAAAGATCGACAAAATCCTTGCGGCTTCCCCGATTGGTGACGTCGAGGAGCTTTATCAAGGCGATGTCACGCGGGTCCGCGACTTTGAAAAACTTGTACGGCGCCGGGTCGAACAAGAACGGATCATGGACTTGAAAAAAAGACATCTTCACGCTTCCGGCCAGAACCGTTAGTGTGCGTTCTCCCGACTGCAGGGTCTCGCACGCGGTGATTGCGGCGAGCGCCTTATGCAGGGATCCGGTTTCCATCCCAGCGGTCCGGAAGAAATCGAAATCCTCCGAACGGCGGTGGCCCAGTTGCAGCGCCAGACCGGTTCCGCCGGCCAGGGTCCATCCCGACAGGCTTTCCGGGGGGTCGGCGCCTATACGGGCCAAGAGCTCGCGGCTTGCGGGCGGGAGGGCTTTTTCGTGCATGACACTCCTTCCAATCGGAGCATGGCGCGCCAGAATCGCTCCGCTTTCGGTGACGGCATTCGGATGTCCGACACGATCCCGAGGAATCGATCCCGACCGAGATACGTTGAGAGGGCCAGGATGTCCGCGATCTTCCCGTATTGGATCACCCGGCCGACGATCCACTGAGGATAGCGCTTCACGTCACCCTGTCCGATCCTGCGATCCCAGAACAGCCTGCCGATGCGTTGTCCCAATTGCGCCTCGGACTTGCATGCGTTTCCCTGCTTCAGAGGACGCCACACAATCTCAAGGCGATAACCAAGGGCGGTAGCCAGCCTGCGCAGGGTGGCGAGCTCGAAGCGGTTCCAGCCGCTTTCATACCGTGACACGGTTGCCACCGAAGTGCCGGCCAGCCGGGCCAGGCGGGAGAGAGGCATCCTGCGAGTTTTTCTCAGGCGACGCAGATCAGCGGAAACACCATCCTGTATCATTAATTTATCATATATGATAATAGAACTATAATCAAGGTGATCCTCAGGGCACGTAGGTCGGCGCCCACGTCGGGTTCATTCGAGTGCAAACCCTGGCGGGTTCTAGGCGCTCGCTAGAGATCAGTTCCGTTCCTTGACGAAAATCTGCCGAGGGAAAATAATCTGCAAATGAAAGCCGCCGACAAGTCATTGCTCGACTGGCAGGTTGGCTGGACCGCCGATCCCGCGCAATCACCCGAACGTTTCGTTCCCGCCGCCGTGCCGGGCGCCGTGCAACTGGACTGGGCGCGCGCCGAAGGGTGGCCGCCCTGCTGGTACGGCGACAACTTCCGCCAGTATGCCTAGATGGCGGAGAAGTTTTGGGTTTATCGGACCGCTCTTCCGCGCGTTCCGCTGGCTACGGAGGAGCGCCTGTTCTTCGTGTCGCGCGGCGTGGATTACGAGTGCGAGGTGCGCATCAATGGCAAGGCGCGCCACCACCAGGCAGGCATGCACACGCCGTTCGAGATGGATCTCACGGCTGAAGCCAAGGGCGGAACGCTGGAAGTCGTCGTTTTCCCCGCGCCTTTTGGCGAATCGCAACCACTCATCGAACGCCGGCCGCGCGCAGACTGCAAACCGCCGGTTGCCTACGGC
This sequence comes from Spirochaetia bacterium, assembly GCA_049519415.1. Taxonomy (GTDB): domain Bacteria; phylum Spirochaetota; class Spirochaetia; order SZUA-6; family Fen-1364; genus Fen-1364. Next base: position 7,003 of record JBEKQU010000064.1, read on the forward strand.
TGGGACTTTCACCCGCGCCTGATCCCGCTGGGCATTTGGGACGACACCTCTCTCGTTGTGCGGCCCGCGGCGCATCTGCGGCGGGTATATCTGTTCTACACGCTGGCCCCGGATTTTTCCGCCGCCGCGCTGCACTTGGAGGTTGATATGTCCGGCCACGGCCGTGTGAGGTGGCAACTCACCGACGACGCCGGCGTTGTTGTCGTACGTGCGGACAACACTCTCAGCGCGCGCCTGCAACCAGTACGCAGACACGCCGGCCTACCTGGATATCCTCGACCAGGAGTCGCGGGCGATCATCACGCGCCTTCGGCCGCATCCGTCGCTTGTGTTGTGGTGCGGCGGCAACGAGCTGTTCAACGCCTGGTCGAGAAACACCGAGCAGGACCTGCACATGCGGCTGGTGGCGCGCAACTGCTTCGACCTTGATCCGTCCCGGCCCTACATTCACACATCGCCGATCATGGGCATCGGACACGGCGGCTACTGGTTCGAGCAGTCCGCGTGGAGCGACAGCAATGTGTTCCGGCTTTATCCGCAAGCCTCACGCAGCGCCTACTGCGAGTTCGGCGTGCCGGCCACCCCGTCGGCCGCGGCGCTGCACCAGTTCCTTCCGCCCGCTGAGTTGTTCCCGCCCCGGCGCGGCACGAGCTGGCAGACGCATTTCGCTTTTAACGCGTGGGACGGGGATCCGGATTCATGGCTGATGCCGACTATCATCGAGAAATACCTCGGAACGCCCACGGACCTCGATGACCTGGTCCGCAAGAGTCAGTTGCTGCAATGCGTGGGCTACCAGGCAATCTTCGAGGAAGTCCGCCGTCAGAAACCGCGCGCTGCCATAGCAATGAACTGGTGCCTCAACGAACCTTGGCCCTGCGCGGCCAACAACAGCCTGGTGGCCTGGCCCGCGGAGCCAAAGCCCGCGCTGGCGGCCGTGGCGGCCAGCCTGCGACCAGTGCTGGCCAGCGCCCGGCTGCCGCGCTTCGACTGGGAACCCGGAGCGTCCTTCATGGCGGAGCTGTTCCTGCTGAACGATGCGCCACGCGCCATTGGCCCGCTTGAGGTCGTTGTCCATCTGCACGCAGGCAGCAGCACGCGGCTGGGCGCCTGGACGTGTCCCGGCAGCGCGGCCGGGACCAATTGTGCCGGTCCGGTCATGCGGGGCGTTGTGCCCCCCTGCACGGGGGAAACCTTCGAGTTGATTGTCGAAGTCATCGGCCAGCCGGAATTGTCATCCAGGTACACGCTGGCCTTTTCGAGGACAAAATGAAAGGTTTCAAAGATAGAAGAGGCGGCAAATCTTTCTGAATACTGGGCTACCCGAAAGTGATCTGGCAGCCGATCCATGCTGATCCCCAAGCACAGCGGCGCATCGGCTGCAGTTTCAGAAGGTGCTGCATGGCCTGGATCGAGGCGGGCGTCATGTGGCCTTCCCTTGGAGGAGTGTACGTCCGGGGAAACGGGGGATGCACGTCAACACGTTAACGTTCGGTCTGCAGCGCCACCTCCACCGTGGCGCCGGCGACCCCTCCTTCCTGCTGCGCCAGGTCCACGAGGAAGTAGTCCTTCGATCCGAGGACATCGCCGAAGCAATCGAAAACGTCGCCGGAGAGCGAGTGCGCGGGGCTGGGTCCGCCGGGCTTGGAGGCAATGGCCATCCCGCTGTTGATCACCTTGCCTTGCTCGTCCCTGGCCTCTGTCGGGCGGAGAAGATTCATCGTCTCGATCACGATCCCCTTGTAGAGATTCTCGTGCACGTAGTGGATCGTGCCGTCCTCATCCACCGCCAGCACGATGCCCGCGTGGGTCCTCGGACTGTGAATCCGGTCCCCATTCCCCTTGACGTCCCAGGTATTGTCCCAGATGATCACGTCCCCCGGGCGCGGGTACTTGTCGGTGTGCAACGCGTTCCGCTCCTTGAGGGTCATGTAGAGCCGGTTCACGCCGTCTCCCGTGTAGATCGAGAAATCCTTGGTCACGTCGATCGAGAGCCTGTAGAAGATGGCGCTCACCGTGCCAATACAATCGAGGGTAAAACCCTTGCCGTTGACCGTGACCTTTGCGTTCGGCGGCTTTCCGATGAGTGTCTTCGCGGAGGCGATGACCGCAAGCTCGTCGTTTGTCGCCGGCTTCTGCTCCTCTTCAGGACTCCGATAGATGCCCAACGCCTCTGCCGACAGGAGGGACGAATGTGGGGGCGTCTGGGCGGGTGTCGAGGTCTCAGCGGGGGACGCAATCGTCGCTGCCGGCGATGCCGAGGCCTGGCTGGGCGTTTCGTTGTGCTGCTCGGGCTGCGCGGCCGGCTGCTCGGGCTGCGTTGTGGGCTGCGTTGCGGGCTGCGCGGCTGGCTGCGCGGCAGGTTGCGTCGGCCTGGACGCGGTGGTCACGGAAGGGGTCGATGCGCAATTCGCCAGCAGAAGAACGGCGACCACAAGGAGGTATCCGAATTTGTTCATACCGCCTCCCTCGCAGGACTCGTCGGCTCCCGGCGTCGGACTTCGTCCGCGCGCGTCGGTCCGCGTTCCCAATGAGCATATCACATCCCCCGCGGCGTACAATCCCATCCGCGAAGTGACGCTGGGGGAATCAGCCGCCTTTCAGTTGGTCGACTGGGCCGGGGGCGCAGTGGCCGGGGGCGCAGGGGCCGGGGGCGCGGCGGCCGGAGCCGGCGGCGTTCGAGCCTTTCCCAACGCCCTGTATGCGGCGGTCCCCTTGAGTTTCGGGTTGCCCGCCGCGTAGTCGTAAGCAGTCTTCCCCGCATCGGAAAGGAGTGTGCCGTCAGCCCCTGCCTTCAGCAGCGCCATGATCACATCGGGGTTGCGGGTTTCGCGCGCCGCCAGCATGAGCGCCGTGAGACCGTCAGGAGTGAGGTCATTGAGGTTCGCGCCGGCCTTCACCAAAGCCGCTATAACCTTGGGATCCCCGTTGCGCTGCGCCGCGTACATCAGCGCCGTCCAACCGGCCTCGTCGCGGCCGTTGACGTCTGAGCCGGCCGCCACGGCCGCCTGTATGTCAGCGGGAGAGCAGGTGCGCACGCGTTGGAAGAAGCTCTGGGCCCGCTCCAGCGCCTTGTACGCGGCAGTCCCCTTGAGTTTCGCGTTGCCTGCTGCCCAGTCAAACGCCGTCTTGCCGTCGCTCGACGTGACCTCGCCGCGTGCCCCCGCCTTGAGCAGGGTCATGACCACCTCGGGGTTCTGGTTCGCCCTGGCAGCAAGCATCAGCGGGGTCCAGCCTCCGGGGTCCTGGTCGTCGATTGCGGCGCCCGCCTGGAGCAACACCGTGATGACCCGGGGATCCGAATTGCTTTCCGCCGCGTACATCAGGGGCGACCACTGGTCTTCATCCAGGTCTTCGGCTTTCGCGCCGCGCGAAAGGGCCGCCGTCACGAGAGCCGGGGTTGCCGTGCGCACCAGCTCGAAGAGATTCTGCGCTCTCTGCAGCGCCCCGTAGGCCGACGTCCCCTTCAGGCTCTCATTGGCCGCGGCGTAGTCAAAGGCGGTCCTGCCGTCAACCGACTTCACCTGGCCGCTCGCGCCTGATGCCAAGAGGGCCGCGACGACGTCCGGACCCTTGCTCCTGCGCGCGGCCAGCATCAGCGGGGTCCGCCCGTTGGGGTCCTTGTCGTCGATCTTGGCCCCGGCCTTCAGCAGGGCAAGGACGATGTCAGGATTCGGATTGCGCTCCGCCGCGTACATCAACGGCGTCCAGCCGTCCTCGTCCCGATCCTCGGCTTTCGCGCCCCGTGAAAGGGCGGCCGCCACCTGGTCAGGCGTGGCCGAGCGGACGAGCTCGAAGAAGTCCTGCGCGTTCTGCAAGACCGCGCACGCATCCGTCCCCTTCACGCTGGCATTTCCCGCGGCGTAGTCAAAAGCCGTGTTGCCGTCGCTTGCCTTGATCGCGCCGTTCGCACCGGACTTCAGCAGGGTCATGATGAGCTGGGGATTTCGGGTCCTTGCCGCTGCCCACATCAGCGCGGTCCTGCCGTCCTTGTCACGCTCGTCGATGTTTGCCCCGGCCGAGAGGAGCGACACGACGAGCGTAAGTTGATCCGGATTCTCGCACGCATACATCAGCGGCGTTCGCTTCGCCTTGTCCTTGTCGTTGATGACGGCGCCGGCGGCCAGGAGAGCACCGATGACGGCTTCACTGCGGTTGTAACGCACCGCCTTGATCAGGGGCGTCATGCCGTAGTCATCCCTGTCATCGATTGTCGCGCCGGCCTGCAGCAGCGCGGTAATGACCCTGGGGCTGCCGTTTTCCGCCGCCGCCCACATCAGGGCCGTCTCCCCGTCCCCGTCCCTGTCGTTGATCTTTGCCCCCGCCCCCAGCAGCGCGGTGATCACGTCGGGGTTCGGATTGCAGTCCGCCGCGTACATCAACGGCGTGACGCCGATCTTGTTCCGCGCGTCGAGCTTCGCTCCGGCCTGCAGCAGGGTCGTTATCACCTCGGGGTTCCCGTTGCACGCCGCCGCGAACATCAGGGGAGTTGCGCCGTCCCTGTCGTACTGGCTCAGGTCAGCGCCCTGGGCGATCGCGGCGTTGATCTCCTCCGGCGTCGCCGTTCGGACAAGCTGCAGGAAGTCCGCTTTGTCCTGGGCAAATCCTCGGGCGGCGAGCAGGAGGCACGTCAAAAGGATTACGAGCGCTTTCTCCATGCGGTCATTGTACCACCTCTCCCAAGAGACAAACAACACGGCGGCGACGCAGGCTGACATCGCCACGAGGTGTCCTCGAGCAGCGGTTGACTTCCAGGGAAGGTTGCCCCACAATCGAGGGTCATGTCCCTCCTTGAGCGCATGAGCAGATCAAGCATCGTCAAGAACGTCCTCACGCTCATCGTCTACGCGTTTTACGCGTGCGTGCTGGGCGCCAGCCTCGCGCCCTCGTCGCTGCTGGTCCTTTGGGCATGGCATGGCCTGCTGTCGCGGGCCGTGCGCGAAGGACGGATCCCCGGCATGGGAAACCTGCTGCTTTTCTGCCTTTCCCTCGGGGCAGCCGCGTTTGTGTTCTTCTTCTTCGGCCTCCTGCTCATGGGATGCATCATCCGGTTGTTCTCCCTTGGGGTGAAGCCGGGCAGGCATGACGCTGCGTCCCCCGTGGTTCTGCTCTGGATAGTCCTGAACGGCGTCTTCACCATGGCCTGGCGCATCATCCTCCCCATCGTGCCGATGACCCCCTTCTCCCAGATGTTCCACAGGCTGTCGGGCTGCAGGATCGGGAAGAACGTCTGGATCAACTCGATCAACCTCATCGACTGCTACCTGATCAGCATCGGGGACAACACGATCATCGGCGGGGAGGCGGTCCTCTCCCCCCACGTCTTCGAGGATGGGAAACTGCTTCTCCAGCGCATCACCATCGGCAAGGACTGCCTCATCGGCGGCCATTCCTACATCAGCCCCGGGGTTACCATTGGTGATGGCAGCGTCATCGGCATGAAATCATATGTGCGCAAGGGAAAGCAGATTCCGCCGGGCTCGCGCATGACTTCCGTGGCCGGACTTCCCTTTGCGCGCGCGCTCGACCTGGAAAGGGGAACCTATAAAAGGATCCGCGCCGCCATGAAAAACTAGCATTGGGAAAGGAAAAAGTATGGGCCGATCCATCGCGCAGGACAACACGTTTTTACAGGTGCTCGTGAAGCTCATCCCGAGCGAGGTGATCGCGGTGTTCGTGTTCATCCAAGGCGTCATGCCGCGCGTGTTCTGGCCGCACCTCGTGGTGGCGCTGCTGCTGGTGGGGATCACGCCGCTGTATCTGGCGCGCGCCTCCGGAGTGCGCTCGCGGACCCAGCTCATCGTCTCCACGCTTTCCCTGGTGGTGTGGATCTACGCCATGGGCGTGGGCCCCTTCCGTTTCGTCAAACCGCCGTTCTACGAGCCATGGCATGGAGCGGTTGCGCTTGCCGTGTGGACCCTGGTGCCCCCGATGTTCCTTTCGCGCGCCCGGCAGGAACCGCCTGCCCGCCGCTCAGGCGGCGTCCGCGGCAGGCGCTGATCATCGGGGCCCCTGTGCGGTGCTCCACCGCGTGCCTCATTCGCCCAGCGCGCGCACTATCCTTTCCAGTGCTTCCGCAAGGATGGCGCTGGGGCAGGCCAGGTTCAGGCGCTGGAAGCCTTCTCCGCCCCGGCCGAACTTGACGCCCTCATCCAGCCAAACCCCCGCCACCCGCAACAGCCGTTCCTTGAGCTCTTCATCGGTGAGCCCCAGCGACCTCATGTCAATCAGGGCAAGGTAGGTGCCTTCCAGCGGAAAGACCTTCGCTGCCGGGAGGTGTTCGGCAAGATACCGGGTCATGAAAAGGCAATTTTCTTCTATATATTCGAGAAGCTCGTCCAGCCAGCGGCCGCCATTGCGCCATGCCGCCTCAGCGGCGGGCACGGCGATCGCGTTCGCGGTGCCTGCAAAGACGGCTCGATGCACGGTATTGAAGCGTTCACGCAGGCCCGCATCCGGGATTATGGTGAGCGACCCTCCGAGGCCCGCAAGGTTGAAGGTTTTTGTCGCTGACATGAGGGTCACGCTGTTTGACGCCGCCGCTTCAGAGACAGAAGCGAGAGGAACGTGCCGGTGGCCGCGCATCACCAGGTCGCAGTGAATTTCATCGCTCACGATCACGATCCCCCTGCGGCCGCAGAAATCGCCAAGACGCGCCAGCGTGTCCCTTTCCCATACCCTGCTCACCGGGTTGTGGGGACTGCACAGCACGAGCATTCTCGTATCATTGTCCACGACCCTGGCCAATCCCTCCAGGTCCATGTCCCAGCGCATGCCGGAGAGCGCAAGCGGGTTCTCCACGACCCTGCGTCCGTTGCCCGCGATCCGCAGCGCAAAGGGATGATACACGGGCGGCTGGATCACAACCCCATCGCCCGGCCGGGTGAGGGCGAGAATGGCGGCGGTGAGGCTGGGGATCACCCCGGAAGAGGCCACCATCCAATCGCGCCGCACGCTCCAGCCATGGCGGCGCTCAAGCCAGGACGCCGCCGCCTCAAAATAGGAGTCAGGCTCCAGCGTGTATCCGAAGATGCCATGCTCCACCCTCTGGCGGATGGCGTCGACGATCTCCCGTGGCGCTGTGAAATCCATGTCCGCCACCCAGAGGGGGAGAAGCCCGGTGCTGCCGGTATGTTTCTGCTCGAAGTCCCACTTGAGGGAGCTGGTGCCTCTCCGGTTGATGATGCTGTCGAAGTCGTAGCCCATGCCGGCAATCTCTTTGGAGGCTATGGCCGCGCCGATGTCCCGTCAGGGGTCCGGGCAAGGGTCCACGCGGGAAGCCCGCCGACGTAGGGGTATTTCGCGGCCTTCTTTTCATCGAGATCCACGCCCAACCCCGGCTTCTCGCCGGGATACGCGTACCCGCCGGTCTCCTCGGGGCAGCCGGGAAAAACCTCCCGGACCGGGTCCGTGAAACCGCTCCACTCCTGGATCCCAAAGTTCGGTAATGCCACGTCGAGGTGGACATTGGCCGCATGCCCGACAGGGGACACGTCGCCGGGACCGTGCCACGCCGTGCGCACGCCGAACTCCGCGCAGGTATGCGCAAGCTTAAGCGCCGGGGTGATGCCGCCGATTGCGCTTATATGCACGCGAATGAAATCGATGAGCCGCTCGGCGATCAGCGGCCTCCACTCATCGGGCTGCACAAAGAGCTCGCCCATGGCGATGGGCGTTGCGCACTGGGCGCGGATGGATCGGAACCACTCCAGGTGCTCGGGCGCCAGGGGATCCTCGAGGAAGAACAGGCGATACTGTTCCAGGGCCTTTGCCAGACGCACTGCATCAATCGGGGCAAGGCGCTCGTGAATGTCGTGGAGAAGCTCAACATCGGATCCCACGGCATTGCGCACCCACTCAAAAATGCGGGGCACGCTGCGGGCGTAGGCGTCGGGATCGTAGTACGCGCCGGGAAGCGCGCCGCGCGGCCCGGAAGGCGGCTTCTGCCTGCCGCCGTACCCGCCCATCTGGCAGCGAATGAACCGGTATCCCTGCGCCATGTATGCGCGAACGTTCTGCTCCAGCTCGCGCTCGTCACGGCCGTCAGCGTGGCGGTACACGGCCGCCGCCTCCCGGCACTTTCCTCCGAGAAGCTGGTAGAGGGGCATGCCGGCCAGCTTCCCCTTGATGTCCCAGAGGGCCATGTCGATGCCGGAAAGTGCATTGTTGAGCACGGGCCCATTGCGCCAGTAGGAGCTCACCATTGCCGTCTGCCAGATGTCCTCGCTGCGGCGAGGGTCCTTGCCGATCACGAACGGCTTCATGTACTCGTCCACGGCTGTTCGGACAGCGAGCGCCCGCTGGGTGAAGGTTGCGCACCCCAGTCCATACAGGCCCGGCTCTGACGTATCCACCCGGACCACAACCAGATCGATCCCGGCCGGAGCGGTGATGATGGTCCGTACATCGCGAATCGAAAGCTCTGCCACGATTTCCCCTGGCGGAGAGTAGCCCATATGCGCAGCGGGCCGCAAGGCCCGGTCTCCACGTTTGTAATAACCGCTGATAGACGGCCAGCATTCGGTATTCGCCCATATGCGCAGCGGGCCGCAAGGCCCGGTCTCCACGTTTTGGATGACCACTGGGAGAAAAACTTCCGGTGCGCTTTCGCGGTACAGTGAGCTGTTTCAAGTGTATATTCAAGGAAAAGGAGGTGGGGCATGTTTACGGAAGACACGTTCCCCCCAGCACCGCTCGACCTGAAGATCACCTTCATCGGGCACGCGACGCTCATGGTGACCTATGGGACCACGGTCATTCACGTGGACCCCCTCGGCCAGTACGCTGATTACGCGCGGCTGCCAAAGGCGCGCATCATCCTGGTCACGCATGAGCATTCCGATCACCTTGATCCCCAGGCCATTGCCGAGGTGCGCGCGGACGACACAACCATTATCGTGGCGTCCAAGTGCGCCGGCAAGGTCCCCGGCGCCGTTGTGCTGCACAACGGCGACTCCCGGTCGGTGAACGGCATCCGCATCGAGGCGGTCCCCGCGTACAACATCGTGCATATGAGGGCGCCCGGCTCTCCCTTCCATCCCAAGGGCAACGGGAATGGCTACGTGCTCACGCTGGGCGAGCGGAAGCTCTATATCGCGGGAGACACGGAGAACACGCGGGAGATGAAGTCGATTGCGGGAATCGACATCGCGTTCCTTCCCATGAACCTGCCCTACACAATGACCCCTGAAATGGTGGCCGATGCGGCGCTGGCGCTTCGGCCCAAGGTGCTCTATCCCTATCACCTCGGAGACACCGACACCGCGAAGATCCAGGCTCTCCTCGCGTCGGCAAAAGACATCGAGGTGCGCATCCGGGCGATGCAGTAGCACACCCTCCAACGTCGCCAGGAGCGACAGGTCTACAGTCGGCCTTTCGGCCGTCCATGGCCTCGGCCGACTTCGACATCCCTTTCTACAACTGCTTCACCTGGAGGCAGCGGATCATATACAGCTCGATGTACCGCATCAGGATGTCGCGCTTCTTGATCTGGCTGAGGCTCTTGCTGGCGGACAACTGCTCGGCCAGGGCGTGGACCCGCTTCGGGTCCGGCGGCCGTACAAGGAAGCTGCGCCGAATCGGCCGGAGGAAATCCCGCACCAGCGCGTTCACGTCCTCAATAAGGTTCCTTTTCTGCGACTGGTCATACAGGGGGTTCCACTTCTCCGCCAGCTCGGCAAGGACCGCGTCGATTGTGCTGCCCTTGGGCACGTATTGCGCGATGAGGGATTGGACGCTGCGCCGGTAGCGCAGGAGATTCTCCTTTTCAGCCGATCCCTTTTTCTGCTCGACCGCGGGGGGCTGCTCCTCACGCTCCGGCTCTTCCTGCGCCTGCCGAGCCTGCGCGGGCGCCTGCGCTTCCCCGGCTCCCTGTCCTCTCCTTCCTCCCCTGAACAATCTTCGCAACAACCTCAAGATGCCGCTCACCACGGGCATGGTCAGCCAGAAGGGGAGGTACATGCGGGCGTTCTTCATGAGCTGCGTCCGCGACAGCCCGAGAAGCTCGTCAAAGGGTCGCAGGATATTCTCAACGGCAAAGCATTTTTGAAGCTCCGCCTTGGCCTGCTCTGAAATGTGCGTCTCCTCGCTGGCAAGGTAGAGCAGCCCGCCATTGGCAAGCGCCGCCAGAAGGGGATGACCCTGCTTGACCCGTGCGTCAACGTCCCTGCGGAAAGAGGCGTCGCTGCGGGCCGTCTCCGGAGTGCGATCCTGGCGCATCTCGGCGGTCCATTCATCCAGGTAGTGCTTGCGCAGCTCCTCCGCGCATTCCGACAGTTTCTTGAGGAACACGGCCACGACAACGTCCCGGTGGAGGAAGTAATCCTTCTTTTGCGCGGCTGCATGGACGCGCACCAGGTAGGGCACCGCTTCGTCTCCCGCCCTCTTCGTCTTTTCCGTGAGGAAAGAATTAATGAAGTCATTGCCGTGCTTGGAAACGAACGTGGCGCCCTTGTCATCCTTCAAGCGGTAGAGATCCTGGTAGCCGAAGACGTAGGGGGCCTTGCGCACCTGGGCTTCGAGGCTCTTCCTGTCCTCCGCCCACTCCTTCTCCCGCTGCACGGCGCCCTTCTTATGGAAGACGGCGTAGCCGACGATATACGCGGACTGGCAAACGCCGTGGTCCTGGGCCGTTTTCTCCGACTTGGCCCTGAAATCCTGCAACACCAGATTGGAGAGGTGCGTCCAGAACCGGAAGGTGAAATCTGTCGGTGAAAGAATCGTTGCCGACGCCTTCTTGGGCCGGTGGGCCACGTCTTCCATGAACTGGCGCACGAGCATCTCATTGCCCCTCAGAGCGCCAACCAGCTTGGTTTCGGCATAGGCCGCGTTCTTTCCCTCCTGGAGGTAGCGGCCGATCTTCGCCACGGCAGCCTCTATCAGGTCCGTGGCAATGCTCTCCTGCGCAACGATGAGAGAGTCGACCCCCTCGGGGAACTGCAGCTTAACGATCCCCTTCATGTCCTGGCCGCTTGTTTCCAAGAGCGCTCCAAGCTGGCTCTTCACATCCGCCGTGATGAGCGAAGCCGCGGGGACCGGCACCGGCGCCGCGTCCTCCTTGGGAAAGGGTCGGGCTGAGTCGACGGTGAGCTGGCGATATTCCTCAACCAGGGCCATCACGGGAAAATCGGGAAACGAGACGATGCGCGGCCTCCCCCCCTCGGCCGCGGAGGCGACGATAGCCGACCGCGCCGCCAGCTCGCTCGCCGCGATTTCAACCTCCCCCGGCTGTGCCCGTCCCTTGGGAAGCGAGGCGATGAACTGGCGAATGTCGACCGTTGCGCTCTTCGTGCGTAAAGCAAAAGCGCGCAGCAGGGAAAGAAGATCCTGGGCAAGCATACTAGTCATTAAATGTAGTGCATCGAGGCCGGACCTGCAAGAATCAACTGCTGGTTTACGCGTCGCCTTGAAATGGCTGCTGCCGGCGACTACACTCTACAACAAGTCGGTCAACGTGAAGCGTCTGCTGAAATGTCTGCCCATTCCCCTGTTCCTCGCGCTCGCGGCCGCGCCCAGCCTTGGACAAGAGACAACGGCAACGGGCATCCACTGCATCGTCTACACGATTCAGGATCTCTCCCCCGGCTCCGACACGGCGGAGTACCAGCAATCCATCACGGACGCCGTGGCTGCCGCGGCAAGCGCGCGCGGTTACACGGTCCTCCCCGGATCCGCGTGGAAGGACGCGGCTCTGTCCCGTTCCCTCGACCCCGACCACATCATCAAGGAAGCTCCGGCTCTTGAGATCGCCAGGATCGCGGGAGCGGAAATCGCCATCACCGGCTTCTTCTCCGTGGAGAACGACGAGATCTATTACTCCCTTCAATGCTGGGACGCCGCAACCAACGCTCTCATCATAGGGGTCCAGGAAACCACCCTCTTCAACCTCGCTTTCTTCAGCGCCCTGGGACTGACGCTCACAAATGATTTTTTCCCCGCGGTGCAGCGCGCGCAGAAGCCCGGTCCCCGGCTGTCGTTCACCTCGCCTGACGAGGGGATGGAGGTCCTGCTCTCGGGCGACACGAGCATCGGCCGGATCACCGATGGCCGGGTCTCGTGGCCGATCGGGACTCTCTCCCCCGGCACGAAGATCATGGTGGAGAAGCGCAAAAAGGGCTACCACGCCGCCCAGCAGACCGTGACACTGCGGACGGACAAGGACATCCCGCTCACGCCCCTTGCAAAAGAGCACGCTGCCGCGCTGGAGCTCGACATGACTTTCGGCCAGCTTCTCGGACTGGGATTGACGACGCGCGGATACGCTGTTCCTGACTGGCTGTTCATGTATGCCGGAAGCTACCTGTGGGCGCAGCCCCCCGTGGTGTTCGCGCCCCGGCTGATCGTGCATAATGACTTCTCCGTCGGACTGGGCGGGTATCTTTTCCTGCCGCCGGGCGCGCCGATCAGGATGGGAATATCGAGCGGCATCGGGTGCACCGTGTCGGTCATGAGCGTGCCCAACCTGCCCCTGTACTCGGATTTCTACCTCAACGTGGCCAGTTGGTGGCTGGAAGCGGGATTCCCCGGCACCACCCTTTTCTTCCAGCAGGCGTTCAGATACGCGCTCGGGCTTGGCACGAATCTCCTGGGGCAGGGCTGGCTCACGGACCTCGCGCCGGTCATCACGCTGGGGGTGCTGTTCCGATGGTGAAGATGCTCCGTGCCCTGGCGCTTGCAGCCGTGCTCCTTCTCCCTCTCTCCTCGTGCGATTTTCTCATCATGGGGCTTTACCCCTCTGACCTGGGTCAGCTCACCGCGCGGGCGGACCTCTCCGCCGGGATAACCGCGGCTGAGGCGGCTTCCTTCAACCTTTCGATCGTGCGGGCCGGCGACATGGAATACGTCCTCCTTTTCAGCAGCACCGCGTTCGATGGCGCGAAAAACCACCTCTACGTCCTGTCGCCGACTCTCGCGGTGCTCACTACGTACACCCTCAACGACATCGCGGCGCTTGACCCGCCCGGCTCGAGCTTTGCTGGGAACGCCGCTGTGACGCATCTCGTTGACGGCCGCGTCATCATTGGGAACGTCGTGGCTTCGCCATCGAGCGCCGGCTTGACTCTGGAGCGCAAGCTGGAACCCCCGGTGAATCCCGTGAACGTGGCGCTGATGAATTGGGCGATCGTGGGTCCTGACACGGCAAGCTTGACCTGGTCCGGTTTTTGGGTCAACGCGGGGAACCTTTCATACTCCGCCTATGCAAGCGATTGGAGCACCGTGATCCAGCTCTCCCATCCAATAGGCCGCCCGTATCAGCTGCAGGGCGTGTTCACAAACCCCGAGGACGCAAACAGCAATCTGGCGCTGCTGGTATTCGCGGACTACAGCGGCACTACGTCTACCTACTATTTCCTTCAGGTTCCCAAGGATCCGGACCTCATGAATGCGTTCCCGGGAAGCCCCCTGTTCGACACTACCGCGTATACATCGACATCCTTCAAAAAACAAAACCTCGATGGAAACACCATTGCCGTCACATCGGATGGCATCGTTGCCTACGACTATAGCTCTGGCTCGTGGACATGGTTCACCCCCTCAGCGCCTGACGCGGTGAAAAGCCTGGCTGTCAGGAATCGGAGCTCCAGCCTGAAATCCGCCTTCAGCTTCTCAGCCGGCTACTACTGCACCTGGGATCCTGGCACCAGGATTCTGACCCGATACGAAAAGTGGTGGTGAACGCGGATCGAACGCCCGCGGATTTGCTCCCGGCTATTTGAACGCCATGACGTTTGCCATCAGGCTCGACTGGTCCCGGAAAGCCACATAGGGCACTCCGTTCGAATCCATGGCCAAGCGGATATGGTCGGCCGGGTTCGACGTGAAGCCGGGGCTTCCCAAGCCCATCCATGCCGTGCCATTGAACTTCAGCGCCGTGGCCTTGTTGACGGGGGACGTGGAGAAATCCTGGTAGGCGATGTACGGGATCCCCCCCGGGCTGATCAACAGCGAGGTGTATGCCGCGGCGCCCGCTGAGAAGCCAGCAGCCCCGACGCTGCTCCACGCGCCGTTCAGATACCGCATGACGGTCGCTTTCCCCGCGTTTCCCGCATCGCAGTATCCCACGCAGGGAATTCCGCTGGGATCGATTGCAAGGGTGACATCGGACGCCGCTCCCGCAGAGAACCCGGCCGGGCCGACGTATCCCCACGCGTAGCCATTGAACTCTTGCAGAGAAACCTTGTTCCCTTGGGCGCCATCAGCGTAGGCCACATAGAGAGTGTTTTTTAAGTCGATTGCAAGAGAGGTGTAGCCTGCAAGGCCCGCTGAAAACCCCTCAACGCCAACGGCAGCCCAACTCCCGCCATCAAACCTCCTGACAACAGCCATGCCGGCAAAAGGGGAAGTGAGATTATCGGAATAGGCGACGTAGGGCGTGCCGTTCGAATCTACGGCAAGTGAAACGTAAGAGGCCTGTCCCATTGAGAACCGCGATGATCCCACGAGACTCCAGGCGCCGCTCTGGAGGTTCATCACCGTTGCTTGATTCGAGCCCGTGAATTGGTCCTGAAACGCAAAATACAGCGCGCCGGAAGGACTGAAAGCGAGAGAGGGATAATCGATGGCCCCATCCGATGACGGGCCGGTGTTCGCCCAGCTCCCATTGGAGAACTCCATCACGGTTGCGGCGTTCACTCTCCCGTCCTGATAGGCCACGTAGGGAGCATTGTCAGGCCCGATGGCCAGAGACAGGGCGCCTGTCGCGGCCGCGGAAAAATCCGCGTTCCCCACCACGCTCCACGACGCCGTGGAACCGGGATTCGTCCAGATCGACGTGCCCATAAGCGAGGGGGTGGGACAGCTTGTCAATAGAAGAAAGGACACGAGAAGCATCACGAGGGCGGGAAGCCTGAGGAAACGCGTCATCGCTCTGGCAATTCCTCCGATCCGCACTATACTATATCATGTCGGCCGGCGATATCAGGGATGAAAAAAAACGGCTTCCTCGTCATGATCCTCATCCTGCTCGCTTCCTTTGTCTCCGCGCAGACGGCCAACCAGCCGGAGATGGCGCCGCGAAGGCTCCTCCTGTCCGTGTTCCGACAGCAGGACGCGCAGATCACCGACAATGAGCTTCTCATGGTCTCCCGTTCCCTTTTCGCGCGGCTGCAGCAGGGAAGCGCGGAGATCGTGGTCGTGGAGCCGGCGAAAGACACAGCGCTGGGCGGCGCGTCGCAGCTTACTGCAGAGGCGGAAGCCGCCGGCGCCGATAGCTGGCTTTCCATCAGCGTGGGCGGAGGGTGGGCAGCGCTGAAAATATACGTCCAGTCCTTTGACCTTTTTTCCCAGGCCATGGTTGCTGATTTTTCCGTTGCGCGGGATGCATGGTCGTCGTCGCACGATCTGGCTCTGGAAACGTGGGACGACGTTGTGCAGCCCATTGTCGCGCACTACCACATGATGGAGGGAGCGGCCGCTCCCTCCGCTGACCAGCAACTGGCAGAGCTCACGGTCACGGCGCTGCCGGGGACGGTCGTCACCGGCATCGGCGGATCGCCGCTCACGATCGGTCAAAACGGCACCGGCTCCCTGAAAGTCCCCACGGATCGGGAATACGTTCTCCGCGCCAGTCTGCCCGGCTACGCGTTTTGCGCTCAGCGGATATTCCTCTCCTCTGATCGCGCCATCACCTTCTCCCAGGCCGCATATCCCCAATGGACGCTGGAGACATCCCTGCAAGACGCGGCCCATCCCGGCGCAGCCCTTTCATTCCATTTCTCAACAGGCCAAGGGTTCATTCGCATTGGCGCGACAACGTGCCTTGTGGGCATTGCGCTGAACGATACGGAAGTGTTCTCCAGCCAGCCGCTCACCAACATGTTCCTGCAAACCGGCTTGTACATCACTCGAGGGAAAAGCCCCCTCAGCTTCTATTTCGGGATAGGGGCTTTTTGGAGAGTGGTTGACCAGCCGGGTGTTGCCCTGGCTCTCGATTCGCTTTCCGGGTGGGGCTTCAACTGGGTGATCGGCTCCGAGATCGATGGTCCTTCAGGAGGCCGGTTCTTCCTTGAATACACGCCCACGGAATATCTGACCAGCGTGCCCGATCTCCTCAGGGCATCCCTGGGCCCGTACGCCGCGCCTCCCGGATGGATCTTTAACGCACAGAGCGCGCTCAACCTCTTCTCCCTCCGCATCGGCTACCGGTGGAACCTATGAAGAAGCTCATCCCCCTGCTGGCGATCGCCGCGCTCTGCCTTTCCTGCTCCCCCGTGCCTTTTGATCTCACTCTCAGCCAGTCAGCGGCTACGGTGAAGAGGCTGACGCAGGACAATGCCACCCTCATCACCCTGGACTCGAACTTTGCAAACCAGGGGTACGCAAGCGATTTCGTGTTCTATCCACGCGTAGGCGCCAGAGGGTTCGACTACACAAGCGGAATGATGACCGCTACATCGGGCCTGGGCGTCCAGATGTGGGGCTTCGCGTACAACACCAGCTCGGGATACTACACGCAATGCACGTTTTGGTGGCAGAGCCTGCCCAACCCTGACCCTCAGGCTCCTCCCTACCTGGCATGGCCTGCCAAGAACGGGCCTCTGTCTCTCTTCGGCATCGCCTTCGATGCGCTGGCGCCGCTGACGAGCAGTTTTGGGATCTTCACGTATGATCCTTTGACAAGCTCCACTTCCATGAATGGCGGGGATTTCCGCGGCAGGATCAGCACGGATTTTTCATTCGATGGAGAGGTCCTCGGCGCATCCGTGAACGCTCTTGCGAACCCGGCGTACGACGTCACCCACTGGCTGGTGCGGGAATCAATGGGAACGGATTTCATCGAGCTGCGCTATCTGGTCCAGGCGCCGGCTCTTTCGGGCGCTTCGGCCGTGCGCGGCGCCGCCGCGTACCCGCTCCCCTTCGTTCCCTCAGGAATCAATCGGTGCATGTACTTCTACGACGAAAACCCGGCCGGCGACGCGGCGCGCCTGCCCAACCGCAGCTTTGCCTCGTGGTACGACACGGCAGGCGCGCGATGGATCAGCCACGCCTGGTGGGAAGATCCCGTCGGAACGTTCCACGATGCCGCGCTGCCCATTGATCACCGCATCGATGCCCTTCTCTCCAGTGGACAACTGCTCTCCACGGAGGGGGGGACGGGCAGGCTTTACGACAGGGACGGCGATCTCCTGGCGGCCTTTCCGCTGGGCAACCTCGTCTACATCGGCGAAGAGTACGTCAATGGCGCGGCGCGGACCTACTTCTCCCAGTGCCTTATCTTCGACAACAAGCAGCACTTCCAAGTGTATGGGATCGAGACCAGCGCGCTTTCGACCCTGGGAAATTAATGGCTGGCCGCGATCCGCTGCAGGTATCCCAGGAGGCTCAGCATTTTGGGATCTTTCTCAGAAGCCAGGCGCGCATCGAGAAAGCTCTTCTGAGCATCCGCCGTCTTCTGGTTGGCCAGCCCCGTCATGAGGGAAATCACGTCGTCCAGCGCTTTCCTGCGCCCCGTGTCGATGCCATCCGTCGATGACTGCGATTCATAGCGCTTGACCCGGCCCAGGAATCCGTCGAAAAATTTGCCCAGAGATGCAAAGAAGCTGTCACGGGCTCCCACCGACAGCATGAGCGCCTTCTGCTGGCTGTGCTTCCCGAGGTTGTCGTCCTCCTGCTTCGCGTAGGCGACATACGCGGCGACAAGGCCTTCAAACTCGGCGAGCCTCTTCTGGTCTGCGCTGGCCTGTCCGCTGCCCGCGCCCGCCGCGGGACCGGCCGCGGCGCCTGCGGAACCTGCCGCCTGCGCGCTTTTCAGCGCATCCGGCGTCTGCGCGGCGAGCTGGCGCTGACGGTCAGCCTCCTGCCGAGCCGCGTTCAGATCGGCCGTCAATCGCGCATTGTCGGAGCTGAGCCTCGTGACCTGGGCCGTGAGATCGGCGTTCTTCTGAGCGGCCGCATCGAGGCTCTTCCGCACGTCCGATGAAGCGCTCATGGCCGCGGTGAGGTCTCCGTAGCGCTGACTCACCAGTGTCAGAAGCGCCGCGCTGTCAGCCGCCGCGGGATCCTGTTTCAGGCCAAGCAGGGCAATGATGCTTTTCTTGATGGAGAGAATCTCCGCAAGGCTGGCGTCGAGCTGTTTCCGCACGCCGGTAAGCTGGCTGTTCAGGCCGGTCACCTGGTCCGATTTGTTTTTCAGGTCCGCCGCGGCCTGGCGGTTCAGTCCTGCCACGCAGTCGTTGATCCCTTTCACCGCCTGCGCCGCCTGCTGGCTCTGGGGGTAGTTCTGCAGAACAGAGAGATACTGTGCCATTGCGTCGCTGAACTGGGCCTGTTTCAGCATTGCATCAGAGGCCGCGATCACGGGCGCGGCCGCCTGGGTCTGCTCCGCCTGGGTTTTCTGCGCGGCGAGCGCGATGCCCGCCGCGCCGATATTGGAAAGCAGAGCGGCAAGGCGCGCGGAGGTCTCGGGAAGGTAGGTAAGGGCATCCCTGTATGCGGAAGGCACATCAGCGTAGCGGCCGGCGGCAAAGGCTGATTCCGCCCGCGTAAGCCCCGCGTGCAGAACGTCCTGCCGTTCCGCCTCCGCGTCCCTGGCCTTGGCGGTGAAATAGGCATAGCTTTTCGCGATCTCGGGGATCACGGACAGGGCCTGGCCGTACTGGGTTTCGGCATCCGCCAGCTTGCCTGCCTTCAGGAGCCCGTCCGCGCTTGCGACCTTCGAGCGCACATCGGCTATCTTGCCCGCCGCATCGACCAGGGAAGCCGTGTCCACCTTGCCCTTGTCAATCTCGCCCTGAACCAGGGTGCTAAGGGAATCAACGATGAACAGATCCACCGTTCGCCGCTTGGCGATCCCCGGCAGCACGGCGACATCCGCGGAATTGACGTAGCCGGTGATGGCCTGCAGGCTCGCAAGCGCCTTGGGGTAGTTCTTTGCGGCGATGTCGGCCTGCGCCACCGCGTACAGTCCCACAAGCTGCTGCGAGGCCAGATCTTCCTGCTGCTTCTGGGAGGTAAGGGTGGCCAACTGCGCCTGCGTCTGCGCCTGGGCGCTCGCCATCTCCTTGGTCTTCTGCGCCAGCTGCGCCTGCAGGTCGGCCTCTCTCTGCTTGGAGTCAGCCAGCACCTGCTGACGCTCCGCGTTCGCCTTGGCAAGGTCGGTATTGAACTGCGACGTTAATGTCTTCAACGTCGCTTCCGACTTCTGGCGGTCGGCATCCGCCTGGGCCTTGAACGCGTTCAATTGCTTGGTGAAGTCCGCGTTCTTCTGCGTTTCCATGTCCGCGAGCTTCTTCTGGATGTCCTGGTCGGAGAGGCCCTGTTTCTGCAGGCGCGCTTTTTCCGCGTCCAGCTCGGCGGCCATGGCCGCGCGGAGCTGTCCCTCCTTTTCCTGGACCTTGGCGTCCATGTTGGACTGCAGGTCCTGCCTCTGCTTGTCGATCTCCGCCAGCCGATCCTGGATCTGGTTGATCTGCTGGTTCTTCTCCTGCAGCTTGGCGTCGGACTCCTTCTTCACTTCCTGAAGCAGCTTTCCTTCCGCCGTGATGGTGGCGGTGTCCTCGCGCGCGAGCTGCGTCTCTCCGCGCTGGAAAAGAAAATAGAACAGGGCCAGCCCCGTAGCCAGGGCGACGATCGCCGCGACATCCACGACAATGGGAAAGAGAACGCCCTTCTTGGCCGCCTTCACGGCGAACATCTCGGGGGTGACCTTGATCCTGTTCTGAGTCGCAACCTGCTCGATCTCCCGCCGTATCTCCCTTTGCTCTTCCCGGGAGATGCCGGAATCAGGATCAAAGGCAAACTCCTCCCGGCCATCAGGACCGAGCCCTAGAGCTTTCCTGAGCTGACGCGCCTTTTGCAGGAGTCCGAGCATGCATGATTCTCCTTATCAGTGTATCGACAGGGGTGCGGTGAATCTCAAGAAGGGGCGGAATACCGCCACCATGGGGCGGAAAACCGCGCAAGCGATCTATTTGTGCGTCATCACCTCGACGCCGTCCCATTCCGACGGCGGCGGGTCATTGCGATACTTCGTGCTTCTCTCCATGAGCATGGCCGCAACCGGGTCTCCCGGCAGCGCCTTCAGCGCATCGCGGAAATACGTCGCGGCCTTGGCAAAGTTCCGCTCGTAGTACTCGGCCATGCCCATATTGTGCAGGCCCCACCCCTCCCGTTCATTGGACGAAAGCTTGCGCCTGGCCGTGTAGATCTTCACGCCCTTCTTCCTGCCCTTCACGGCCACGGAGTCCAGGAGCCTGCATTGCAGCTCCGCCTTCACCGAGCGGTGAAGGCTTTCAGAGAAGAGCAGGTCCTGCTTGTAGATTTTGGTCAGGCCGCTGAGCCGGGAGGCAAGGTTCACGGCGTCACCGATCACGGTGTAGCTCAGCTTGTCCTCCGTCCCGATGGTCCCCACGGTGACCAGGCCCCGGTTGATTCCGACGCTCACGTTGAACGGCTTCATGCCGGAGGCTGACCTGCGCCGGTTGAACTCCCGCAGCGCCTCGGTCATCTCGATGCCCGCCAGCACGGACCGCAGCGGATCGTCGTCTTTTTTTACGGGCGCGCCAAAGAACGCCATGACCGCGTCCGTGATGTACTTGTCCACCATGCCGCCGCGATCCAGGATCGTGTCCACCATGGCCTTGTAGTAGGGCTCCAGAGACTGCACCAGCTCGTCGGGGGCGATGTTCGATGCGACGTCCGGAAAATTGGTGATGTGCGAGAACATGATGCACAACACCTCCTGCTCAGGCACCACCCTGCCCTGGTTCAGCATGACCTGGTCAATGACTTCCTGGGGCACGTATTGCTGGAAAAGCTCCTTGATCTTCTTTTCATGCGTGCGGGCCACGGCGGCCTTCAGCGCGAAGCGCTTGATCTCCCGGTAGGCCTGCTCCAGGCCGTTCACCATGATGTTGAAGGTCTGCGCAAGCTGCCCGATCTCGTCGTGGTATTCCACCACCACCCGCTTGGACAGATCATTGGTGGAGATGATCTCCCTCATCGCGGCAACCACCCTGGTCAGCGGCCAGCACCACCCCCACCAGAATGGCCCCCACCAGAATGCTCACCGTCCTGACCGCGATCTGGTTGACCTGGTCGTAGAACGCCGACCTCTCCTCGGTGACCAGCAGGTACCACCCGAAGGGCTGAAACCAGAACCCCTTGGCCACCCGCGCCTTGCCCCCCACGGTCACCGTCAGCAGGTCCGTGCTGTGCCCCTTCGCGTAGCCCGCCACCGCCGCCTGCTCGCCCCCCTGGTAGCTCACCTCCGAGCTCGCCATCCTCAGGCCCCCGTCCTCCCCCACGGCCACGATCAGCTCCGTGGCGCTTCGGATGATGCTGCGCGCGTAGCCCTCCACGGCCGCCTGCGTGGCCGCCACCATCTCGGGCTTCGCCGTGAGATTGTTCTCCACCAGAAGCCGCCACTGGCTCTCCGCCTGGTTCTGCAGCTCCTGCGCCTTGAAGCCCAGGAAATCCTTTGCGATGCGCGTGATGCCGTTGGACGCGGAGAAGTACGAGGAGACCCCCGTGAGCAGCAGCGTGGCCAGTATCAAGGGCACGACGATGAG
>JBEKQU010000065.1:0-27914 GCA_049519415.1 Spirochaetia bacterium
GGATGCAGATCCAGGTCGAGGTCTCCCAGCTGGTGAGCGAGATCAACAGGATCGCGTCCCACGCCCAGTTCAACGGCATGAACATGCTCACGGGCAGGTTCGCCAAGGCGACGGGAGAGAACGCGGTCACCGCCAGCATGTGGCTGCACATCGGCGCCAACATGGACCAGCGCGTCCAGGTCATCATCGGGACAATGACCGCGCAGGGCCTCGGGGTGCAGGGCGTCAATGGCCGGCCGAACACGGCGACCTTCATCTCCCTGTCCTCACCGGACCGGGCCAATGCCGCCATCGGCGTGCTCGACCATGCCCTTCGGCTGGTGAACAAGCAGAGGGCCGATCTCGGCGCGTATCAGAACAGGCTGGAGTATGCCATGAAGGGCCTGTCGATCGGGGCGGAAAACCTCCAGGCGGCGGAATCACAAATCAGGGATACCGACATGGCCGCGCAGATGGTGGAGTTTGTGAAGGACCAGATTCTGGTGCAGTCTTCCACGGCCATGCTGGCGCAGGCCAACACCAAGCCGCAAAACGTGCTGCAGCTGTTTAAATAGAAGCGTTCTCGTGGCGCCTACAGCCGCTCCGGGCCCCTGGCCGGAGCGGTTTTTTTTGCTGCGTGTCTCCTGAACGCCGCGTTTCTTGACACTTCGGCGCCAGTCCACGGATACTCCTCACCGTCATGCGCATCCCCCTGGCTGTTCGCGAATTTGCGGCTGTCTTCCGCGCGTCAGGTCACCAGTGCCACCTGGTGGGCGGAGCCGTGCGCGACATCCTGATGGGCAGGCCGCACTCCGACTACGATATCGCAACCGACGCGCTCCCGCAGCAGGTCATGACGCTCTTCCGCCGCGTGATCCCTACCGGCCTCAAGCATGGCACGGTGACCGTGCTTTTCAAGGGCACCACATTCGAGGTCACCACCTATCGCACCGAGGCCGGCTACAGCGACGGCAGGCGTCCGGATTCCGTCGCCTTCACGCCTTCCATCAATGACGACCTTTCCCGCCGCGATTTCACGATCAACGCGATGGCCTATGACCTGCTTTCCAACCGGATGCTCGATCCGCACGGGGGAAAACTCGATCTAAAAAAGGGCATTATCCGGGCTATCGGGGATCCCGTGGATCGCTTCCGCGAGGATGGCCTGCGGCCGCTGCGCGCGTGCAGGTTTGCGGCGCAGCTTCAGTTCGCCGTGGAGCAGTCGACACGGGATGCGATTCCCGGCAGCCTCTCCATTCTTGCGCGCGTGTCAGCGGAGAGGGTGCGTGATGAGATACTCAAGATCCTGGCTGCCCCCCTCCCGTCCATCGGGCTCTTTCTCATGAAGGATACGGGCATCCTCGGAGTGGTGCTTCCCGAGCTCTTGGAAGGCGTCGGCGTGGCCCAGGGCAGCCTTCACTGCTATGACGTCTTCACGCACGCGCTGTACGCATGCAACGCAGCCCCGCGCGAATCCCTCCTGCTGCGCCTTTCCGCGCTGCTGCACGACGTAGGAAAGCCGCGCGTGCGGAGCCAGGAGGCCGATGGACGGCCCACTTTCCTCGGACATGAAAAGGTCTCGGCGGAGATGGCGCGCGCAATCCTGCTCAGATTGAAGCTTCCCACCGTTGTCATCAACGATGTCGCGCATCTCATCGCTCATCACATGTTCAACTACCAGGAGGAGTGGTCGGATGCCGCGGTCCGGCGCCTCATCGCCCGGGTGGGAGAAGACTCCCTTCGGGATATCATCGCCCTGAGGAGAGCTGACCAGATCGGCATGTGTCGGGAAAACGCCCAGAACTTCCCGGAGGGGCTCTCCCTCTTCGCTCAACGCCTAAAGAACGTGCTCGAGGAGGGGCGGGCCTTCACGGTGTCCGACCTGGCGATCGATGGGAATGATGTCATGCGTCTCCTCGGGATCCCTCCCGGCCCTCGGATCGGCGTGATCTTGAAGGAGCTGCTGCAATCCGTGCTCGAAGATCCTCGGCTTAATGAAAGGAGGAAGCTGCTGGAGATTGCAGAGAAGCTCTGGAAGGAGCGGCTGGAGCTTCACTAGAGCGTACACGCCAGCCGGGAACCGCAAAGGAGGTCCGGGAGCTCTCTCTTTTAGCCGCGGCGCTGCTGGCCCTGCATCCGCGGGTCGGAGCGCGGGGCATTGGCGCGCGAGCCCGCGAATACCCGCTCGGTCCGCATCGGCTTTTCCGGCACGTTCATGGTTTCGTAGGCAAGCCGGGCCGCTTCCTGCTCGGCCTCCTTCTTGTTCTTTCCTTTTCCCGCTCCAAAGGACCGGTCTCCGACATGCACCTCGATCCAGAACGTCTTGTCGTGGTCCGGACCGGTCTTCTGCACGACCCGGTATTTGGGATATGTCTTCATACGCTTCTGCACGTATTCTTGGAGAAGCGTCTTGTAGTCCTTGGCGTGCCTGTTTTCCAGCACCTTGTTGATCTCGGGAACCAGGAGGGAGGCGACGAACCGCTCGGCCGCGGAAAACCCCGAATCCAGGTAGTACGCGCCGATGATGGCTTCCAGGCAGTCGGCCAGGATCGTCTTCTTGGATCGTCCTCCCGAGTACTCCTCTCCCTTTCCGATGAGAATGAAATTGTCCACGCGCAACCCTCGCGCGATCTCCGACAGGCTCGCCTCGCTGACAACGAAACTCTTGATGCGCGCCAATTCTCCCTCGGGCTGGTCGGGCAGCATCTGGTAAAGGAAATCGCTCACGACAAGGCCGAGAACCGAGTCCCCCAGGAACTCCAGGCGCTCATTGTTCTCCGCCGTCTCTCCCAGCTCATTGGCGAATGATCTATGCGTAAAGGCCTGATTGAGGAATTCCGCCTTTCGAAAGCGGATTCTCGCGTGCCGCTCGAATAGCTGTAGCTCCTTTTTCCTCTCAGGCTTCAGCGTAGCGGCATGCGCACGCTTTGCTTTCGTGAACAAAACCTCCCCTGCCGCTCACGGCGACATTCCGGTCGCTCCTGGCGACTTTCCGGTCGCTCCTGGCGACTTTTTCCTGCTATTTCTTTACCTGTGAACGAATGTATTCCAGGGCATCCCGCACTGTTTCGAACTCATTGGCCTTTTCATCGGGAATGCTAATACCCATCTCTTCCTCAATGGCATAGACCAGCTCATACGTATCAAGACTGTCTGCGCCAAGGTCCTGTCGGAAAGAAGAATCGAGGGTGATCTTGGATTCATCGATCTCTAGCCGATCGGCAATGAGTTTCTTCATTTTTTCGAAAAGCTCGTCCATACCCGTTCAACCTCCTGTGAAATAGGTGTGTGAAAGCGCACGAGGGGGGATTCTATGGATTGGATGAGGACCGAGGATCACGCCATTTCCTCGGGCTTCAAGATCTGTTTTCCCCTATAGAACCCACATTTTGGACATATACGGTGAGGCATGATCCTGTTTCCGCAGTTGCTGCATTCGACAAGGGTGGGAACCGAAAGGCGCATGTTTGCGGTGCGGCGTTTTCGGCCCCGCGCCCTCGATATTCGTCTCTTCGGCAAAGCCATAATCTGTCACCTCAAAAGTGGATTGGAGCACCTCATGGCCCGAAAATCGCCTTCCGGACCATGGTTCTTCCAGCCCCGAGCCAGCCGATTGACGGCTTGAGGCTGCACTGGATAACGAGAGAGAAAGCTACACTATCAACCCCTGAATGTCAAGGAGCCTCGGCGGCATCGGCAGCCGCGTGGGCGCCCGCGGCGCGAGCGCTGAGCTTCTCGTGGAGAGCCCGGGCCACGTTCGGCGGCACCATGCCTGAGATGTCGCCTCCGAAGCCTGCAATGTCCTTGATCGCGGAGGAGCGGATGACGGAGTATTTCTGGTCGGTGGGCAGAAAAATCGTCTCGATCCTGGGGTTGAGGGATCGGTTCATCACCGAAAGTTCGAACTCATAGTCGAAATCCGCCAGCGCGCGCACCCCCCGTACTATCACGTGCACGCCGATGCGGTCGGCAAAGTCCACGATCAGCCCGTTCCACGTGGAGACTGTCACGTTTTTCAGCTCCTGGGCGAGCTCCCGCATCATGGCTATCCGCTCATCAGCGCTGAAGAGGTAGTCCTTGGACGGATTCACGGCGATGACGACCTGGACGGCGTCAAACAGCCGGGATGCCCGGCGGAGGATGTTGAGGTGGCCGTTTGTCGGCGGGTCGAACGTCCCTGGCAGCAGCACCTTGAACATGGCCACGAGAATAGCCGACGTTCCCCCTTCTGGCAAGGGAAAAATCTTTGACAAAGCACATGCCGGAGCATAGAATTAATGGTGATGGAGGCGGGTGGACGGCTTCTCTTCCTGCTCATTATCGCTGTGCTGTTCGCGGCCTCATGCGCCTCGGAACCGCCGAAAGCCGCGTCCCCGCCTGTCCAGCAGCAGCCGGTGGCGCAGACCGCACCGGCGGAACCTACGGCGCAGGCAACGGAGCCTGCTCCGCAGCCCGCCGAGCAGCCCGCCGCGACGGAGTTCGTCGCATCAGAAGAGCTGTACAAAAAGACATTTGACGAGGTGCAGGAGGTGATCGCTGCCCTCACGAAGATCATCAGCGCTTCGGACTACGAACAGTGGCTCACCTACCTGACCGCCGATTACGTGGCGACCACCGGCAGCCCCGCTTTTCTGTCGAAGGCATCCAACGCGGCGGTGCTGAAAAAGAACGGCATCGTCTTGAAAAACTTGAAGGATTATTTCGATAATGTCGTGGTGCGCAGCCACCTGCAGGCGACCCTCAGCGACATCCAATTCGTTGACGCGACTCACGTGAAGGCGATCACGAAAGTACAGGGAACGCCGGTCATCCTCTACTACCTCGTACGCGAGGAAGGGCGATGGAAGGTGGGACTCCAGCAGGCCGAGGAAAACTGAATCGAAGAACGGGAGTGAAAACATGAGCAGGAGAGAAAAGAGCAACCGGTCCGCGGGCGATTTTCCGTGGTTGATCCTGGCGGTCGCCATGGTCCTGTGCGTAGGCCCCGCATTCGTCCTTCCCGCGCAGCAGGCCGCGACGGCTCCTGCGAACAAGGAAATCACCATCGAGGAGCTGTTCCTGCAGAGCGTCGAGTTCCAGATCCTCCGCGAGAAGGCGTTCTCCGATGACTACGATATGAAGATGAGCTCCCTCGATGACCTGGAAAAAAAGATCAATGACGGCTCCTACAAGGCCAATGCCCAGCAGGTGGAGTTCGTTCTGGAATATCTTGCGCTGGAGGGCTCGGGAAGGACGACCCGGGAGGGGGGCAGGCTCGTCAACAACTTCCCCGAAGTCCGAAGGCGGTCGGCCAACATGCTCGGCCGGCTGGGCACCGAGGACGCGAAAAACGCCCTTATCCGCGTGCTTCTCATCGACGATGAGCCCACGGTACAGGCTGAGGCGGCATACGGCCTGGGCGTGATCGGCATGAATGACAACAATGAAGTGGTGGAGGCTCTCGCCTTTGCCTACAACAAGGTGGATCCCGCCATGCCGGACAACAATCTCGGCTACGCCCTGTGTCTGGCAATAGAAAAACTGGCACAGAAATCACCGGGCGGGATAAAGGATCCCGCAGCGTACCAGATGCTGGTGAAAATCGCGCAGGGCAATTATCTGCGTACAGTGAAAACCAAGGCCTTGCAGGTTCTCGACGAGCTGAAAACGTCCAAGTAAGAGAATCGTCCCGGAGGGGGCGGACACCTCCCTGAGGTTCCCGCACGCGCGCGGATACAGGCCCTGCCCATCCGCGGCGATATCACCCTTTCCCGGATCCGATGCGGTTCCTCACATCCTCCATTACCTCTTCCAGCCACTGATTTTCCGCTTCGAGGTGGATGATGCCCTTGCGGATGATAGCCTGCAGGTAGTAGTCGATCTCATCCCTGAGGGATACAAGGGTCCGCTGGAAGCTCTCCTTCTGCATCACGGTCTTTTTCTGCTGCCCCCGTAGGTAGTCCAGCACGTGCTCAGGAGCAAGCTTGGAGAAAAAGAGAAACCGGAGAGTGAACTCATCCTTGACCTTGTACGTGCTGCGCAATGGCTTCAGCAGCCATTCGTCCAGTTTCTTGCGGCCCTTCTCCGTGATGGAATAAATGTTCTTTTCAGCGGCTTTCTTCCCCGGCTCCGTCTTCTTTGTCACCCACCCCAGCTCCGAAAGACGGCGCAGCGTAGGATACAGCTGGCCGTACGACACGGACCACACGTTGCCCAGCGCACCTTCAAAGCGTCTCTTGATTTCGTATCCGTATTTCGGGCTTTCCGCCAGGAGCCCGAGCAGGGCGAATTTCAGCGACATTATCCTCTCCCGTGCGCCCTCAACAGGGGATCTGAAGCGGCTTCTTCCAATCCTGTGGAGTTTCCTTCTCCTCATACTGGATGCGCTTCCTGATGATAAAACGACTCGGCCCCCCGCTGGGATGGAATTCCAGGATGCCGAAGCACCCGCCGCCAAGGTAGCAGAGCCTTTCCTGCGGCGCAATCTCATTGGATTCCCTCAGCTCCTTCATGATGCATTCGAAATGCGCGGGCTGGCGGGAAACGCGGTGGGTCAGAGCGGATGCAAGCTCGCGAACAGCCTTGCCGCACACAGGGCAGTCGGGAAAAACCTGCGGCGCATCAGCAGCAGGCGGTTGGGGCGCGTTTCCCTTCCCCGGTGCCCCTGCTGTTCGGCTATCACGGCGGTGGCCGGCTCCCTTGCGCGACGCTCCGGCTCCCTGCTTCTGCGGCCTCTCCTGCGCCGCGGGGCGATCCGCCGGCTCTCCCGCCGGTTTCTGTGCCTGGCCGTCCTGCGCTGTGCCGGGCCTATGCCTGCGCCGGCTGTTTCGGCGTCTGAAGCTGCGCGAGCTCATGCGCTACTCTCCGTGCTCGATGTTTCTCGTCAGATCTTGGGCTATCTTCTGGATGGCCTGCAGCAGGTAGTCCTCGTTATGGATCTTCACCTTAAGCTCAGCCAGCTTCTTGGGATCGGTTTTCTTGGCTATCCGCACCATCAGTCGATCCCCTCCCCGCCGAATGCGTTCTTAATGTGCGCGATATCCCCTTCGGGCCCGCTCAGAAACAGAACGTCGAAGCGGGCGTGCAGCTCGGCAAGGTCCTTCCTGTCGCAGAGGAAGAGCCGCGCCGCGCGTGAGATCCGCGCTCGTTTCTTTCGGTTGATGGAATGCTCCAGCTCGCCGCGGGGGAGAGAGCTCCATGTCTTGACCTCGACGAAGGCCACCTCATCACCACGACGCGCTATAATGTCTATCTCTCCGAAGGGCGACCTGAAGTTGCGTTCCAGCACGTTCCACCCCTGGCGCGCCAGGTATGCCGCCGCCGCCTCTTCACCGGAAGCTCCTTTGCTTCGCGTCGACGCCGTGGCGTGCGTCATTGCGCGGCCGTTCCCGTCGCTCCTGGCGACATTGGCGTCGCTCCCGGCGACGCTGGCATCGCGCCAGCCGGCGGCGCACCGGAAGGCGAGGCGGGCGCGAGCGACTTGGGATCAACCGCCTTCACGATGAAAATTCCTTTTTTCACCAGGAGGTCGACGACCTCACGCTCCCCCAGCTTGTTGCCGTATTCGTCAATGATCAGCTCCACCGCGGGGCGCAGAGGCGCTTCCGCATGGGTTTCGATGACGCGGCCTATGCCGGAGTTGTTCAACTGGACGATGCTCCCGATGGGGTAGATGCCCATGCTTTCAAGGAACACCTTGAGTATCTTTGGATCGAAGTGCCTGCCATTGTCGTTCAGAAGGCTCTTCATGGCGCTGTACCCGATCATCGAGTTGCGATGCGGCCGGTTGTTGATCATGGCGATGTACGAGTCGGCGACCGCCACGATGCGCGCGGAGAGGTTGATATCCTCCCCCCGCAGCTTTCGCGGATACCCCTGACCGTCCCACCTTTCGTGGTGTTGCAGGGCAATGATGGCTATCTCTTCCGGGTACTTCAGCTCTTTGGAGATCACGCGATAGGAATGGATGGGGTGGGTGCGGATCTGGTTCAGCTCTTCCGGCGAGAGCTTATCCTTTTTTTGGAGAATTGCCTTGGGCACCTTCACCATGCCGGTATCGTGCAGGAGCGCGCCCGTGGTGAGCTGAATCAGCCGATGGCTGGTGAACTTCAGCACGGTCCCCATGATCGCGGACAGGATGGTCACATTGATGACCCCCGCTGCTATCTTCCTTTCGATCCTGCCCCCCATCAGGATGAGCTGGATCATCTCGTTCCTCCGGTCCTTTACCTTTTCCAGGAGGAGGTTCACCGTGGAGTCGATCTTTGCCCGATCGATCTCCTCTCCCTGCGCGACGCTTGTGGCGATGTGCTCGTATTCATCGATGGCGCGAAGATAGGAGTCGAGGTTATCTCTGTCGCTCGCCGGCATATCGCGGAAGCTTGCCAGGTCCAACGAGGCGTCGACAGCCTTCGGCGCATCCACGACCGGCGATCCGTCTGTTCGAACCTCCGCGATCTCCCATCGCAGGAGCCGCTCGATATCCTTCTGGCGGATCGGCACGCCGGGGGGGACGAAGATGTTCTCCCCCTCCATGTACACGGGCTTGTCGAATTTCATGCCGTCGCGCAGATCGCTTGTCCGTATGCTCTTCATTTTTCCATTCTCAGGTCGCGAACGAAAACAAGAATCTCCGCGATCACCTCGTACAGGCTTTCAGGTATCAGCGTACTCGGCTCCAGCTGCATGAGCGAAGCCGCCAGATCCGGATCCGCGACGAGGGGCACGCCGTTCTCCCGCGCGATACGCACGATTGCTTCGGCCACCGCGCCCTTCCCGGAGGCAAGCACCATTGGCGCAGGGAGATCTTCGGAATAATGGAGAGCGACCGCCGTATCCGCCTGCACCGTCATCTTCTCTCTGCTACCCCACAGTATCTACGCTCGGGAGGGATTCTCCCTCCTCGACAGGGGAAAAGCCGTCGAATGCGTCCCCTTCTTTTATAATATCGTCAACTTCCCACCCCATGTTATGGAATTTTGACCTCAGACTGTCCAGTCCCCGCGAGGCGGCGCTTTTCAACCGATCATCATCGCAATAAATGGCCAGAGCCCGCCGTTTTCCCTGCAGCGGCAGGTGGAAGTCGATCCCCTCCGTCGATAGTGCGAAAGCCAGCGGCCGGGCCAGGAAAGGATTATAAAGGATCTTCATGGTCCCCGCCAGTCGCTGATCCCCAGAGGTGAAGAGAAAGGGAATGACCACCCATGTCTGGGACTTACCCTGGATATGGTTGTATGCCTGAAGCGCCGACGATCGGGTTGCAGGGTCGACGCATAATGTTGCCGCGAACTCTTTCACGGCCTTCGGAGTATCGGGTAGGGGCCGGCCGCGATAGCGGCGCGGATCTTCTCCGCCCTTTTGCCCGAAACCCAGCACGGGAAGGAGGGCGCGCGCTCCAGCGCTCCCCGGATCGATCCTCCGATCCAGCAGCGAGGCGGCGGACCTGGCGCCCCTGCGCGTATCCATACCGGGTGTTCGGGCGAGCAGCGCCTTCACCTTCAGGATCGTTTCCGCAAGTATCGGCAGCCCGTTCCGGGCCAGAGCCCGCGCAATGATCTCCTCCACGCCGCCCGCGGGCATTCCCTGGCCCTGCAAGGCCACGCTTACCGCGTCCTGCGCCACGTCGGACACCACCAACGCAAGCTTTCCCTCAGTCGCGCTGACGCGCGCGTGGAGCGTGGAGCCGGCCTGCAAGGGAAGCTCTGATGAAGCGGGGTACACGCGTCCCCTGATAGCCACCGCCCATTTGCCGGCGGTGAGCTGCTTGATCACGTGGAGAACGATGACGTCACCCTGGCGCAGTCCCATCTCGGGCCGCAGCGCCATGTGAATGCTGCCTCCCAAAGGGCTGGACGTTATAGGCATGTCTTCCCGCAACGGCCGGAGAGCCGCGACAGCGTCAGGTGGTCTCCGGGGAATCGGGCGCGGCGTCCTCGGACTGCTCCGCCGCTCCCGTTTCAGGCACCTTTTCGCGCCTGCGGTGTATCAGCTCCTGGACCTTGGCAGCCTTGCCGGACCTGCCGCGCAGGTAATACAGCTTCGAGCGGCGGATGCGGCCTTCACGGACGCGCACGATCTTCGCGATCTTGGGGGAATGCAGCGGGAACACCCTCTCCACGCCCACGCCGTAGCTGATCTTGCGCACCGTGAACGTCTTGCGCAGGCCGTCGCGCTTCATCGCGATCACAATGCCTTCAAAAACCTGCACGCGTTCCGTCTTGCCCTCTATGATCTTGTAGTGGACCTTGACGGTGTCTCCGATCCGAAACCCCTCCGTCGTGTCCTTCATCTGCTCCGCTTCAATCGCCTTCATCACGTCCATGAACGTCTCCTTCTCTCCTGATCTGCCTCGCAAGCTCCCGCGCCTCCTCGGAGAGGCTCTCGGATTCCAGCAGCTCGGGGCGATTCCTCATCGTCTTCTCTATGCTTTTCAGAAGCCGCCACTGGCGTATCTTCTGGTGATGTCCCGAAAGGAGGACATCCGGCACTTTCATGCCGCGAAAGTTCTCCGGCCGCGTGTAGTGCGGATACTCCAGGAGCCCCTCGGAGAAGCTCTCCTCTTCCAGGGACTCCCCCGTGATCACTCCGGGCACCAATCGGGCCACGGAATCCACCACGGCCATGGCGGCAACCTCTCCTCCGGAAAGAACGTAGTCCCCGATGGAAAGCTCATCCGTCACGAAGGCGTCTATGATCCTCTGGTCAATCCCCTCGTATCTTCCGCAGAGGAGCGTCACCTCTTCTTCCCGCGCCAGCTCCTCGGCCACGCGCTGCGTGTACAGCCGTCCGGCCGGCGTGAGATAGATGATTCTGCCGCCGGCTCCTGCCATGGCTTCCAGCGCGGCGGCGATCGGCTCCGGTTTCATCACCATGCCGGGACCGCCTCCATAGGCGGCATCGTCACAGACGTGGTGCCTGTCCGCGGCGTAGTCACGAATGTCCACCAGCCTCACCGCCACCAATCCTCGCGCGATGGCCCGCGCAACGATGGAGCTTTCCAGATACCCCTGAAAAAGACCCGGAAAAAGGGTGAGGATCGTGACGGTCACCGAACGATCTCGTCCTCCGTCAAGCAGATCCGGCCCTTCTCCAATTCCACGGCGCCCACGAAATGCTCTGTAAAGGGAACCAGAACCGTGCGTCCCCCCTTTGCCCGCACCTCCAGCAGCTGCATCGGTCCGCCCTCCCAAATGGATCTGACCTCGCCGATCTCCTCCGCCCCGAACCACACGCTGCATCTACACAGGTCCGCCGTATAGTACTCACCCGAAGCGAGCGGCGCCGCCAGGGAGCGCGGCACCCACATTTCGCACCCGATGAACCGCCGCGCCTGCTCGGGCGTGTCCACCCCTGCGATCTTCACGATGACCCCCGGCGGCTGGGGTCGCACGGACTGAAGAGCCACCTGCCTCTCCTGATGCCTTCCGCGAAAGCAGGCCTCGTGGAGCGCCACCAGGTGGTCCATCTGGCCGGAAAAGCTCTTTACCTTGAGCTCTCCCGCCAGGCCGTGCGTGCCCGTGACCACTCCGACCGCGAGCGACTCATTCAATCCAGGATCTCGAGCACCACCCGCTTCCCCGACTTGGTCGAAGCGGCGCTCAACAGGGTGCGCACCGCCTTGGCGATGCGGCCATGCTTGCCAATGACCTTTCCAATGTCGTTGTCGGCGACCTTGAGCTCGAGAATGGTCGACTTCTCCCCCTCGATCACGTTCACCACAACGCCGGACGGATCGTCCACGAGGGTTTTCGCAATGTATTCGACAAGATCCTTTTCCACGGATCTCTCCTTTCGAAGCTTCCCCCTATGCGCCGGCGGGCTTGCGGTTGAGAAGCCGCTTCACCGTATTCGACGGCGTCGCTCCACGGGCCAGCCAATCCTTCACCTTCGCATCGTTGAAGGAAACCTGCTTATCAGGCTTCTCTATGGGATGGTAAAGGCCGATCTCCTCCAGCACGCGACCATCCCGGGGCGTGCGTGAGTCCATGACCACGATCCTGTAGAAGGGCCGCTTCTTTGTTCCGAACCTCTTCAGCCTGATGCGTACGCTCATTGGCGTCTTCCTCCTGTTCAAATTCCTTGCCGGGCTCCCGCTGTCTGCCTGCGCAGCCGCCCTCCCGCCGCGCAAGCCGCTGCCGCCAGGAGCGACAGGCCTGCCGGGCCAGGGCTGCCGCCCTGCGCACGCCTAATCGGCGTGCTGGCCGAGCTGCGAAAGCACCTGGGCCTGGTATTTCGTGTTCCTTGACATCTTCTTCATCATGAGACACGTCTTCTCGAATTTTTTCAAGAACCTGTTCACCGCGAAGACGGACGTTCCGCTGCCGCGCGCGATGCGCGCCCGCCGACGCGGTCCGATGATCCGGTAGTTCTTCCGCTCCGTAAGCGTCATGGACTGAATGATCGCCTCCTCGTGCTTCATCTCGTTCTCGTCGATCTTCTCCTCGGCCCCCGACCCCTTCAACCCCGGGATCATTTCCACGAGGGACTGGAGACTGCCCATCTTCCTCATCCGCTTGTACTGCTCCAGCATGTCCTCCAGGGTGAAGATCTCCGAGGAGAGCTTTTCCTGGAGACGCTCCGCCTCCCCGCGCTCCATGGTGGCCTGCGCCTTTTCAACAAGCGTCACCACGTCGCCCATGCCGAGGATCCTTGAGGCGATCCTTTCGGGGTGGAACGGCTCCAATCCGTCCAGTTTCTCCCCGACGCCGACGAACTTGATGGGCTTGCCGGTGAGGCTTTTCACCGACAGCGCCGCGCCGCCGCGCGTGTCAGAGTCGAATTTCGTAAGGATGACGCCGGTGAGCGACACCCGGGCATCGAACTCCTTCGCGATGTCCACCGCGTTCTGACCCGTCATGGCATCGGCCACCAGGAGGACCTCATCGGGCCGCGCGGCGGCGCGGATGCGGATCAGCTCCGCCATCAGCGGTTCGTCGACTTGCAGGCGCCCCGATGTGTCGATGATGACCACGTCAAACTGCTCCCGCCGGGCCCTCGCGAGCGCCCCTTCCACCACGCGCACGGGATCCTTCACCGGCTCCTGGTGCACTTCGACGCCGGCTTTCTCCCCCAACACGGCAAGCTGCTCCACCGCTGCTGGACGAACAAGGTCGGCCGCGACAAGGAGGGGGCGCCTGCCCTGCCCCTTCAGTCGGAGGGCCAGCTTCGCCGCGGTGGTTGTCTTCCCTGACCCCTGCAACCCCGCGAGCAGGATCACGGTCTGGGTGTCGGGGCCTTTCAGCGCAAGGCCCTGGTTCTCTCCCCCGAGCAGCGCCACCATCCGGTCGTACAGTAGCTTGACGAACTGCTGGCCCGGAGTGACGGAGCGCAGGACCTTTTCTCCCAGCGCCTCCTCCGTTGTCTGGTTCACGAACCTGCGCACAACGCGGAGGTTGACATCGGCCTCGAGGAGGGCGATCTTGATTTCGTTGATCGCGTCCTGGATGTTCTTTTCGGAAATATTCGCCTTGCCGCCGATCTGACGGATCAGATCGCTCAGCTTGCCGCTCAGTCTATCAAGCATGCGCACCCGTTCTTCGTAAGTATCGAACAGGCAAATATATGCCGAGATCGGGCTGCCGTGTCAAGGCGGCCACTCAACTCCGCGGGGCACCGCGGAAGGGTGGCATTCGCGGCCACTCCTGGTGGCATTCGCGGCAGGCGTCCTCCTCAGCGGGCCGGCTTGGGAATGTAGCGCGGTTCCGCCGTCAGGTACGCCCCGGAGATGATGCGCATGATTGCGATGGGAAGCATGAGGGGTTTATGTGTTTTCTTGCCCATGTCGATCTGCGCCGTCAGGCACTTGAAGCCCAGGGTCTGCTCCAGAGCGGTTCTCACCTTCTGCGGGTTTGAGGAACCCGCCTTGCGGACCGCGGCGATGATGAGCCCTGCCGCATCCCAGCCGGGGACCACGGCAAGACCGGGGTTCTCTCCGAATTGCGCCTGGAACTTCGGCCCAATCTCAGCAAGGCCGGGGTCATCGGGTGCGACCCCCATGCCGAACCAGGCGGAGTTGGAAGCGGCGCCCGCCTGGTCCAGCAGCGGCGCGTACCAGGCCTGATTGCCGAGAAAAACGGGTTGATACGCCATGGCCATTGCCTGCTGGGCAACCGCGACATTCTTATCGACGGAGCAGCAGACGAAAATCGCATCGGCGCCAACCCTCCTGATCTTCGAGAGCGGGCCGGAGTAATCCCCCTCAGGCAGCTCAACGGAAGCGGAGATCACCTTCCCTCCCTTGCGGATGACGCTCTCGAATGTACGCGCCTGCAAAACCGAGACGGCGCTGGCCGGATCATAGAGAGTGGCATATCGATTCAGAAGGAAATGCTCCAGGGCATACGCGGCCACAAAGCCGGCGATCTGGGAGGCCGACGGCTGGATGAGGAACGCATATTGGCGAACGGGCCCCGGTGTGTCCGGCACGTCGGCTTTCATCTCTGGATTGGTCACCCGATCATCGATGCTCAGCGAAACGAGCGGCACCTTCGCGAGGTCCGCCACCGGGCTGACCGCGAGACCCGCATTAAAGACCGCTGAGCCGATCACGGCGCATACCCCGTCCTCCTGCGCCAGTTTTGTGAATGCCTTCACCGCTTCCGTCGGACTCTGCTTCATGTCCAAGCTGATGAGCTGGACCTGCCTTCCGCCTATCCCGCCTGCCGCGTTCGCTTCATTGATCCGAAGCTGGGCGCCTTTCAAAGCATCATTGCCCTCCCGCGCTCCCGTGGAGCTGAGGTCCGCGTACAGTCCGATCCGCACGGGGCCGGACTCCCGCACCGAAGCGGGCGAGACGCAGGAGAGGAGGAACAGCATGGCTGCACAGCAGGCAGCGGCGATGATGGCGCGTGTCATGAGAGCCGCAGTATAGCAAGAGAGCGGCGGAAACGCTACCGCACCTGGAAAAAATGCCTGTCGATGTACAGCAGCCGCTGCCTCGCAGGTTCGGCAAAAACGCTCTCCGGATACTCCTTCACGATCAGGCCGTAGAGCTCCTTTGCGCGCGCGATGTCCCGGAACTGCGAGTCGGCTTCCAGGAGCTGCCCCATCAGGTAATACGCCTCGTCGCTCCACGCGCCTTCAGGGAATCGTTTCGCGTACTCCGCGGCCAGGTCGAGCCCGACGCCGATCTGCGACAGGTCTCGCTCCATCCGGGCGGCTTGCATGAGGGGCTCTTCCATGGCGGGATCCTGTATCGCGAGGAACTGCTTCAAGTAGGACATGAAACCCTGCTGGTCCTTCTGCGTTATCGCTATGCGCACCAGGCCGAGCACTGCGTTCTGCGTGTACGGACCCTGCGGCGAAAGGTTCTTCATGTAGTATTTTTCCGCCGCATCGTAGCTGCCCATGTGCATGTACAGCCCGGCGATCTGATCGTTCAGGCCGGGGTTCCCGTCCTTGTAGCCCTTGAGCAGCTCGGCAACCGCGGCCTCGTACGAGCCGAGGCGTGAAAGCCTGCCCGCAAACTGGGGATCCCCTGTTTCAACCGCGCCGGTGACCGTCGCATCCTGCTGCGGCTGCTGCGCCACCGCGGCGTTGAAATCCTTGTCCTCTACGACGTGCACCCGCACCGTTTCCTTTGTCGATTTTCCCGTTGTGTTGTCCTGTTTCACGAAATCAAGATCGTACGTCCCGAGCTTTATTGCCTGGAAGGTGAACCATGTCTTGCCGCTGCGGTTCTCCTTGGACTTGAACGACATGCCTTCCGATTGCGCCGCTGTATCTGGAAATCCCAGGAACAGGAAACCCGTTCCCTCCAGCCCGATCTGCAGCTCATCGCCCTGTCGGGCGTAGATCTCCCTCAATGTGCCATAGCTGCCTGAAGGAGCAATGTCCGTGCTTGCGGCGCTTGCGGTCTGGCTCGTGCTCCCTGACGCGCCAGCGCCGGCAGCCGCGCTGGAGCCAGGACTGGATGTACTGGCGGCTGTCGTTGCAGCCGCGCCGCTTCCGGATGTGCTGGCCGTTGTCGCTGCCGGGATGCGTGAAGCGGGGGCCGTGACAACGCTGCTGCCGGCAGCGCTTGCCCCGGAGGCGGCGCCCGCCGCGGTCTTCGTGGGTTGAGCGCTTGTCTGCCTGCTCACGGCGGCCGGACTAGCACGGGATGCGGCCGCGGCGGCCGGCGCCTCGGGTGCGGCGATTGGAAACGTGGCTCGCAGCCGGGGCCGCGCCGGGGTCACGAATCCCGCATCAAAAGCCGGAAGGGATAGTGTTTCAGGCGCGAGCGGCGCGCTGAGTCCGGATCCTGTCTGCGTCTGTTCCGCGGCCAGAACAGGACCCGGGGCAGGAATTGAAACTTCTGACGGTTTCGCGCTTGCCGCAGCAGTCATGCCCGGCACGGTGGGCGCGGCCATGAACAAAGGCGCACTGCTCCCAGACGCGGCGCCGCCGACTGCCCGGGAATCGAACAGCTCGATCGTGAGGATTGACGGCTGTGATGTGGTAGCGCATGCGATCAGAAATGCTGATGCTCCAATGCACAAGAGAAAACGCAGTGGTCTCCTCATCGGTTCCCCTCCCAGAAAAACCGAGGATCAGCGGACCCGGGCAGGCGTGAACGCTCTGGGCGATGAATCGGTCCCCTGCAGCCGTGCGCCACGCTGACGCTTCAGGCCAGTATACAGCTATGGCACGTTCTGGAAAAGCCTCTGCATGTTTTGGTCATTGATGGATTCCACGATCTCAGCGGCGATCTCCCTTGGCGGTACCCAGTATTTCCGTATCAGCTCAGGGTTCCACCTCGCAAGACGAGGCCGAAACGGCGCGTAGAGAAGCCGGGTGTCAGCCTCCGCGATCGTAGGCAGGAGGAAGTCCTCGGGCGTGATCGCCAGATCTTCGGCGCTTAGAAGGGAAGGCTTCCGCGCGGCCTGCCGGTCCAGGAGGGCCTCCGCGGAA
This sequence comes from Spirochaetia bacterium, assembly GCA_049519415.1. Taxonomy (GTDB): domain Bacteria; phylum Spirochaetota; class Spirochaetia; order SZUA-6; family Fen-1364; genus Fen-1364. Next base: position 16,849 of record JBEKQU010000065.1, read on the forward strand.
GCCCTGCGCGCACGCGCGGCCGCCGCTCCGCCTACCACCGCCAGCGTCACGGCAAAGGCCAGCACGCAGACCCCCGCGATGACGAGGATCTCAGTTCGCGGCAACCGGCTGAACAGCTTCGCCCTTTTCCCTGTTCTCCAGGCGGATGGCCACCAGCTTCGAGACACCTGACTCCTCCATCGTCACGCCATACAGCACGTCGGCGCTCGCCACGCTGCGCTTGTTGTGCGTGATGACGATGAACTGCGAATGCGCGGAAAACTCTTTCAGCAGATTGTTGAGCCTGCCCACGTTCTCCTCGTCCAGCGCGGCGTCGATCTCGTCCAGCAGGCAGAAGGGGGACGGCTTGACCATGTAAATCGCGAAGAGGAGCGAAACGCCGGTCAGGGAGCGCTCGCCGCCGGAAAGCAGGTTGATGTTCTCCAGTTTCTTTCCAGGGGGCTGCGCAAAGACTTCAATGCCTGATTCCAGCGGCGCATCGGGGTTTTCAAGACGCAGCTCCGCCCGACCTCCCCCGAACAGCCTGCGGAACACGGTATGGAAGTTCTTCTTGATCTTATTATAAGTGTCCAGGAACAGCTCGGTGGATTCCGTCCTGATCTCCGTGGTGACCTTTTTCAGATCCTCACGCGCGTGCGTGAGGTCCCCCAGTTGGCCGGTGAGGAAATCGAAACGGTCTTTCACCTCGGCGAACTCTTCCGGCGCCATGAGGTTCACCTGGCCAAGCTTCCTCATCTCCTCCCTCAGCTCGGCAAGGCGCGGACGCAGGTCCCTGTTGGGTTGCAGGTCGGGGATCCGGGTTTCGTATTCAGAAAGATCGCGGGAGAACCGCTCGGCGAAGTTTGCGTGCAAATCCTTGATTTCGGTGCGGATCTCCGTCACCTCGATCTGCATCTTCTCTATTTCCGACTGCGCCTTCGCAAGGTGCGTGTTCGTCTGCTTGAGATCCTCTTCCTTGGCCGCAAGCTCCTTGTTTCTGCTGGAGATCTCTCCCTCCAGCCCGGAGAGCGCGGATCGGGCGGACTTTTCCTGCTCCTCGATGCGCCGGCGCTCCTCCTCGGAAGCCGCCGCCCTGTCCTGGGTCTCCTTCACGCGCGTGCGCGTTTCCTCGATCTCCGCCGCCACCTCGCTGAGCAGCGCCTCCTGTTCCGCGCGCTCCCGGCCCAGCCGGCCGATCTCCTGCTCGGCGCCCGTCTTTTGCGTCTGCAGCCGCGCGAGATTCACCCGGAGGTCTTCCAAGGTTTTGCGGTACTCCTCGATCTTTTCACGCAGGCCGGCGTTCTCCCGAGCCAGCTCATCGTTTTTCTGACGCAAGCCGGCGATGCCGGCAGCGTGCTCGTTGATGCGCTCGTCGATGTCTCTCTTGCGCGTTATGATGCCTTCGGGCGCAACGAACTCGTCCAGGAATGAAGGGGCAAAGGTGCGATAGCGCTCGAAGAGCTTTTCCAGGGCGCCCAATTTCTCCAGGGATGCCTTGAGCACGGCCACCGTGTTCTGCACGAGCTTGTCGCGGCCCGCCTTGGGGAGATTCTCCGCCTGGGAGGCGTCCTCCAGCAGGGTTGTCTTTCCGCTCAGCTGGATGCGGATGCTCTGAAGGGTCTCGGCGATGGACTGCTCCACGGAGCGCCGTTCGCTGGAGGAATAGCCCATCTCCTTCAGGCGCGCATCGAGCTGGGTGACGATGTCTTCCGTGATGGCGAGGAGCTGCACGCGCAGCTCCTCGATGTCCGCCTCCCGGCCCTGAATCTTCTCTCCGTTCACGCGCGTCCGCTCTTCGTTCGCGCGCACCCGCCCGCCGAAACCTTCAATGTCGGCCGTGAAGGCCGCGATGTTCTTCTCCGTTTCCTCGATGCGCAGGGCCAGCTCGGCAAGGCCCGTTTTCTTTGTTCCCGCCTCTGCGTCCAGCTCTTCCCTCTTGCGCTGGATGTTCTTCTCGCGTACGGCGTCCGCTTCCACTTTTCGCTCCAGCTCCATGATCCGTTCCTTGTACATGCGGATCTGGCTCTCGCGCGTGTTCTTTTCCATGTCGAGCTGGTACAGCTTCTTGTGCGATTCCACAAGCTGGGACTCCATGGTGTTCACCATGTCCGCCTGGTGCGCGATGGCTTCGTTCATGCCGCGAATGGCGCTGGTGATCTCCTCCCTGCTCTTCGCCTTCTCCGACAGCCGGGCTTCCCGTTTCTTCCTGTCTTCCAGGAGCCCCTTCAAGCGCAGGAGCTGGATCTCCAGCTCCACCTCGAAAATCTCCTCCCGCAGCTTCCGGTAGATCTCGGCCTTCTCCGCCTGAGCTTTCAGAGAGGTGTAGCTGCGGCGCACCTCGTCGAGAATTCCCTCGACGTGCCGCATGTTCTCCTCGGTCTTCTCCAGCTTTCGCTCAGCCTCCTGGCCGCGCACGCGGAAACGCGTGATCCCCGCGGCTTCCTCGAAGACGAAGCGGCGCTCCTCCGGCTTGGTGGAGAGAAGCTGGTCGATCTTGCCCTGCTCCATGATGGAGTAGGCCGACTTGCCGATTCCCGTGTCAAAAAAAAGCTCGCGGACTTCGCGCATCTTCACCGGGTTGTTGTTGATGAAGTATTCGCTCTCCCCGGAACGGTACAATCGGCGTCGGATCGAGATCTCGGGCAGGTTGAGGGGAAGCACCTCGTCCTGGTTGGACACGAGCAGGGTCACCTCCGCAACGCCGAGGGGCTTTCGCGTCTCGCTGCCAGCGAAGATGACGTCAGCCATGGTTTCCGCCCGCAGGGATTTGGAGGACTGCTCCCCCAGCACCCACTTCATCGCGTCCACGACGTTGCTCTTCCCGCACCCGTTCGGTCCCAGGAGGGCGGCGACGCCGTCGGTGAACTCGATTTGAACCTTGTCCGCGAAGGATTTAAATCCGAATATCTCCAGGGTCTTTAGAAACACTTCCGCTCCCAGTTGATTTGCGTTACTATGGCCACCGAAGTAAACACCCAATCATGGGGGTGGTCAAGGAGGCGGCGTGGCAGCGGCGATTTTCATGAGCTCGCCCGTCTGAAAGGGCTCCCGCGGTGCCTGAACAGATCCGCTGCGGCGTGGATGAAGCGGGCCGGGGCCCCCTGGCCGGCCCCGTGACAGCGGCGGCCGTGATCCTCCCCTCCCGTTTCCCCAGTGAAATCCTGGCGGACTCCAAGGTCCTTTCCGCAAAACGCAGACGGGATGCGGCTGTGATCATCCGCGAGCAATCCTTGGCGTGGGGCATCGGATGGGCGTCGCATGAAGAGATCGACAATCTGAACATCCACCGGGCCTCGCTCCTTGCCATGGCCAGGGCGGTCCAATCCCTGTCGATCCGGCCGGACTGTCTCCTTGTCGACGGCCTTTTCTGTCCTGATTGCGGCATCCCGTGCACCGCAATCGTGAAAGGCGATGCAGCGGTACCGGAAATAATGGCAGCCTCCATCCTTGCTAAGACCGCGCGCGATGCATGGATGGAAGAATACGCTTTGAAAGAGCCCGCCTACCGGTTCGAGAAGCACAAGGGATATCCCACGGCCGAGCATCGACGGATCATCCTGGCGCTGGGGCCGTCGGCAATCCACAGGAAGAGCTTCCGGGTCACCGCCCCTTGATGTAGGCCACCGCGGCCTCGAACCCTTCCAGGAACGCCGGCAAGTCCTCCTTGAAGACGATCACCGACCTGCGCTCGAACTGGTCTTCCCCGCTCTTCTTGCTCTCCACGATATTGAGGAAAAGATCCCCGGTGCGGTTCTCTTTCACATTAAAAAAATAAGTGCGCCGGGCCGTGTTGGCCTTTGAGGAAAAGATCTCACCCCGCGTTCCCATACCCACCCTCCTGTTCGATCGATTCCCGCGACGCATCATCATAGCGTCCAGCGGATGATCGTGGAAAGTGGCCGCTTCGCTTGACCTTTCACCCCGGCGCTGGTAAAGTATTTTTGTACAAGCGCCCGTCGTATAACGGTAATACCCCAGCCCTCCAAGCTGGAGCAGTGGGTTCGATTCCCATCGGGCGCTGAAAACCCCCGGCAGTGAGAAGGTCAGATTCCCGTCCCCGGGTAGTAAGCGTAATCCACGACCTCCATGTTGCTCACCACCTTGGTGACTCCCTCTACCCTGCCGGCAATCCCAGCGCACCACTCGAGCGTAGCCTGAGACCGCGCCGATCCATTCAATGCGACAACGCCCTTGCTGCAAGCGACGTCCAGGGAACTGACAGGAACGCGTTCACGGTACACGATCGCGATGATCACATCCTGAGCGATGCGCAAGTCGAGCACAATGTCGCGCGCAAGGTCTCTGGCCCCAGCGAATGGTGGTGAGCGCAGGAGCGCCGACACCGCGTCGCAGGTCTCATCGGGAGATATCCCCGCGGTGTTTACCACCAGGTCATAATCCGCCGATGAGTCCCAGGTCGCATTGAAGAAATACTTGTGATATCCGGCCCGGTCGTGGTCGCTTTGATGGATCATGCGAAGCGCATGCTGTTCATCTATGCCGAGACGCTCGCGCAGCCGCGCTGCACGGACCTTCGGAGGAGCTATGATCCTCAGCCTGAGCGTGCCGGGAACTCCCCGAAAGATGATATTGGCTCCTCGCCCGACGATGATACAGTCCCTTTCACCCGCAAGCCGGTACATCGCGGCTTTCATGAAGTCAAGGTACCGAACCTTCTCCAGACTGAATTGCTCCCAGAACCCAGGCCTCTTTTCGTCATTCCGCTCCAACTGCGGTTCGTTCATGCCCAGTTTCTTGAGCAAGGCCTCCAGCGACTCCTTGTCGAGCTTGGAAAAACCGAGCCGGGCAGAAAGCGTGTCCGCGATCTCAGTCCCCAAGCTTCCAAGCTCTCGCGAAAGCGTTATTACCGCCATGGTGAATCCTCCTCCTGCTGGGGTATCCGCGCGATTCTCTTGCCTGGCTCGTTGCCGCCTCCAACCATGAGAAGGGAGATAGAGCTAGCGTACATGAATGTTTTTCCCCATTAAAAAACAACCGAAGTGCGGGGCCGTTACAGGTGCTGACGTGGAGCTTCGGGCAATCGGGCTGAATCCACTGGCTCTGTAACGTTGTTGCTCGAAGCTGCATTCTGGGGCCGTTGACTTGAAGATGTGGTGGCGGTTTTGTATATTGCGATTAGAAAGCGCCGCAGGGTTTGCACGCTACCAGAGGACCAGTCGACCACTAACAGAAAAGTCGGCAGTCAGCGTGCGCTTTTTCCTTTTCTGCCGCGACCCACAAAGTAAACACTGGAGGCTTTACTCAATGAACGGTTCAACCGGACATACGCCACAAGCAGTGAGAAGCGGACAATCTGGAACCGGCCACCGGTGGGCCCACGTCCCCTACAAATGGATTGCCCTGTCGAATACGACCTTGGGCGTCTTCATGGCTTCCCTGGACGGAAGCATCGTCATGATTTCGCTGCCCGCGATCTTCCATGGCATCGGCATCAATCCGCTTGCCCCGAATGAGAGCAATTACCTGCTATGGACCTTGATGGGCTACATGGTGGTGACTGCCACGCTGTTGGTGGCTTTTGGCCGCATTTCGGACATGTTCGGCCGCGTACGGCTTTACAATCTCGGGTTTGCCATCTTTGCCGTCGGATCCGTTCTTCTCTACCTGGTGACCGGCACGGGAAACACCGCCGCGTCGGAGATCATCATTTTCCGCCTGATCCAGGCGGTCGGCGGGGCATTCCTGTTTTCCAACTCGACCGCTATCCTGACTGATGCCTTCCCCGTGGAGCAGCGCGGCACCGCCATGGGCATCAACCAGATTGCGGCTTTGGCCGGCCAATTTATCGGCTTGGTGGCCGGCGGGCTCTTGGCGGCCATTCACTGGCGGGCGGTCTTCCTGGTCAGCGTTCCCTTCTCCGTGGGCGGAACGATCTGGGCTTATCTCGCCCTGCATGAGACAGGCACGATCCGCAAACACCAAAAGCTTGATATCCCGGGCAACCTCCTTTTTGCCGTCGGGCTGACCGCCCTTCTTGTGGGCATGACCTATGGGCTGCAGCCCTATGGATCTGCGACCATGGGCTGGAACAACCCTCTCGTTCTGGCCTGCCTGATCGGCGGAACTCTGGCGCTGGTGGTTTTTGTCTTTGTCGAACACATCGTTCCCCAGCCAATGCTCCGCTTGGACCTGTTCAAGGTCCGGATGTTCGCCGCTGGCAACGTGGCTGTTTTTTTATCCGCGCTTGCCCGAGGCGGGCTCAACATCATGCTGATCATCTGGCTGCAGGGGATCTGGCTCCCACTGCACGGCTATTCCTTCGTAGACACCCCCTTGTGGGCTGGCATTTACATGTTGCCGCTGACAGGGGGATTCCTGCTTGCGGGACCCTTATGCGGTCATCTCTCAGATCGCTATGGGGCGCGCTTCTTTTCAACCACCGGCATGTTGATTGTTGCCGCCTGCTTTAGTGGAATGATCTTTATGCCGATCAATTTCGCCTATCCGGTGATGGCCGTCATCCTCCTGCTCACCGGGGTCGGCATGGGTATGTTCGCCGCCCCCAATACCACGGCCATCATGAACTCCGTGCCGCCTGAGCACCGCGGTGCCTCTTCCGGGCTGCGGGCCACTTTTCAAAATACGGCCAATACCGTCAGCGTCTCTCTGATCTTCACGGTAGTAACGGTGGGACTTGCCGCGCATCTCCCAAAGGCACTTTTCCAGGGACTCACGGAGGCAGGGATCCCGGCCGCCGCCGCCCAGCATGTGGCAAACATGCCGCCCACCGGGGCGATGTTCGCCGCTTTTCTTGGCTATAACCCAATGGCAACGCTGCTGCCGGAGCAGGTGATCAAGGCGCTGCCCTCTGCCCGCCAGGCACTCATTCTGGGTAAGCAATATTTTCCCAACCTGATCTCCGGCCCGTTCAAGTCCGGGTTGGCCATTGCCTTCTCGATCTCCGCGGTCCTGTCGGTGATCGCTGCCCTGGCCTCGTTGATGCGCGGCAAACGCGTCATCTACGGCGATCATCGTCAGCAGGAGCTCTCGCCTGACGGCAATGGAGATTCCGAATGATCCCCGTCATTTGCTGCACGCTTCCCCTCTGCTGATGCCCAACTCTGGCTCTGGGCCAGGAAGCGAAGCACGACGAGCTGAGATTCTTCATCAAGCACCCTCACGTGGAGCGCCAATGCGCCGGGGAAGAGAGGCGCCGCTGCGGCCGCGGAAAAGAGAGAATGCATCTTGACAGCGTTCTCGCCGTGCACTGATAATAAAAAACAAATGATCTGTCCCGGCTGCGGCTCTGAAAACACCGAAGACGCCCGATTCTGCGATCGGTGCGGAGCCAAGCTGGAAAAAGCCTGTCCCACTTGCGGCTCCACGAACAGGATGTCGTCCCGATTCTGCAGCAAGTGCGGCATTCAGCTCGAAACGGGGAAAGCAGCACCCACGCACCCGAAGCTCGAGGATGTACACGAGCAGCTGAAGCAGCATATTGCGCCCACGCTTGCGCAGAAGATGCATTTTGACGGGGCTGAGGTCACGGGGGAAAATCGCATCATCACCGCCTTGTTCGCCGATATCTCGGGTTTCACGCCGATGTCCCAGCGGATGTCGCCGGAAGAGCTTGTGGAAAAGGTGAACCAATGTTTCCGCGTGGTCACCGACACGATCTACCGGCACGGCGGGAGCATCAACAAGTTCATCGGCGACTGCGTTCTGGCCTTTTTTGGCGCGCCTGTCGCCCATGAGAACGATCCTGAACGGGCCATCCTCTCGGCCCGAGAAATCCAAGCAGCGGTTGCCGGCATCGGCCTGACGCTGACGGTCGGCATCAACACCGGCGCCATCTACTTCGGTCCGGTCGGAACCGAAGACCACCGCGAGGTCACCGCCTATGGCGCGGAGATCAATCTGGCGCAGCGTCTCCAATCGACCGCGGAGGCCGGGAAGATCGTGGTTGGAGAGAAGACCTACCGCATGACGCGGCGGGCCTTTGAGTTCAAGACCCTTCCGCCCCAGAAGCTCAAGGGCATCGAGGGCGAGGTTACAGCATTCGAAGTGGTGAAGCTTCTCCCGAGGCCCGAGAAGATCCGGGGAATCGAGGGATTGCACGCGGAGCTGATTGGACGGGAGAAGGAGCTCTCCCAGCTCAGGGAGCGCGTGGACGACCTGCTTTTGGGCCGGGGGCAGATTGCGTGCGTGGTCGGCCAGGCAGGTGTCGGAAAATCGAGGCTCGCGCTTGAGCTCAAGGGGTACGCGGAAGGCAAGGGGGTCCGGTGCATCGATGGACGGTGCGTCTCTATCGGCGAATCAATCCCTTACTGGCCGTTCATCGACCTTCTCAGGAATGCGTTCGAGCTTTCACCTGATGATGCTCCCGGCGGCATCGAGCAGCGAATCACGGCCGAGATGGAGAAACTCTTCCCCGAGCGATGGGCTGACGTCGCTCCCTTCGTGGGGCACCTGCTCCTGTCGCGCCCCGGAGGGCAGTGGGCGCAGAGGATCAGCCGCCTGAACTCCGAGCAGGCGAAGCATCAGACATTCTTCGCGCTGCGGGATCTCTTCCTCACCATGGCAAAGGAAACTCCGCTCCTCCTCGTGCTTGACGACCTGCACTGGGCGGACAACCTTTCACTCGATCTGCTCTCGCTCCTTATCGACTCCCTCAGCATGGCGCCGGTCATGCTCCTGTGCATCTTCCGGCCGGAGCATGAGCACCGAAGCTCGCACCTTACCACGCAAGCCTCGGGGAAGTGCCTGGACTGCTACAGCGAAATCCATCTGAACCCGCTTAGCTCGACGGAAAGCCGGCGCTTGGTGGAATCGCTTCTCTCCATAGAGAACCTTCCCGCGAAGGCACGCGACGCTATCCTGGGAAAGGCGGGCGGCAATCCTTTTTTCGTCGAGGAGGTGATCCGGTCACTGATCGACCGGGGCGCGATCACCCGCAAGGGAGACCTATGGGAAGTGAAACCGGATATCGGGGATATCGACGTGCCGGTCACGATCCAGAGCCTCATCCTCTCCCGGATCGACGGATTGGAGGAAAACGTACGCTCGATTCTCCAGAGCGCGGCGGTCATCGGCAGGCTGTTCCGTGAGCGGCTTCTTGAGTACGTCACCAGGGAGGAGGAGCGGCTCGACCAATACCTCTGGCAGCTTGAGGAAAAGGATCTTATCTACGAGGAGCGCGCCGTGCCGGAAGCCGAGTATAGCTTCAAGCACGAGCTGACCCATGACACCGCGTACGGCACCATCCTCGTGAAGCGGCGGGGGGAGTTCCACCGGAGGGTGGGCGAGGGGTATGAAACCCTCTACAGCGACCGGCTGGAGGAATTCTACGAGGACTTGGCGCACCACTTTTCCAGGAGCGACGACCGGCAGAAGGCGGTGAAGTATCTGGTGCTTGCGGGGGAAAAAGCCGCTTCACGATTCGCCAACACGCAGGCGCTCCTTTTCTATCAGCAGGCCCTGGAACGAGTCGAGGGCAGCGCGGAACGATGCCGGATCCTTCAGAAGCGCGGAAAGGTCTACCTCGGTCTGTGGAAGGGGCGCGAGGCATCGGCCGACTACGAGGAGGTGCTCGAACGGGCGAGGAGACAGGGAAAGCGTGAAGAGGTTCTCGATGCCATGGCCGGGCTTGTCAAGGCAACATACATGGTTCTGCTGGATGATCCGCAGCATCTCCCAAGATTGAAGACGCTCCTCGAGGAAGCCTATCGAATAGCGGATGAAGCGGATGACAAGAGGGCGAAGATCGACCTTCTAGCCTGGAAGGAATGGCTGAGAGACTATCAGCCTATGGATGTGCAGGAATGGCTGGATGATTTGCGGAAGATTGTCAACCTCAGCAGGGAGCTGAAGGACGCGCGCCTGGAACGGTACTATTCATTCCAATTGTCCAACATGGAGGGACGGTGCACGGAAGCGGCCGAGCTTGAAAAGACAATTATTGAGGATTTCCGGGCCAGCAGCGACCTCGCCGGCTTGAAGGAGTTCTTCTTCTCCCTGATGTGGTTTCATCTTAACGATGGGAACTTTGAGCGCTGCATTGAATGCTGCGACGCCGCGACGAAGCTCGCTTCTGACATCGGCGCGGCCCCGGTCCAGTACGCCACTCTCAGGGCCTTTGCGCTTCTGTCACTCGGCCGCTACAGCGAGGCATGGGCTTCCCTGCAGCACGAAGTGGCTGATGAGGCGCACCCGTTCGGCAGCGCATTTCGTCAGGCCGGGACGGGTGTGTATTTCTTCAGCATCTTGGACTACAAACGAGCGAAGCTCATCTTCTCGGAAATGATCGCGCATGAGGGCTTTATTGGCCGCACGTGGCTGAAGAACATCGTGCTCAGCCATGTTGCGCTCATTGAGGCTTATACCGAAAATGTCGCGGCGCTTTCAGAGAATCCTGATGCTGCCCAACAAACAATTGGAATACCGCCATATGACACAGCGGAGGTTCTCCTGGCGCTGAACAGGCCCGGCGATGCACTTGCTCATGCGGAGAGCGTGTGCGCGGCCACAAAGGAAACTGGGCCAGGGGGGAAGTACATACACGGGCTCCTGCTGAAGATGCAGGCGCTGGCAGCGCTGGGAAAACCAACGGATGCCATATCCGTTGCGGACCTCGCCATCCCGATTGCACGGAAGATGGTATATCTTCCGCTGCTCTGGCGCCTGCACGGTCTGAAAGCGCAGGCCTTGGGTCAGCTCGCCAAGAAGGACATGGCGGGAAAGGAATATGGAGAAGCGGCAGGGATCATCCAAACGCTCGCAGGCAGCATTCCGGATGGGGATTCGCGGCGCACGTTCCTATCCGATCCGCGTGTTGTCCAGATTCTTGAGGGACAAGCGAAATGATTCTCAGGCAGGGGAAGCCTGAAGAGGTGGGCATGTCCCTGAAAAGAATGCAGCACGTGGAAAGCCTTGCCAAAGGATGGGTGAATGACGGAACCACACCCGCCTTTGTCACGCTGGTGGCGCGCAAGGGCGTCATCATTTATCATGCCGCATTCGGCTCTTTGACGTCCCGACCCAATTCTCCTCCGGTCAGGCCGGATACTATCTTCCCGCTCTGCTCTCTCACAAAGCCGATCACCGCGACCGCTGTCATGATTCTTGTG
>JBEKQU010000066.1:0-25900 GCA_049519415.1 Spirochaetia bacterium
CATGTCTTTCCGAAGAAAGGATGATAGGAAGCACCCCCGTGTGTCTAGAACTAGACACCCGTTACGTAGTCCGCCCTAATCTCCGAGGGATTTTTAGTTTAGTCCAAATTTGGAATTGCTGACGCCGCGCCGGCCTACAGCAGGTCATCCCACTCGATGCCTTCGCCGTCGGGGATGCGTTTCTTCGCGCGCGCGCCAATGACGATCCGCAGGAACTCTGGACCTATCCCGGGCCGCAGGACCTTCTCCGTTCGAAGGATCGCCACATCCTTCTCTGCGATCACGTCGCCATCGGGGATCTCATGAACGGCGTGGAGGGACCTGTTTGTCCGGCCGTAGTTGGCGCGCTCTGACGCCGCCAACTCCTTGACGCCGTTGCCGAGCACGGCGGCTATCCGGTCGGCGCCATAGGCGCGTTCCAGGCGCATTCGGGCGGCTGAGGGCGCGGCGGCGCGCATGTCCGCCTCTGTCTCGCGTATGGCACTGACCATCCTGGCAAAAGCGTCGGGCTCCAGCGCTATGGGATCGTCGAGGCCTGAGCCAGCGCGGGACAGCGTGAAGTGCTTTTCCACCGCGCAAGCGCCGCTAAGGATGGCCAGTGCGGGCACCAACCCGGGATCCAGCGAATGATCCGACAATCCGACCTCGACGCCGAGCACGGCGCGCAGAGTGGCCAGGACAGAGACGTTGTACTCCTCCTCCGGCGCCGGATACGAGGTAATGCAATGCATGAGCACGACGTTCGACTTGCCCGTAATCGCGAGGCTGCGCTCGATGTCGCCTATCAGGGATACCCCCGAGGACAGGAAGAGGGGGAGTCCGTAGCCGGCAACCTCCGACAATAAGGGAAAATGGTTGAGCTCGGGGGAGGCGATCTTCAGGGCATGCACTGCCAGGGACCTGAGCTCCCGCGCGCTGCGGAGTCCAAACGGCGTGCACAGAAAAAGGGCGCCGCTTGCCTCGGTGTGTTCCTTCAATGCGCGGTAGAACGCGACGTCCCTTTCCAGCGCTTTGAACCGCTCGTACAGCGCGATTCGTCCCGTCGGCAGGGCCACGATGCCCGACCGGGGGTGCAGAATCTCATCCGCGTACACGAGCTGGAACTTGACGCATTCCGCTCCCGCGCGCACCGCGGCGTCGATGAGCGCGCGCGCGGCATCGAGGCTCCCCGCGTGCGATGTGCCCAGCTCTGCCACGATGAGGCAGGGGTTCCCGCCGCCGATCTTTCTGTTTCCGAAGGTAATCATCACTAGCCGTCCGCGTCCCGGAATATCCTGCTTCCCACGGTGCCGCGCTGGCCCTGATATTTGCCGGCATAGGGTGTTCTGGTGGCCTTGTCCATGAAGGCAAAGACGATCTGGCAGATGCGCCGGCCGCTCGTCAGGCGCAGGGGAAGACGGTTGGCGTTGAAAAGCTCCAGCGTGATGGTGCCTTCAAACCCAGGGTCCACCCAGCCCGCGTTCTGGATGAAGAGCCCTATCCTGCCGATCGAGCTGCGGCCTTCCACGAAAGCCGTGACATTGGCGGGCAGCCGTATCAGCTCAATGGTCGTGGCGAGCAGGAATGAATGGGGGGGGATGATGATCTGCTCCTTCTCAATGCGCACGTAGGGAAGCTCGCTGTCCAGGGTGAGGCTCTCCAGTGAGTTTTCGTCGATCTTCAGGAACTGCCTGCCAAGCCGCAGGTCGATGGAGGCAGGCTGCACCTGGTAGGGCTCGATGGGCTCCACCACGATGCTTCCCTCCGCGATCATTTTTCGAAGCGTTTCATCCGACAGGATCATTATTGCGCTCCTCGGGAAAGGTTTTCCCGGATCAGCCGGGCTTTCAGCTCATTCAGGCTGTCGGAGAGCGACACCTTGTAGAGGTGCGGATTGATCAAGCGCTTGTATGTGTCGTCCAGCCGGTCCAGCTCTGCGCGCGAGTGAGCCTGGATCGCGGCAAGGTCCGGCAACTCCCCCGCCACCTTCCCCTGCCTCATCCGCAACCCGAGAAGCGGCCGCACGGCGGAATATTTTTCCAGCGTGAAGGACCGGTAGTCGCCCATGGGATGGTGGAACGTGTAGGCCCTGCCCGACGTCATTGCTTCATCGTCCAGGCAGATGAGGTCCGCCAGGAGGCCGCCGTCGCCGTTCGTGAAGCGCCAGACCTGCTTCACGCCGGGGTTGGTCACCTTTTCGGGATTGTTCGACACCTTGATGGTGGGGACCCACCGTCCCTTGTCCTGGCGCGCGGCCAGCTTGTACACGCCGCTGAGCGCCGGGTCTCCGCCTCCCGTCACAAGGTTCGTGCCCACCCCCCATGCGTCGATCGGCGCTCCCTGGGTGATGAGCTGGCGCACGATGTTCTCGTCCAGCTCATTGGAGGCCATGATCCGCGCCTCGGTGAGGCCCGCCTCGTTCAGCCGGGCCCTCACTCTTTTGCTCAGGTACTCCAGGTCTCCGCTGTCAAGGCGTACGCCGAAGCCGTGATGCCCGGCCCGCATGAGGCTGCGGCCCACGGCAATGGCGTTCTCGATGCCGCTGCCCAGCGTGTCGTACGTGTCAATCAAAAGCACCGCGCCGTCGGGATACGTCTCAGCGTATTTTTCAAAGGCCTCGCGCTCGCTCCCGAACGCCATGACCCATGAATGCGCCATGGTCCCCCGCACGGGGATGCCGAAGAGCTTTCCCGCCAGCGTGTTTGACGTTGCCGCGGCGCCGCCGATGTAGGCAGCGCGGGAGGCCGAGATTGCGCCGTCCACCCCTTGAGCGCGGCGCAGGCCAAACTCTATGATGGTTCCGCCATTGGCCGCAAGCCGGATGCGCGCGGTCTTTGTGGCGATCAGCGTCTGGAAATTGAGGATGGCAAGGAGCGCGCTCTCCACCATCTGCGCCTCAATGAGAGAGGCGTGCACGCGGACAAGCGGCTCACCGGGGAAGGCAAGGGTTCCCTCCTCCATGGCGTAGATGTCGCCGCGAAACCGGAAATCCGCCAGAGAGTCGAGGAACTCCGGGCGGAAGGTCCCCAGGCTCTGGAGGTACGCGAGGTCATCCGGTGAGAATGAAAGAGAGCTGATCTGCGCCAGCGCGCTCTGAAGCCCGGCGAACACGGCAAACCCGCCGCCAAAGGGCTGGCGGCGGAAGAACATGTCGAAGACGACCGGGGGATTTTCCTGGTGAAGGAAGTACCCCTGCATCATCGAGAGCTCGTAGAAATCGGTCAGGAGAGTGAGATTCATGGCGGGTATGGAGGATGGGGGATTCGAACCCCCGACCTACAGATTGCGAACCTGCCGCTCTACCAACTGAGCTAATCCCCCTTGAAAGCGCCGCGCGCAGACGCGCCGAATCTATACCGGAGCGGGAATGCTGGTCAAGACGCTGATCCGGCGCTTCCTGCATTGAGGGGCGCTGCGCGCTCGGGCGCACGGGCGAGCTGCGGCAACGACATCGCGGCTGCCCGAACCGGCCCTACGCTATCATTTCCCGAGGCTGCTCCTGCTTCACCTTGTCCACAAGACCGGCCTTCAGCGCCTCGTCGATCCTGTCCACCAGCACGAAGTGCATGCTGTTGCGCACGTCTTCAGGCACGTCCTCCAGGTCGCGCTCGTTGCGCTTGGGAAGGATGACCGTCGTAAGGCCCGCGCGATGCGCCGCCAGCACCTTCATTTTCACCCCTCCTATGGGAAGCACCCGGCCGCGGAGCGTCGCCTCGCCGGTCATCCCGACGTTGCCGCGCACGGGTCTGCCCGTGAACAGGCTGGCGATCGCCATGGTCATTGCCACGCCGGCCGAGGGGCCGTCCTTGGGCGTGGCGCCCGCGGGAACGTGCACGTGGACGTCGGACTGCGCGAATGCCTCGGGATCCACGCCCAACTCCGCGGCCTTGGAGCGAACGTAGCTGTGAGCGATGCGGGCGCTCTCCCGCATCACGTCGCCCAGCTGCCCGGTGAGGGTGAAGTCGCCCTTTCCCTTCATCCGCGTGGCCTCAATGAAGAGGATGTCTCCTCCCACGGGCGTGACGGCAAGTCCCGTCGCGATTCCAGGAATCTCTATGGTTTCAGAGGTCTCTGATTCGAACTTCTCCTTGCGCAGCAGATCGCGCACCACGTCGGGGGTGATTTCAACCACGGCTGGATCGGCATCCGCGGCCGGTTGCGCACCGGGCTCGGCCGGCGCTCTTTCCGCGATCTTTGTCACGCTCTTTCTGCAGATTGCGCCGATCTGGCGCTCCAGGTTGCGCACGCCCGCCTCCCGCGTGTAATCCTGCACGATCTTGCGCAGCGCCTCCTCCGTGAATACAACCTCCCCTTCCCGCAGGCCATTGGCTGCAAGCTGCCGCTTCACCAGGTGCTGCTGGGCGATCTTCACCTTTTCGTACTCGGTGTAGCCGTCAAGGTGGATGATCTCCATCCTGTCGCGCAGGGGCGCGGGAATGGGCTCCAGCTGGTTTGCCGTGGTGACGAACATCACGTCGCTCAGGTCGAAGTCGACGTTGAGGTAGTGGTCGCGGAAGGTGCCGTTCTGGGCGGGATCGAGCACCTCCAGCAGGGCGCTGGAGGGATCCCCGCGCCAGTCGCTGCCCACCTTGTCGATCTCATCGAGCATGAATACGGGGTTGCGCGTGCCCGCCCGCTTGATTGCCTGCATGACCCGGCCCGGCATGGAGCCGATGTAGGTGCGCCTGTGCCCGCGGATCTCCGCCTCGTCGCGCATGCCGCCGAGGCTCATGCGCGTGAACTTGCGGCCGAGGGCCCGGGCGATGCTCTGGCCCAGCGAGGTCTTGCCCACGCCGGGGGGACCCACGAAGCAGAGGATGGCGCCCATGGCCCTGCCGGTCTTCCCGTCCTGCTCCCTGTCCCGCTGGATGCCCCGCTCCTTGAAGAGCTTGCGCACGGCAAGGAACTCCACAATCCTGTCCTTTACTTCCTGCAGATCATAATGATCCTCGTCCAGGACCCGGCGCGCATTGCTGATGTCCAGCTGGTCCTCGCTCGCGACTGCCCACGGCAGCTCCACCATCCAGTCGAGGTAGGTCTTGATCATGGAATACTCGGGCGACTGCGCCGACATTCCCGAGAGCCGCTTCAGTTCCCGGTCGGCTTCCTTTCGCGCCTCCTCCGGAAGCGCCGCCTTGGCCAGTTTCTCCGTGTACTCGGTGGTCACGGACGACGACTCGTCCATCTCCCCCAGCTCCTTCTGGATCGCCTTCATCTGCTGGCGCAGGAAGTATTCCCGCTGGTCCTTCTCCATTTCCCCCTTGGCCTCGGACCTGATCTTCTGGCCGAGGCTGAGCACCTCCTTCTGGTGCCCAATGTGCACAATGAGGGCCCGCAGCTTCTCCTTGATCGAGTCGATTTCCAGCATCTTTTGCGCGTCCTGCTGCTCCAGCTGGCTGTTGGCCGCGACAAGATACGCGAGGTACCGGGGGTCGGTCACCGTGGCAAGGAACTGGGCAGCCTCGTTGGGGATGTTCGGCGAAAGCTCCACCAGCTCCCGTCCGAGGTCCTTGAGGCTGGCCATGAGGGCCTCGATTTCGAGGTCCGTCTCCACAACTTCGGGAGCAGGCGCGACACGCGCGCGCAGGTATGCATCGGGGGTGATCCAATGCAGGACCCGGAAGCGTTCCAAGCCCTGGACCACGATCTGCATGGCGCCGTCGTGTCCCTTCACCGCGCGCAGGATCCGCGCCATGGTGCCCGTCTCATGGACCTGGCCGGGAATCGGCTCCTCGATCGACTTGTCACGGGAAGCGACAAGGCCGATCAGGCTGTCCGCCTGCATGGCCTCCTCCACCAGCCGCACTGACCGAGCGATGCCGACGCTCAAAGGCAGGACGGCAAAGGGAAACGCGACGGAATCGCGCAGCGGAAGTATCGGCAGCTCCCGGGGGGCGCCCCCGGATTGCTCACTGTTTTTCGACCTGAATATGCTTGCCATATGTTTTGGTGATCCTTTCTCTGGATACTAAGATACGCACGAGGGGGGGAATTTCAAAAATAAAAAGACGGCCACGGGGGTGAAGCCCGTGGCCATCACGGGAGGAGGAAGGCCGCCTTCACGGCATTGCATGGAGGTCCCTTTCAAAGGTATCTCGTGTGTTCCCTTTTCTCAGGGTGTCTGCAAAGACGAGGGGTGCGCAAAGGGCTTCAGCTTTCGCGGGGGGAAAGCTTCACATGAGGTCCTTGCGCTTCTCCTCGAACTCCTCCTTCGCTATTTCTCCCTTTGCATAGCGCTCGCGGAGAATTGCCATTGCCGTGCTGTCGGGGGCGTATCCGCGGCCGTGCCGGATGAGATAGACGATGAGTAGTATCATCGCCACGACGAACAAGGCCCAGAATACAATCAAGGCGATGGGTCCCGCCCAGGTGAGCCATGCCCATCCGTGCGCGGCTCCAAGGCCATACCTTCCAAAACCGTGCAGCATCTCGACCTCCTCCTGGCGCTCTTTAAAGAACTCTAATAAAAAGGTAGCGTGGAGCTGCGCCGAGCGGCCAGTTAAATTACCTTAACAGGACATCCAGTCTGGACTATACTCTGGAGACGCCGAAAGGAGGATGCCATGGCATTCACGCTGGACATTGGAGCAAAGGCCCCTTCGTTCTCCCTGCCCGCCACGGACGGCAAGACCTACCGCCTGGAGGACTTCAAGGAGAAGGCCGTGCTGGTCGTGTTTTTCACATGCAACCACTGCCCGTACGTCCTGGGCTCGGATGAGGTGACAAGGAAAACAGCGGAACGATTCGCGCAAAAAGGGGTTGTTTTCGTGGCGATCAACTCGAACAGTGAAAAGACCCACGCTGAAGACGACTTCAGCCACATGGTAGAACGCATGAAGGAGAAGAAGTTCCCCTGGGTCTATCTCAGGGATGAAAGCCAGGATGTGGCCCGGGCTTACGGCGCGCTCCGCACTCCGCATTTCTATGTGTTCGGCAGGGATCGGAGGCTGGTCTACACGGGCCGGGGCGTCGACAATCCTCGGGATACCGCGCAGATGACGGTGAACGATCTGGAGAACGCCCTTGACGATTACACGGCGGGAAGGCCGGTGCGAGAGCCGGTCACGAATCCCATCGGGTGCAACGTGAAATGGGTGGGAAAGGACGCGCACTGGATGCCGCCGGAGGCGTGCGACCTGGTGCCCGGAAAGAAGAAGGGCTGAACAGCGGCGACGCCCGCCGTCGCGTTAGATCTCTATTGTTTTTCCTTCCTGCGCGATGGACACCTTCATCTTCGTTTTCCCCTTGATCGCCGCAGTATACGATGCGAGCAGCTGTTCCAGCTGGTCATCGGTGCGCATGATGTCGTGATGGAACAGGACGAGATGCTTCACGTCCGCCGTGTGCGCGGAATTGATGGCCCATTCGAAGGAGCTGTGCCCCCATCCCAGCTTGCCGGCAAGGTATTCCTTGTGCGTGTACTGGGTGTCATGCACCAGCAGGTCCGCGCCCCGGAAAAAGTTCTGCACCTTCTCATTCTCCTCCCGCGCGGCGGTCTCCCCTTCCTTGACCGCGGCAGGGTCGTAGCCGGGGTCCTCGGGCTTCACGTCGAAGACGTTGCGGAAAAGCTCGTGATCGTACGCCGTGCAGAAAACCCTTCCCTGGTACGCGAACCTGTAGCCCAGCACAAGGATGGGGTGGTTCAGGTATTTCGTCGTGACGGCAAGGCCGCCGCCCAGGTCGAGGCTCCCCTCCTTGAGCTGGAAGTAGCTGATCTTGGCGCGCAGCTCCTCGATACGCACGGGGAAGTAGCGATAGCGCAGCTGGTCTCCCACGATCCGGTCCAGCGTGTCCTCTTCATAGGTAACGGGCCCGTACACCTCCAGTTCGGTTCCGGGGATGAAGATGGGCGTGAAGAAGGGAAAGCCCATGATGTGGTCCCAGTGCGTATGGGTGAGGAATATCTTGGTCTTTACCGGACCCCGGGGCAGGTCCTTCTGCATGATCACGTTCGCCAGCTCCCGGATGCCCGAACCAGCGTCGATGATGATGAGCCGGTCTTCCTCTCCAAAGCGGAGCTCCAGGCAGGCGGTGTTGCCGCCGTAGCGAACCGTGGTCGGGCCGGGAACGGGAATTGAGCCCCGCACCCCGCGAAAGGTCACACGAATGGCGCCGGCTCCCATGCGCACTCCCCTACTGGGACACGCTCAGGAAGATCTTGGCTTTCTCGATTTCCCCGTTGACCTTCTCTTCCAGCGCTTCCAGGTCGTCCAATGAGATGCCCAGCTCTTCGAAAACCGCCTGCGGCAATTTCTCGGGATACCGGTCGCCGGAGAAGCCGATCTGGAAGATGTTGGCAAAAAAATTGGCGGCTGCCACGGTGAGCAGCAGCTCGCGGTTGGATCCGGGGTACTGGTCGAGGAAGTGATGAAAGAAAATGACGTCCTCCATAACGGGCCCGAGGTTCCAGTTCTTGATGATGAGCCTGCCCACCTCGCAGTGGTTGACCTCCAGGATGCGCTCCTCCAGGAGATACAGGGGCGCGCGTTCCTTGTCGGTGAGGGACAGTGCGTTCACGTATTCCGCGGACAGCTTGTTGTTGAGGGGTATTTTCCCGATGTCGTGCAGGAGCCCGACCACGAAGTATTCCTCCAGCTGCTTGGGATCTTTCCTGCGCTTGACGGCGATGAGCTTGGCCGTCACTCCCACGCACAGCGAATGGCGCCAGAACCCGTCGATGTTCAGCGCCTGGAAGTTGCCCTTTGCGGAGAGCTGGCCAAGGACGGCGGTGGACAGGGCGAGGTTCTTTACCGTGTTGATGCCCAGCATGATAATGGCGCGCACCAGGCTGGTGATCTGGTTGTTCAGGCTGTAGTAGGCGGAGTTGATGAGCTTCATCACCCGGCCCATGAGCACCGGGTCCAGGCTGATCACCTGGTTGAGGTCCGTGGGGGAGGTCTTGGGATCATTGGCGATCTGCAGAATCTTGGATACGGTGATGGGCAGGCTGGGCATCTTGGAAATGTACGTCTGGATAACCGCGAGTATTTTCTCTTTATCCTGCATACTCTATTGTGATCTCCCCATCCGGGCGACCAGCGATTCAATCCTGTCCCTCATGGCGGCGCCGACGGCCTTGTCGGGATGCCACGCCGCCAGATCCTTGAGGTAGGAGAACGTCTCAACGACAAGGGGGCGCGTCATCGGCTCTTTCCTGTGGTGCGCCGCGGGCGTGAAACTTTCCGCAACCTTCTGCCGCAGGCCTTTCTTTCCCGCAAGCCGCGCCTTCAGCGACTCCATTGCCAGGCGCTCGTTGCTTCCCCTGAACCTTTTCTTCTCTCGTTCGGGGAGATAATCCGACAGTTTCCCCAGATAGTCAAGGAGATCGCCGGGATTGGACGGCTTGGCCGGCGCCTTGTTCAGACGGCCGCGCACGCCATCGAGGTAGTCGCGCAGCTCCCTGCGCACGTCGTCGCTGGACCGGGGAGGTTCGGGCTTCTCCGCGATGTCCGCGCCGTACGCGGCCCGAGGGGCTTCCCGCGCGCCGGGCGGGCCAGGCCGTTGCCCGGCTCCGCGGGCCGGCTCGGCCAGCGGCTCAAGCTCAGCTTCCGCTTGCTCCTCGGGCAGCGAATCAAGCTCCGGCTCGGGCTCGGATTCTGTGACAGGCTCCAATCCCGGCCAGCCCCTCGGCGGCGGCGCCTGCTCCTCCGGCGCGCCAAGACCCGGCGCCTGCTCCTCCGGCGCGCCGGGGCTTGGCGCTTTCCTGCCGAAGTCTGCAGGTGCTTCCTCCAATGCAGCCTCCCCGGGCTCACGGTTTTCACTGAAGACCTGCTCGTCCTCATCCTCCCTATCCGCGGCCGTATACCGGGGAAACCCCTCCGGCTGCGGTCCGGCAGAGGGCAGGTCCATCACGATGGGTCTCAGTGAGGGCTGACCTCCGCCGGGCTGCTGCATATTCACAATAATGGGCGGCATGGGCTGCGCCGGCGGCTGCGGCATTTTTTTCTCGTCGATCTTGCGGGAAAGCTCCTTCATCTCGTCGAACAGCTTTTCCACCACCTTGGACTGCGCTGCAACGGACTCCTTCAGTGAGTTTGCCAGCACCGACTCCCCCTGGGGAGAAAGGGTGAGCTGTGCGGGTTGCGCGGGCTGGACGGGCGGCTGCGCGGGCGCCTGAGCCGGGCCCGGCTGCTGTCCCTTTGGCTGCTGCGAGGGAAGCTGCGGGGGGGGCTGGAACATCTCCAGCGCGGGGTTTTCCTCGTACAGTTCCTGGTCCTTGAGGAGGTTCACAAGGTTGGGCGGACGCTCGTCCTCGATGGGCACGGCATCCTCCTGGATCGATTCGTCAACCTCTTCCAGCTTCAGCTCCTCGTCCACTTCCCGCACGGCAAAGACCGGCTCAAGGCCTCCCACGTTGATGATGGGGACCGCCTCCTCCTGCAGGGGCTCCATGCCTTCGATCATGAGGGAGTCTTCCTCCGCCTTCTCTTTCTCCGGCGGGGAGGTGTCCACGGCAAGCTCGCGGAGCTTGCGGATGGTTTTTTCACGTTCGTCGCGGAAGTCCTTCTCGTGCTCGGCAATCGCCGTCTCGTATTCCTCCATGGCGCGGGAGAGCGCCTCCATGTCCTGCGGATCCGAGCTCTGCTCCAGCGTGTTGATCAGGCCTTCCATGGTCTCTATGGCCTTTTGAGGTTCTCCCAGCTCCCGATAGAGCTTGGCCAGCCGGTAGCTGGCATCCCTATCCCCGGGGGATGCTTCCAGGATCTCGATGAGGATCTGCGCCGCCTGACGGAGGTGGCCTTGCTGCGCGTTGATGTCAGCCAGGAGGATGCGGGCCCTGCGGTCCTCGGGCTTCACCGAAAGGTAGCGGAGCACCTCTTCCTGGGCCTTTGCCGTCTCACCGGATTCCTTCCAGAGGAAGGCGCGGTCCAGCCGGAAGTCCTGGTTGTCGCCCCCCAGGGCCTCCAGCGTGTCGTAGCAGTCCAGGGCTTTTTTCTTCTCATTGGTCCGGGCATAGGCCAGGGCGAGCCCTTTGAGCGCTTCTGCTGAGGCCGGTTGTTTGGCGAGGACCGTGGCGTAGTTCTCTATCGCTTCAGGATAATTCTCCAATAGCCGCAGGATTCCCGCCAGCTGCAGCCGCGCCTCGCCGTTGTCCGGTTCCAGCTTCAGCAGCCTGCGCAGCTCCTCCATGGCCTCGGTGAGCTTGCCTTCCTCTTCCAGCAGGGAGGCGATGTTCTGCACCGCGTGCGCATAGCGGGGATTCGCCTTTATGGAATCCCGGTAGGCCTGAGCGGCCTCCTCGCGCCTGCCCATTGCGGCGATCACGACGCCGATGTTGTTGAGGGCCCGGGCGTTTTTCGGCTCAATGCGCAGCACCTCGCGGAGCGTCTTTTCCGCGGCGTGCTGGTCTCCCAGCCGGTGCAGGGTGACGCCAAGATTGTTGCGCGCGTCCGTCCACCCCGGCTTTGCCTTCACGGCGGCTTCGTACTCTTCCCGCGCCTCCTGGATCCTGCCGATGCGCTCGTAGACCACGCCGAGGTTGTAATGCAGCCGCGGCTGGGTGGTGTCCGCCTGCAATCCCTTCTGGTAGATGCGGATGGCGTCTCCGAACCTGCCCGCCGCCTCCATGACCGTGCCGAGGTTGATGTAGGAGGAGACAAAAGAGGGGTCCACGGCGATCGCCTTGGAGAAGTTCTCTTCGGCAAGCGCGGTGTTGTTGAGGGCCTTGTAGACATTGCCGAGGTTGTAATACACGTCGCCGCGCTGCGGGGAGAGGTTGATGGCGCGCTCGAAGTGGGGTATCGCATCGCCGTAGGATTCGATCCTCTTGTAGAGCACGCCGAGGTTGTTGTGCGCCTCGGTGTAGTCGGGCTTCAGCTGGACCGCCTTCTGGAACATTTCAATGGCCTTGCGGAATCTCCCGGTCTTCTCGCACACGCTGCCCAGGAGGTTGTACGCCACCGCGGAATCCGGATCGGTCTCGAGGATGCGCAGCGCGAGCTTTTCCACCAGGGTGAATTCGCCCATCTTGAACGCGTTGCGCGCCCGCACAAGAATTTCGGGTGTCGCCATGTTTTTCATTTGTATATCCTGGAGGGACGCGCGCTCACCTCGGTGCTGAACTCGCTCTGCTGCCGGGGATCGGAGGCATCGTAGGCCACCACGGAAAAGTAGTACAGATCGCCGTTCACCAGGCCCTCGATCGAAAGCGAGGTCGCGGATCCGGCGTCGATGGGGGAATCGCCCTGCGTTGCCCCCGTGCCCATGTAGGAATGGGGAGAGCCGCCGTAGTAGACCATGTAGCCCTTTACGTTCAGGTCATTCACCGTGCGCCACGCGAGCGTCACCTTGCCATTGCCCGGCGTTGCCATGAGCCCTGCCGGCGGCGCGGGGGGAATGTTGGGCTCATAGACGATCTTCAGGCTGGAGAGGCGCGGCGACTGCGTGCGGGTGCCGTCGGGAAACAGCTCCACGCGCAGCTGGATATACCGGGCTTTCAGCGTGTCCGCGAAGTCTGTGCCGGGGATGAAGGGCACCCATCCATCGTCACCGGCCAGGAGCTTTTTTCCGTTCCAGATGTCAGCCGCTTGATAGAAGAACTCAACGGCGCTGTCCGACGGCGTCGTGGTTACCGCCTCGATGCGCGCAATCCGCGTGCCGGAGAACCCGAGATCCTGGATCTGGAACGTGGCTGAGCCGGTTTTCCCAAGGAATCGGGAGAGGACGGGGTCGTCAACGAGTCGGCGCGAGATCCGCAGCTCGTCCATGAAGCCGGTGAATCCCTGCCCGAGCGCCAGGGGCCCGGAATACTCTTGGCCTATGACCGGCGCCGCGATGGAACCGGTTTCCCGGCCCGTGTCGGTGACGTGCGCGATCGCCTCGGGTGCGCCATCCAGCCGGTATTCGAGCAGGCCCAGACGGGAATCGAAGCTCAGCATGTGGTGATGCCACACCCGGGGAAGAAGCTGCCTTGTTCCCATGAGCGTCACGGGCAGGCTTTCCCCCGTGGGGAGCGTGAAGAGGTTCTGGAAATCCCACACGAGCTTCCGGTTGCGGATGAAGCAGCGCAGGCTCTGACTCACCAGCCGGCCCGCTCCTTGCGGGCCCCGCGCTGATCCCGTCCATGCGACAATCGACTCCCCGTCGGAGAGCGTGGCCGGATCCAGCCAGAACTCGATGGTGAAGTCCCCCCAGACAGCGCCGGTGTCGAACATTCCGTTCCGCTGCCCATGGAGGGAGACGCCCTGCTTTGCCCCCGTGAACGCGGCGCTGCCGGTTCCCATGGCGGGGGCGGAGTTGGAGATGACGGGCCCGGCGTTTGCAAAAGTGTACGCGCCCGTTGCATCGGTGGTCACAGGGGAATCGAAGTGCAGTAGAAGCTCCGTAGCGCTGTCCGGGGTATAGGCGCCGGTTTCCAGCGCAAGGTCCTGGAAACCCCACCGGCCGGGCACGGGAGACACGCCGTCAAATGAAAGCGCGCCGCTCCACAGGCCCTCCTTGCCCAGCTCGATTGTCTTTTCCAGACCATCGAGCTGGCCCGCGACGAGCAGGAGGCAGACCAGGAGCGCTCCGGCGCATGAATATTTCCGGACCATGGGTTTATACATTAGTATTATAATCGGTTGAGAGGGGTGTTTCTATTGAAGGCTTTTGATGATCCGCGCGACAGGCAGTATCCGGATCAACCCGGCGTTTACCTCATGAAGGACGGGCAGGGGAGGATCATCTACGTGGGCAAGGCGCGGTCCCTGAGGAACAGGATCCGCTCATACTTTGCCGGTGAGAAGGACATCAAGACCCGGTTCCTCCTGGCCAACATGGCCGACATCGAAGTCATCATCACCAACACCGAGTACGAGGCGCTGCTTCTTGAGAACAACCTCATCAAGCAGTGGAAGCCGCAGTACAACATCGACCTCAAGGACGGCAAGACCTATCCCGTGATCCGGCTCACCGCCGAGGAGTTTCCCCGGGTTTTCAGGACCCGGCGCATGATTTTCGACGGCTCCGAGTACTTCGGCCCGTTCCCCAAGCCCCAACAGATCGATGTGTACCTCAAGCTCATTGAACGCCATTTTCCCCTGTGCAAGCACCGCGGCTCCCAGAAGAAGCGGGCATATCCCTGCCTGAACTACCACATGGGAAGATGCGCGGGCGCCTGCTGCGGAAAGATCACCCGGGAGGAGTATTCGAAGATCGTGGACGGGGTGCGCAAGCTCCTCTCGGGCCGCAGCGAGGAGCTGCTGCGGGAATTGAAGGAGAAGATGAAGGCCGCATCGGAGGCGCAGGAGTTCGAGCGCGCGGCGGGCCTGCGCGACCAGATTTCGGCGATTGAGGAAGTCTCCGTGGAGCAGCGCGTCATGGAGTTCACCGAGGAGGACCGCGACTACATCGCCCTTGCCCCGTGCGCGGAGGCCTTGGTGATCGTCGTTCTGCAAGTCAGGGAGGGAAAGCTCCTGGGCAAAGAGGTCTTCCAGGTGGCGGAAAGCTCGCCGGACGAGGAGGCGCTCACGCACTTTGTGGCCCGCTACTACTCCGAGCGCAAGGCGATCCCGGACGCCGTGTATGTGAGCCGGGAGGTGGACGCCGAGAACCTCTCCTCCTATCTGCAGAAACTCGCCGCCCGGCAGAGCACGGAAGCCCAGCGCGGCACTCCGCGCGAAGGGGCCCCATCGCGGCAGCCGTCGCCGATGGAGACGGCGGGAGCGATGGGGGCGCGGCCCGGGGCCGCCCGGCAGATCACGGTGAAGGTCCCGCAGAGGGGCAAGCATATGCAACTCCTCGGCATGGCCGAGGTCAATGCGCGCGAGGAGGCGGCAAAGGCGGCCCGTGGCGCTGAAATGACCGCTGCCCTGGAGGGCCTGAAGCTCGATCTGGATCTGCCCGACCTGCCGCGCCGCATCGAGGGCTTCGACGTCGCGCACCTGGAGGGAACCGACACGGTGGCCTCCCTGGTGCGGTTCACGGACGGAAGGCCGGACCGCAGGCTGTACCGCGCGTTTTCCATCAGGAGCCTCGACGGGAAGATCGACGATTTCCAGTCCATCCGGGAGGCCGTGGCCAGGCGCTACACCCGGGTGCTGAACGAGGAGCTGGATCGGCCCGACCTGATTCTCATTGACGGCGGCAAGGGCCAGCTCTCCGCGGCGCGGGGCATCCTGGCCAGTCTCGGGCTTGAATCGATCCCGGTGGTCGGGCTTGAGAAGAAACAGGAGGAGATTTTCATCCCCGGGCGCGACGAGCCTCTCCTTCTGGACGAGGCCTCGCCTTCCCTGAGGATACTGGAGGCGGTGCGCAACGAGTCGCACAGGTTTGCCACAAAGATCAATACAAAGAGGCGCGCAAAGCGCCTCTCCCTGACGCTGCTGGAGGGGATACCGGGGATTGGGGAGACGAGGAGCAGGAGGCTGATGGAAACGTTCGGCTCCGTGGAGGCCATCCTCGGCGCCGGGGCGGACGACATCCACACGAAGGCGGGAATTCCCAGAGAGACCGCCGCCAT
The DNA here is from genome assembly GCA_049519415.1 of Spirochaetia bacterium. GTDB lineage: Bacteria > Spirochaetota > Spirochaetia > SZUA-6 > Fen-1364 > Fen-1364. The sequence goes on from JBEKQU010000066.1 coordinate 15,422, forward strand.
GCTCCTTGCCCGGCTCTCTGAGCGATATCGCCGACCAGGAGCCGGAGAAGAAGCTCGCGCAGAGCGGTCCTGATGGACCGGAAATGCTCACGGGGAGCCCTGGTCGGTCGCGCACCCGGGGTACGTTCATCAGGTGTACGACAACCTGGGACCGTACCTCCAAGATCAAGAACTCCCGGGCGCCTTTGGCGCCGGCCATCAACCTGATGCAGGGCGTGCCCGGCACAACAGTGATCTTCCCTCCCCGAACCTTGATTCCCGCGGAAGGCCTTCGTCCGGAGATGGATCACGAAAACGCCATCGCTCCCTCATCGGGGGAAAACAACTATGGGGGGCTGTCCCAGGTGCCGCTCGGTGGGGGGGCGGTACGCGGCGCTGTGGGAACTTGGCCCTTGTCGGCTTTCCAGGGCTGACGATCCCCTTCTCTTGAACGGGGTCATTTTCTGGGCCTTTCCTGAGCCGACCCGAGGCCGAGTGGCGATCTACCGGCTCGCTCCCTGAACCATGCTTGATGAAGAGCCTCTCCCATCGGGTGCGGGCTGTCGGGGCGACCGTGTCCAATCTGGAGGAGCTTCTGCGCCAGCGATTCTCATTTTGCACCTTCACAGGAAAAGCGATTGATGCAAAAGGTACCAGAAAGGCCCCTGAAGATCGTGCAAAATGAGAAGCGCTCCTGCCGAAACGCAAATAGAGAAATGCTGTTTCTGCGCGTCATTCATTGACATGTGTTCCCGCGTCCTGATAGCCTCTTTCGCATGCGTGCGCCTGGAAGGCGGAGAGGACTCCGACGGACAAGGTGAGGGGCTGTTTCATCTGGACTCTCAGGGACGTCATCAGGGCCAACGGCGTATAGGGAGTGGCTGCCATGGAGGGGAAACTGAAGGTCGCGATCATCGGCCTGGGGCAGATTGCCAAGCTGGGGCATATCCCGGGCTACCAGAAGGCCGGGGCCCAGATAGTGGCCGCGTGCGATGTTTCCGAGCAGAGCGCGAAGCAGGCGTGCGAGGCTTTTGAGATTCCAAAGGCGTACGTCGATTGGAAGGAGATGCTCTCCAAGGGAGGCTTTGACGCGGTGAGCATCTGCGCCCCGTCCGCTTTTCACTGCGCAATGGCGGTGGAGAGCGCCCAGCGCGGCTATCATGTGCTCGTTGAGAAGCCGATGGCGACCAGCCTGGCTGAATGCGACGCGATGATCGCGGCGGCGAAGAAGAGCCGGGTTTTGTTGATGATTTCGCACAACCAGCGCTTCGTTCCCGCGCACATGAAGGCAAAGCAGATCCTCTCATCAGGACAGCTCGGCGCGCCGTATCTTGTTCAGACGGCATTCGGGCACGGGGGTCCGGAAAAATGGAGCCCCACCGGGCAGTGGTACTTCAACACGCAGCTGGCCAAGCTGGGGGTGACCGCGGACCTCGGCTATCACAAACTTGATCTCGTCCAGTGGCTCCTTGGCCAGGACATCGTCGGCATTTCCGCGTTCATGGGGACCTTCGAAAAAGACACCGCCCTGGATGATACGGTCGTCGGCATCATGAGATTCAGCGCGGGAGCCATCGGAACCATCGTGGCGAGCTGGGTGTACGCAGCCGACATGGAAAACAGCGTGACCGTCAGGTGCAGGAACGGCGCCCTGATCGTGCCTGCCGATGATCCGTGCACCGTCATTGTCAAAACGACTTCCCCGCAGGGCACGAAAGAAGAGATCATTTACAGGCTCGATTCCAGCGATCGCGCCGGGTGGCACGGTTCGCTCCGCGCATTTGTTGAAGCTGTGACGGGCAGCCGCCCCTCTCCGATTCCCGGGGAGGAAGGCCGGAAAGTAATGGCAGCCATTCTCGGTGCGTATGACTCCGCGTCGTCTCAGCGAGTCAGCACGGTGTAGGTAAAAGCTGCGCGCCCTACCGGTAACCTATGGTATTCCTAGAGCGGCTGCCGCCACGCTCCTTGCCCTGCTCTCTCAACGATATAGTAGACGAGGAGCCGGAGAAGGAGCTCGTGCAGATCGGTCCTGATGGACCGCAAGCGCTCGTCGAAGCTGGTCAGAAGCTGCAGGATGGCCTCAATGTCCGACGCGGTGTACCTCTTGCTTCCCTCAATGTAGGTCTTCTGGCTTTTCTTGCTCCAGATCCGCAGCTTGGGGAAGGCCTCGGCGCTCTCGTAGTTCTCCGCGAGCATCCGCTTGAAGCTCAGAAGCTTTCTGAATTGCTGCAGCAGCCCGCCGGCAAGCTGCGTGGCCTCCGCCTCCCGGGAGAGCAGGATCTTGTCCAGGACCTCCTCTGATGATGCCAGCTCCCGCTCGCACATGCGGTCGAACAGGGTGAACACGTTCTCTTCCTTGGAGTGGTAGATGTACTGCTCCACGCTCTCCCGGCCGATGGCGGCGCCGGCGCCGAAGAACTGCGCCAGCCGCTCGCACTCCACGCGCATGTCGCGCGTGTTGTTCTCCACCATGTCGAGGATGCACTCGATGGCCTCGGGGGCGATGCTGATCTTTTTCTGCCGGAAGAAGTTTGCCACCCAGCCCTGCTTCTGGTTGTCGAACATCTCCCAGAAGATCTTCTGGCTTTCGAACGGCACGGCGCCGGGGAGTCTCTTTTTCTGATCGCCCGTGATCTTTCTATCGATTTCGCTTGTGAACGACGGGCTCACCAGGAGGAGGGTTGCATCCGCGGCCGGCGCGCCGCAATACTCCACAAGGCCCGCGACATCCTCGGGGCGCTTCACCTCATCAACGTTGTTCACGATCACGAGCCTGTGCCGGGCAAAGAGCGTCTGGTTGCGCAGGCAGCGCACGATCTCCGCCATGGGCGTCTCCCCGGCATAGAACCGGCTGATTTCCGGCAGCTCCCCGAGCCGGGCCGCGAGGCCGTCCTTGATCTTTTCGATGAAAGACGCCTTCTCCCCCTCCTCGGGTCCCAGGAGGAGGGAGACCGGCGCAGCGCCCGGCTTGGGCGCCGGGGCTGACGGGCTCACGTGTAGCTTCTCATCAGAAAGGCGAGCCTGCCGAGGATGCGCACGTTCTGCGTGAACAGGGGCGGGTACTTGGGGTTTTCCGCCTTCAGGCGCACCCGGTTTTTTTCCACGAAGAAGCGCTTCAGCGTCACCGCGTCATCCACCATGGCCACCACGATGTCGCCGTTGTCGGCGGTGTTCTGCTGCTTCACCACCACCACGTCGCCGTCTATGATGCCGGCGTCTTTCATGCTGTCGCCCTTCACCTGCAGGGCGAAGTGGGTGGACTTTCCCAGCGACGCAGCGGGGACCTGGACGTAGCCCTGGAGGTTCTCCTCCGCGAACAGCGGTTTTCCCGCGGCCACGTTGCCCAGAAGGGGAACGGAGGCGACCTCCTCCTTGTCCGCCTCGGCGCCCTGCACGATCTCGATGGCCCGGGACCGGTTCCCGTGGCAGTGGAGGAAGCCCTTCTTCTCCAGCGCCTTCACGTGGTCGTAGCTCCCCTTGACGGAGAACCCGAAATGGGTGGCGATCTCCCGGATGGTCGGCGGGTAGCGGTGCAGCCGGAGGAACTCCCTGATGAAATCAAATACTTCCCGCTGACGCTGGGTGAGGCCTTTCATTGTCTTTTATTTCTCCGCAGTGATCTGCAACTTCTTCATCTTGCTGTGGAGGTTGCTCGCGTACACGCCCAGGGCCTCAGCCGCCCGGGAAATGTTGCCGCCGTTCTCCCTCAGGCGCGCCGCGATCAGGTCCCTCTCAAAGTTGTCGCGCGCCTCCGCGAGCGTCATCCCTCCATAGGGGGCGAGCACGCCGCTCGCATCCTCAATGGGCGCGGCGCCGAGGAAAGACTTCACGGATGCGGCGGAGATCACTGACTCCTCCGTCATGATATTAACCCTCTCCACGAAGTTTTTCAATTCCCTGATATTCCCCGGCCAGTGGTAGGCGCACAGCGCCTTCATTCCCTCGGGAGAGACGGTCTTGGGCTCCTGCGCCGAGGGTCGCTTGTACTTTTCCATGAAGTAGGCCACGAGGTCCGGCATGTCCTCCATCCTGTCGCGCAGCGGGGGCACGACGATGGGCACCACGTTGATGCGGAAGAACAGGTCTTCCCGGAACCTCCCCTTGGCGATCTCGCCGCGGATGTCCTTGTTGGTCGCGGAGATCACGCGCACGTCAACGGAAATGGATTCCTCCCCCCCGACGCGCTCGAATCGCATCTCCTGCAGCACGCGCAGCACCTTGGCCTGGGTGATGAGGGACATGTCGGCGATCTCGTCCAGGAAAAGGGTGCCGCGGTCGGCGGTCTCCACCTTGCCGCGCCTGCGCTGCAGGGCGCTGGTGAATGCCCCTTTCTCGTGTCCGAACAGCTCGCTCTCGATCAGGTTCTCGGGAATGGCGGCGCAGTTCAGCTCCACGAACGGCCCCGCGGCCCGCTTGCTCCGCACGTGCACCTCCCGGGCCACCAGCTCCTTGCCGGTGCCGTTCTCTCCCATGATGAGGATGCGGGAATCGCTTTCCGCCGCCTGCTCGATCCGCTCCCGCACGGCGCGCATCCCCTTGCTTTCGCCCACCATCCTGTCGTCGATGAAGATGCTGTTCCGCAGGGTCCTGTTCTCCCGTCGAAGGTCCTCCATGGCCAGCGCGTTGCGCACCACGGTCATGGTCCGGTCCAGGGAGAGGGGTTTTTCAAGGAAGTCGAAAGCGCCCATCTTTGTGGCCTGCACCGCGAGGGAGATGTTCGCATGGCCCGAGATCATGATGACCTCGACGTCGGGGAACTGCTCGCGCATCCGCGCCAGCACGTCCATGCCTCCCATGTTGGGAAGCCACACGTCCAGGAACACCAGGTCCACGGGCGTGTCCGCCATTTCGGTGAGGCCCTGGATGCCGTCCTCCGCGGCGATCACCGTGTAGCCCTCGTCCTCCAGCACATCGCTGAGCACCGTGCGGATGCCCGGCTCGTCGTCAATGATGAGGATGGTGCTCACCCCTGCTGCCCTCCCGGCGTCCCCGTCGGCAGATCGATGAAAAACGTCGTGCCGGTGCTCTGGTCGCTCTCGGCCCACACGTTTCCCTTGTGATCAAAGACGATGCGCTGCACGATGGCAAGCCCCAGGCCCGTGCCGTTCTTCTTGGTGGTGAAATAGGGATCAAAGATGCTGTCCATGTCCTTCTCAGGGATTCCGATGCCGGTGTCGCTCACCGCGATGCGGTAGAAGCTGGCGTGGGTCTTCTTCACAAGGTCCGCGCGAACGGACAGCAGGCCGCCGTTCGGCATGGCCTGGATGGCATTGGTGAAGAGGTTGGCGAAGACGCGCTTCATCTGGTTCCTGTCCACCGCGAGCACCAGGGCTTCCGGCACCTCCCCCATGTCGATGCGCACCGCGGAGGAGAGGTTCCTGTAGACGGAGGCCACCTCCAGCAGCATCTCCTTGAGATTCGCCTGCGTGGGCTGGGGAACCGGCAGCTTGGCGAAATCCCCGAACTCGCGCAGCAGCCGCTCCAGGTTTTCCACCTCGGTGATGATGGAGGAGACCGCGGGATGCAGCACCTTGTCGAAGTCCTCCGCGCGTTCCTCGTGCTTTTTCACGATCCGCTGCGCCGAGAGCTTGATCGGGGTGAGAGGGTTCCTGATCTCGTGCGCCAAGCGCTGGGCGATCTCCTGCCAGGCGGTGATCCTTTCGGCCTGCAGGAGCTTGCGCCGGGAGCGCTCCAGCTCGGAGATCATGCCGTTGAACGAATCGACCAGCGTGGCCATCTCATCCTGGCGCCGGGTGAGGATGCGGAAGCTGAAATCTCCCTCCGCCACGCGCCGCGTCGCGTCCTCCAGGTGCGCGATGGGGCTGATGATCCGCTCCGTGAGGAGGAGGCTCACGAGGATCGTGATGAACAATATAGGCAGGGAGAACAGGAGGAAGAAGCCCACCATCACCAGGCGGAAAAGGTCGCCGAACGTGTCCAGGGAGGTGAAGACGGTGAGGCTCTGGCTCAGCTTGCGCACGTTGGTGCGCAGGTCCGCCGAGAGAAGGGCGCTTGCCACGATGGTGAGTTTCCTGTCGCCCAGGGACAGGCTCTTGCTGCCCCTGAGGATGGTGGCGTCGGGCGTGTCCTCCTTGCCGCTCGCCCCTTCCGGCGTGGAAAGCCGCGCGCGCTCATCCCCCTGGAAAACCAGTTCTTTTCCATCAGCGGAGAAAATCTGCAGCGCCGCGATTTCCGAGTTCACGGCCTGAATTTCGGACCACGCGCGCTCAGGCGCGGCCTGAATGTCGCGGATCAGCCCCGGCAGGAGGGGGCCCCCCAGGAACGCGTCAAGGTTCTGCACGCGCTCCTTCTGGTAGCTGATCGCCAGCTCGCGCGCCCCCTTCAGCGCGTCCCCGATGGAGGAACTGAACCAGGTCCCCATGGCGGAGTTGACGAAGGTGATGCCAAGCATGGCCTGCGGCCCCGCGGAGAGGATGCTCACGAGGATGAAGAAGAGCATCAGGCGCAGCCGCAGGCCGGCGCCGGGCTGTCTCAGGGCGCGCTGGCGCAGGAGCCGGATGAACTGGAAGACGGTGACCCCCAGGAGGAGGAGGCCGAGGGCCATGGCCACGATCAGCGCGATCGTCGTGGTGGTGGGATCAGCGCGCGCGATCGTGGTGATGAACACGCGCGAGAAGGCGATGATGACGCCGATGAGGATGATGAAGAGCAGCACGAGGATAAACAGGCCGCGCGAGGTGTTCTCCGCCATCGCCACGCGGTCGGTCGGCCGCTTCACGGAGCGTTCCTTCTCACCCACGGCGTGGTGGAGCCGGCCGCGGCGCCGACAAGGCTCACCAGCGTGAGCGGCGGCATGAGGCGCACCGGCTCGAACTGCGCCCGGGCCGTCACGTACCGCGGGCGCAGATCGGCCGGGGGGAGCGTGTAGAGGGACAGGCCGCTCACGGTGAAGAACCCTTTCAGGAGATCGTTCGCGTTTGTGTAGGATACCTGCGCGCCGCTGTCCGACTCCACGACGAACCTTTCCCCCAGGAAATCCCAAAAAGCGCTGCGCGCGATGATGCGCTCGGAAAGCATCCGGTCGCCCATGAAGGGCAGGATCCCGGGGCGCTTCTCATAGAGGCGCACGACGAAGGTGATCCGGGATTCCAGGCCCGCCCGCAGGGAGGCGATCAGGTCCGCCGGCTGCGCCCAGCTAAAGGAAAGGGTGGCCGCGACCACCCCGCCGGTGGTCGACACCGCGCAGAGGACGCTCTGCGCCGCGCTGGGGCGGGCAGCCAGAAAGAGGAGCAAGCCGGCAAGTAGAAGGACGGCCCCGCTACTCTTCCTCAAACTTGTTCTCAAAAAGCTTCTCGATGGCGTCAACGGCCTTGGCCTCGTCGGGACCCTCGGCGATGATGGTAAGCTGAGTGTTGAACGTCGCTCCGAGGGTGATGACGCCCATGATCGACTTCCCGTTCACCCTCTCGCTGTCCTTCTCTATGTAGATCTGCGAGGTGAAGCTGCTTGCCGTCTTTACCAGGAGCGCCGCGGGCCGGGCGTGCATGCCCGCGCGGTTGCGGATCGTGACCATGCGTTCGACCATGTCCCCTCATTTCTCGTTCAGGAATATCTCCCGGGTGCTCTCGCCTTCCAGCCAGTTCATCACGTTGCGGTTGAACTCCCGGGCAGAGTAGTAGCCCATTTTCTTCAGCCGTTCGTTGCGCGCCGCGGTCTCTATGATCACGGGGATGTTGCGCCCCGGCTTGATGGGAACGGTCACGCAGGGCACGTGGACGCCCAGGATGTCAATGGTGACCTCCTCCGCGCCAATCCTGTCGTAATTCTTCTCCGCGTCCCAGAACTCCAGCCGCACCACAAGCTGGATCTGCTTCTTGTCCCTGATAGCGCCCACCCCGAAGAGATGGGTGATGTTGATGATGCCCAGGCCGCGGATCTCCATGTGGTGGCTCACCACCTGGGCGCCGGTGCCCATGAGGATGTTGCCGCTCACCCGCCGTATCTCCACCGCGTCGTCCGCGATCAGACGGTGACCCCGTTCGATGAGCGACAGAGCCGATTCGCTTTTTCCCACGCCGCTGTCGCCCATGATCAGGACGCCGATGCCGAAGACCTCCACCAGGACGCCGTGGATGATGGTCTTGGGCGCGAAGATCGTGGAGAGCACGCGCAGGATCCGCATGGTGAACTCCGAGGAGGAGAGGTCGGTCTGGAGGAGCGGGCACTGGGCTTTTTCCGCGATTGCTATGAAATCCTCCGTGGGGGAAAGGGAGTGGGTGAAAACGCAGCAGGGGATGAGATAGGTAAAGAGCTGGGAGAGCTCGCCGCGGCGCTTCTCCTTGGCGAGCTTCTGCAGATACGCGTTCTCCCCCCGGCCGAAGATCTGGATCCGCTGGAAAGCGAAGTTCTCATAGAAGCCGCCCAGCTCCAGCCCCGGCCTGTTGATCTCCGTGACGGTGATCTCCCGTATGAGGCCGGGCCTGCCGCCGATGCACTTCAGGTCCAGCGCGTCATTCTCCCTCAGATCGAGCTGCAGCAGGTCGAGGACCAGGAATTTGTCCTTTGTTTGTTGCCCCATGGTCCCCCGCCTATTCTTCCACCACCACGCCGGGCTCTTTTTTCTTGTGGTGTTCCTTGATGCGCGATTTCTCCTTTTCGATGACCGCCTCCAGCTTGTCGAAGAGCTCGTCGATGCCCTTGTTGAGATCGAAGTTCTCCACCCCGACGTGCTTGGAGGCGCCCCAGCGGAAATTCAGGGTGGCCTCCAGCTTGAAAAGGCTCTTCTCACGGCTGAGGTTGAGCAGGAAGTCCACGATGAGGTCCCGGGCGAAATCCAACCGGGGCATCTTCGCGTCGATGTACTCCTGGACCCTTTTCGTGACGGTGACATGGATTCCCTTGATCTCGACGGTCATGTGCGCCTCCTCTGGTACGATGATTCGATGGCAAGCTCGCCGCGGTATTTGGCGACCGTCCTGCGGGCCAGCGAAACGCCCTTGGCGGCGAGGATCTCGACGATCTTCTGGTCCGAGATGCCGCGCGCGCGCGGCGCATGCTCGCCGGTTCGCGCTCCGGGCCTGGCCGCGGGGCCCTCCTGTTCGATGATCTCCCGGATGATCTCCTTCACGCCCTCCTTTGAGAATCGCGTGCCCGCCATGCCGGTGCCCGCGACAGAGTTGGAGAAAAAGTGCTTCAGGCTAAAGATACCCCATTCCGTCTGCATATACTTCGACGAGGTGATGCGCGACACGGTGGCCTCGTGCACTCCGATTTCCCCCGCGACGTCCTTCAGCGTAAGGGGCCGCATGTATTTCGGCCCCTTCAGGAAGAACTCCCGCTGGAATTCGACGATGGCGCGGCATACCTTCAGCAGGGTCTCATTCCTCTGGCCGATGGTGCGGATGAACCATCGCGCGTCCTGGAGGTTCCGCGTGACGAACTGTCGGGTCTGGGGGTCCTTCGCCTCCCCTTTGCGGCGCGCCATGTCCTCAAACAAGGGGTTGAGGCCCAGCACGGGGATCATCTCGTCGTTCAGGAGAATGACGAACTCCCCGTCTTGCAGGACGACCTGCACGTCGGGCACAACGTAGCGGATGACGTCCCGGGAATAGCTGCGCCCCGGGAGAGGATCGAGCGTGCGGATGAAGGCCGCTATCTCCCGCAGCCCGGCCCCGGTGATGCGCATGCCCTTCTCGATCTCCCGCATGTGCTGCTTCTCCAGGGCTTCCCACCAGTTCTCCACCACCTCCGCCGCCCGGGGATGCGGGCGGGGATGGTGGCGGATCTGCGCAAGGAGGCTCTCCCGCACATCCTTCACGCACGTGCCCACGGGGTCGAAGCCCTGCACGAGCCGCATAATCCTCGTCACCTGTTCCTTGTCCGCTTCCTCCTGCAGGAGGATCTCGGGGGACTCCTTGTGAAAGCCGTTCTCATCGAGGTTGCGGATGAGCAGTTCGCCGATGCGGATCCATTCCTCGCTGATGGGCTGAAGGGCAAGCTGGGAGAGAAGGTGTTCCTGCAGGCTTTCCGGCTGGGAAAGGGCGCCTTCGATGAATTGGCGCCGGGCGTCGCTGGCCGCCTCCCCGTCGGCGCGAGAATAGACGGCATCCGAGGAGTGGTCGAACCAGTCGCCATCGCCGTCCGCGTTCTCGCGGGCCGGAAGCGAATCAAGGGAAACGGTGGACCTATCCTCCTCCACCTGGAGGGCGGGGTTCTTTTCCAGCTCCTCCTCGATGGTCGTTTTCAGATCCTGCAAGGGCAGGGCCATGAGCCTGACCGCCTGATAGAGCTGGGGGGTCATCTTGAGCTTTTGGACCTGTTTCAGGACCGGTCTCTGGGATTGCACGACGCCTCCAGGGAGATTGTGAGGCACGGCAGAGGACTTTGTCAACTTTATCTGGCGTGGCCGAAGGCCGGCCTAGTACTACAGCGATTACAGCCCTATAGACTTCCGGCGGACTGCATGCTACAGTAACCCCCCGACGGCTTCCGAGACTTCTGTGGATCAGGGATGTCCATCTCGTTGATTGCTCAACCAAG
>JBEKQU010000067.1:0-24440 GCA_049519415.1 Spirochaetia bacterium
CGTGTCTCCTGAGGATGCTTATATAGCTGTCCTCATTATCGGCAAAACGTCCCCCAATTTCATGCAAATCGCATTCCAATACTCTAATCCGGCTGTTTTCAAGTTGTCAACAGATGGACACGGAGGTCGTTTCCCCCTCATTTTTATCGCGCCGCCAGCCGTTATGATGAGAAGAAGAACATGCGCCGTTTTCTTCCCATTCTCGCCGGTATATTTGCCGCTGCCTCCATCGCCATCCTGCTGTTTGGGGATTCCGGGGTGCTTGCTTTTCGGAACATGGATCGTTATCGGGCGGACCTGGCGGCGAATGTCGATGCGCTGAAAGAGCGCAACGCTGAGCTGAAAGACCAGCTTGCGCAGCTTCAAAGCGACGAAGAGAGCAACCGCATCATGGCCCGCGGCATCAACCTGTATGCCGCAGGCGATGCGGTCGTCAAGCTGGAGGGCCGGACCTTCCCGTCTGAAACGTATGCGATGGGCGATCTGTTGAGGATGCGAAAAACCGACGACACGCGCAACGCCATGGTCAAGGCAGCGGCCGTAGGCCTTGCCTTTCTGCTTGCGGCGTTTGCGTTCATTGCCGCGCGCGTCCCCCGCGGAAGAGCGCATGGTAGTCACGGCAGGTGATCCCGGCGCATTCTCGGCGCTGCTCTGCGTTCTCACGGGAGGGGGCGTGGCGATCGCTCCGGGCGACACGATGTACGGGCTCATCGGCGCTGTTCCGGATTCCCAGGATAGGCTTCGCCGCGTCAAGGGGAGGGGGGAGGAGAAACCCTTTCTCCAGCTTCTCGCTGATCGCACCTGGATCGCGCGGGTTTCTGACATGTCCGTGCCAGCTCGGCTCTCCAGGTTCTGGCCCGGTCCATTGACGCTCGTGCTTCCCGATCGCGCGGGCGGAACCGTCGCCGTGCGCATCCCTGATTCGAGCTTTCTCCAGAGCCTCCTTCGGGCAGTGGAACGGCCCCTCTATTCAACGAGCGTGAACAGGGCGGGTTCTCCTCCTTTGACGAGCATCAAGGATATATGCAATGAGTTCGAGCGCGACGTGGATATCATTTTTAATGACGGCGATCATCCGCCGGGAGCGCCTTCTACCCTGTTGGACATCACCCGCCGGCCCTGCAAGGTGCTTCGTCAAGGAGCCGTGCATCTGGATCCGGAAGATCTCATCTGAAGGCCCCCAGGCATTCAGAAAATCAATCCGATGACCTCCTCCATGGTTGAAACGGGCTGAAACAAGATTCCCTCCCGCACGTGCTCGGGAATCTCCTCCAGGTCCCGGGCATTGCCATGAGGAAAGATCACGCGCTTTATTTTGTTGCGTCGGGCTGCTATGACCTTTTCCTTGAGCCCGCCTATGGGAAGCACCCTGCCCACGAGCGACAGCTCGCCCGTCATTGCAAGCGATTTCCTCATCTTTTTCCCCGTGGCAAGAGAGAGCAGCGCCGAGGCAAGCGTGATCCCCGCCGAAGGCCCGTCCTTCGGGGTCGCTCCTGACGGTACGTGAATGTGGATCAGGTTCTTCTCCCAGAAATCCGTGCTCACCCCGTGCCGGCCCGAGATATTGCGGATGTAGGAATAGGCTATGCTCGCGGATTCCTGCATCACCTCGCCCAGTTTTCCGGTGAGCTTGAAGCCCTCCTTGCCGACATTGGCCACGGCCTCGATGGTGAGGACGGCGCCGCCGAGCGGGGTCCAGGCCAGGCCGGTGGCCATACCCGGCTTGGAGATCTCCGCCATCTCCTCGTCCAGGAACACGGGCTTTCCCAGGTATTCGACCAGGGAGTCTTTCTTCAATGTGAGCGGGAGCTTCACCTCCTTGGCGAGAGTCTTCCGCGCGATCTTGCGATGGATCCTGTCCAGGGCTTTCTCGAAATTCCGCAGGCCCGCTTCACGGGCATATCCGTCCGCGATGGCCAGGAGCGCGGGGGTGTCGTACTTCACGCCGGCCTTCCCAAGGCCCGCCCGTTCAAGGGAGCGCGGGATGAGATACGTCCGCGCAATTGCCACCTTCTCCCTGTCGATGTAGCCGGAGAGCCGTATGACCTCCATGCGGTCAAGCAGGGGCGCCGGGATCGTATCCAGGGTGTTTGCCGTGGTCACAAAGAGGATGTGGGATATGTCGAAGGGCAGGTCGAGGTAATGATCGCGGAAGGAGACGTTCTGCTCGGGGTCAAGAACCTCAAGCAGCGCTGAAGAAGGATCGCCCTGGTACGATACGCCGAGCTTGTCGATCTCGTCGATCATGTACACCGGGTTTCTCGTCTTTACGATCTTCAGCCCCTGGATGATTTTACCGGGCATGGCGCCGATATAAGTGCGCCTGTGGCCCTTGATCTCCGCCTCGTCGCGAATGCCGCCGACGGAGAATCGGAAGAACTTCCGTTCCAGCGCGCGGGCGATGGACTTGCCCACGGAGGTCTTGCCGACGCCGGGAGGGCCCACCAGGCAGATGATCGAGCCCTTGCTGTCCTGCTTGAGCTTGCGCACGGCCAGGTACTCCACGATGCGCTCCTTCACGTCCTCCAGCCCATAGTGGTCCTCGTTCAGGATGGCGAGAGCCTTGTCCATGTCGATGGATTCCTGCGAGTCATCGTTCCACGGCAGAGCCATGATGGTCTCCAGGTAGTTGCGCGTGACCGTGAACTCGGGAGAGTTGGCGTCCATGAGGGAGAATTTCTCCAGCTCCTGCTCCACCTGCTCCTTGACCTCCCCCTGCAGGTTGAGCCTCTCCGCCGCCTCCTTGAAGCGCTGGTATTCGCTGGACTTGGCGTCAACCGCCATTCCCAGCTCGCCCTTGATGGCCTTCAGCTCCTCCTTGAGGAAGTATTCCCGCTGGCTCTTGGAGATCTTCTCATTGAGCTGTTCCTGGATCTTTTTCTGGATCTTCAGCAGCTCCTGTTCCTTCTTGATGAAGATGAGCACGTATTCCATGCGCGCCTGCACGTCGTTCATCTCCAGTATCTTCTGCTGCTCGGTCCTGTCGATGTTGAGGATGGAGGTGATGAAGTCCGCGATCTTGCCCGGATGGTCGATGTTGACCATGGAAAGGCGCATCTCCTCCGAGAAGAGGGGGTTGTTTTCCGATATCTGCTTCATCTCGGCGATGAGGGCGCGGGTCAGGGCCTTCACCTCGGGAGAATCGAAGTTTTCATCTTCCCGGTACTGGGCCACCACGCTGATGGGCGCGGCGCCCTGAAGCACCCGTTTGATCTGGAAGCGCTTCAGCGTGGAGATGAAGATGTTCACCCCGCCATCCGGAAGGTTGATCCGCCGCACGATCTTGGCCGCGGTGCCGACCGGGTATAGGTCGTCCGCCCCGGGATTCTCCCTCTCCTCCGATTTCGTAAGCACCATCCCTATGAAGCTGTCGGCTGCTACGGCCTTTTCCACCGTGTCCGCCTCCTGCGCTGAGGGGAGCATGACAGGGGTCAGAATCCCCGGAAAAATGGGCTTGCCGCGCAGGGGGATGATGAAGAGCCGCGCGGGCAGTAATTGATCCGCGGGAATAATGTGATGATCGCTCATATGTGTTTCTCCGGTGCTTGCACCAAGTTAAGAATTGGCGGCATCATGGTCAAGCATTTTTCCGCCGAACGCTGGATGTGCGGCGCCGTTTTCTTGCGGCGGCCGCGGTCCCGCCTTCCCTCGCCTTGCCACGCGCGCCGTCTCTCTTTATGATGCGTAGGGATAGAGCCGCCCATGCTCCGAAACATTTCCACCCATGCGATCGTTATACGCAGGGAACGCTTCGGCGAGTTCCATAAGAGCCTCTGGCTCCTGACGTCGGACATGGGGTTGATCAACGCCACCGCGTACGGGGCATTCAAGATGCACAGCCGGCTGCGCTTGGGCAGCGAGCCGTTCACGTGGTCGCGCGTGCAGCTCTATCACAACCCTGTGAAAAAGAGCTACAAGGTCACGGATCTCGATATCCACGCTTCCTTCGAGGGGCTGCAGAGGGACTTCTTGAAGCTGGCCGCGGCCTCGCTCTGGGCCGAGGTCGTGCAGAAATCCTTTGGAGCGGGAGAGGTGTCGGGACAGCTTTTCCGGCTGTTTCTCCAGTCCCTGAAGCTGCTCGATGCCTCGGACGTCAAGCGGGAGCCGTACGTTACCACCCAGTTCCTCTGGCGCTTCCTCTCTTTGGCCGGATACCAGCCCAACATCGGATCCTGCGACAGATGCGGAGCTTCTCTCTCAGATCGAAGCCGGGCCTTCTATTCCCCGCAGTCCAATGCGCTGCTCTGCGCGGCGTGCGGAGCGGAGCCGGGGCTCCCCATTCCTCCAGGAGCGCTGCGCTACCTCGAGGCCACCCAGGCCGTTCCTCTCGCGCAGGCCGTTGAGGTGTCGCTGGAAGCGGGAGCGCTGCGCGCGCTCCGGGATGCCCTGCCGCGCATGGTGCAATTTGTCCTGGAAGGTCCGCTTGCCTCGCTTCGCTGGGTGGGGGCCTGCTGATGAGGGTGTTTGCCGCGCTTCCATTGCCCCCGGCAGCCAAGAGCGCGATTGAGGAAGCGCTTGCGACCGCCCGAAGCCGGTTCACAAGAGTAAAATGGGTGCGCGCTGACGGCATGCACCTGACGCTGCATTTCTTCGGCGAAGTACCGAATGAGGGCGTGGCTGCGCTCTCGCATGTGTTCGAAGACGCCGCGCTGCGCCGACCCTGTATCCCCGCCCGGCTGGGGAAGCCGGGGCAGTTCCCGCAGAAAGGCAGCCCGCGCGTGCTCTGGATTGGTCTTGAAAAGGGCGTTGAGGAGATGCGCGATTACTGGCGGCTTTTCGAGTCGAAAATCGCGCCCCTCGGCTGGACTGCCGATGCGCGGGGTTTCTCGCCGCACGTCACGATTGCCCGGGCCGGCTCAGCGCCGGTTGATCCGGGGTGGACGGAATGCGTAGAGCTGCCGGCGCTGGATTTTGCAATCGAAGAATGCGTTCTTTTCCAGTCCATTCTGGACCGGGCCGGCGCCCGCTACATTCCCGTTCAAAAGATCGCCTTCGCGAAAGGGATATCGTGAGAGCCGTCGACCTGATCGTAAAAAAGCGCGACGGCGGCAGCTTCTTGCCTGAAGAGATCGACTTCCTCGTGAAAGGCTTCACGGCTGGGGAGATCCCCGACTACCAGTTCTCCGCCCTGCTCATGGCCATTGTTCTCAAGGGCATGAACCCGGCTGAGACGGCCCGATTGACGCGCGCCATGATCGACTCTGGGGAGGTGGTGGACCTTCACGGCATTCCCGGGCCGCTCGTTGACAAGCACTCCACCGGCGGCGTGGGGGACAAGATCTCGCTCGTTCTTGCGCCGCTGGCAGCGGCCTGCGGGCTGCGCGTGCCCATGATGAGCGGAAGGTCGCTGGGACATACGGGAGGGACCCTGGACAAGCTGGAGTCCATCCCCGGGTACCGCACGGACCTCTCGCCTGCCCGGTTTCGTGAAGCCCTCACGCGCATCGGCTTTGCCATGATCGGCCAAAGTGAAGCCGTGGTGCCCGCGGATCGGCGGATGTACGCATTACGCGACGTGACCGGCACCGTGGAGTCCATCCCCCTCATAACGGCGAGCATCATGTCAAAGAAGTTCGCCGAAGGCGCCCAGGCGCTCCTCTTCGACGTAAAGACGGGAGCGGGAGCGTTCATGAAAAGCCGCGAACAGGCGCGCGGACTTGCGCGTTCCCTCGTGGCCACGGGCGCCGGTCTTGGCAGAGGCGTGGCCGCGCTGGTCACTGACATGGATCAGCCGCTGGGCCTGAAGATCGGCAACTTCCTCGAAGTGGAGGAGAGCATCGATTGCCTGCAGGGCAAGGGGCCTGCGGAGGAGGTGGACCTGTCCTGCCGCCTGGCAGGGTGGATGCTCGCACTCGGTGGGCTGAGCCCGGACCCGTCATCAGGAGAGCGCCTGGCCAGGAAGAAGCTCGCGGAGGGCAGCGCGTGGGAGCTGTTCGTGAAAAACGTGGAATTCCAGGGCGGCGATGTGGAATGTGTCCTGCATCCTGAAAGGGGACCGCACGCGCGCATCGCCCGGCCGGTCATGGCTGCTGCCGACGGCTTTGTGCGGCGGATAGACGCGTACAAGATCGGCGTCGCCTCCGTCATCCTCGGCGCGGGCAGGTCGCGCAAGGAGGACAGGGTCCTGCCGGGAGTCGGGGTCACCCTGCTGCGCACGCAAGGGGACGCCGTGGCGGCGGGGGAGCCGTTGTGCATGGTGCAGGGCGATGATGAAGCGAAGGTGACGGAGGCCGCCGGTCTGATCACCTCCGCGTACCAGACGGGAGAGGAGCGTATCATGCCCGGTCCGAGGGTTCTGGAGGAGATCACAAAGGCATGATATGGCGAAAAACCGGCGTGGATGCCCAGGCGGTCAGGGAGCTCGCGCGCCGATACGACATAGAGCTGCTTGCCGCGACAATTCTCGCGCGTCGGGGAGTCACTTCTCCCGAGTCCATGCGCTTCTTCCTGGAAAGCGATCCCCGGCACCTGCATAACCCTTTCCTCATGCCCGCAATGGCGGATGCAGTGGAACGGATCAATGCGGCGGTGGACAGCGGGGAGAAGATGCTCATCTTCGGGGACAGGGACGTGGATGGGATCACGGCAACGGTGCTCCTGTTTGAAGCGCTCGCGGACATGGGAGCGGACGTGCAGTGGATGCTCCCCGAAGGGGAAGAGATATACGGGCTCTCGGACAAGGTGATCGACCGGGTAGCTGATCTTGGCATAGGGCTGCTTATCACCGTCGACTGCGGCGTGTCCAATGCTGCGGAGATCGCGCTGGCCGCGAGCCGGGGAATAGAGTCGATCGTGATCGATCACCATAATCCGCCGCCGGAGCTTCCCCCGGCCGTGGCCGTTGTGGACCCCAAGCTTCCCGGGTATCCCTTCCGCGACCTGTGCGGATGCGCTGTAGCATCCAAGGTGGAATGGGCTCTGCGCTTCTCCCGCTCATCCTTTTATGGGATGTCGGTCTGCCTCCTGAATGCGCGCCCCGCGAATGAAACCGTCGTGGTGGAGGCTGTGCGGTTGACCAATCTTGTGGAAACCGACCGGATACAGGAGAACCTCGTGCCGGGGCTCGTGGAGATTGGAAAGACCCGGCTCGCCGATTTTACCGGCCAGGACGAGGTTCTGGTCATGGACGCGGCCATGCAGGCTCGGCTGCTTGCGCGGGCGTTCGGGCCGGACGTGCCCCTCTCCCTTTCCGACATTGCGCCCCTGATCGCTCGCTACCTGCCCGACCTTGCGGGAAAGAGCCTCCTGAAGCTGCAGCAGTCGTCGCCATCGAGCAAATACTCAAGCCGGCCCAGTCCGGAGATTGATGCACTGAAGGAGGTGTTCACCAGCCTGGTCCTGGAACGTGAAAAAGAGCGGCTTGCGCCTGCTTCCACCCGTCTTGACCTGGTGACCCTCGCCACCCTTGCCGACCTCATGCCGCTTGCCGATGAGAACCGGATCCTCGTGCGGCGCGGCCTTTCGCTTCTGCGCGCTTCCGAGCGCAACGGCCTGCGGCAGATGTTCAAACGCAAGGACCTGCTGGGCAAGCGCATCAGCACAACCGACATCGCGTGGCAGATTTCGCCGCTTCTCAACTCCGCGGGCCGCATGGGCGAACCCGGCACGGCGACCCGGCTGTTCCTTGCGCGGACCGCAGAGGAGGCGGAAGCCCTGGTGGGGCAGCTTTTCGCCCTGGATGCCCGGCGCAAGAGCATGGGAGAGAGCGCCTGGAACGCAATGCTGGGACAGGCCAAGGAAGCGCTGGAGAAATCAGGCGGCAGATGCGTGCTGGTGCACGACGAGCGCGTGCAGCGCGGCATAACGGGCATCATGGCGTCGCGGCTCCAGGCCTTCTTCAAGACGCCCGCCATTGTGATCGCGGAGGCCGGAGACACGGTGGTCGGCTCGATCCGCTGCAATCGGCCGCAGGTGATCGCTGATTTCTTTGCCCGGCATGGATCGGATTTTCTGAACTTCGGCGGCCACGATTTCGCCGGGGGCTTCAGCATGGAACGCAGTCGACTGGATTCTTTTCTGGATTCCTTCTACACACATGTTGAGGACATCACGCGGCTGACTCGGGAGGAAGAGGAAACCCTTGTCATCGACGCGGAGATCCCCGTCACGTTCCTCTCGCCGGATCTGCAGAAAACAGTCGATCTGCTGGAGCCCTACGGGGAAGGCAACCCGGCGCTGGTTTTTCTCACCCGGGGCATGCGCGTCGCGCATTGCGAGCTCATCGGGAAAAAGGACCTCAACCATCTGAAGCTGCTCCTCGACGCGGGCAGGACGAAATGGCCCGCCGTGTACTGGAACGCGGCGCCGCGGTTTCCGGGAGAGTTCACGGTGGGTGACACGGTGGATGTCGTCTACCGGCTGGGACGCAACTCGTACGGCGGGGGTGAGAACCTCCAGTTGACGATCCTCGATCTGCACAAATGAAATCCGGACTCCCGCGCGCGGCAGCCTCGGTGTTCCTCCTTCTTGCCGCATTCCCAGCCCGGTTGGCCTGGCCCGCGACCGTGGAGCTCACGAACCCTGCCACCGCCATATGCATCACCGATCCGAAAGCGGTTTTTACCGTGGAAAAAGGCGCGCTCCGGCCGGTCCTCGGGGAATTCGCCATTTTCACGGCCGGCATGCTGCCTCTGCGGCTCTCTACGAATGTGGCATCCGGCTCGGCGCCCGGACAGATTGCCCGGCTGTACGTGTGGTCCGTCGAGCCCCTCGACGCCGTTTCCGCGCAGGTGAGCGCGTCGGGAGGGAACGCCGTTGCAGAGGCAAGCGGATTCAGAGCCTCATTCAGCGGTACGCGGGAGATGTGGGCAGTGCTCCTGGGAATTCCAGCCGGGAGCGCGCCAAGAGGATATACCCTGAGATTGAGCGCGTCCGCGGGGCCGCGCACATTCCTCCTCCTGCAGCCGTTCACCATACAGAAGCGCACGTTCCGCTTTGAGCGCATCAGCCTGACAAAGGAGCTCTCCCTGCTCCTGACAGCACCCGATCCAAGGAAGACAGCGGAATCCCGGTCTCTTGCGCTGATGCTTGCAACCCCCCATCCCGATGCTCTCTACGAAACCGGCGCTTTCCTGGATCCGCTTCCGGGAGCGCGGCGGACCGCGGGCTACGGGGACAGGCGCGAGTACGCGTACTCTGACGGCTCCAGCAGCTTTTCCATCCACGAGGGCATCGATATAGCCACGCCGACGGGAACTCCCGTGCCTGCCTGCGGCCGGGGCCGGGTTGTTTTTGCGGGCCAGCGGATCCTCACGGGGAACAGCGTAGTGATCGAACACTTGCCCGGACTTTTTTCCCTGTATTATCACCTCTCCGCTCTGGTGGCCAAGCAGGGCGAGGTGGTGGAACGGGGCCAGATCATCGGCCTGTCGGGCATGACAGGTTTTGCCACGGGACCCCACCTGCACTGGGAGGTGGAGGCATCGGGAATCGCTGTTGATCCGGATGCGCTCGCCAGCGGACCTCTCCTTGACAAAAGCCCTGATTTTATCGACATTGGATCATCGCAGAGCACCGAAGGGAGGTGAGTTCCATAGCCTACATTGAAGTGAGCGACGATGAGCCCCTGGAGAAAGCAATCAAGCGCTTCAAGCGCCAGGTTGAGAAAGAGGGGATCATCCGCGAGTGGAAGAAGAGGGAATTCTTCGAGAAGCCCTCGGCCATTCTCAATCGCAAGAAGAAAGCGCTGGAGAGAAAGCGCATGAAGAGGGCGCGCAAGGTGTCCCAGATGAAGAGTTACTAGACCGACCTGCGTCATCCCCATGAAACTGAAAGGCCCCCGCCCGGGGGCCTTATTGCTATAAAATGTGTTTCAAGAACCTTTGCGTTCGCTCTTCCTTGGGGGAGGTGAACAGTTCTTCCGGAGTTCCCCGCTCGATGATCTCCCCATTGTCCATGAAGACCACGGAATGCGCCGCGGCCCGGGCAAAACCCATCTCGTGTGATACTACGAGCATGGTCATACCTTCCCGGGCCAGCTCCACCATGACGTCCAGCACCTCCTTGATCATCTCTGGATCCAGCGCGGAGGTGGGCTCGTCGAAGAGCATGACCTTGGGGCTCATGGCAAGGGCGCGCGCGATGGCAACGCGCTGCTGCTGGCCGCCGGAAAGCTGCTCGGGGTACGAGACTTCCTTTTCCGAGAGTCCGACGCGCGCCAGGAGGCTCCGCCCCAGATCGCGCGCGTCAGCCTCCGGGATCTTCTTCACGATGCGGGGCGCCAGGATTATGTTTTGCAGCGCCGTGAGGTGGGGGAAAAGGTTGAAGGACTGGAACACCATGCCCACCTCTTCGCGGATCTTGCGGATGTCCGATGCGTGGTCGGTCACCTGGTCGTCGTCGATCCAGATCTCCCCCGAGGTAAGGTTTTCCAGCCTGTTGATGCACCGCAGCATTGTGCTCTTGCCGCTGCCCGATGGACCGATCACCAGAACCACCTCTCCGGTTTTGACGGACAGGGTGGTGTTCCGCAGGGCCACCACCTTCCCAAAGTTCTTGCATGCATTGATGATCCGCACCCTATCTGCCACTGCGGTTCATCCTCTCTTCCATCAGGGCCACAAGGCGCGAGAAAAAAAGCGTCATGACCAGGTACACCAGGGCGACCACCGTGAAGGCCTCGAAATAATCGAAGGTCTTGGATGCAAACTCCCTCCCGCGGCGCAGGAGGTCCGACACGGCAAGGATCGACACGAGGGATGAATCCTTCAGAAGCGCAATGAACTCATTGCCCAGCGGCGGAAGGACAACCCTGACCGTCTGGGGAAGGATGATCCTCCGCAGGGCCTGGCTCCGGGTGAGCCCGAGGGCGATGGCGGCCTCCATCTGGCCCTTGTGAATGGACTGGATGCCGGCCCGGAAAATCTCCCCGAGATACGCGCCGTAGCAGACCGTCATGGCGATGACGGCGGCAAATATGTCGGGGACCTGGATGATCTTTCCCAGGGCGTAGTAGATGTAGAAAATCTGAACCAGCAGCGGGATCCCGCGGATGATCTCCACGTAGATGGTCGCGATCAGGTTGAGGATCCGGATGCGCGAGATCCTGCCAAGGCCCGCGATCAATCCAACGACTACCGCGCAACCGATGGACATGAGGGTGACCTCGAAGGTCCGGGCGATTCCGTCCGGCAGGAACAGCATGATCTCGCGGTAGGGGTGAGAACGGAATATGAACAGGTATATCAAGACGGCCAGCGCCAAGAAGAAGGAAATACTCCATGCGGAAATGGTGAATTTCTGCCCCTTGCCGGGGATCAGCGCGCCGTCAGTGATCTCGATGTGGGTGTCGCGCAAGGCACGGGCCTCGCGCCGTGAAATCAGCGGCGTTTCCGAAGAAACGCCGCTCTCCCGTTCGGTTCCTATTTCAGCCACTTGTCTTCGATTGCCTTGTTGTCGCCCGCGTCCAGGACCTTCTTGAGGCCCGCGTTGATAAGGTCCAGGACCTTCGTGTTGCCCTTTTTCACCGCCACGCCGTAGTATTCCTCGGTGAACGGCTTGCCGACGATTTTCAGCTTGCCCTTGTACTGATCGCTCTGCAGCACGTAGTTCGCGGCGGTGGGGGTGTCCACCACGACGCCGTCAATCCGCCCGTTGGCCAGGTCCGCGACCGCAAGACCGATCTCGTCGTACGTCTTCTCATTGATCTTGTCCGCACCCTTGACCTTATCAATCTCGAAGGCGCCCGTTGTTCCGATCTGCGCGCCCACCGTCTTGCCCTTCAGATCGTCGAGCGTCGTGACTCCGTTCGTATCGGTCTTCACGATCAGGATCTGCCCCGCGTTGAAGTAGGGGATGGAGAAGTCGATCGTTTTCTTGCGCTCGTCGGTGATCGTGACTGACGACATGACCGCGTCGTACTTGCCATTGTCCAGGCCGGCAAAGATGCCGTCCCACGCCGTGCTCTTGAACTCCACGGTGAATCCGCCCGCCTTTGCGGCCGCGTTCATGAGGTCGACGTCCAAGCCGACGATGTTCTTGTTGGTATCCACCATCTCCATGGGAGGAAAGGTGGAGTCCGTTGCGATCGTGAGCTTGGTGGGCACCTTCTTCGCGCAGGAGACCACCCCGAGAACAAGAACGACCAGCATAAGACCGGTGAGAACCTTTCTGAGCATAAATACCTCCTTGGGTGTATTTTTATACGTTATTCACGGAACAGGAATGAATGTCAAGGGCACGCGCGCGGATACACAGGGGAAATGCGGCCGCAGGGCGCGCTTGACCAGCGATTCTCATTTTGCACCTTCGCGGCTTATCTAGAATGAGCAAAACTGTCAAACGGCGCAGATATCATGGGGCAAAATGAGAATCGCTCATTATGGATACGCAAATTGAGAATTGGTGGCGCTTGACTCTTCGTGTTTTCTTTCCTATACTTTTATCCACGACGCAGGGTAGAGCAGTTGGCAGCTCGTCGGGCTCATAACCCGGAGGTCGCAGGTTCAAATCCTGCCCCTGCTATATAAGCCCTTACGATGTAAGGACTTGCAGACCGCTACCGGAAAACCGGCGCGATCCTCAGTTCACTGCAGACAATGGTGAAAGCACCGTTGCAGGGAGGGGAGATGCGCCGCTTTTAGTTGTGCCGTCGCGATCGGGTCTGGTAATTGCAAGCTCTCTAACCCAGCGATCAAGTGCTGCATGAATGGACGTTCGACGGGCGAGTGTCAGCACAACACAGCACTGTTGGCCGTCGCCGAATGGCTGCGCGATGAGATCCCCAAACCTTGGAGCCATACCCGCCGCCCGGTGGATGAGGTCCTCCACGTTGATGCTATTCTGAGCTCGATCCGAATCTCCAGCTTGACCGCCAAAGATGCCGAGCGGGTCGTCTCAGCTCTGAAAGACCAAGAGCTGATTGAGGCCGCGGTGATGAAGGCTGGTCTGTTCTTGGTCGGAGAGCTTCGTTGCATTCCTGGAAAGATTCTGGAGCTTTGATTTCCCTCCCTATGTCCGAGAAAAGTTGGCGCATGGGCACCGCATCGGACGTCGGCACTGTTACGACCTGGGGGTATGGGTGAGGACGTACTGGAAGCTTTTTTTCATCGAGCGGCGCCTGTCGGAAATCTGCCGGGCTAACCTGAAGGACTTCTCCCTTTGGCTGGTGGAATCGAAAAAGTTGAAGGCCAAGACAATCAACAACGTGCTCGGAGCCGGAACGGTAGCTTTGAAGTGGGCACATGAAAACGATTTAATTGTTGCCAACCGGCCGCCGGCGTATGCCCGGCAGGAACGCACAGCCGCCAGGGAAAAGTGCGGAATGCGGTGCAAAGAAAGGAGCCGAAGTAGGTTCCCGACATGACCACAGCCCTATACTGCCTTGACGTGATACGCGGACGTAGCTAAATTGGGTCCGGAGATGGCGAGATCCCTGCGAATAGTGAGATTGGCCGGCCATCTGGGAAATCTCGGATTGGATTTGTAGGGAGTTCTTAAATGAAAAAACCCCTGATTGTTCTCGCTAGCCTGTTGTTTCTAGGATTGCTTTTTGGTTGCCAATTTTTATCGCTTACCACTGTTACCTACAACGCTAACGGTGCAACGGGTGGAAGCGTTCCCATGGACATCAACATCTACCAGAAGGGATCTACGGTCACGGTACTGGCCAACACAGGAAATTTGTTCAAAACAGACTATAACTTTGCCGGTTGGAACATAATGGCTGACGGGACAGGAACCAGCTACGCCGCCAGTGCTAGTTTCTTAATGGGCACGGCTAACGTGACCCTGTATGCTATTTGGATTCCCAGCAACCTCACGTTTACCAGTTCCGGAACGAGCATCACGATCACCGGATATATCACCAAACCAAGCGGATCCCTGACTATTCCAGGGGGGGGCACTAGCATCGGCAGTGTCGCATTTAATGGCTGTTCCAGCCTGACCAGCGTCACCATCCCATCAAGCGTCACCAGTATCGGCGAAAACGCATTTGATAGGTGTACAAGCCTAGCCAGCATCACTATCCCATCAAGCGTCACCAGCATCGGCTGGGGCGCGTTTGAAGAATGTACAAGCCTAGCCAGCATCACCATCCCATCAAGCGTCACTATTATCGCCGATTCCACATTTGATACCTGTACCAGCCTGACGAGCATCACCATCCCATCAAGCGTCACCAGCATCGGCGAAAACGCATTTGATAGGTGTACAAACCTAGCTAGCGTCACCATCCCTTTAAGCGTCACCAGCATCGGCTGGTGCGCATTCGAAGAATGTACCGGCCTGACCAGCGTCACCATCCCACCAAGCGTCACCAGCATCGGCAACTACACATTTGAGGGCTGCAAAAGCCTGACCAGCGTTGCTATTCTGGCGACTACACCTCCGACATTGCCTTTAGGGTCGCAGGCATTTTGTGGCTGCGCTGCGGAGCTGCAAATCCACGTGCCCTCGGGAACCATCGAAGCCTACGAAACAGCTCCTGGGTGGAGTGATTATTACTCCCCGATCGATTATTTCGTTTCGCCTTAAAGGAATCTGTCGTAAACCGATGCCATCCCGATGAGAGCCTTTGAAAAGAAGAACGCAAAAACTGCCCAAAAAGCAGGGACAGACTAGCGGATGCCGCCAGCCCTGGAGAGCTGGTTTTTGTAATATAAGAACTGGTACAAAAACAGGGGCTAGGTCATAGGTATCCCGCGCCCCGTTGCAAAGAGATAGTAGTAGTCTCCGCTCTTGATGATCTCCGGATCGTGCGCCGGGGGCCGGGGGCCGGTGTTGTGCTCGCGGATGACATCCCCGACATGGTCAGCAGGCACGCAGCCACGAAGATGCGCCCCAAGGTGCGCCGAATTTTCTGCATAGGTCCCGTACCTTGTCGCATGCTCGGCTCGATTCCCTCTTGCACCATGGAAGATCGCCAGCTATATACGTATCAGAAAGAGTGATTTGCTTGCGTCAATTTCCTCTCGATAATGTCGCATCTATGTGTTGTAGTGACCATTTCTCGATTGGCCATCATAATGAAACATAAAATATGGTATTTATCAAGCTCCTATTGACTTTTTGGGCAAGCTGATTTATATAATTTACGCAAGATCTCGGCCATACCCAAAACCTGATGCGACGTTGTTTTCATGGAAGACGACCACTCGTGCGTCCAAGGCGGAAAGCACCGAGTCATCGTCTGGTCCCCCGAAGGGAGCGAAACCGATGATTGAAGCGCGCATGTCCCTCGACCGCGAGTACATCAGGGCGACCATAGACAACCGTCTCTTCGGCTCCTTCATCGAGCATCTCGGGAGGGCCGTGTACGGCGGCATCTATGAGCCAGGGCATCCGAAGAGCGACGAGGACGGCTTCCGCACGGATGTCCTCGAATTGGTGAAGGAGCTGCGCGTGCCGCTCATCCGTTACCCGGGGGGCAACTACGTTTCCGCCTTCAACTGGGAGGACAGCGTCGGTCCGCAGGACAAGCGGCCGCGCCGCCTTGACCTCGCATGGCGCTCCGTCGAGCCGAACGCCGTCGGTCTCGACGAGTTCTACCGCTGGTCGAGGAAGGCGAACGCCGAGGTGATGATCGCCCTGAATCTCGGCACGCGGGGGATCGATGCCGCGCGGAACCTGGTCGAGTACTGCAATCACCCCGGGGGATCCGCCTGGAGCGACCTTCGACGGTCCCACGGCGCCGCGGAGCCCTACGGTTTCAGAACCTGGTGCCTCGGGAACGAAATGGACGGGCCGTGGCAGGTCGGGTACAAGACTGCCGACGAGTACGGCAGGCTCGCGGCGGAGGTCGGCAAAGCGTTGAAGCTCTTCGACCCTGAACTGGAGCTCGTGGCGTGCGGCAGCTCGAGCTCCAAGATCGCGAGCTTCCCCCAGTGGGAGGCAACGGTCCTGGACCACTGCTACGACACCGTGGACTACATCTCCCTGCATAACTACTTCAAGAACTACAACGACGACCTGCCCACCTTCCTTGGTGAGTCGCTGGACATGGATCAATTCATCCGCACCGTCATTGGGACGGTGGACTTTGTCAAGGCCAAGAAGAGGAGCCGGAAGACTGTCAATCTGTCCTTCGACGAGTGGAACGTCTGGTTCCACTCCCATCGCGCTGACCAGGTCGTGCGGCCGTGGTCGGTTGGCCCGCATCGGCTGGAGGATGTCTACACATTCGAGGACGCGCTCGTGGTCGGATGCTGCCTGATCACCCTGCTACGCCACGCGGGTCGCATTCGCATAGCCTGCTTGGCGCAGCTCGTGAACACAATCGCCCCCATCATGACCGAGAACGGCGGGCCGGCCTGGCGACAGACCATCTTCTATCCCTTCCTCCACGCATCGTTGTTCGGGCGCGGGGAGGTCCTGGAGACAATGTCGCGCTGCCCGACGTATGCCAATGCCACGCACGGCGACGTCCCGTTCCTCGAGTCGGTGGCCACCTTCAATCCCGCTGCCGGAGAGGTCTCCCTGTTCGCCGTGAACAGGAGCCAGAAGGAGGAACTGCTCCTGCGCGGACAGCTCGCAGGTTTCAGCCGCTGCAGCCTCATCGAGCACATCGGGCTCACCAGCCCGGATCCCAAGGCCGTCAACACGAAGGAGAACCCGCGCACGGTGATCCCCTGCCGCCTCGGGGGCGTCGAGGTTGACAACGGCAGCATCCGTGCGGCGCTCCCACCGCTCTCATGGAATGTGTTGCGGCTGAAGGTCGAGGCGAGATCGTCGGGCTGAGGCGCCGCAGGATCGCTCTTGTCTCGCTGAAAGAATGAAGCCGTTCAGAGGTGCAGGCGGAGCATAATGTCCTGATCGTAGTTGCCGAAGCCGCGGCCGAAGATGTTCATGCCGCCGACGTTCTGTGCATCTTCCTTGATTCCCAGTTTCACCTTGACCGAATGATGATCGGCCAGCCGAAGATCATCGATCGTCACCCCCGACGCCTGGACCCCGTCGATAAAGGAGCCCGTCTCGGTGACTGACCAGACCTTGTTCAACCCATACTGCGAGCCCTCCAGCTTCCACCATTCGGGGGTATACGTCCCCCGCTTGTCGCCGAAGTCGCCCGGCGAGATCCACGTGCCGATCTCGACACCATTGACCCAGAGAGTGATGTCGGAGCGCCAGTGCGGGTTCGTCCCCGGGGTTTCCGAGGACAACTCGGCGGTGACCTCGAGCTTCCTGACCGGCTTCTGCTGATAGAGGGCGTTGTTGGGAAACTGATACATGACGTAGCCTTTTTCGAACCACAGGAGCCCGGCCTTGACGCGCTCGGGCTCGAGGAACGAAGCGGGGCTGTCGAGGAAACCGATGATCTTCTCCGTCGAGCACATGCCGCAAGGGGGAGAGACCTTGTACTCGATGAAGAGACCGATCGGCATCTCCACCTCGATCGCATCAGTCGCTGTCTTCTTCTCGGTGAACTCGATGATGAACTCGTCATAGAGCGAGGAGCAAATCTTTTGTGTCCCCTTGTTTGCCTTATGGCTCCGCGTTTCGATCAGCTTTGCTTCTTCCAGGATCGTGACATTCGTCGCAATGGTCGATTGTGGCAGGCCCATCTCGTTCTTGATCTCGTTGACGTTCTTCTCCCCGCGACGGAGAATCTCGAGAATCTTCAGCCGGACCTCGGAGGACAGGCCCTTGACGATCTTCACGTCCTGTGGGAGCTGGATAACCATGACATGCTTCGTTTCTCTTCCGCTACTCATTTCGTGGATCCTTGGACATGGGATACTCCCGATGGCCTTCAGTGTATCAGATTTCATGATTTGTTCAAGGCATCCCGCAGTTTTTTCACGCTGCTCCCCGAAGTCTCTGGAAGTATCAGGAAATCAGGTATGAAGTCGACTGGGGCGATAGTTTAGTCTGATGTTCGTAGATTCGCGTTGAAAGGAGGCCGTTGCAAACTCTAAAATGACTGGCGCCAGCCAAACCATAGTGGAGGGCGGCGATGGCAAAGCGGAATCTTGGCACCTTGTTCAAGTCCATACTAATGCAGTTCGTGGAAGAGGCCGATCCGTTGCTATCGATGGTGGAGTGGATGAGTAAACAGCGCGGCGGTACTGGAGGTGACGGCCATCAAACGCGGTGGAACGAGATACATCCTTGCAGTGGAACCCGTGGAAAGCACGATGGAGGCCACCTACGGCCGAGTGTTTGAAAGCCTGAAGGCACGAGGGGTGAAACGGGTGTGGCTGGTGGTCTCCGACGCCCATGAGGACATTCAAGCCGCAGCGAAGAAATGTTTCCTGGGTTCCAGCTGGCAACGATGTCCGATTCCCTTCATCTGTAACATCCTTGGGACCATTTGACAACGCGAGAAGGCGCGGGTGGCAGCTATACGCTGAAGTAAATCTGGCAGCAGCCCGACCGAGGCTCGGCCATTCGCATGGCACGGATGTTCATCGCGGAGTTCCGCCAGAGCCACACGCTGACCGTCGAGACACTTCGCAAGGGCTTCAAGGACTCGCTGCAGTTCTACGCATTTGGGGAATTGGACGGCAGGAAGGTCTCATAGACCAATATATAAGAACGCCTTCACGCAGAGGTGCGCCGCCGCGGCCGAGTCGTAGGAATCTTTCCCAGCAGTGAATCCTACATGCGGCTGGCAACGGCCTACCTCATCGAATACTTAGAGGAATGGGCGGTAGCCAGAAGCTACATTCGGTCCGCGCTTATAGAAATGTGCCGAACGCGACTGAGGATCGTGGCGTGATGTGGAGTGGTGGTGGCCTCTTCAGACGAAACTGCGAACGTCACTGGACACGATTTATTTCTTCTTGACAATGCACCTGAAAACGGTGTATAAAACCAGTTATATATCAGATAGTCTGATATATTTGGCTGAAGTTGTCTGGACAAACCAAACGTCTTATGAGGAGGTGTCACATGAAACGTATTTGGGTCTTGGGTGTCGTCTCCATTTTCGTGCTCGTGGCAATGCCACTGCTTGCCGCCCCTGGTCCGGGCGGATACCCGGCGTATACCGGCAACCCGGTGGAATTGACAGAGTGGGCCTGGACCAGCAACGAGAACTTCTCCAACGATCTTTTCACGCAGGCATACCCTGACATAAAGATCAACTGGACGAACAACGGCGTCCCCTACGCTCAGATTTTGACGGCGACAGCCGCCGGGAGCGGGCTACCCGACGTGATCATGAGCGAGTACACGTACGCCCCTCAGTTCATGTCGTATGGGAGCTTCCAGGCCATCAACAAGTGGGTATCCCTGGATACCTACCTGAAATATTATCCCGAGGTCACGCTGAAATGGTGCGCCATGGACGGACAGCTCTACGGCACGCCGCAGGACAGCGGCGCGAGCACCATGGTCTACAGGAAGGATATCTTCGACAAATACAAGCTGACCGTGCCCAAAACGTGGGCGGAGTTCGCCGCCCAGGCCGCAAAGCTGCACGCCGCAAATCCCGGCATTTCGATGATCTCCTATCCCACGAGTTTCGTACTCGTGACAATGGGATTGGTCTGGCAGGCCGGCGGGAAGATGTTCGACTACTCGAACGGGGTATGGTACATCAATTTCCAGAACCCGACCGCCCTGAAGGTATTCCAGTTCTGGCAAAAACTCTTCAAGGATAAGTCGGTCACTGCGGAAAACTGGTGGAACGCCGACTGGTATGCGGCGCTCAAAGATGGCAAAGATGCCACGGTCGTTTGCGGCGGATGGTTCCCCGAGTGGCTCCAGTTGAACTGCAAGACCCCGGATGGAACCTGGAGAGTCGCCCTTACTCCTCAGTGGGACGCTGCAAAACCCACGAACGGCGAGATGGGGGGATCCGGTTTCTACGTGAGCAGCCAGTGCAAGAATCCAGAAGCCGCCGCGCTTTTCGTCCTCTGGCTGAACTCGGCGAAGGAATCGCTCGTGCAGCTCCATGACAAGAGCCAGCTTCCCATCCTCTGGTCGTCCGTATTCACGGATCAGCTGGCACCGGAGCTGGCCAAGCAGCCGTATCCGTATTTTGGCGGACAGGCAATCACGCCCGTCAGCGTCCAGGGAATGGGCCAGGTAAACACCGCATTCACGGCGCTCCCGATCATGGACTATGTGTCATCAAGCCATAACGAAGAGAACTTGAAGTTCGTCAACGGACAGGAAGACGCCGCCACCTTCCTGAAGAACTGGGAAGCCAATTGCGTCGCCTTCATGAAGAAACAGGGATTCAACAACCTCGTGGTGGGGAAATTGCCGTAAGGAAACGGAGCTGAATCGCACGGTCAGATCTTCACTGCAATTATCGGGCTGCCCCAAGGCGGAAACCCTGGGGCAGTCCCTTTTCTGCCGATTGTGTGAACATCGACTTTCAGCAAATCCGATGGACGTGTACAATATGGAGCGGCAATCAGGCGGTTCAGCGGAAAGGCAGACATGAGGCGGCTCCAAACGATCAGGGCGTACCTGTTTCTCTTCCCCTTTCTGGCATTTTTCATCATCGTGACCGCATATCCCGTTCTCTACGGAGGATACCTCTCTTTCTTCGGACAGCACGGGGCGAGAATGTGGTTCGTGGGGTTGAGCAACTACAAGTCCGTATTCATGGACCCGCTGTTCTGGCAGGGGTTCGGGATGCCGGTCTTCCTGCTCCTCGTCCAGGTTCCCGGCATGATCCTGATCGCGATCTTCATCGGGCTACTGTATGAACGGGTCAGACACTCGATCGTGTACCGAATCATCTTCTACCTTCCCTACGCGGTGCCTGGAATCGTGGCAGGGATCCTCTGGTCCTACATCTTCTCCAAATCCATGTCCCCCCTCGTGGCACTATGGAAGTTGTTCGGCGTGGCCAAACCGGAATTCATCACCCTTTCGAGCGTGCGCTGGATCCTTCTCATCATCATCCTCTGGGAATGGACGGGATTTACCTCCCTCATCATCTATTCCACGCTGGTCTCCCTTCCCAAGGAGTACGCCGAGGCGGCGGAGATGGACGGGGCGACCTGGCTGAAGGTGGCGTACTATATCAAGATCCCGCTCCTCAGAAACACGGTCTTCGTCCTTTTCATCTTCAATATATTCGGCGCCATGCAGGTCTTCAACGAACCCAGGATGATCAATATTCTCTTAACCCTTCCCGCCAACTTCACGCCTGCGATGTACATCTACAACCAGGCGTTTGCCTATGGCGCTTTTACGTATTCGATCGCGATGTGCCTCGTTCTGGCCGCGGTCATTTTCATCGTCTCCTTCTTCTTCATGCGACAATCCATGAAGGAACTCGACGTCCATGCGTGAACGACGACCATTCGAGGAAGAAAGGCGCTGGAGATGAAAGCGTCACATCACGTCAGGTTCGAAGTCGTTGCGATACTCCTTTCCCTCTATTTTCTCCTCCCCTTCTATTGGCTCGTGCAGAGCACGACAAAGGACATCGGGCAGCTCATGGAGGGCACCTTTGTGCCCGCAGTCCCCAATCACTTCATCGATAATCTCGTTGGTGTTTTCACCTATAATCGTGGCGTGTTCGTTCATTGGCTGGTCAACTCGTTCCTCTATTCCGGCGTGGGCTCTTTCGTGGGCACCTTTTTCGCGGCCATGGCGGGGTTCGCGTTCAGGAGATACCGCTTCTTCGGCCGCAAAATCCTCTTCATCCTCATCCTTGGA
This sequence comes from Spirochaetia bacterium, assembly GCA_049519415.1. GTDB lineage: Bacteria > Spirochaetota > Spirochaetia > SZUA-6 > Fen-1364 > Fen-1364. The sequence continues at coordinate 21,565 of JBEKQU010000067.1, forward strand.
TTCGCGCTGGTCCCCGGATTCGCCACGACACTCCCGCTGTTCATCGAATTCAAGAATTTCCATTTCCTGAACACGGCGTGGGCCGTCATCGTTCCCTCCGTTCTGAACATATTCGGCGTCTACCTCATGGTGGTGTACTGGAACCAGGTTCCCGAGGAATTGTTCGATGCCGCCATGATGGACGGCACGAGGGAAGCGTCGATCTTCCTGCGGATCGGGCTCCCCACCATCCTGCCGGGTGTCACGACCATCCTTATCCTTTCATTCGTGGCCATCTGGAACAATTATTTCCTTGCGCTCGTCATGTTGAACAGCCATGAAGTATTCCCCCTGATCCTGGGGATCACGACGATCAGCTCCGCCTCGGGGTGGCCGGTCTACAATCTGACCGTCATGGGCGCCTTCCTGACGGCCCTGCCGCTGATCATCATTTTCATCACCCTGCAGAGGTTCCTCGCCCCGCAACTGACGGGATCGATCAAGTGAGGCAGCCCTCCGGTTCGCCTGCGACGGCGGAGGCGGATCGTACCATCGGCAGTCCTGCGCGTTCGGAAGATTTCCATGAAACGACACGCTTTGACCGTTAATACGTTCCTACTTTTCTCCGTTGCGCTCTGGGCCGCGCCCCGTACGATCGCGATCGACACGGCACGCACTGGCACGCCGATCTCTCCGTACATCTACGGGCAGTTCATCGAACACCTGGGGCGAGGCGTCTACGGAGGGCTCTGGGCGGAGATGCTTGAAGACCGAAAGTTCTTCTTCATCATCACTGACAGGTACGCTCCCTGGGGCACCACCTCAGACCCGAACTGGGGCTCGGGACCCTACGACTACCTGCGCGCTTCACCCTGGAAGGTGGTGGGACCGGCGAGGACTGTGACAGAGGACACCGATGCGCCCTTTACGGGGATTCACTCGCCCGTGGTGCACCTGCCGGCGGATGGGACCGCTGCCGGCCTCTCCCAGGAAGGACTCGCTCTGGAGAAGGGGAGGAGTTATTCCGGCAGGATCGTCCTTTCGGCGGGTCCGGGGGTGAGCGTGGTCCTCCGGCTCGTGGGGGACGCCGGGCAGGTGCTGGAGCTACTTGCGCTGAAGCCGGGCAGGGAGTACGGGACGTTCCCCTTCGCGTTCGTCGCACCATGGGGGAGCGACAACGCGAGGCTCGAGATCCTCGGCAAGGGGACGGGGACCTTCCACATCGGGGCTGTTTCCCTCATGCCCTCGAACAACATCGACGGATGGAGAAGAGATGTGGTCGCCCTCCTGAAGGAGCTCGGTTCCCCCATCTATCGCTGGCCGGGTGGCAATTTCGTGAGCGGATACAATTGGAGGGACGGCATCGGGGACCGAGACACGCGTCCGCCGCGGCAGAATCCGGCCTGGACGGGCATCGAGTCAAACGACGTCGGCATCCACGAGTTCATGGACCTGATGGCGATCATCGGGGCGGAGCCTTACGTCTCCCTCAACACGGGACTGGGGACGGTGAAGGACGCAGTCGACGAAGTGGAGTATTGCGTCGGATCGGCGGATACCCCGATGGGGAAGCTTCGCGCGGCGAATGGCCATCCGGAACCTTTCCCGGTCACCTGGTGGGCGGTGGGCAACGAGATGTTCGGCCAGTGGCAACTGGGGTACATGCCTCTCGCCGCATACGTCAAGAAGCACAACGAGGTGGCGGACGCCATCCGGCACGTCGATCCCGCAGCCCGTCTGGTCGCCGTGGGGTCCGTTGGCGCTTGGGATGAGGGAATCCTCGCGGGGTGCGCGGATCATATGGACCTGATCAGCGAGCACATCTACCGCAAGGAACTGGCGGACGTGGACGCGCATTCCCGGCAGCTCGCGGACGACATCGACCGCATCGCGCTCGCTCACCGCAACTACCGGAGCACCATTCCCGCCCTCAAGGGTACGAACATCCGTGTCGCGATGGACGAGTGGAACTACTGGTACGGTCCCTACGTCTACGGCGAGTTGGGGGTGCAATACCACCTCAAGGACGCCCTGGGGATCGCGAGGGGGCTGCACGCCTTTTTTAATAACAGCGACATCTACTTCATGGCGAACTACGCGCAGACGGTGAACGTCATCGGCGCCATCAAGACGTCCCGCACGGATGCCGTCTTCGACACCACGGGGCTGGTCCTGAAGCTCTACCGTCACTGCTTCGGATCGGTTCCCGTCGCGGTCACGGGTACAACCGGGAAGCTCGACGTTGCCGCGGCTCTCACGGAGAACGGGAAAGCCCTCACCGTCGGCGTGGTGAACCCCAAACAGGACGCGGACAGGCTCCTCTTCGATATCCGCCCCGCGGTGCCCGCCGGAAACGGGACGATGTGGATCCTCACCGGCGTCGACCCCATGAGCGCCAATGTCCCCGGCAAGCCGCCGAACGTGACGGTGACCGAGAGTTCCTTTTCCATGGACGCTGCGGGCCTTCCCGTCCCCGCCTGTTCCGTCGCGATTTTTCGCTTCGAACTGCGGTAAGCCGTGCATCCGGCACTCAGGACGCGCCTGTGACCGTCCAGCGCAGGGGGAACCCATCTCCGGCTCCGATCCTACCGCGCGTGCCGCCGATGGGACGTTGCCGTGACCTGCCCCCATAAAAACTAGGAGCCTATCGGACTGAGGGGGCGGCCGAGGCGCCCACAACCGCCTGCGCGTTGTAGGCTTGTTCGTAGCTGTCGCGGCGGCTCTTGCGCATCAGGGCGCTCTCAGGATCGGTCAGGTTGATCTGCTGAGATTCCTTCGGCTGCCTTACGGGACTTTCGCCCCCCGGCTTCGGTCCCTCAGGATCGTCCGGGGGCTCCTGCGCATCATCCTCGCCCTTCGCTCGCTTCTCAAGTTCTTCGCGCGCCCAGCGCATCTTT
>JBEKQU010000068.1:0-23983 GCA_049519415.1 Spirochaetia bacterium
CCCTCACTCAGGATCAACCCCCTATCCACATATCCACAGGTTATCAGTCTCCCTCCCCCCGTGCCCCCCTCCCTCACTACCGCCGCCATCTCTGCCGGCTCCTGCATATCTTACAAGGGCTCAACGCTCCCTCTTTTCGATTCTATTTTTGCCGATATCGGGGACGAGCAATCAATAGAACAGTCCCTTTCCACATTTTCAGGGCACGTGAAGAACCTCTCGGGCATCGTGCACGGCGCGGGCGCCGGCTCGCTCGTGCTCCTAGACGAGCTGGGAGCGGGCACGGATCCGCAGGAGGGCGTGGCCCTGGCAATGGCGCTCCTGGACCATTTCATGGCGAGCGGCTGCATTGTCCTGGCAACAACGCACCATGGGATACTCAAGAACTACGGCGCCACCCGGCCCGGCGCGCAGAACGCCTCCATGGGCTTTGACAGGGAAACCTTTGCGCCCACCTACCGGATTCTCATGGGCGTGCCGGGAGAGAGCCACGCGCTCGCGATCGCCCGAAGGAATGGCATGCCCGAGAACATTCTCGCCAGCGCCTTCACCTACCTCGACGACGAGCGCACCGACATTTCGCGCCTGGTGTCGCACCTCGCGGAGCGCCATCAGAAGCTCGCCGCGGCCGAGGAGGAGCACAAGGCGCTTGAGCACGAGCTGCGGGAAAAAAGGCGCTCGGCGGACCTGAAGGAGCTCACCCTCCGGCAGAAAGAGCTGGATCTGCGCAGGCATGGACTCAAGGAATTGCGCGATTTCATCGGGCATGCCCGAAAGGAATGGGAGGCGCTTCGGGAAAAAGCCGGAAGCCCCGACGGCGCGGATTTCGGAAGGCTCGCGGCGGGAATACAGGACCGTATTGAAATGGAGGAGCGGAGAATGGAGCTGGAGCGGGAGTCGCTGGCGCCCGTCTCTTCCTTTGAGGCGCGCGAGGGAATGGAGGTCATCATCAACCGCACCGGGCGACGCGGCCGGTTGGTGCGGCCCGACAAGGGAAAGCGATGGATCGTGGAAACGGAAACGTTGCGCCTCTCTCTGCTGCCCGGGGAGCTGCGTCCGGCTGAAGAAAGCCCCCTGCCGGCGCCCGTAGCGGTGAGCTTTTCCGCCGCAGGACCCATCGATCCGCCGGTTCTTGAGCTGCACCTCATAGGCTTGCGCGTGGAGGAGGCCATGCGTCTTGTGGAGAAACAGATCGACAATGCCCTGATCCATGGGCTGCGGGAGTTCAGCATCGTGCACGGAAAAGGGGAGGGGAAACTGCGGACCGCCGTTCACGATTATCTGCGCGGCCTTGCCGTAGTGCAGGAGTTCCGGTTTTCAGCGCCTGAGGAAGGCGGCTTTGGCAAGACTATCGTCACCCTAAAGATGTAGGTCCCTTGCCACCGCTGGTGCCGAACGGTAGTATTGCGCGATGGATTCCGGCCTCTACCTCCACGTCTTTTTCTCGTGGGAAGTGATCGCGACATCCCTCATCCTGATGCTGCTTCTGCCGCTCGTGTTTTTCGTGGCATCGACGCGAAGCCGAAACCGGAGGCCGGCGGCCGTGCGCATGAAGCTCGCCCCGGCCGCCCGTCCCTCGCGGGCCAAAAAGCCGGTCGCGGAGGCCGCTAAAGCCGGGGAGCCTTCGGACGCCAGGCCGCGGTCGCGCGCCATCGAGCTTCCCGACGACACGGAAGAGAAGGCATGAAGAGCATCGTCATCAAGGGCGCGCGGGAGCATAATCTCAAGAACATCGACCTGGAGATACCGCGGGAGGCGCTGGTCGTGGTGTCCGGCCTGAGCGGATCGGGCAAATCGTCGCTCGCATTCGACACCATATTTGCCGAAGGGCAGCGGCGATACGTGGAGTCCCTTTCGTCCTATGCCCGCCAATTCCTGGGAAGGCTGGACAAACCGGACCTGGATTACATAGAGGGACTGTCGCCGGCCATAGCCATTGAGCAGAAATCCACCCATCGGAACCCTCGGTCCACCGTGGGAACCGTGACGGAGATATACGACTACCTGCGGCTCCTCTTTGCCCGGATCGGCATTCCCCACTGTCCCCAGTGCGGCCGCGAAATCCAGGAGCAATCCGTTGACCAGATCGTGGATTCTCTGCTGGTTCTCCCGGAAGGAACGAGGGTAGTTCTCCTGGCGCCGGTGGTGGGCGCGAAAAAGGGCGAGCATCAGAAGATCCTGGAGGATGCCAGGCGGATGGGCTACGTGCGCGTGCGCATTGACGGAGAAACCCGCGTCCTGGAGGAGGAGATCAGCCTCGACCGAAAGAGGAAGCACTCCATAGAAATCGTCGTGGACAGGCTCGTTGTGACCACGGAGAGCCGCCGGCGCTTCGCGGAATCCGTGGAGGGGGCGCTTGAAACCTCGGGGGGAACGGTCATAGCCCTTGTCCGGGACAAGGGCGTTGATCGCGAGATCCTGTTTTCTCAGAAGAGCGCATGCCCGACGTGCGCAATCAGCATCCCCGAGCTGCAGCCGCGGCTGTTCTCCTTCAACAACCCCTTCGGAGCCTGTCCGGAATGCTCGGGCCTGGGCGTGACCCTGGAATTCGATCCCGCGCTCGTCGTGCCTGACGCGAGCCTTTCCTTCAATGCAGGCGGCATTGTTCCTTACAATCCCAAGGCCAACTGGCACAAGAGCCAGTTCGAATCTCTTGCCAAGCATTTCGGCTTTTCCCTGGATACGCCGCTGCGGGACCTCCCAAGAAATGTTTTCGACGCCATCCTTAATGGCACCAAGGAAAAGATCGGCTTCCGCTACCAGAGCAAGGACGGCAGGGGCAAATGGGAGTTTGAATCCGGGTTCCGAGGCGTTTTGAACGACCTGAAGAGACGCTACCTGGAATCCAGCTCGGAGCAGGTCAAGGAGTGGATGGAAGGATTCATGTCCCAGAAGGAGTGTCCCTCATGCTCCGGCAGGAGGTTGAAGCCGGAAGTGCTCGCCGTCACGGTGGGGGACAAGAACATCCATGAGATCACGCGGATGTCGGTCGAGGATGCCCTGGGTTTTTTTGCCTCCCTGCCGCTGGCGCCCACGGCGCAGAAGATCGCGCGGCAGATCCTGAAAGAGATCGCGGCGCGCCTTACCTTCATGAAGAACGTCGGCCTCTCCTATCTCACCCTTGAAAGGCGCGCAAGCACGCTCTCGGGAGGCGAGGCTCAACGGATACGGCTTGCCACGCAGATCGGGTCTTCGCTCGTGGGGGTCCTGTATATCCTGGACGAGCCCACGATCGGGCTGCACCAGCGGGACAACGCGCTCCTCATCGAGACGCTCCGACACCTGCGCGACATCGGCAACACCCTCATCGTGGTGGAGCACGACGAGCAGACCCTGCGCACGGCGGATTATATCGTCGACCTCGGCCCGGGCGCGGGCGTGCACGGCGGCCATGTGGTGGCCGCGGGGACCCTGGAGGAGGTATGCGCAAACCCGCGCTCGCTCACGGGTCAGTACCTTTCGGGAACGCTCACAATCGAACGGCCGAAACAGCGGAGAGCCGGGAACGGGAAATACCTCATGCTCCAGGGCGCCCGAGAGCATAATCTGCAGGGCATCACGGCAAGCTTCCCGCTGGGCACGTTCATCGCCATCACGGGGGTATCCGGTTCGGGCAAGTCAACGCTTCTCTCCGACCTGCTGTATCCCATTCTTTCCAATCGGATCGGCGCGACGCATCTCCCCGAGGGCAGCTATGACGCCATTCAGGGTGTTGAGGAGCTCGACAAGGTCATCAACATCGACCAGAGTCCCATAGGCCGCACCCCCCGGTCCAATCCGGCAACGTACGTCGGGCTCTTCGGGCCCATCCGGACCCTTTTTTCCCAGCTTCCCGAGGCAAAGGCCAAGGGATATCAAGCCGGGCGATTCTCCTTCAATGTCAAGGGCGGCCGGTGCGAGAAATGCCAGGGAGCCGGCACCATCCGCATCGAGATGCATTTCCTTCCCGACGTGTACGTGACCTGCGACGCATGCAAGGGGCGCCGGTACAACCGCGAAACCCTCGAGGTGCGCTATAAGGGCAAGAACATCCACGAGGTGCTGGAGATGACCGTTGAAGAGGGATACGCCTTTTTCCGGCACATTCCCCCGATCGCTCCCAAGCTGGCCACGCTGGTCGACGTCGGACTGGGATACGTCCGGCTCGGGCAGTCCGCCCTCACCCTCTCCGGCGGCGAGGCGCAGCGGGTGAAACTTTCCTTGGAGCTTTCCCGAAAGAGCACCGGCAGAACGTTCTATATCCTTGACGAGCCGACAACGGGGCTACACTTCGCTGACGTGAAAAAACTCATGGAGGTGCTGCAGAAGCTTGTTGAGGCAGGAAATACCGTGACGCTCATCGAGCACAACCTCGACGTGATCCGCTGCGCCGACTGGGTGATCGATCTCGGACCCGAAGGCGGAGACCGGGGAGGCAGGATAGTGGCCAAAGGCACGCCCGAACAGATCGCCAGGGACGAAGGCTCCTGGACGGGGAAGTTCCTGAAACGTTCCCTGAAAAAAGAATGATCGCGCTTCTCATCGTCCTGCTCCTTGCGCTCGCTCCTTTTCCCGCCGCCGGCCAGGAAGCCGCCACTCAGGAAGCCGCGCCCGAGGAGAAGCCAGCTCCCGTCATCTCGGCGCAGGAGCTTTATTCCTCCACCCTCGCGCAGGACATAGCAACGGCAAGCTATTATGAGCTGCTTGCCTGGTGCCAGCAGTTGGCGCTTGACGATGCCGGCTCCCGGCAGGAGCTGATGCAGCGGTTGGCCACGCACTTCGGGGTCGAGCTGCCAGAGGAAAAGAAGCCGGGCAAGCAGACAATCACGCTGCGTTCCGCCCGGGAGTCGGAGTACTACACTCTGGCGGACGTGAACGAGAAATACGTGGTGTTTCGCGGGGACGTCGCGCTGGAAGTGCGCAATGAGACAGACGGTTCCGTGCAGGTCATACAAGCAGACAGCCTCACGTTCAACCAGACCCGCAGAATCATGAGCGCCGAAGGAAACGTCTCCTACGCGCTCACCCGCGGCGGACAGACCGATACCTTCACCGGCCAGAGCCTCGATTTCAACCTGGACACATCAGAGGCCGTCTTCTACGACGGCAGCACCACGAGGATTGTCAAGCGGACAGGCGGCGACATGCCCTACTCATTCAAGGGGCAATCCATGACCCGGCTGGAGAATGACACGGTGATCCTCAAAAACGGGCGTTTCACCAGCTCAGCCTCCCCGGACGACCCGCTGTACCAGATGAACGCCAGCACGGTTTGGCTGCTCGCCCCCAGCGAATGGGCGGTCCAGAGCGGAGTCCTGCTGATCGGCAGGGTGCCGGTCCTCTATATTCCCGGGTTCTTCTGGCCTGGCGACGATTTCTTCTTCAACCCGAACATCGGATACGACAGCCGCAAGGGCTCATTCGTGCAGACCACCACGTACCTTCTGGGCCGCAAGGCAAAAGAGGATTCGCCCTTCTCCTTCCTCCAGCTTTCGGACTCGGGCGACACGGGCTACGCCTTGGAACCGCATGGGCTCTTTCTCCGCAAGGTGCCCGGCGAAGCCGCCCCCAAGGACAACGGACATACGGTAAAGCTTCTCCTGGACGCGTATTCCCGGTTGGGCGTTCTGGCCGGTCTGACGGGCGATTTTTCGCCCTTGGCAACGTTCCGTTCGGGCATCGGCGTCACCCGGAGCATATTCCAATATACCGGCCCGGATGGCACGCTCATGTACACCCCATTCCTCCCCACGGAAGCCGCGGGCTATTCCATAGGAGAGGAATTCTGGAACTCATCGTCGTTCTTCGGGTTGCCGGTGCCGTTCCGATTCGGACTGGAGGGAACATTCGCGTCTTCGGGGGATTCTTACTCGGCCAATGCCGACTTTCAATACTTCTCAGACCCTTCTTTCACAAGCGACTTCTATACGCGTTCCGAGAGCGGGATACTCTCCAACCTGTTTGCACAGCCCAGCACCGCGACGACAACGACCGCTCAGCAGTCGGCCCTGTCCTGGGATTTCGCGGGCAAGCTTGATTTCACCAAGATGATCAACGAGCCGTTCGTGCAGAATCTCTCCCTATCGAACCTTAACCTGAAGATGACGTGGTTGAGCAGCACGCCGCCGGGCCTGATTGATCCGCTGGAAAGCGATCCCGGGAGCACCTTTTTCTATCCTTCGAGCATCACGGCGCCCAATGTGACATTCACCGCATCAGGGGACATCCTCAAGCTCGGCGCCGCGCAGATACCTCCCTCCTCAACAACGAGCGTTGCCACTGGCGGGAGCGCCCTTGCGGGGAACACCGCGCCGGCCGGCGCTGCGGCGAGCACTCAAGCAACTACTGCAAACGCGGCTGCCCCAAGCACAGCAAACGCGGCTGCCCCAAGCACAGCAAGCGCGGCTGCCCCAAGCACAGCAAGCGCGGCGCCGAAGGCAGTCCCTCCGGCGACAAAAATCGCTGCCAAGGATCCCGGCAAGGGCCTCCGTCCCCCCCTGCCTTCACCTCCAGCGCCGACCCCGCCAAAAGCCGCACCGGTACGCATTCCTTTCCGCAGCCCGGAGCTGCAGAGCGACGTTCGTATACAGCAGAATAATCAAGGCCCGTCGCTGGATATCGCCTACCAGGTGCAGCCCCGCGCCACGCTTGAACATACGTTCGATACACGCAACTGGACAACGCAACAGAACGTCGACTACACCATCCGCTATAGAACCTTGGAAACAGGGGGGACCAGCAGCATCACATCCACTGCATCGCTGTGGGCCAACCTTTTAAGCACCACGTGGAGCCTCAGCGCTGACGGATTGTGGAGGTCGCGCTTTTCCCCATCCGCGGCGGAGCTGGCCTCAACGGAATGGCCAAGCCTGCTCCTGCGAGATCTCCAGCAGGATGCCCTCACGCTGCGGAGCGCTTTCCAGAGCACCCTGCGGCCGTTTTCCGAGATCTCGGAGCTTTCCAACTCCAGCCTCCAGTACAAGCTGGGTGTGCAGCTCTATCATCTGGGGTTCACGGGAACGGATACGACGAATCCCGTCTTCACCGGCACGGGCCCCTCGTGGACGACCGATGCAATCTCTGAGCACAGCCTTCAGTCATCCCTGGCGCTAAGCACTGCTCCGACCACGGAAACCCTTGCGCTCGGCGTGCAATTGCCTCCGCTTGTTGCAACATACACGGGCCGGTTCGACGTGAGCGGAGGCGTGTTCAAGGCAAGCGTCCAGGCCGGGCTTTCATTGCCGCCTACGGGCATTCTCTATCAACCCCTCGTCGTAGCCGGCTCCCTCGATTCCGGAACAGGCCTGGGCGCGGCCGAAGAGCTGCAGTTCGATATCGCCAATTCTCTCATCAGCAAATCCACATCCAGCGTCACGCTTGGCGATCTTTCGGGATCGTTCGTGGCGCAAGAGACCGGAACCACAAATATCTTGCTCCCTTCACTGCTCAGGATAGGCTTCGAGGCAGGCGGCAGTCCTATCTGGGTCTGGAAGGATAGAATCAACTTCAACATGTCCGTAAAAACGCACTGGTCGTACAACATCCAGAATTACGTGGACAATCTATTCGATTTCAATCTCAATCTCACTCTTTCCATTTATAAATTCCTGGATCTCACTCTTTCCTCGGTTTCCAACAACACCAAGACCTATCGCTATGTGCCTAGCTGGGCAGAGACCGCGGGAGAGACCTGGATCAACCCCCTCACCGACCTTGTCGACTCGTTCGATTTCTTTAACTCCGCGGACAGAATCAGGTCCGGGTTTAAAATCAACTCTTTTTCCATCAAAGCCGTGCAGCATTTTGGTGATTGGGATCTTAACCTGCAGTACCAGGGGTTGCCGCAGTATCGAACCGATCCGACCGACAACAGGACGAAGTACATCTGGACGCCTACCTTCAGCATATCGGTGCAGTGGAATATCGCTTCGGAGCTAAAAAGCAACATTACGGGCGACTACACCGGAGTCAGTCTCCGATGAGCGGCCGGCAAAAGAGAGAGCGCGCTGCTTGCCTGCCGCAATTGACGCTCCGCGCGGTTTGGGACTACGATGATGCCGGGAGCTGAATGGAAAAACCGCTGACGGTCGTGGTAAGCGACGAATCGATACTGCCCGAGATCTGCGGGGCGAACGACAGCAATCTGAAGGTGTTGGAGGAGCTCCTGGGCGTGCGCATCTTCTCGCGCGGCAACGAAATTCTCCTCGATTCCACGGACGATTCGATCCAGAAGATGTTCACGCTGCTACTGCAGCAGCTGGAGGACCACGTGCGTCTTGGCCAGCTGCCCGGCCCGGATCTCATACGCTCGCTGCACAGCTCAATCGCCAGCGGCGAGGACGAGAAGGTGGACGTCCTCAAGCGGAACCTCGTCGTCATCCCGAACGGGTTGCGCAAGGTGTATCCCCGCACGTATAATCAGGCTGTCTACCTCGAATCGATAGAGCGGAATGAAATCAGCTTCGGTATCGGGCCCGCGGGCACGGGAAAAACCTACCTCGCCGTGGCTGAGGCGCTGAAGCAGGTCCTGGGCCAGGGCCGGCGCAAGCTTATCATCACCCGGCCGGTCGTGGAGGCGGGTGAAAGTTTGGGCTTTCTGCCGGGCGATCTCACGCAGAAGATACATCCCTACCTGAGGCCATTGTATGACGCCATTGAATCTCTCATCCCCATGGAGGCATTTCGCCGGATGGAGGAGAACGGGGTGATTGAGATCGCTCCGCTCGCCTACATGCGCGGGAGGACCCTCTCCGGGGCGTTCATCATCCTGGACGAGGCGCAGAACACCACCCGGGAGCAGATGAAGATGTTCCTGACGCGCATCGGCGAGAACTCGCGGACCGTTATAACGGGCGACATCACGCAGATCGACCTGCCCCGAAAATCCGACTCAGGGCTCCTCACGGTGATTCCGATCCTCACGCCCATCCGGGAGATCCGGTTCACCTTCTTCGAGGAACGCGACGTGGTGCGCAATCCGCTGGTGCGCAAGATCGTCCACGCCTACGAAACCGCGCATGAAGAGTAAGCGGTTCCCCTTCCTCGCCCGGGCCGCGGATCTGGGCCGACGGCTGCGCTTGGAGCGGTGGACAGTCACAGCCGTTTCAGCCTCCTTCATCGGAGCGCTGGCCGTAATCCTTGCCACTACTGAGTTCCGCAGCCTTGCGCTGCGCGCCGCATCAGCCTCATGGGCCGCGGGAGCCATCGCGGAGAAGGATTACGTGGTGGAGAGGGATTTCCCCTACGTGGATGAAAAGGCGACGCAGCTTCGCCGCGATGCCCAGGCCAATCTGGTTCCTCCCGTGTTCGCCCTCAACGTCATGACCGGTCCGACAGCCCTGGAAGCCTTTGACCGCTTTTCCCAGCTCCTCCTCCGGCAGGTGCGACAGGGCTCTTCGGAGGAGAAGACGTTCCTCTCGCTGCAGGTGGAGTTCCCCGAGAGCATCTCCCGGTCAGACCTGAAGCTGCTCCTGGCTTCCCGAGACCTTGCCCAGACCCTGCAGCATGGCAGGGATCTCCTTGACGCCGCCTTCTCCCGGGGAATTGTCGACCTGCTGGCGCACAAGGATGAGGCGGTGACCGCGGGAGCGATCGAAATCCGCAGAATCCTGGACGGCCGGGTGCAGTCGGAGGAGGTGCCGTTCGAAAAAGTCATGACCCGGGAGAACGCTGCCGCGAAGATGCAAGCGAGCATCCCGGGAGGATCGGCGAGCGCCTCGGAGCAGCGCGCCCTGCTCCTGCTCGTTGGCGCGTTCGCGGTGGAGAACGTCTTCTACGACCCGGAGAATACCCTGCTGCATAGGAACAGGGCCCGTGCGGAGGTGGAACCCGCCACTGAAAAGCTGGCTCGCGGCCAGATCCTCGTGCGCAGGGGCGACCTTGTATCAGACGCCACCGCGATGAAGATCCGCGCGCTGGGCAACTACACGCGGACCATCGATATCAACGGGATCCTGGGCAGCGCCCTTTTGCTCCTGCTCATTTTCAGCCTTGCGCTCTACCTCTTCTCGATGAAGAGCGCGAGCATCGTGCTCCGCCGCGGACACATCCTTTTTCTGCTGGCCATCGGGGTGGGGTATCTGGTGGTAAGCGCCCTGGTGGTGCGCTTCGTTTCCGCCCCCGTTTGGATGCCGGTCGCGGTGATGATTCCGACCAGCTCCCTGACCATGCTCGTGGCGATACTCATCTCGACGCCGGCCGGCGTGTTCTTCTCCCTCGTGGCTCCCCTTGCGCTGCTTCTCCTCACGGGAATGGGGATACAGGGGTTTTTGTTCGCTTTTCTCAGCGGTATCGCTGCGACTGCGGTCGTGCTGGATGCTGAAAAAAGGATCGATCTCGTGCGTGCCGGTCTCCTGCTCTCCCTGATCAACATCATCATTCTTCTTATCCTCGGCCTGCTGGGCAATTACGAGCCTCGCATGGTGCTTTCCCTCCTGGCGGGGGGGGTGGCAAACGGCTTTCTTTGCGGAATCCTCACCCTCGGATTCCTGCCGATTTTCGAGCTGATGCTCAATGTGCCGACCCGATTCAAGCTGATGGAGCTTTCCGATCTCAATTCGCCCATCTTCAAGCGGATGCTGTCGCAGGCGCCGGGCACGTACACCCACTCGATCAGCGTCGCCAACCTTGCGGAAACAGCGTGCGAAGCGATCGGCGCGAACGCTCTGCTGGCCCGAGTGAGCGCGTACTACCACGATATCGGCAAGGTCGACCAGGCCGACTATTTCGTGGAAAACCAGAAGACGTACAACAGGCACGATGAGATGCGGCCGAGCCTGTCGGTGGCCGTCATCAAGAGCCACGTGCGGATCGGCATTGAGAAGGCGCGGGAGTTGAATCTTCCCCCGGCAATCATCGACATCATCGCGCAGCATCACGGCCGCGGGCTGATCACCTATTTCTATCACCGGGCGGTCAAGGAGGGGAAGAATCCCCGGATCTCGCGCGACGACTACTCCTATCCCGGAGTCAGGCCGAAAACCAAGGAGGCGGCCGTGCTTATGCTCGCCGACTCGGTGGAGGCCGCCTCGCGCACGCTGAAGAAGCCCACCGAGGCGCGCCTGGAACGCTTCGTGCAGGACTTGATCATGGAGAAGTTCACCTCCGGCGAGTTGGGGGATTCCAACCTGACCCTCCGGGACCTGGAGCTCATCCGCAAGAGCTTCGTGCACATCCTGGAAGGATACTTCCACACCCGCGTCGAGTATCCCAAGCTCGCTCAGGCGCGCGGGGGGCTGCAGTGAAAAAACGGATGCGGTCTGCGGAGGCCGCATGCGACGGCGTGCCGACGCCCCCCTGGCGCGCCCGGCTGTGCCGGTTCTGCGCGCGCGCGTGCGCGGAGGCGGGGTTCGCGGAGTGGGAGATCGGCATCCTCCTCTGCGGCGATGAGCGCATCACGGTGCTCAATGGACGCTATCGGGGAAAGCAAAGAGCGACCGATGTGCTCTCTTTCCCGCGGCAGGCCGTCAGCGGGGAAGCCCCCGTCAAGGGGGACATTGCGATCTCCCTGGACACGCTGCGGCGAAACGCGGCCCGCTACGGGGTCGCGGAAGATGAGGAGCTGAAGCGTCTCCTCATACACGGGATCCTCCACCTCGCGGGAATGGATCACGGCAGGGGGAAGGGGAGAAGGATGCTCGCCCTGCAGGAGGCGCTGCTCGTCACGCTGCGCGCCGAGCATATCATGAGGGAGGGGAAGATTGTATGAAAACTGCGGCATCCGTGAAGCGCTTCGCATGCATCCTCGCGCTCCTCTGCAGCGCCGTCGCGCTCTTTGCCGCTGATGCGCGCAGCGCCTACCTTGCGGGGATGGCGGCGCAGGGGAGCGAGGAATACGAGCTTGCCATTGAGAAGTACAAGGAAGCCCTGGCGCTCAATCCGGCGTACCTGGATCCCATGGTCGGGCTCGCGGAGTCCTTCTTCCAGCTTGAGGAGTACGACGAGGCGTACACGTTCGTGTCCATGGCGCGCATCCATGATCAGAACAATCCCGATCTTGCCGTGCTTGAAGGACGGATCCGCATCGGTCAGGGAAGCATCGCCGCAGCCAGGGCCTTGTTTACGCAGGTGCTGGCCCGGCAGCCGAATAACGTCGAAGCGCAGCTGGGGATCGCCGAAGCGGAGATCGCCGAGGGCAAGCCGCAGAATGCCATGACCCAGTACGCACAGACACTGAAGCTGGCTCCGGAAAGCACGAAAGCGATGCTTTCCCTTGCCATGCTCTATGACGAAACCGGCGATTCCGCGCGCGCGGGCGCCTACTATGAGCTCGCCTTGGCAGGGCATTCTTCCGATCCCGTTGTGCAGCTCAGCGCAGCCTCGTGGTATGCCGCGAGCGGGAGCTTCACCACGGCGGAGAAACACGCGCAGATAGCGCTGTCGCTGAAGCCGCAATGGGACCGCGCGAAAATCCTGCTGGGGGGGATCTTCCTGCAAACGAGCCGGTATGCCGATGCCATCGCGGCGCTGAAGGACGTCGTATCGTCCAACAGAGACGATCCCGTGGCGTGGTATTCGCTCGGGCTTGCGTACCGCAAGTCAGGGGATCCGGCTAGGGCAATTTCCAGCTTCACCTCTGCATTGCACGCCAGCGCGGATGACGAGGTTGCGCGCATAGCACAGGAAGGAACCGCCGTCGAATCGCTTCCGATAGGAGATGCACAGAGAGTGACAATGGCCGGCTACCACGTGGCGCAGGGAAAGGCATTCGAAGACAGGAGCTATCTGGAAAGGGCTCTCGCCGAATACCGCCGCGCCCTCATCCTGGATCCTGTTTCCCGAGACGCTCGTGTTGCCTATGCGCGCATCTACCGCAGCCTCGGGTTCCCCGGCAAGTACCTGAGCGAGCTGCAGGTGCTTGCAAAGCTCGGCGTAAAGGACACCTTTGTCTCGGACGAGATCGAGCGCCTTACAAGCGTGCTCATGGATTCGGTCTCCCAGTCCTGGGGGTTTGACCAATATAACCTCGAGCGGGCCCGGTTCACGATTCCCGTGTACACCATAGCCGCCGGCAACAGACTGGTGCATCCGCTGGCAAGCGACGATGTGGCGAGGTATTTCGCCTCGCTTCTCGGCCGCTACGACGCAATCTCCGTGCCGGATTCCCCGGCTGCCGCCGCCGGCTTCGACCAGGCGTTCAGCGCCGCCCGCGGCGCTTCCACGGATTATTTCCTCATTCTGGCTGTTGATGAAGCCGCGAGGAGCTTCTCGGCAACGGCGGACCTGTACCTGTCGCGCACCGGCGCACGGATCGCCAGCTTTGACGCGTTCCGGACGGGCAATGACCGGGTGCGCGATTCCCTGATGAAGCTGGCCGGGCAGATAGCGGGACTGATGCCGGTGAGGGGTACGCTCCTTGTTCGGAAGTTCGGCGAAGGCGCCATTGACATCGGCACTTTCCAGGGCGTGAAAAAGGGGGATTCTCTTGTGATCGTGCGCAAGGGCGGCGTGCGCCTGCGGCCGGACGCGCCGGGCCTCATCTACGACGATCGGGATGTCATAGGCGATTTCAGGGTGACCGGAGTGGACGAGGCTGTTTCCCAAGGCACCGTCACGGGTCGCGGATACTTTGACTACATCAATGCCGGCGACCAGGTCCTCTTTGCCGTGCAGAAAAAGGCGCCGCCGACCGTCCCGCCTTCGCAGCGGACGGGAAACATCCTCACCCGGTTGTTCAGGTTGGGAGGCTAGTCCCCGTTTCCGCTCCCGTTGACACTCCCCTGTTTTCCTCGTATATTTTTTTGGTCTATTGATGTTAATTCCTGCGCTATTTTTGCACTATCATCGCGCGTGCAAGGAGAATACGAATGGGCAAGAAGACCGTTCGCGACATCGATCTCAGGAAGAAGCGGGTGCTCGTACGGGTGGACTTCAACGTGCCGCTCAAGGACGGGAAGATCACTGATGACACACGCATCACCGCGGCGCTGCCAACGCTCACGTACATCCTGGACCAGAAGGGCTCGAGCCTCGTTCTCATGAGTCACCTGGGAAGGCCGAAGAAACCCGACAAGGAGAACAGCCTCGCGCCCGTGGCTCAGCGGCTCTCCGAGCTGCTGGGAAAGAAGGTAACCCTCGCTCCCGACTGCATCGGCCCAGAGACTGAGGCGATGGTGAAGGCCATGAAACCGGGCGACGTCGTGCTGCTGGAGAACGTGCGATTCCATCCGGAGGAGGAGAAGAACGATCCCGATTTCGCGCGCACGCTGGCCAGCCTTGGCGACGTGTACGTGAATGACGCCTTCGGCACCGCGCACAGGGCACACGCCTCCACGGAAGGGGTGGCCAAGTTCCTGCCCGGAGTCGCGGGTTTCCTGATGGAAAAGGAGATCAAGTTCCTCGGCGGCGTGTTCGAGAAACCGGCGCGGCCCTTTGTCGCCGTGATCGGCGGCGCAAAGGTGTCCACAAAGATCGCCGTTCTTGAATCGCTCCTGCCGCGGGTGAACACAATGATCGTCGGCGGGGGCATGTCCTTCACCTTCATGAAGACGCAAGGCCTGTCCATCGGCAAATCGCTCATCGAAGAGGATTTCCTTCCCACCGCCTCGGAGTTCCTGGACAAGGCGAAGAAGGCCGGCGTTGAGGTGCTGCTGCCCGTGGATCACTTGGTGGGGAGCGAATTCGCCGAATCGGCGAAACCCGAGCTCGTGGATGGGGTGAACGTTCCCGATGGAAAGATTGCAATGGACATCGGCCCGAAATCCGCGGCCCTTTTCCGCGAACGCATCCTCAAGGCCAGGACAGTGCTCTGGAACGGCCCCATGGGCGTTTTTGAGTTCCCCGAGTTCAGCAAGGGGACCCAGGAGATAGCCAAGGCCGTGGCGGATTGCAAGGGGACTACCGTGGTCGGCGGCGGCGACTCAGTGGCGGCTGTAAACCAGTTTGGGCTCGCCGACCGCATTACGCACGTTTCCACGGGCGGGGGAGCTTCTCTGGAGCTCCTGGAAGGAAAACAGCTTCCCGGCGTAGTCGCGCTGCAGGACAAGTAGGCTGACACCCATGCGGCAGCCCTTCATCGCCGGCAACTGGAAGATGTACAAGACCGTGAACGAGGCTGTGGCTCTGGCCAAGGCCCTTGTTGCGGGTCTTGCGGGAGAAACCGCCACGAAGGTCATGATCGCCCCTCCCTTCACGGCGCTGCACGCTGTGCGGGACGCCCTCAAGGGATCGGCAATACTCCTGGGCGCGCAGAACGCATGCGCGGAGCTGGAAGGCGCTCATACCGGAGAGGTATCGCTGCGCATGCTTAGTGATGCCGGGGTTGTCGTGGTCATTCTCGGGCATTCGGAACGCCGTCATGTGTACGGCGAGACGGACGCCCTGATCAACCGCAAGGTGAAGCTCGCTCTTTCCGAGGGATTCGAGGTCATCCTCTGCGTAGGGGAGACTCTGGATGAACGGCAGAAGGGCGTGACGGAAAAAGTGGTGGAAACCCAGACGCGCCAAGGGCTCGCAGAGGTCGCGGAGAGGGACCTTGGCAAGGTGACCATAGCGTACGAGCCGGTATGGGCTATCGGCACAGGGAAAAACGCGACTCCGCAGGACGCGGACGCAGTGCACAGGTATATCCGAAGCCTCATCGCCGCTCAGTACGGCGCTTCCAAAGCCCAGGAGATCACGATACAATACGGGGGCTCGGTCAAACCGGAGAATATCAAGGATCTTATGAAAATGGACAACATCGACGGAGCGCTCGTCGGCGGGGCTTCCCTGAAAGCGGAGACGTTCCTGCCCATAGTGCAGTTCGATCGGTAAGGGGGTTTTCTTCATGGGAGTTATCGGGATCGTTCTCCTCGTCATCCTGGTCGTCAGCGCGATACTTCTGGTGCTCGTGGTGCTCGTCCAGGATGAGCAGGGCGAGGGCATCGGCGGGATATTCGGAGGCGGAAGCAATACGGCGTTTGGCTCGAGATCGGGAAACGTCCTTACCCGTTTCACGGCCCTGCTTGCCGCCATCTTCCTGGTGTGTTGTTTTGGCCTGGCATGGATCAACAGGACCCCGACAGCGGGGAACGTCGTGAGCAAGGCTCGGCAGGAAGCGCTCAGCACCGCTGATCAGCAGAAATGGTACCTGCCCACAACGCCGACGCCGGCCGCCACGGCAGGCTCCGGCGCATCATCAACGGCCGCCGGAGGCACGGGCACCACGTCATCGACGAGCAGCGGCTCAACGACAACGCCTGCGGGAAGCCAGCCTTCACCGTCACGCCAAGGGGGCCAGTAGGGTGGCATTGCCGCTGCAGGAGCTTTTCATCCCCGGACGGATCAAGTGCCACATGGAGGCGGAGGACAAGGCCGAGTCATTTGAAGAGCTGGTTGACCTCCTGGTCATGCACTACAAGCTGGACTGCCGAGATGAGATCCTCGAAGCCATCATCAGACGCGAGGCCAAGATGTCCACGGGGATCAAGCGGGGCATCGCAATTCCCCATGCCAAAACCAGCTTCACCACCGGGGTGATCGGGGTGCTCGGAATCTCGGATCGGGGCATTGACTACGAATCTCTGGACGGCGAGCCGGTCCGGATGTTGTTTCTTCTGGTGAGCTCGGAGGAAGATGCGGGGACGCACCTGGCCGTATTAAAAAAAATCGCGCTTCTTGTGGAGAATCCGGGCTTCTATAGGGAAGCGTGCGCCGCCGCTGACCCGGACAAGGTGCACCGGGTGATCCGCTCATACGAAGAAATCCTGGACTCGCGGGAAGCGTAGAGCCGGCCGGAAAACGGAAAGGCACGGGTATTTCATGTCCGATATGCTGGAAAAACTCCTGGGCGTGGAGAAGAACGCGGCGGGCCTTGTATCCGAGGCCGAGGCCGAGGCCAACCGGCGAACGACGCAGGCGCGCGCCGAGATGCAAAAAAAGCAAGCGGAGATCCTGAAGCAAAAGGCGTTGGACGCGGAAAAGGACGTGGAGGCGGAGCGCAAGCGGCTTGCTGAAGAGCGAAAACGGAAGAACGAGGAGTACCGGGAAAGCCTTTTACGGCGCCCGGTTGACAGGGCCGCATTCACGCGGGCCGCTCTTTCCTTCATCGAAAAAGGACGGGCATGAGCCGCGTCTCCCGGTATGGGTTCATTCTTGCGAAGGTCTACGGCATCATGGCCCGTTCCTTCGTAGGGAAGAACTACCATGACCTCTTCCGCCTGAAAAAGGTCACGGAGCTGTACGATTTGCTCTATCCCGGGCAACGCGCGGAAACACCCGGGCAGAATCTTCCCGTCGAGCTGGAGGAGCGCATCGTGGCCTCCGGCATCCAGGCAATGATCTACGTTCTGGACTCCCTGGGCGAGCCGGTTCCCCTCCTTGTGCACGTGTTGCGGAAGCTCGAGTATCAGAACGTGAAAACGGCGGTGCGCATGGTGGTGAACGGCCGCACGGAGGATGTCCGGTTGTGGGACCTCGGCGCGTATGCCGGCGTCCGCTGGACAGGCCAAGAGAATCGGGAAAAAGCCCTCAAGGCAAGCCCCTATGCGTGGACACTGCCGCTCCTGAAGACCATGCCCCTGGTCCAGATCGAAAACGCGCTGGACAGGGACTACTACACCCGCTGCGTGCAGCTTGCGGAGGCACTTCCCTCCAAGGACCGCCCGGGCGTTCTGCGCCTTATACGCACGGAGATCACGATCGCAAACGCATTATGGGCGCTGCGGCTGCGGTTCTTCTTCGGAATGGACGCGGAGAAGGCGCGCGGCTTTCTCATCCCTCCTGTCCGGGGAGATTCGAGCAGGCAGGCCATAACACGCGCATTCGAGATTCCTCCGGACGCCGTTGAAGAATGGCGGAAGTGGAAACTGGGCTGGCTGCTGGAGGATCAGCTGAACGAATCCTTCCGCGCGCCTGATCCCGTCCGTGCCGAGCGAAAGGCGGCGCAGGTCCTCTACACCCGCGCGCACCAGCTCTTCCACCAGCGCCCCTTCACCCTCTGTCCCCTCGTCGCCTATTTCACGCTCAAGGAGCAGGAAGTCTTGCTTCTGAAGACCGCGGTTGAAGCGCTGCATCTCTCCGTGCCCGAGCAGGATGTCATGAGCATCGTGGGGGCCACCTGATGCTGTTCACGGAACGCATGAAGAAGATCGAAATCCTCATCATGAAAAACGACACGGATTCTGTCATGCGCTATCTCGGATTCGCAGGCTGCATGCA
Organism: Spirochaetia bacterium; assembly: GCA_049519415.1. Taxonomy (GTDB): domain Bacteria; phylum Spirochaetota; class Spirochaetia; order SZUA-6; family Fen-1364; genus Fen-1364. Next base: position 18,118 of record JBEKQU010000068.1, read on the forward strand.
GCTCGTGGCGGAAAACCGAGAGCAGAGGGAGTTGACCGCTTCCGAGCGGGAGATCGCTGAGCTGGAGGTGAAGCTGCAATCCATTGCCCGGTTCCTCAGCATACCGGAGGAAGCGGAAGGAATCGCGGCATCGCCGGTTCCTGAGCGCGCCCAGCTGCGAGAGAGGGCGATCGGCGTGATGGAAGCAACGAAGGGCTTGGTGGAAGAGGAAGGCCTGCTGGTCCAGCGCAGGCTGAGCCTGAAACAGACCGCGGAGGAGCTCGCGGCATTTTCCCGGCTCAAGGTCGCTTTCAGCAACATGGAGAACCTCACGTATCTTGCCTTCCGGCTGGGCTCCGTTGCGCCGGATCAGCTGGAAAAGCTTATACGGAGGCTCGGCAACCGGGCTCTCTTGCTCCCGCTGACCCGGCCTGGCCACTTCATTGCAGTGGCCCCGAAAAAGGGACGATGGGCGCTGGACTCGGAGCTTGCAAAGCTCGATTTCCAGGCCGCGCAGTTCCCTGCCGGTATGAAGGGCGTCCCTGCCGACATGCTCCTGGCCGTGCAGGCGGAGCTAGCCGAGGTGGAGAGGTCGCTGCAAGATCTGGAGAGGCGGAAACGCGTCGAAGCAAAGGCGCGGGCGGGGGAGATGGGTTTCCTGCTCGCTAATCTCGGCCTGGATGCGACCATCGATACCGTGAAGCAGACCCTCGCTTCCACCGGGAGCGTCCAGAAGCTGACTGGATGGATCCCGCAGCGCGGGTTCAAAGAGATAGCCAAAGATCTGGACGAGCTGACGAGGGGAAGGATCGCGCTTCGCGCCTTTGATCCTGAAGAGCTTCCCGACGTGAAGTCGGGAAAGGTGAAAGTCCCAGTCACCACACGGCACGGCCGTGTTGTGCGCTCCTTCGACCGCATGGTCTTTTCCTATAGCACGCCCCTGTACGGCACCATCGATCCCACGCCTTTCGTTGCCGTCATGTTCGTCGTTCTCTTCGCCATCATGTTCGGCGACGTGGGGCAGGGATTCGTCGGCGTCCTGTTCGGGCTCCTGATCAACTCCGGAAAAATCCCTTCATTCGCGTCCTATCGCAAAAAGCACTTCGGCACGACCTTCCTTGCGGCAGGGCTTGCCTCCATGGTGAGCGGATTCTTCTACGGCTCGTTCTTCGCAAACGAGCAGGTCCTCGTGCCCATCTCCCGGTTCGTCACCCAGCTTGTCGTGGGTCGTCCCATGGACCATATCATTTCCCTCGTCGGCTTTCAAAGGATTCTCATTTTCTTCGGCGTCACCATAGGGGTCGGAGCGATCATCAACTCCATCGGCCTCTTGATCAACATCGTGAACATGGCGCGGCGGAGGCTTTGGGAAGAGGTGTTCCTCTCAAAAACCGGCATCGCGGGCGGGGTTTTCTTCTGGTACCTCCTTTTCATCGCCGTGCGCATGCTCCTGGGCGGGCACCTGTTCCTGATCGATTTTGTGGCGCTGGCATTGCCCCTGCTTGCATTATTCTGCCGCGACCTCATCATGCAGCTCGTTAGGGGCCATCGCCCGCTCATGAAGGAGGGGCTTTTCGCGTTCATCATGGGGGGTATAGCCGAGGTCCTGGAATCCGCGATCTACTATATTTCCAACTCCGTGTCCTTCCTCAGGGTCGCGGCATTCGCGCTGGCCCATACCGTGCTCAGCGCGATCATTTTTCTCATGGCCGGGATGGTGGGCGGAGCGCCGGGCGGAATTGCATTAAAGATCCTCGTCGTGCTGATCGGCAACTCCATTATCATTATCCTGGAGGGACTGATCGTCACTATCCAGGTTGTCAGGCTCCAATACTACGAGTTCTTCTCCAAGTTTTTCAATGAAACCGGGGAGGAGTTCGCGCCATTCATTCTTCGTGCTTCGGGAGGTTTGAGGTGAAGAAGCGTATTTTTGCGTCTCTCGTGCTGCTGCTCGCTGCCGTGCCCGTCCTGTTCGCGCAGGCGGCCGCGGCAGCGGCCGCCCCTGCTGGCGCGGCCACCCTCTGGAAATACATCTCCGCCGCTATCGCGGTTGGTGTGGCCTGCATCGGCGGCGGGCTCGCCGTCGGCCAGATTGGCGCCGCCGCCATGGCGGCCATGAGCGAGAACCCCGACCTGTCGGGAAAAGCGATCCCCTTTGTGGGGCTGGCCGAAGGGATCTGCCTCTGGGGTTTCATTGTCGCTCTCATGATCCTGTCCGCGTGAAAAAGGCGTTAGCGGCGTGGCCTTCCATTTCATCGGCGGGGAGGAACTGGCCATCGGGTTCCGGTTCGTCGGCGTGCCCGCTTCCGTCGTCCGAACGGCTTTAGAAGCGCGCGCCGCGTTTGACGCGGTGACGAAGAAGGGCGAGGCAAGAGTCCTCATCCTCACGGAACAGGTCTCCGCGATGATCGCCCAGGCAGTGATGGACTGGCAGGTGAGCGGCGCGTATCCGCTCATCGTCGAAATCCCCGACATCGAGGGCCACCTCGAGAACCGCGCGAGCCTCATCGACTCGATACGGGAAGCGGTGGGGCTCCACGTCTAAGCCGGGTCAATGGGAGTAGGGGAGATGGAAACCGTCAAGAGCAGCGACGCGCTGGAATCGCAGATACTGGAGGACGCGCGCGGCAAGGCGCGCAGAATCCTGGAATCCGCGGACCGGGAATGCGCGGCAATCCGCGCGGAAGGGGAGCGGAAACGAATGGAGGAGGGGCGGAAGCTCGATGCCGTACGTGATGCGCGGATCGCCGCGCTGCGCCAGGAGCTTGCATCGTCTCTGCCTCTGGACACCATGCGCGCTCGGCTCGCCTTCATCCAAGAGGCAGTGTCCGGCGCCTTGAAGGACCTGTTCGATTCGCTTTCCGCGCACGACCTCGCGCGCATCATCGGCCGGCAGCTGGCAAAGGCGGCTGGCGCGTTCAAGGATGCCCGCGTCGTGGTGTGGCATTCCGGCATCAGCGCTGATGAGGCGCGCCGGATAGTCCGGGAGAACATGCCCGGCGTGGCCGTGGAGGAGGCGAAACCGCTCCCCGCGGATGCAGCCAAGGAATCAGGCAAGGGCATTATTCTGGAATCAACTGACGGCAGCAGACGCTATCGGGGAACGTTGAACGAGATGGCTCACCTCCTCTTGGAGGAGTATCGCGAAGAGCTCGTCACCGCCCTATTTGGAAAAGACGCGCAGAAATGATCGAAGGCAAGGTTATCCGCATCAACGGCCCCATCGTCAAGGCCACGGGCCTCGGGGGCAGCGGCCTCTACGATGTCGTGGAGATCGGCGAAAAAAAGCTGATCGGTGAAATCATCCGCCTGGAGGGTGATACAGCGACAATCCAGATCTACGAGGACAATACCGGCATGCACGTGGGAGAGAGCGCCGTCTCTCTCCAGCGGCCGCTGTCCGTGCATCTGGGGCCAGGGCTCCTCGGGACGATCTACGACGGAATCCAGCGCCCCCTTACGGAGATCAAGAAGGTCGCCGGCGGTTTCATCCCTCCCGGGATCAAGATCGCCCCTCTCTCCGTGGAGAAGAAGTGGCATTTCGTGCCCTCCTGCAAGAACGGGGATACCGCGGCGCCCGGGACCATAGTCGGAGAGGTGAAGGAATCGGCCACCATCATGCACAAGATCGTGGTCTTCCCCGAGCTGCGCGAGTCCCGCATCGAATGGATCGCGGCAGAGGGCGACTACACGATCACCGATCCCGTGGTGCGCTTCGATGGCGGCCATGAGATGTCCATGTCCCATTACTGGCCCGTGCGCAGGCCGCGTCCGTACATCGAAAAAATGGGCATGGACGAGCCGCTGGTGACGGGGCAGCGCGTCATCGACGTCTTTTTCCCGATTTCCCGCGGCGGAACATCGGCCATCCCCGGCGGGTTTGGAACGGGAAAAACGATGACGCAGCACGCCCTTGCCAAGTGGTGCGACGCGGATATCATCGTTTACATCGGCTGCGGCGAGCGCGGCAACGAGATGACGGATGTCCTCACGGAGTTCCCCAAAATCCAGGACCCGCGCACGGGCAAGTCGCTCATGGAGAGGACCGTCCTGATCGCCAATACGTCGAACATGCCCGTTGCTGCCCGCGAAGTCTCCATCTATACCGGCGTCACCCTGGCGGAATACTACCGCGACATGGGCTACGACGTGGCAATCATGGCTGATTCCACCTCCCGGTGGGCGGAAGCCCTGCGGGAACTGTCCGGTCGTCTGGAGGAGATGCCCGCGGACGAGGGGTTCCCCGCCTACCTTCCGACACGTCTTGCCGAGTTCTATGAGCGCGCGGGAAAGGTGAAGGCCCTGGGCGGCAGGCTCGGGTCAATCTCGGTCATCGGCGCGGTCTCTCCCCCCGGCGGTGACTTCTCTGAGCCCGTCACGCAGCACACGAAACGATTCATCCGCTGCTTCTGGGCCTTGGACAGGGATTTGGCCAACGCGCGGCATTATCCCGCAATCTCCTGGATCGATTCGTACAGCGAATACGCGGAGGAAATACGTCCCTGGTGGGAGAAGGTGAATCCCGACTGGAGCGGAACGCGCGAAAAGGCCATCGAGCTCCTGAAGAGGGAGCAGAGGCTCAGCCAGATCGTGAAGCTCATCGGACCCGACGCTCTGCCCGACAACCAGAGGCTGGTTCTCCTCGTTGCCGAAATGATCAAGAACGGCTTCCTCCAGCAGAACGCGTACGACGACGTCGACATGTTCTGCGTGCCGGAAAAGCAGGTGCGGATCCTCAAGATGATCATGGATTTCTACGCCCGCGCCGGCGCCATCATCCAGCTGGGCGCTCCCCTGCTGAAGATCAGGGAGCTCTCCTGCCAGGAGCGCATGGTGAGAGCCAAATCCGCCGTCAAGAACGATGAGATGGAGAAACTCACGGAGATCGAGTCCCTGATGACCGAGGAAATGGACGAGCTGGAGAGGAGCTACAAGCGATGAAGGGGCTCGAGTACAAGGGACTCATGAAAGTGGATGGTCCCATCATCATCCTGCGCCGAACAGAAAACGTTGGACTGGGCGAGCTGGTGCGCGTCTACGACCGGGCCCGTGGGGAGCGCTCCGGCCGGATCATCGAAATCTCCGAGGATGCCGTGGCAGTCCAGATCTTTGGTACGAACTCGGGGCTCTCCACCGATACCTCGTCGGTGGAGTTCACCGGCACTCCCATGGAAATGCGGGTATCCCGGGACATGCTGGGGCGCATCTTTGACGGCTTAGGGAAGCCAATCGACGGCTATCCGGAATCCTGGAGCTCCCTGAAGCTGGACGTGAATGGGATCCCCATCAATCCGGATGCGCGCACCTACCCCAAGGACTTCATTCAGACAGGGGTATCCTGCATCGATGGGATGAATACGCTCATCAGGGGGCAGAAGCTGCCCCTCTTCTCAGGCAGCGGGCTTCCTCACAACAGGCTGGCGGCCCAGATCATCCGTCAGGCCAGGATCCTCACCTCGGACGAGCCCTTTGTCATGGTATTTGCCGCCATGGGCGTCAAATATGACGTGGCCCGATTTTTCATCGAGTCATTCGAGGCCAGCGGCGTTCTGGCAAATGTCGTCATGTTCCTGTCCCTCGCGGATGACCCCTCCATTGAGAGGTTGATCACGCCGCGGTGCGCGCTCACGGCGGCCGAATACCTTGCCTACCAGTGCGACATGCACGTTCTGGTCATCATGACCGATATGACCAACTACTGCGAATCCCTGCGCGAGGTATCCACCATCAGAGGGGAGATCCCCTCCCGCAAGGGCTATCCCGGATACCTCTATTCCGACCTGGCATCCCTGTACGAGCGCGCGGGCAAGATCGAGGGCTCAAAGGGATCCATTACGCAGATTCCCGTTTTAACCATGCCCAGCGACGATATTTCGCATCCCGTTCC
>JBEKQU010000069.1:0-25239 GCA_049519415.1 Spirochaetia bacterium
GCCCATCTTCGACAGTTTGACCCCCTTTGAAAGTGCATACACCTCGAATTTGCAGGGAATTTGAATGTTTTCTGGTAACCGGATCGATTTCTGTAGTGCCACCGATTTTAAGATATTTAAAGAAATTGCTTGCATTATGCGCATTCATATGGTACTATCCGTAGAGGGGAGGGGCGCACCTAATGTTCGTCCGCATCAAAAACTCTCACGGCTACAAGTACCTTCAGATCGTCGAAAGCAAGCGTGAGGGAAAAAAAGTCAAACAACGTGTGCTCGCCACCCTCGGTCAACTCGATGCCCTCAGTGCATCCGGTAAGATCAATGACCTCACCCGATCACTGGCGAAGTTCTCTTCGATTCAAACGCTCATCGATTCCCACCGCCAGGGCACAATCCAGGCGCACCGCACCTTGTCCATCGGCCCCGCCCTCGTATTCGAGCGACTCTGGCACCAGCTGGGAATCGATGAGGTCATTCGGCGTCAGCTCTCCGAAAGCCGATGTCGCTTCTCTGTGGAACGGGCGATCTTCCTCACTGTGCTGCACCGCCTCATGGATCCCGGAAGCGACCGCGCCGCAGAGCGTTGGAAGGAGGACTTCCAGATCAAGGGGACAGAGGGCATCGAGCTTCATCACCTCTATCGCGCCATGGGCTGGCTGGGAGAACTGAGCATCCAGCTGGGCCATGATGCGCGAAGCCTGCGATGCCGAAAGGACCTCATCGAAGAGGAGCTTTTCCGAGTAAACCGCGATCTGTTCAGCGAGCTGGAGCTGGTGTTCTTCGACACCACCAGCTTGTATTTCGAGGGGCAAGGAGGGGAGAGCCTGGGACAATACGGGCACAGCAAGGATCACAGGCCCGACCTGAAACAGATGGTGGTCGGCGCGGTGCTCGACGGTGCGGGCCGGCCGATCTGCTGCGAGCTGTGGCCAGGGAACCTCACCGACGTCACCTCTTTGATCCCTGTAGTCAATCGGCTGAAGAACCGCTTCGCCATCACCTCGGTGTGCGTGGTGGCCGACCGGGGAATGATAAGCGAAGAGACAATCGAGAAACTTGAAAGTGATGAACTTGGCATGTTGTACATCCTGGGGGCGCGCATGCGCAAGGACAAAACGGTGCGCGATGCGGTGCTTCCTTCAGCTGCGAAGTTCCAGGTCATCACGGGGACTAAGGGAAAGGCCGCAGATCCCTCCCCACTTTCGGTGCGCGAGCAGTGGGTGGGGGGAAGGCGTTACGTGGTCTGTTACAACGAGGATCAGGCACGAAAGGACGCCGCCGATAGAGCGGCCATCGTGGAGTCGTTGAAAGAGAAGCTGAAAAGCGGGGACAAGAGCCTCGTGGGCAACAAGGGCTACCGACGCTACCTGAAGTCCGCAGGCTCGGAGCACTTCACGATTGACGAGGAGAAGCTCGCCAAGGAGGAAGCGTTCGACGGCATGTGGGTGCTTCGCACCAACACCGCGTTTGCCGCCGCTGATGTGGCACTGAAATATAAGCAACTGTGGATGGTGGAATCCATATTCCGTTCGGCAAAGAGCCTTCTGGAGACCCGCCCGATCTATCACAAGGTTGACGACACAATCCGCGGGCACGTGTTCTGCAGCTTCCTTGCCTTGGTTCTTCGAAAAGAGCTGGAGACACGGCTTGAGAGAGGAGGGCAGAAGCTGGAATGGGCAGATATTACCAGAGACCTTCGGGCTCTTCAGGAAGTGGAAGTGGAAACGAATGGCAAAAAGCTGTATCTGCGCACCGACCTTCGCGGGGTATGCCACACGGTGTTGCAGGCTACGGGTGTCGCTGTGCCGCCTACGGTCCGCGAATGATGGCGATACCATGGGAAGGAGCGTTGTAGTGCCAAAGCGCCATTGTCGTCTTCTAATTCTTTACTGAGTAAGCAGATCGTTTTTCAAACTGTTGAAGATGAGCTTGAAGCGGACTCCCAGGTGCCGCGCCTGATAGTCGGTGCAATTCGAAGTGCTGGAGATCTCCGCCGTTCGCTCTTTTCTCCACGGCCGGGCATCACGCCTCGATGTCGCACTTCCAGTAGGCGGGTCCGCCGAGATCTCCCGTGCAAGTATCCACAATGCGATACGAGATCTCGAGGCTCTGCCGGAGCCGGCGGACAGGGGCCGTCAGGAAACCTCACAGTACGCCTGGCGCTGATGGAAGAGGTCCCCAAACCTCACGTATACTGCGGTACTGTTCTGTGGGTAGCAAGGCGTTCCGGCGGGGCGGCCTAGCTGAATAGGATCACGGAACAGGAGCGCACCGTACTCCGCCAAAGTCGATAGTCGTATGCACCGACCTGAGCCCAGGTTTCCAGATTTGTTAGCTTTTTCTGTGAGCCGCTCTGATTTTCAGTGCGCGTGGTAGAGTCGGTGCTCCTCCAGAATCGCGCTATTCTGCCAGTAGGTCCCAGCGCTTTCCTGCGAACTGTTTGCTGTCCTGCAAAACTCTCCATGACAGTAGGAGGGGCTGATCTCATATACATCCTGTAGCCCATCGCCGTGATGCTCAGCCCCGAACAGCTCTATGAGCCTGTCGGACCTGCCTGCTTTCATGTATGTTTATGCACGACCACTCGAGGAAGCCCGCACAAATATAGGCTGGCGGCTCGCGTGCTGAATTTTTATACAAGAAACTGCCAAAGTCTGACAAGCTTATAGGCTCACGGTAATTGTAACTGCCCACGATGGGAGCATGGACGCTGTCCATGCTCCCTTTTTTTTCCCCGAATCTGCTACCAGTTCACTGTCTGTGTCACGTACGCTGCGTAGTTGGCCGCCACCGTGCTTGCTGCTACTGCCGTGTTATAGACCTTCACGCCGTTGATCTTTCCGTTGAACCCGAAATAGCCATACGTCGCATCATACGTAACGGGAAGCTGCGACCCGACCACAAGAGTAGACGCGTTTACCCGCGCGGTGATCGAGGCTGCCGTAGGGCTGGACGGAGATGCGGAGCCGTTGTCCAACTGCCCGTTGATGTAAAGGGAGGCGTAGGGTGTGCTCGCGGTTGCGTCCCATGTTGCCACGAGGTAGTACCATTTGCCGATATTCAGGTTGATGCTGCTGGTGCGAAGGTAATAGCCGCCGCTCCCGGTGGCCGTGGCCGGATCAATGACGAACGCCACCTGGCCCTGGTTGCCCCAGAACTGAAGCGAAAAGCATTCATCTGAGAAATCCGCCAAGTCTCCCTTGTGCACGATTCCGCCCGTGTCCGTCAGCGACTTGATGTACACCCAGGCTTCGATTGTGCCCTTGGTTGAAAGGTCATAGGAAGGGGTGTCAGGGATCGTTGTCCCCTGGCTGCCGCTATATTGCCATTCAACGCCCGCGGGCTGGATGCTGCCCGGTATTGTTGTGCCGGTGCTGACCGTGACCGCCCCTTCGGTGATCGCGGTATAGAGCGTGGCAAGGTCTCCCGTGCCCGTGTTGTCAGCGGTTCCGGCGGGCACTGCCAGCGGAATGCCCGAAGACGGCACGGCCTGCGTTCTGCTATAGAGGAACGCGGTAGGATCAGACGCCACCACCTCGTTCACGGATCCTGTCGGCGTGTAGATGGTGGTTGTCGTCCAACTGCTCAGGTTCACGTAATCGTCGTTCATCTGCTGGAGATAGAAATCCTTGTCGCTGGTGATGTCCGCCACGCGCGTCTGCATGTTGGTTGCCTTCTGGCCCGTGCTCAGGATCAGGTTTCCGCTTGCGTCAAGGGAATAAGAAACCTGCTGTCGGAGCACTGATTCGGCCAGGGTGTTGAACTGGGAACCGGCGAAAACCGAAGAGAGCGTCTGCGTGAAGCTCCCGCCCGTGGTGGTGAGCGTGTCCAGCGTTTTCTCAAAAGAGATGGTATATCCATTGAACGTATTCGCGGTTGTGTCCCAATACTCCGTGTAATAGCGTATGCCGAGTATGGTCTTGGCCTGCGTACCCTGCCAGAACCAATAGTTGGTCGTGGAGGAGGGGGTGACATAGTACATAACGACGGAGGAGAAACGAACACGGGAATCAGTGGTTTCAGCGGGATAGAAGAGCTGGCTGAAATCCAGGGAGCCGTTCACATCGAAGGACGCGAATTTGGGCAGGAACGGGGGGTTGAGCCCCCAGTCCTTTGTCTGGGCAATGATCGTTTCCGTGCGTGTTGTTCCGTCAGTGAACGTCAGGACCTGCTTCACCCGGGCTTTCTGGTCCTGGACCCAGCTGCTTCCCGACTGAGTAACAATGGCATCATTGACGTCCCATATGCCGTCCGCTCCCGTACCCCAGGTGGGATTGCCGTCCATGACGTAGTATTCCTCCACGTAGCTCATGCGGATGTCGTCCGACGGGTAGGTGGTGGTGGCTACGATGTCATAGACATGGTTCGCGGAATCCTTGGTGGAAATGGTGAAGGTCGTGGTTTGGCCCGGCTCCGGGTAATTGGTGAAGCTTGTGGGGGCAAGCGACGCGAAATGGGCATCCGTGAGCAGGCTCGTATTGATCGTGGTCTTTGCGCCCTGAGAGCCGCGCGACACCTTGAGAAACGGCGTCAGCCCCTTGGAGCCTTCCGGCACCCCGCCTCGCTCCGCGTAATACGATGACATGTATACCTTCTGAAACGAGGCAAGGTCTGCCGCAGATGGCGTATTCGTTGTCCGGTTGAAGAAGATGCATCCGCTCAGCGCCAGCGTCACGCAGGCGGGGATCAAGAAAAGCAGGTGTTTTCTCATGCTCCACTCCTGGACCCACGGTGTGTGAGTGGGGTCCATTGGATTATATCGTCTTCTTTCCAGATTATCAGGCCTTTTTTTGTAAGGCGATTCCGGGCTCCGGGCCTTGTCAGGGGCAGGTCCTACAGGTTCCAGCCGATAAGCAGGCTGAGATCCGGCTCGATTGTAAACCAGAGGGGAGCAAAACCCGCTTTCTGAGCATTGAGATATGCGGCCGTTTCGGAGCTGGAGGGAAACCTGTAGCCGACGATCAGCTCGGGCCTGATGTACGCATTGCTTGAAATCGAATACTCAGCCCCTATGCCGGCCCTCATCCAGAACCGGTTTTCATCGGCCTTTTCCGCATCGGTCATCGAAGCACGCAGGTCAATGCCGTTCTGGCCGATGTCCATGATGTTGGCGTCAATTTCAATCCCCAGCATCGGGAATAGGGTAACCGGTCCAAGAGCAATAGGAAACTCGCCTACCAGCCCGAATACCAGGTATCCCAAGGTGCCTATAATGTCCTGGTCAAGCAGCGTGGTTGTGCTCCCCGAAATGGTCTGGGTCAAGGTCTGGTGACCCAAGGTCAGAAGAGAGTACCCAATAGCAACCTGGAGGTATTTCACGTCCAGATAGAACGTGGCGTTGCCTGGAAGGTACGTGTATCTTGTTTCCGTCGTGACGGAGAGGGATGGCATTGAATTGCTCATCTCGTCTATGAAACAACCTCCTGCCACGCCTATTCCAGCGCTCACGTCGGAGCCAAAGACATTCGCCGCGATTGCGAATAACACTAATGCGATTAGAGCGTGCTTCACCATGTCTTCCTCCCAATGAAAGAATACCAGCTCCGCAGCCGGCGCGCAACACGACCGCGCCGCCGCATCGCTCCTCCCTCACTCCCGGGCGGCCCTGATGAACAGCGTATGGTCGAATCGGCTGAGCGAGCGCGCGAGAAAAAGGCCGGCCACGATGGTTCCGGCCACGCCGCCCAGGAGGTAGCTGGCGCCCAGAAGGGGAACCTCTCCGAGCAGAGCGATTCCCATGCTCGCGGCCAGGTTGATAAAGAAAAAGACAAGGGTCGCGATCACGGCGCGTCCGTACATCTCAAGATAGAAAAGGAAGATGAGAAGGCTGAGGAAAAGGGAGTGAAAGAACACCGCGGCAAGGGTGACCCTCAGCGCCTGCACGTTCACCCCTTGGCCGAAAAGCGCGGGCCCGAGCCTCTGCGCCGCGAGGATGAGCACCACGCTCACGATCAGCTGCAGCAGGCCCTGGCCGCGCAGGCTCTGCCCCAGGCTGCGGATCATCGCGCCCTTCTTCTCCTGGATCTTCTGGAACGTCTCCGAGGCCACGCACCGCAGGAACTCCCGGAGCCTTGGGTAGAAGGTCGTCTCCGTTTCAATGGTGAAATAGATCAAGCCGGGAATGAGGGTGAGGATCGCGAAAAAGATCGGGATGTCATAGGGATCGAAGACCCGGAACCAGCTTCCTTCGACCCTCCGGCCAAAGGCAAACCAGAAAACGATCTTGTCCGCCCACGTTGCCCACGCGTATAGAAGCCCGGCAAGGAAAAGCATGCGGTAGCGGGAAAGGTAGGAAAAAAACCCGGCAAGGGAAATCCGGGACGGGCGGAACCGGGCCATGGTCATGGCATAGAGCACGATGGCCGTGGCCCACTGTCCCACTGCATAGCCCAGGAGCGCGCCGGCCGTTGCGTAGATCCTGCCAAGAAGAAAGGTGCAGAGGAAGGACAATAGGGAGCCCCCCAGGAAGGTCAAGAGGATGCCGGCATAGGACCGCAGCAGGGAGATGAAGGACATCAGGACCCAGTTGGCGCAGGTGGCGGTGAAAAGGGCCACGGCCGCGACCATGAACAGCAGGGGCCGCGACACCACGCCTGACAGGCGCAAGGGCAGGACGCCGGCGACAGCGGCGGCCACGGCCACCACGGATGCGGCAAGGAGGAAGGAAAGCAGGGCTGAACCTGCATCCCTGTTCTTGTCCTCGTAGATGAGGTCGGAGACCTGCCGGGTGAACACGTAGTGCAGGCCGGTGAAGAGGACCAGGGAGAGCGCGTAGCTGTAGACGATGGCGGCGGAAAAGAGGCGGGGGGCTTCCACAAGAGCGAGCGCGGCGTATCGTTGGATGAGGAAGATCCCGAGCACGGAGAGCAGCCAGGGCCCGGCAACGATGGCCGCGCCCGCCAGGCTCACCCCGATCAGCCGGACCACTCCCCCCTGCCGCAGCACCCTCTTCAGCTCGAACCCGATCCCCGCCATGCTCAGCTTCTCCTCGAGAGGGTCCGGTAGAGATCGGCGTACCTCTCGAACACGCGCGTCTTGTCGTAGAACCGATCCACCTTTTCCCGGTTCTTCCGCGCAAGGCCGCGCATCTCCTCGGGGTGGTCGTGCACGTGGCGCACCGCCTGGCTGAGCTTCTCAGCGTCCTTTGAGGACGCGAGAAACCTCTCGTCGTAGTCCAGCAGCTCGGGGACATTGCCCACCCGGGTGGACACCACGGGAAGGCCTGCGGCGAACGCCTCCAGGATCACCAGCGGCTGGGCTTCCCGCACGCTGGTGAGAAGGAGAACGTCCAGGAAGGAGTAATAGCCGCGCACGTCAGCCTTGCCGGTAAAGGTGAAACGGTCGGCAAGCTGGAAGCTTGCCACCAGCGCGCAACAGTCTTCGTAATAGGCGGGGTCCTCGTCAGTGGGGCCGATGCACCAGAACCTCGCATTGGGAATGGACCCCGCGACGATCTTGGCCATCAGGATAAACGTCTTGATGTCCTTGATGGGCACGACCCTGCCGACCAGCCCGACGTGGAAGCCCTCCCTTTTTTCCCGCGCAACCGCTGAGAAACGGGGGATGTCGATCCCATTGGGGATCACGATGGCCTTGTCCTCGTCAACGCCCATCTCGATCTGTTTGCGCCGGTTCTGCTCGAAGAGGGAGATCACAAGGTCCGCGTAGCCGTAGCACAGCCGGCTGATGCCGGTGTAGATGGAGATCCACATGTCGCGCTGGTAGCCCTTCACGAAATCGGCGCGCTTGATCTCCATCTCACGTTCCTTGTGGTACAGCCCGTGCTCGGTAAGGAGGAACGGCCTACCGAAGCGCAGCTTGGCGGTCACTCCGGCCAGGCCCGCGTACCCGGTGCACACGGCATGATAAAGGTCCGCTTCCGGCATCTCCTCCCCCAGAATGGTGAACACCATGTCATGGGCGGACTTCCATGCCCAGAAGTAATCCGAAAAAGGATACACGGGATTGTGCCTGCTGTTCGCGGATACGATCATCTCCCACGCCCCAGGATCGCGCACGGAGTCCTTGTAGGGGTAATACCCCGGCGGAACCCGGGCAATGACGTCCTGGAGGCGCGGCAGCGCGCGCGCCGCGAAAGAGTCGTGCAGCGCGCGAACCTCATTCATGAAGGCCGCCGCCCCTCCCCGCGGCCCGGCCCGGGAGACGCGCTTCTGGTTGACCACGATATCGCGGTGGCTGACGACGTTCGCGGGAAGCGCGTAGCGCGGTGTCTGCCCTGGCTTGGGGGAGATGGTGAAAAGGGAAAAGCTCACGCCGGGGAGGGCGCTGATCAGCTCCTGCACCCAGGCGGAAACGCCGCCGGTGATGTACGGGTAGGACCCCTCCACCAGCAGGCAGACGGTGATGCCTTCAGCCATCGCGCTCCGCCCAGTAGGAAACAATGCGCCGCTCTTTTTCCCCCAGGCTCCCGGTGAAGCCGGAAAGCTTCCGACAGCATTCGGCCACTCGGCGATAGTCCCTGCGGTGAAAAGCGACGCGCGCGGTCAGGAGGACCACCTCGGGATCGTCGGGCGCGCGCATCCGCTCCAGGTGACGGACCGCCTGCGCGTGCAGCCCGAGCGCCACGAGGATGTCCACGGCAAGCGCAAGGTCGGCGCGTTCCATGTTCGCCCCCCTGCCCAGGATCTTGCGAAGGCTGGCATACGCCTCCTTCAGGTAGAATGCGCGCACGGATTCGGTTCCCGCGTGCAGCTCCGCCAGCTCGTAGTATTCCCGGGCCAGCTGCCGGCGCCCGGCCCGGCTCTCCTCTTCCGAAAGAGAGGATTTCAGCTTTTCGATCCGGGTCAGGGCCCGGGTCTCCAGCGCGTTGATGCCTTCGGCCCCGAACAGCGCGATCTCCTGCTCCCGGCTGCTGATGAGCTTGCCCAGAACGCGCTTCAACAATATGCTGGTGGGGAGCGTGAGGTCGGTGCGGGCGAGCACGCGCTCAATAACGTCCCTATCGAACGGCTCCTCGTCCAGCGGTTTTGCCGATGCGCTGGCATGGATGAAAAGCTCCGCGGGCACGGTCCCGATCCCCACGGCCTTCAGCGCGGCGGCAGGGGTGCGCGGCGAATAACCTGTCCGCCGCGTCCGGAAAAAATCGAAACCTGACACTTCTCTACACCTTCTGCATCTCAAGGAGGTTTTCCGCCGCCTCCAGGAGGTCGTCCGCGCTCTGCTCCGCGCCGGCCCGGGCGGCAAAGCCGAGAATTATTTCCAGGAAGACGCGCTCCTCCTTTGCCTTCCACTCCGTGGAGTTCGCCTTTTCCAAAATGGTGAGGGAGAACAGGGAGGCGCCGTCCGCATCCAGCTTGGGATAGAAGACCGCAAGCTGGGGCTCAGCCTTGTAGTGGAAGACCCGTGCCTGCCCGCCGGAGGCCTCCTGCACGACGCGCGCGAGGTCGCGGAGGAGGAGGAGCACCTGCTCCCTTCCGTGCTGGTCCGCCAGGCCGCGGTAGTTGGCCACCTCCAGGACCATGACCGCCAGCGTCCCATTGTCCACAGCCAGGCGCGCCAGCTCAAGCTGGATCATGGCGTACAGCTCGGGGAACGAGGGCAGCCCCGTGATCGGGTTCACGTCCTCCTGGCGCACCACGGATTCGAATTCGATGGCGCGCTCGAGGGCGGGCCCGGCCAATGCCATGATGACCTGCAGCAGACGCTCGGAGTAGAGATTGTACTTGGCAAAAGGCATCTCCTCGATGTTCAGGACCCCCCAGGTCCGCCTGCCCGCGGTGATGGGCATGGTGAGGATGTTGCGGCCCTGGTCCATCCTTGCCAGCGCGTCGTTGCTCAGGAGCATCTTCACGCTGAACATGCTGTTGTTGCGCACCACCCACCCCTCGATGGTGCCTTCATCGGAGAGAAGGGTGCTGGACTCAGTCCCCCGGTCCCAGCCCATTCCCGTGACGAACGCCAGGCTCTTTTCCTCGGGCCTGTGCTGCCAGATGGAGCACCGGGTGGCGCCCACGAATCGGGCCGTCATCTCCAGTATCGCGCTGAGCGCTTTCCCCAGGTTGAACGATGCGAGCACCTGGACCTGGGAGTACAGCGAGGTGATGCTGTCCTCCTGCCGGGAGATCCTTTCCTCCAGCTCGAGGTTGGCCTCGCGCAGCGCCCGCACCTGCCGCTTCAGCAGCCCCTTGTCCCGGGAGAGCGACACCAGCCGTTCCCGCGCTGCCCGGTCCTTGCGGGTGAGAGAGTCCCGCATGATCCCGAGGAGGTAGATCTCGATAATGGAGGCGGCAACCGGCAGGGGGGCGAGCCTTCCCAGCTCCGCCCACGCGGTCCTGGGTATCGCAAAACCCGCGCCGGAACCCAGGCTCCTGGCCAGGGGAAGGCCAAGCCCGACCTCCACGGCGGTGAATCCGAGCGCGAGGAAGCCGTAATACTTGCCATAGGAAACAGCGATAAGAAGAGAGAGGATCGAATAGGGATTGAAGAACCCCACGAGAAACCCCGGATTGAGGGGGAAAAACCAGTTCACCACGCTGACCACAAGGGTGAAAGCGAGGATTTCTAGCGCTTTTCTGGCTGGCGTGGTACCTTCTTTCACAATGTCTATAGTAGCATGAGGCGGGAGATGATGTCATGAGAAATGCGGGATGTGTTCGGCGGGTGCGGGCATCCCGCTTGATGATCGCGGCGGCATTGTTTGCCGCACTAGCTGCCGGCGCATGGTCCGAGGATGCGGCCGTCCCCTCGACGCCGGCCCCGCCAAAGGGGCTGGAGCCGATCTTCCCCGCGGAAAATCCGAACCTCATCTTCATCGAAGCCGAGGACGCCGTGTCCACCAATTTCGCAAGAGAGCCGACGCTCAACTTCGGCGTCTCGGGCTTCCGCGCGCTTCAACTCAACCGCAGCACAGGCCTGGAAGGGGTGGGCTCCTTCTACGCGGACTACGTGTTCACCCTCCCCTCGTCAGGGACCTGGGAGCTATGGTACGGCGGGACCCCGCCGGGGCCCAAGGATGAGCTGTACCCGTCCTATACGTCGCCGTTTTCCCTGACCGCCGACGCGCAGAAACCGCAGGCCGTCACGCGCGAAAGCGTTGCGGTGGTGGAAAACTATTCACCGTCGTTCTACTGGAACCGGGTGGGCGACCTCTCCCTTGATGCCGGCAGGCACCAGTTCCGGTTCGAAGTCACGGAAAAAAGAAGGATCGACGGACGGTACCTCTTTTACCTTGATTGCTTCTTCCTTGTGAAAAAGGAAGGGGGGGAGCGTCTGCTTGCCGAGCCTCTTCCGTCGGTTTTCCCGAAAAACATGGACGACAGGAAGATCGATGTCCCGTTCCCCTCCATCGACGACTCGCTGATAAAAATCAGGGACAACCCCGGCGCCACCGGGCCGCTGGTGGATATCGCCCGGCTGTATGCGCTTTTAGGGGATTACCTGAACGCGCTGAAATACCTCAACAGGGCGGCGGCGCTCCAGCCCAAGGACCCCGACATTGCGCTTCTCATCGCCAAGAACAGGATCTGGAAGGGGGATATTGCGGACGGGCTGAAGAAATTCCGCGAGGTCCTGGGCATGGATCCGAAGCAGCGAGAGCTGTGGCTGGAAGCGGGCAAGGTGGCTGCCTGGAACGGGAATTACGACGAGTCCATCGGTTTTTTCCGCGACGCATTGAGCGCGTTTCCCGACGATATGGACCTGACGATCAACCTCGGGCTGGCCTACCTCTGGGCAGGCAAGGGCTCGGATGCGGAAGGAGAATTCCATTCGGCCCAGGCGCTCGCCGGATCCGATGCGGGCCGGCTGAAGGACCTGGGACGGGTGTACCGGGTGAACGGCTATCCGGATCGGGCCGTGCAGGCCTACACCGCGGCGGCGAACGCGGCTCCCCAGGACCTTGAGTCATACCTTCTCCTGATCGACACGCTGCTTTCGATGGGAAAGAAGGGAGATGCCGAGGCCGCAAAGAAGCGCATCACCGACACGTTCGTCACTTCTCCGCGTCTCACCGCCTTCCTGGCGGCGTTCCAGGAAAAGGAGGGCCTCAAGGACCAGGTCCTGGAGGAGTACAATGTCAAGCTCCAGCAGAATCCGAACAACCTCGTGCTGCGGCAGGTCCTCGCGGAGAGCTACTTCTGGACCGGGCTGAAGGACAAAGCCGTCGGCGAGTACCGGCACATCCTCGCCAACTACGCCTACCTTGCCCTGTCGGACAGCGAGACCCGGTCAGCTCTTCTGCCCCAGGTCATTGACCGCGGCTACGTGCTGGAGGATTACCTCTCCCGGTTTCCCGGCATGGCAAGGCAGTCGCAGGACGCGCTGGCCGTGGAAATGACGAAGCTCGCTCAAGCAGGCGCGGCGAGCGACGCCGCGCAGAAAACCCTCGACTCCGCGCGACAGGCCCAGGCAAAGGCAAAGGAGGGCGCGGAAGCGGACGCCGCGCAGATCGCCGTCAACAACGCGGAGGACAAGCTGCTGGCAGCCGAGCAATCCTTCCAGGCTGAGGGGCGCGCCCTCGCAGCGCTGGTAAATCAAGCGGCGGCGCTCGCCGCGCAGTTCGGCCAGGTGAAGGTCTCCCTAAGCGCGGATACGGAGAGCTCTGGGCAGCTTGCCGCTCAGGACACGGAGGCGGAGGCGACATTCGCGCAATCGACGAAAACGAACAAGTGGAGATTCGACAGGTCGGGGATGCTGGCGGAGCTGGCGCAGGATACGGCTGACAATGACCTTGCGCGCATCGTGGCGGCAAAAATCTACATGGCCGACCATCTGCCATCGCAGGTGCAGGCCCTGCTCAGGCCCGATGCGGCCAGCAGCGCCGCAACCAGCGCCGTATATACCCTGGCGCAAAGCTACCTCTGGGCGGGAAATGTGAAGGATGCTTCTCCCCTTGTCACGCGGTTGACTGATGCCCCTGGGTCAGCGCAGATCCCCGCGTATTTCAAGGACCTTTCAGCCCTGATGCAGTCCCTGGCCAATGCGCTCCCCTCCTCTCCCCAGAGCGCGGCATCCCTAGACCCCGAGGCTGACGCAAAGGCGGTGTCAGCGCAGCTTGCCGGGCTGGAGAAGGAGGCGACGGTTCAGCAGGCGCAGCTTCAGAAGAACCTCATCGTCCTGCACGCGCTGTACCGGCGCGTGGTCATACGAACCTTCTACGCATTCGAGCAGCAGGTGTCCTCCATCCGCAACGAGCTGGGGGACTACTACCTTGCGGCTGATCCCCCCGCGCTGGACCCGGCCATTACGCAGTTCAAAAGGGTCCTGGCCGTGGATCCCGGAGACCTTGACGCCACATTCCGGCTGGGAAAGGTGTACGAATGGAAACGGGACTGGCAATCCGCGCTCGATTCCTACCAGATCGTGTACAAGGCGGATCCCTACTTTGAGAATGTCGCCGCCCTGTACAACCATCTGGCACGGGAGCACGCGGAGACCCTGTCCTCGCTTGCCTCGGCGTTTGCAGATACCCAGAACGTGAAGTGGCACGCTGAAGCCACGTGGACGCGGTGGTTCGACACCACCTTCGGGCTCGCGGCATCATACCAGACCGATGACATAAGCATCGAGAGAGCGAATATATCGGCAGGCATGGACCACTCCTCGTACCAGGTCCAGGATGTTTCGCTGGGCCTCCCCATCGACTTGTATCTTTTGAACGTGAAGCTCACCCCATGGATCGGCGGTCTCCTGGAAGTCGATGGATTGTTCCAGCGAACCGACCTGTCGGACGCCGCCGTCACGTCCAGCGGCGACCTTTTCCAGACCATCTACGCGGCCGAGCCCTACGTGAAGCTCGATGCATCCGCCGGCGCGTGGAACGCGCTGTACATGTACGGCACGATGCGATGGGGCAGGCTGCCGGAAAGCCTGGATCCGGTCCGGGATGTCGCGCTCTACGACGCCTCGGGGGAGGCCAGCCTGATCACCCTCTTCTCCTTCATCGACGCGTGGCCCCTGCACGACACCACGCTCCGCACCTACGGAAGGGTCGATTATATCCAGACCTCCGCTCTCGCCTACAAGAACGCGCTGTACACGGCCCTCCAGGAGATCACGATCAATGTCTTGAAGGGCGGCTCGCCGTACGGCGTGCTCGCGCTCACGGGCAATGTCACTCTCCAGCACAGCGACTACATCGAGCCGTACCTCTACTACGCGCCGCCGGACCTGCTCATGGCGGGGGGAAGCCTCACGGGGTCCCTGTCGATCGGGATGAGCAATGGAGACATCGTAAGCATAAGCCTCCGCGGCTACGGGGGCAGCTACCAGGAGTATATCTTCGACGCCGTGCACACGAACATGAATTGGATCAAGGCCGAGGGAGAAGCGGACGTGACCCTGACCCACGGAGATGCGATCTGGAGCCTCACCGCCCTGGGCAATGCCACCTATAACCTGGGAACCACGCTGTGGGACTACTGGTCGCTCTACCTCAAGCTGGGATACACGATAAAGCTTCCCCGCCTGCTGGCGCCGTAGAGAGAGAGTGCCGCGCGCATAACGCCCGCTCGCGGCGGGCTTCAGCCGCCGAAGAGCTTCTGGTACTCCTGGTAGAGAGGGTCGCGCGCCAGCTCCGCTGAATAGCCCTGGCAGATCGCGTCGATGTCCGTTCCGGCAAGGCACGTATAGGGCAGGAGCTGCGACAGGATCTCGGTCCTGAGGGACGCCAGGGCGCCGTCGGCGATCTTTTCCGCTATCAGGCACGCGGTGGACACCATGACGACCACGGTCTTGTGCGGCGACGCGATGGAAAGCGATTCATGCTCCTCGGCCACGTCTGCATAGAGATCGGGGAAATTCCACTTTCTGAGCAGCGCGCCGCCGACCTGGCGATGGTTCATTCCAAAAAGCTGCTCCTCTATGGTCTCCACGGACATGGCGCCCAGCTTTTCCGCTTCCAGCACCCGCGCGTACTGCTCCGGTGAGCTGTTGAAAAGCACCGCCCTTCCGATGTCATGCAGCAGTCCTGCGATGAACGCCTCCTCGGCCCCGACGCCCTTCATGCAGCGCACCACGATGCTCCGGGAAAGGAACGCGCTCAGGGTGCAATGCCGCCAGAAATCCGCGTGAAAGCTGCTCCGGTTCATCCGGGGGAACATGCTGGAGGCCGTGAGCAGGAGAATGAGGTTCCTGATGTTCTTGAAGCCCAGGAGGGTGATGGCCATCTGGAGGCTGGTGATCTCCCGCTGCCGGGCATAAAGCGCGGAGTTGGCGATTTTAAGGATCTTTGAGGTGAGCCCGGGATCCACCTTGATGATTCCCTCCAGCTCCTTGAAGGAGATCTCCATCCCCCCCTCCTTGAGGTTCATCACCCGCGCCGCAACCTCGGGCACAACCGGCAGGTCTTTCACCCGATCCAGGAATGCTTCGTCCACCTGTTCCCCCTGGTTCTATATCGGAGGAACGCGCTCCTTGAACAAGGTTCCCGGGACTATTGCGGCGCGGCAGCCCGCCTGGCAGCGGCCGGAAACCATTCCTCCAGGGTTTTTTTCATTGCATCCAGCCATGCCCGGCGGGCGCTGGGGTCGGTGCGGCGCATGTCGCGAAGCACATGGCAGGCAGCCTTCATTCCGCACCTTCCCAGCACCGTGTCGGTCCAGAGGGATTCCAGCGCCGGGCCAGCGGTGGTGCCGTCAGCGTCCGACGTGCAGAACACCAGACCTTTCTTGCCCGTGAGAAGCGGCACCCAGCCCTTCTCTGAATCATCCTCCCCCTCCTGCTCGTATGCGACACCCTGCCGGAAAACCCGGTCGATCCAGCCTTTGAGCACCGCGGGAGGCTGGCCCCACCATTCGGGGTGGATGACAACCAGGCCGTCAGCGGAAAAGAGCTCCCGGCAATGAAGCTGCACCAGGCTGTCCAGACTGAAGCTTCGGGCAAGTTCCGGCGCTTCCAGAACAGGATTGAATCCCTCCTTGTAAAGATCGTGCATTATGACCTGGTGTCCGAGGGAGACCAGTTTCTCCTTTGCGCTTGCCGCAATGGCAAGGTTGAAGCTGCCAGGCTTTGGGTTGCAGAGAATTTCAACAATCTTCATCGTATTAAACTTGACTAATTTAGTCAGGATTGTCAACTTATAAGAGGGAAGATATGGCATCACGCGAGGAAGTCCTGGAAACACTAAAAAACGTGGAAGACCCTGAGCTGGCTTTCAGCATCATCGACCTGGGCCTGGTCTATAGGGTCGATGTGCGGGAAAGCTCGATTGAGGTGGACTTCACCCTCACCTACCCCGGCTGTCCGGCAGAGGACATCATCCGCAGGGACATCATTGAGACCTTGCGTGACGCCTTCGGCCTGGTGGACGTGAAAGCCACGACAGTGTGGTCCCCATTGTGGGGACCGGAGAGGATGAGCGAAGAGGCGCGCGTGGCCCTCGGCTATCCCATTTGAACCAAATGTCGCCAAACTCCGCCAGGAGCGGAAGGGAGCGACAGATGAATGTCGCCAAACTCCGCCAGGAGCGGAAGGGAGCGACAGGGGGAGTGACATGGCATACCATCTGCAAGTGAAAAACCTCCAGGCGGCGATCGGCGACAAGCCCATCCTGTCCGGACTGGACCTCGACATACACGCGGGAGAAATTCACGCGCTCATGGGTCCCAATGGCTCGGGCAAGAGCACCCTGGCAAATGTGCTCATGGGCCACCCCTCCTACCGGGTGACGGGCGGCAGCGTCTCCCTTGACGGGGAGGATTTTCTTGGCCTCACGACAAGCGAGCGCGCCCTGAGGGGTGCGTTCCTCGCATTTCAATATCCAGTGGAAATTTCCGGGGTAACCGTGGGCAAGTTTCTCAAGCGCGCCATAGAACTGCGTGGCACCGGAGGCAGGAACGTCTCCGCTTACATCAAGGAGCTGCGCGAGTCCATGGACTTCCTGGAGATGGACCAGGCATTCATCAACCGGTACCTCAACCAGGGTTTCTCGGGCGGGGAGAAGAAGCGCATGGAGGTGCTGCAGATGCTCATGCTGAAGCCTTCCCTTGCGATCCTGGATGAGACGGACTCAGGCCTGGACATTGACGCGCTGAAGGTGGTGGCCCGGGGCGTGAACAAGCTGCGCGAAATGCCGCCAGGAGCGACCGGCGGCCCTGGGTTCGGCGCGCTCATTATCACGCACTATCAGAGGATCCTGACCCACATCGTACCGGACTTCGTGCACATCATGTACAAGGGAAGGATCGTGACATCGGGCGGCAAGGAGCTGGTCGAGGTCCTGGAAAGCAGGGGATACGACTGGATCCGGGAGCAGTACGGGATCGAGGAGGAAGCAAATGAAGGGGCAGTCGCCCGTCGTTGATACGGACCGGCCAGCGGCCGCGAATCTTGTCGGGGAATACCAGCACGGCTACCATTTCCCCGACGAGTCGGTCTTCAAGACCAGGAAGGGCCTGGACGAGGAGATCGTGAACGCCATTTCACACCGCAAGGAGGAGCCGGAGTGGATGCGCCAGTTCCGGCTGCGGTCCCTTGCCGCGTTCCGAAAGAAGTCCATGCCCAACTGGGGAGCGGACCTCTCCGACCTGGATTTCGACAACCTCTCCTACTATGCCCGGCCCCAGGAGCAGCAGTCGCGCACCTGGGAGGACGTGCCGGCCAACATCAAGGAGACCTTCGAGCGCATCGGGATCCCTGAAGCGGAGCGAAAATTCCTTGCCGGCGTCGGCGCGCAGTACGATTCCGAGATGGTCTACCACAGCATCAAGGAGGACCTCACGCAGCAGGGGGTGATCTTCACGGACCCTGAAACCGCGGTCCGGGAGCATCCCGACCTGGTGAAGCAGTACTTCGGGACCGTGATCCCCTACCTTGACAACAAGTTCGCGGCGCTGAACAGCGCCGTGTGGTCGGGAGGGAGCTTTGTCTATGTGCCCAAGGGCGTGAAGGTGGAGGTGCCGCTGCAGGCATATTTCCGCATCAATGCGCGCAGCTTCGGCCAGTTCGAGCGCACCCTCATCATCGCTGACGAGGGCAGCTTCGTGCACTACATCGAGGGCTGCACGGCCCCCATCTATGCCACCGAATCGCTGCACAGCGCCGTGGTGGAAATCATAGCCCTGCCCGGCTCCCGGGTCCGCTACACCACCATTCAGAACTGGTCCAGCGACGTGTACAACCTGGTGACCAAGCGCGCCGTCGCGCACAAGGATGCCATCGTGGAATGGGTGGACGGCAACATCGGGTCCAAGCGCACCATGAAATATCCCTCCATCTACCTGGTGGGCGAAGGGGCGCATGGAGAAGTGCTTTCAATCGCCTTTGCGGGAAAAGGCCAGGAGCAGGACACGGGCGGCAAGGCGGTGCATGCCGCCAGCCATACCTCATCGGTCATCACGGCCAAGTCGATCAGCAAGGGGGGCGGGACGGCAAGCTACAGGGGCCTTCTGAAAGTGAACGAGGGCCTTCACGACGTGCGCTCCCGGGTGGTCTGCGACGCGCTGATCCTGGACGAGCACTCGCGCAGCAACACCTTCCCCTCAATGGAGATCGACTCGGATGACGTGTCCATCGAGCACGAGGCCCGGGTGAGCAGGATCAGCGAGGAGCAGCTCTTCTACCTGATGAGCCGGGGCATGAGCGAGCAGGAGGCCTCCCTCATGATCGTGAGCGGCTTCCTCGACCCGCTGGTGAAGCAGCTTCCCATGGAATACGCGGTGGAGCTCAACCGGCTGATCGAGCTGGAGATGGAAGGCACGGTGGGATGATGCGCGACACAGTCGAGCCGCTTTGGATGCGGACGCTGCGCGCCGAGGCGCGGGAGCGCTTCCAGGAGATGGCGTGGCCGACTCCCGCCCAAGAGGAATGGCGCCGCACAGACGTGAGCAGGCTCGGCCTGGCCTCCTTTGCGCCCGGCCCGGCCGCGCCATCGAGGCCTCCTCGAGAGGGGGACCCAGGCGCGGCCGCGGGCAGCATCCGGTTCGAGGAAGGCGCTTGCATGGAGGTCGCTCTGGCCAGGGAATGGCGGGACCAAGGCGTTCGTCTTCTTCCGCTGGATCATGCGCTGGAGGAGTTCGAGGCGCCGCTGCGCCAGCTCTACCAGGAGGGCTTGCAGGAAGCGGACAACAAATTCCTGGTCTGGCACTACGCGTCGCTGGGTCATGGGGCCCTGCTCTGGCTGCCTGCCGGCCTGGAAATCCAGGAGCCCTTCTTCATCGATTTCCAGGAGCATGGCAATGCAACGGTGAGCGCTCCGCACGTGGTCGTGCTGATGGGAGCGGGAGCGCGCGCTTCGGTTGTGCAGCGGGTAACAGCGGCACAAGGCGCTGATGCAATGCTCTGCAATGCCATGGTGGATCTCCGGGTGGGGGATGCGGCCGGGCTTCGCTACTCTGAGGTGCAGGAGCTGGGCGCCAGGGACCTGTATTTCCGGCACGCGCGCGCCAGCGTGGCCAGGGACGGCTCCCTGCGGCACTTCGATGCCGAGCTTGGCGCCCGGTTGGCAAAGACGCGCACCGAATGCGCGCTTTGCGGTCCGGGAGCCGAGGCTTTTCTGGACGGCGTGTACTTCTGCGGCGCCAACCAGCACATGGACCTGCGAACGGTTCAGAGCCATCGCTCCCCAAAGGCAACCAGCAGGGCCTTCTACAAGGGCGCCGTTGCCGGCGGCGGACGAACCGTGTTCCAGGGCCTGATCGATGTCGCTCCCGGCGCGTCGGGCACTGATGCCTTCCTCACAAACAAGAACCTGATCCTCGGTGAAGCTGCCCGGTCCGACTCCATTCCCACGCTGAAGATTGGAAACAACGACGTGAAGTGCAGCCACGGCTCCACCTCGGGACGCCTCTCCGCGGAAGAGTTGTTTTACCTGGAAAGCCGGGGGCTTTCCCCGGCGGATGCGCGGGAAATGCTGGTGCTCGGGTATTTCGAGGAGCTGTTGGAACCGGTTCCCGAACGGATCAGGGAAGACGCGCTTTCCTCCATACGCGGCCGGCTCCGGCGGGCCGCGTGAGAGGGAAACATGGAAACCTGGGCCCGGGTGGCTTCCGTTGAGGAGCTGGTGACGACCTTGAGCGTGAATGTGGAGGATCACCCCATCGCCCTCTTCCGCACGGAGGAAGGCATCTTTGCCCTGGACGACATCTGCTCTCACGAATACTCCCTGCTCTCCGAGGGCGAGGTGTGGGCGGGAGAGGTGTATTGCCAGAAGCACGGCTCCCGGTTCAATCTTCGCACGGGCGCGGTCACGGGGCTTCCCGCCACCCAGCCGGTCCGGGCATGGGACGTGAAAGTGGAGAACGGAGGAATATGGGTCGCGGCGCGCGCGCAGCAGCGCACATGATCGGCAGCCGGACAGTGGAGGACGTCCGGTCGGATTTCCCCATTCTCGACAGGCAGGTCAATGGAAAGCCCCTTGCCTACCTGGACAATGCCGCAACGTCGCAGAAGCCCCGTCAGGTGCTGGACGCCATCCGCGTCTACTACGAGCATGGGAATGCCAATGTGCACAGGGCCCTGCATACCCTGGGGGAAGAGGCAACGGCGGCGTACGAAGACGCGCGCAAGAAGGTGCAGCGGCTGCTGAACGCGCACACGCCCTGTGAAATCGTCTTCACCCGGGGCGCCACCGAGGCGATCAACCTCGTTGCCTCCTCCTGGGCCGACAGCTCGCTGCGGGAGGGCGACGTAGTGCTTGCCACCGAGATGGAGCATCACAGTAACCTTGTTCCCTGGCAGCTTGCCTGCGCGCGCCGCGGATCCAGGCTGCGTTTCATCAAGGTGCAAACCGACGGCAGCCTGGACCTTGCCGGGATGGAGCGCGACTGGGACCCGCGCACGCGCCTGGTCGCGGTCACCCACGTCTCCAATGTGCTGGGCACCATCAATGACGTGAAGTCCATCGCGGCGCTGGCGCACGCGCGCGGCGCCCTGGTGCTCGTGGACGGCGCCCAATCCGTGCCCCACTTCCGGGTCGACGTGCAGGATTTGGATTGCGACTTTTTCGCTTTCTCGGGCCACAAGGTCTATGGCCCCATGGGAATCGGCGTCCTGTATGGAAAGGAAAGCATTCTTGCCGCCATGCCGCCGTGGATGGGGGGCGGGGAGATGATCCGGTCCGTGGATCTGGAGTCATCGACATGGAACGACCTTCCCTGGAAGTTCGAGGCAGGGACCCCGAACGTGGAGGGCGCCGTGGGTCTCGGGGCAGCCATCGATTACCTGCACGGCCTGGAGCTTCCGGCCGTTGCGGCGTGGGAGGAGGAGCTGGCGCGGTACGCGTTTTCAAGCCTGGCAGGCGCAAAAGGCGTGACCCTGTACGGCACGGCCCCGAGGCGCGGCGCCGTTTTCTCCTTCACCCTCGGAGCCATCCACGCCCACGACGTAGCCCAGTTCCTCGATCGGGAGGGCATAGCAGTGCGCGCCGGCCATCACTGCGCGCAGCCGCTCATGCGGAAGCTCGGCGTGCCGGCCACTGTGCGCGCCAGCCTCTCCTTCTACAACACCTTTTCAGAGATTGATCGGCTGGTGGAAGCACTGGACAGCGCGCTGAGGTTCTACGCATGAGCGCCTTTGACGACCTGTACCAGGAGATCATCCTGGATCACTACCGCTCGCCGCGCGGCGCGGCCCGGCTGGACCACGTTCCCAACGCCATGGCGCACGAAAACCCCACCTGCGGGGATTCCATCAAGCTGGAGGTTGTCGTAGATGACAGCGGCAGGCTGGAGCGCATCCGGTTCGACGGCAAGGGCTGTGCCATCAGCACGGCATCAGCATCGCTGATGACTGAATCCCTGCAAGGGCTTCCGGTGGCCGAGGCGCGCGAACGCGCGGAGAACTTCATCAAGGCGCTGCGCGGGGACCTCCCCATCGATGTCCTGGACAGGATGGGCGATCTGGCTGCATTCAAGGGACTTGCCCATTTCCCTGTCAGGGTCAAGTGCGCCACGCTCGCCTGGCACGCTCTCCTGGTTTCACTGCCGCCATCGCGGAAGGCGACATTCAAGGCGCCTGATGAGCAGCCAGCTGTTCGAAACCTGCGACCCCCGGGAGGGGCGGATCTTCACCCTCCTGGACGAATCGGGGCAGCTTGCGCCCGTGCCCCCGGGGATTCCGGTCCTGGGAGACGAACAGGCGCTGACGGCCTACAAGACCATGGTCCTCTCCCGGCAGGCGGATGAGTGGGCGGTGAGCCTCAACCGGCAGGGACGCATGCCGACGTACGTGCTGAACATGGGCCAGGAGGCGAACTCCATCGGCGCGCTCATGGCCGTGCGTCCCGACGACTGGTTCGTGCCCGCATTCCGCGAGCTGGGCGGCATGCTGGTGCGGGGCATCAGCCTGAAGCAGTACTACCTGTACTGGTATGGCAATGAATGGGCCAGCCATCTCCCCATCGAGCAGTATCACATGCTCCCCATCTCGGTTCCCGTGGGCAGCCAGGTCCTGCACGCGGTCGGGATTGCATGGGCCGAGCGCTACCGCGGCTCTGACAGGATCGCCCTCGCATTCATGGGCGAAGGGGCAAGCTCCGAGGGCGACTTCCACGAGGCGTGCAACCTGGCCGGGGTTTGGAAAGCTGCCGTGGTGATCTATGCCCAGAACAACCACTGGTCGATCTCTCTGCCCTGGTCAAAGCAGAGCGCCAGTAGGACGCTGGCGGAGAAGGCGTTTGCCTATGGGTTTCCCGGCGTGCGCGTGGACGGCAATGACATATTCGCCGTGTACGCCGCGGTGCGGCTCGCCGCTGAGCGCGCCCGGTCCGGACAAGGGCCGACCCTGATTGAAGGCCTCACCTACCGGCTGGGCGCGCACACGACCTCGGACGATCCCACCCGGTACAGGACAGCGGAAGAGGTGAAGCAGTGGGAGGCGCGCGATCCCCTGCTTCGCCTGGAGCGCTACCTGGTACGGAAGAACCTTCTCACGGACGATGAGGCAGCAAAAATCCGGGAGCAATCCCTTGCATGCGCCCGGGCCAGCTTTGACGAGGTCGAGCAGGCGCCGGATTCCTTGCTGGAGGATGCCTTCCAGTATCTCTACCGCGACATGCCCGACATCATGGCGGATCAGCTTGAACGGAGGAAGGCGTGAAGGTCCTCACCCTTATCGAGGCCGTCACGGATGCGCTGCGCACGGAGATGGCTTCCGACAGGTCCGTGATCGTGTTCGGTGAAGACGTGGGACTGGAGGGCGGCGTGTTCCGCGCCACTGCCGGGCTGCAGAAGGATTTTGGCGAGGAGCGATGTTTCGATACTCCCCTCTCGGAGTCGGGAATCGTGGGCGCTGCCGTGGGAATGGCGGTTGCCGGGCTGCGTCCGGTAGTAGAGATCCAGTTCTCGGGTTTCGCCTTCCCCGCGTTCAACCAGATCGCAAGCCATGTGGCGCGCATCAGGAACAGGACCAGGGGAGCCATGTGCGTACCCCTGGTGATACGCATGCCCTATGGCGGGGGGATCAGGGCGCCGGAGCATCATTCGGAAAGCCTTGAGGCCCTTTTCGGCCACATCCCCGGACTCAAGGTGGTCATCCCTTCCACGCCGCACGATGCCAAGGGCCTTCTCATAGCGGCCATGCGGGACCCGGACCCCGTGATCTACCTGGAGCCCGCGCGCGCCTACCGCGCCGTGCGCCAGGAGGTGCCCGAGGAGGCATACACGGTTGAGATCGGCACGGCGCGTGTTGAAGCCGAAGGCGAGGAGCTGACCCTGGTCTCCTATGGGGCGCAGATGATGGAGGCGCGCCAGGCGCGCGCGGCCCTTGCCGCCGAGGGCAGATCGGTTGAGCTGATCGACCTGCGCACCATCTACCCCTTTGACGGACGAACGGTGGTGGATTCGGTACGCAAGACCGGCCGGCTCCTGGCCGTGCACGAAGGCCCCCAGAGCTTCGGCGTTGCGGCCGAGCTGATGTCAACCGTCATGGAGCAGGCCTTTGACCGGTTGGAAGCGCCCCCGGCCCGGCTGGCGGGTCCGGATGCGATCTATCCCATGCCCCGCGGGGAGCGGCACTACCTCCTCACCGTCGAACACGTGCTGGCTGAAGCGCGAAAGGTCCTGTCGTATGAGCCGTGAGCCGGCGCTCTTCGAGTTCAGGTTCCCCGACATCGGTGAAGGTCTCGCCGAGGGCACGATAGTGGACGTGAAGGCTGCGCCCGGAAAGCTCGTGAAGCCGGGCGACGCCCTTGCGATCGTAGAAACGGACAAGGTCGTGACGGAATTGCCGTCACCCGTGGAAGGTGTCGTGGTCGAAATGCACCTGGTCAAGGACCAGGTGGTGAAGGTGGGAGAGATCGTGGCCCGGATCAGGATAGAGCAGGCTGATGCGGACGCACGCGACGCTGAAGCCGGGACTGTGGTGGGCAGGCTGGAAACGGCCGCCGGAGGCATCCTGCCCCCCAGCACTGAGGGCCGTACCGCGCCTGCGCCTGCGGCAAGCAATGGCAGCCGGAGCAGCGTGCGCGCCTCGCCCGTGGCAAGGAAGCTGGCTGCGCACGCGGGCATCGACCTCACGCGGGTAGCCGGCACGGGGCCGGGCGGCAGGATACTCAAGAAGGATGTGGCGGAGACCTTGGGTACCGCAAGCGGCGCCGCGCCAGACGCCAGGTCGCGTGCTGCGTCAGCGCCGGCAGAGCCGGCAGCCAGCCACAGCGAGGTGAAGAAACTGTCCACCATGCGGCTCGCCATCGCGGCTGCCATGGAAAAAAGCCAGGCCATTCCCGCGGCCGCGGTGCACGATTACACCGTAGTCGACGACCTGCTCCAGCTCCGCCGTGACTTGAACGAAGCTGCCCGGAGCAAGATCGGCCTGCTTGCCTTCTTTGTCAAGGCAGCCGCGATGGCGCTGACGGACTACCCTCTTCTCAGCTCCACCTATTCGCCCGAGCGCCGTGAGTATCGATCCTTTCCCATGCCGAACATCGGCGTGGCAGTAGATACGGATGAGGGCCTTGTCGTTCCGGTTCTCAAGGAAGCGGCTTCGCTGTCCGTTGCGCGTATCCAGGCAGAGCTTGCCCGGCTCACGGAAAAAGCGAAGTCGCGCACCCTGCAGCTTGAAGAAATCCGGGGCGGCAGCTTCACCATCTCCAACTTCGGATCATTCTCCGGCATCTATGGCAACCCAATGATCCTTCCGCCCCAGGTAGGGATCCTGGGTATCGGACGGGTGCACAAGGAGCCGGTGGTGAAGGATGGCTCTATCATCGCCGCCTCTATCCTCCCCCTCTCCCTTGTCGTGGATCACAGGCTGATCGATGGGGTCTATGCCTGCAAGTTTCTCTCCCGGTTCATGGAGCTTGTTTCAAAGCCGCTTCTGCTTCTGATGCCCTGAGCCCGTGCAGCG
>JBEKQU010000070.1:0-23802 GCA_049519415.1 Spirochaetia bacterium
ATGGAACGCCTGGGGCTGGAAATGCATCCCGAGAAAACGCGCATGGTGAATCTGGCATGGGGCAAGGAGGACTTCACGTTCCTTGGGTGGACGGTGCGCAAGCGCAGGAGCATCCAACGCAACCCACGCTGGCATTTCGTGCAGCGCTGGCCGTCGCCGAAAGCGATGAAGCGAATCCGAGACCGAGTGCATGAGATCACCGATGTGCGAGGAAGGCAGTCGCGGAACGTGGGGGAGCTGATTGGACGGCTCAACCCCGTGCTGCGAGGGTGGGGGAACTACTTCCGAACGGGCAACGCGGACCGAGAGTTCAACCGGGTAGATGACTACGTGTATGGCCGTGTGCTCCGATGGCAGTGGCGGCGAGGCGGGCAGCGTACGTGCTTCCGCTTCGATCGATGGCCCCGAGAACGCCTGCATGAGATGGGCCTGCACCGGCTGCGGGGAACGGTGAGCTATCCCCAGGCGGCTGCACCGCGCATGCACAGTCAGGAGAACTCATCGGTAAGCTGTGTGCGGGAAACCCGCACGCACAGTTTGAAAGGAGGTGCTGGGAACGGGTCGCTCTAAGCGATACCGCACCAGCTATCGACCAATGACGGAGGGAAGCGTCGGAGAAGCGAAAATGAGGAGCAAACTCTCCCCGAGCATTTATCTTCACATCATCCGAGGAGCCCCCGATATCCTCCCGAAAATCATGCGTTTCATGTACAGGAAGAAATTCGATGCTGACAGGGACATCAGGCGCGGTGATGGAATTGCCTCCCGACCTCCCTACATGGTCAGCCTCAGGATAACGAATGCGTGCAATCACCGCTGCCCGGTCTGCGGGCAATATGGCGCCAAGGGATACATGAGCGTACCCGAAAAGAGGAGGGAGCTTCTGAAAACGCTTCCCGTGGGGATCTACAAGGAAATTGTAGACGATCTGGCGTACTACCGGCCCTTCTACTATGCGACCGGCGGCGAGCCATTCCTCTACCCGGGAATCGTGGAGCTCCTCAATTATGCAAAGACAAAGGGGAGCAACGTGTTCTTTGTCACGAACGGAGTGAAACTGGAGCAGTATGCGGAAGAGATCGTCAGAAACGGCTGGGATCTCCTCGTCGTATCCTTTGACGGACCTGAGCACATTCACGATGAGTGTCGAAGAACACCGGGCGCATACAAGACAGCCATACAGGGACTTCGCGCGGTTCAGCAATGGCGGGCTCGGCTCAAAAAAGCCCGGCCGTTCATAGTGACGTCAACAACCCTGTCACGCGTGAACGCGGAATGTCTCGATGAAACCTATGAAATCGGCAGGGTGATTCATCCTGACCTCATGGCGATCTTCCTTTCCTGGTTCACCAGCGAGCAGCTCGGCCAGGCCCAACAGCAATTGCTACAAGATTCACTCGGGGTGGAAGCGTACACGTGGAAAGCGTACGCACGTGAGTTCACGGAGGAGACGGCGCGGCTTTTCATGGAGAATCTGGACAGGGTGGAAAAAAGGAAATGGCCTTTTCAACACCTTGTCATACCGGCGGTGAGCGGCACGGATGTTCGAGACTATTACCTCCAGCCGTCAAACATGCTTGGTTTCTCCAAATGCATCACGCCTTTCCTGGAGGTCAATGTTATGCCGAACGGCGATGTGGTAACCTGCCGTGACTACATCGACGTCAAGGTGGGGAATATCACGGAGAAGAAGCTCCTGGACATCTGGAATGGCGATGGCTTTGTGAGGTTCCGCAAGCTCTTGATGAGCAGAGGCGGCCTGCTTCCCCAGTGCACGCGCTGCTGCGGTTTGATGGGATTCTAGGGAAGGGGGAATCGAGGCTCGAATCGAGACGCCAATGATCGTCATGCTGAGGACGATCACCCTGCGCTCTTCTCGGCTCTTCCTCGATCTCTGCTCTCTCTCAGCGTTGTGCGCTGCTAGGCGTGCCCCGCCTGCGCATCCGGTTGTCATCATTTCGAGAGGCAAACAGGCTCCGATAGGCCACCCCATTGCGGTACCAGCGGTTTTTCGAATCGTTAATCACGCGCTCCCACTCAGGATCGGTGAGCTCTCGAAAGCGCTCCGCATATCGATCTACCCACTCGATAACCCTGGGGTCGCGAATAATGTCCTCGGAATGCTCATGGCCCTGCAGGGCGACATTCTCCGCGACCGCTTCGCGCAGCACCCGGGGAGTATCGATGATCATGCAAGGCCGCATCAGGTTTCCACTCCGGTTATAGGGGAACCGTTTGCGAATGCTTTGGAAGAAAGGTGAGTTGGCGGCTTCGAGGATCGTCTTCTCCCGAATGTTGTCTACGCCGAAGTGAGCGAACACGCACGGCTCCACCCTGCCCGAGTTCAGGATGTGCACGTACAGCCTGCCACCCGCAAGGCAGCCGCCCACCGCCGGTCCGTCGTTCCAGAAATCCGCCAGAAATATCGGCAGACGTCCGCGCACTTACGCGATCCTCCAACGCATCCGTGAAAGATCGTGAAAGCCCTTGGGAAGCGCACGACTCTTCCCGTTGCGGATACAGGAAACGATACGCGCCTCGATGCTCGGGTGCGGCCCGGGCAATCATTTTATGCCAAAATTATTTTGGCATACTATTTTTTACCTTTCAAACAGAATGGATGACGACAACAGTTTCATCGTGGACCTTGAAAACGGCAGTTTGTCAGGGGACAAAATGAGAACTCCTTCATTCAGCTGCCCTACTGAGAATTACTGTGCTGTTGCGATCCACCGTGACGATTTTTCCTTTCTTCATGGCGCGCATCCCTTCCTTCTAGTACCTGATCCCCGCATCCTTCAGTGAAGGATAGAGTTTCAAGTAATTGCCGTATTTCAGCTCGTAGATTTCACGCATCCTTGCGTCGGGCTCGAATGTGCGCGCGACCTTCACCCACGCCTGTGCGCCCGCTTGTGCGGTAGGGAAATGCCCGACGCTCGCCGCCGCCAGAATGGCTGCTCCAAGCGATGCAGCCTCCAGAGTCGTGGGAACTGAAACGGGCTTCCCCAGGACATCAGCCCTCATTTGGATCCACGCAGCGGATTTTGAGCCTCCCCCGATGACTCGCAGTTCCTCAATGGGAATGCCGATTCCCCGCAGGGTATCCAGATTGAGCCTCAGGTCATAGTTGTTGCTGTCCAACAGCGCGCGGGATATCTCGCTCTTGGTTGTGTGCAGAGTGAGCCCCACGATCGCCCCTCGCGATCGTGGGTCAAGCGTGGGGGTGCCGCTGCCGACGAAATGGGGAAGAATGTAGAGGTCGGCCGGCTGCGCGCTTGCCCGCCCGATGATGATCTCATAGGCGTCGGCGTGCGTCCTTTCCGCCTCCTGCACTTCCTCCGCGCACAGGGTGTCTCGGTACCAGCGCAGGAGAAGACCCCCGGTAAGGTTGAAGGTGATGGTGGTGTAGGCGTCCCCGATGACGTGCGGATAGCAGCAATAGTTGCTCTTCAGCATTCTAGCGGTGAGGACTGGCTTTGCCAGCGTGGGGCACAGCACATCGGAAGTGCCGATGGCGTTCATCACCATCCCCGGCCGGACTGCCCCCGCTCCGAGAGCCCCACAGGGCTGATCGTGACCCCCCGTCGCGACGATGGTATCCTTCCCCAGGCCCAACTCTTCCGCCATTCGGTTCGACACCGTGCCAACTGCATAGCCGGAGGGCCTTGGCTCCGAGAGGAGCGCAGGATCAACGTCGGCGCGGGAGAGGATCCTGTCGGCCCATTTCTTGCGGATGATGTCAAAACACATGGTCCGCGCGGCCAGGGAGTAATCGATCACCGCCGCGCCGCTCAGCTTAAAGATGACAAAGTCCTCGATGCAGAGGAACTTCCATGCCTTCGAATAAACCTGAGGGCAGTTCTCCTTCACCCACATGATCTTGTTGATGCTGTACATGGGATGCAGGGGCATCCCCGTCACATCGAAGAGAGCCTTCCTTCCCAGGCCTTTCTCCCACCAGCCGCACTGGGCCTCCGTTCGGCTGTCGAAGGTGACAATGAAATTGCCCAAAGTCGCGCCGTCCCGTCCGACGGGCGCGACCGCCTCGCCCTGCGACGAAATACTCATCGCCTTGATAGGATCTGATCCGGCCTGCCGCGAAGTCTGTGCAATGACCTCCTTGATGCTCGTCCACAGTCTCGTTGAATCCAGTTCGCTCCAACCTGGCTTCGGGCTGACAAGGGGATAGTCATGATATGACTGCGCGATAACCCGGCCCTCACTGTTGACCGCTACCGCCTTGCATCCCGTCGTTCCAACGTCCAGGCCTAAAAAGCTCATCTCGTTCTCCGTAGCGAGCGGCTGACCGTTTCAATGGGCAAGGTGCGCATTTCCCAAATTGATATTCTCTTATAGTGCTGCATTGATCACGGACTCGTATTCTCTCAGACGAATAATCTCAAGCCCCCCGCAGGAGATACGGATAGCTCTTCGCCTCCTTGCCCGTGCGGGTAAGCACGGCCACGCGGCGGGTCACCCCAGCAAACCTGCGCACGCGTCCTGATCACACTCCCTTGCTCAAAAGGCTGCTTCTCTCCATTCGCGGTGCGTGCTGAGAGCGGTAATCGACGCATGGCAGATTTCCAACGCAATAGGGCAGAGACGCATTCTCGGGAATTGCGTCCACGTAGCAGCGTCGGAAGTCGGGATGCTGCATGCGGCATATGTGGCTAGCGTGTCGATATGCCGGATGCGCGACCAGCCCTCGCCAGATCTGTTTCAGGCTGCTGCTTCGAACATTGCCAAACGAAAGAGGGGTAAAGTCGCATGGGGTTACTTCTCCGTATGCGGTGACATAATACTGTATGTTCCCCGCCAAGCACCCGATGCCACTCAGGCAACCCTCGATTGAGTTTTGCCAAACCTGCGACGAGAGGGAGGGCACACCTTTGCGTTCGAAGATCTCACGAGTATAGGCAAGGATCTCCGCCCGCTGCCCATCCGTGAGCATCTCGCTGGTGTTCGTGAGCTGCCTGCCAGTCGGTACGTCATCGAAAAGCAGCACGGTGTGCGCCCCGATCTGTTGAGCCACCTCGTACAAGGCCCTGTAGTCGCCCCGTGAGGTTCCCGTTCGGCTCGCGTACGAGGAAATGCCCAACAACACCCCTTTCGACTTGAGCTTCAGCGCCCCCTCAATAGCCCTGTCGAACAGGCCGGGTATCCCTCGAAGCCGGTCGTGTTCCTCCGCCGAGGGACTGTCGAGACTGAGAAAGAGGGTGTAGAGCCCCGCGTCCACCAGCCTTTCAACATTCTCCTGTGTCAAGAGAAGTCCGTTGCTGAACAGGATGGGCATAGCCTTCCTCTGATTGACATGAGCAATCAGATCGAAGATGTCTGGGCGCAAGAGAGGCTCTCCACCCGTGAACGCAAGGATGCAAATCCCCAAATCCTGGCTGGCGTCGATGAGGTCCTTGGCCTCATCGGTTGAAAGCTCTGGGGTATCACCGCGCACAAATCGGGCGGCGCTGCAATGCCCGCAATTGCACTGGCATCGGTATGTCACCGCGTACGTCATCGCCAGCGGATCAACCTTTCCGAGCAGGTACTTCTTCAAAAGCGCTTTCATGGCCCTCAGCTGGGGACGGGAACCGACCGGCGGCGCGAAGGGGTTCGCAACCCTCTTTCCTCTCCATCGGGCCAGATCTGTGTACTTCTTGTAAAACCGCGCCTGCGAAACGAGCATGGTGAAAAGCCCAAGTTTATCGAACAGAGGATTGAGGAGGCCCGTGCCAACGAACTGCCCATCACCTTCTCTCCTGTAGGCAATCATCTTCAGTCCAAGGAACTTCCAAAGGACTTGCTCGGCCTCAGGCGATCCCTCTTCTATGTTCACTACAGCCATGGCATTTCTCCTGATCCATCTTCCCGAAGAGCCTTCGATCAATACCTAGTGCATAGACAGTCTATGTATAGAGTTAAAAACGATTTTTATTTGAAGTCAAGACGGATCTTCTCTTGCAAAGCAGCTCACCAAAAATCGACCCCCCATCGGCGGCGTATGGTGCCCTCTCATGATAGAGTGCTCCCTGTTGCGCGCTATTGATATCAAGTACTATAGGCAATAGACGGGGAATACTCCAAGGAGTGATTCGATCTTCCGAGAGTGAAACGCCGCATGAGAACCGTTTTTATAACGCCAACGGCGGCCATTAGAAAAACGCCATTCTACAGGATCGCCAACCGTCTTTATACCCGTCCGAGCGCGGTCACCGGACCGCTGACCCTCGCCACCATACTCAAGCGGGCGGGCCACGACGCCGTTGTATACGAGGAACTCTTTTCGACCTTCGATCCCCTTAAGGCCGCGAGGGACGCGGAGATCGTGGCGCTGTCCGCGATGACATCGAACGTTGACCGGGCGTATGAACTCGCCGACCATTTCCGCGCCGAAGGGAAGCGGGTAATCATAGGCGGCATTCACCCTTCGGCCGTTCCCGAGGAGGCGGCGCTCCACGCGGACACTGTCGTGGTCGGCGAGGGTGAAAACCTTATCGTCGACGTCGTCGAAGGGCGGTCCGGCGGGATTGCCCGCAGCGAACCCATCGCCGACCTCGATTCCATCCCCTTCCCCGACTATTCCCTGCTCAAGACTCCGGCAAGGACGGCGAACATGCTCACAACCCGCGGCTGCCACTTCCGATGCAGCTTCTGCAGCACGAGCCGAATGTTCCAACCCTACCGAGAGAGGAGCCCGGAGAATGTTGTTGAGGAACTGCGGTACTACAAGAAACTCGGGTTCCGGTACGTTAGCTTTCAGGACGACAACTTCACCGGCAACCGGGATCGGGCTAAGGAAATACTCGCCTGCGCGGTGAGAGAGAATCTCGTGTTCCAGAGCGGCTTCTTTTTCGGTCGCGCCGACATGGCGTGCGACGAAGAGCTGCTCGACCTTCTTGACCGAGCGCACTTCAACACGGTGCTCATCGGTTTCGAAAGCCTCAATGCAAGGACACGCGATTCAATCAACAAGCACCTGAACCTTGAACCTCTTCGCGGCTGCATACCGAACCTGGAAAAGCACCATATAAGGCTGATCGCGAGCTTCGTGCTTGGACTGGACGGGGATACAAGGGAGGATTTCAGGAAGAACGTCGAGTTCGCGCACTCCATGCACGCCTACAAGTATCAACCGGCCATCCTCACCCCCTTTCCGGGGACACCGACATTCGAAGCGCTGAGACGTGAAAAACGGATGCGGGTTGAGGAATGGCAGTACTACGACATGATGCACGTGGTCTTTGAACCAGCCGCCATGACCCTGCAGGAGCTGCAGCAGGAGTTCTACCGCTCACTCACCAAGTTTTATTCATTCCACTCGGCGGTCGACAGTTTCAAGCACTATGGCCCCCTGTGGGGAATGGGCAAGCTCTTGCTCTGGATCGCCTTCTCGGTCATCCGCTTTCTCTCCCCGCTCATCGATCGATGGTATTTCATAAGGCTCAAAGCGGTCCAAAAACCGGTGGACCGTCAGTCATAATGAAGTGACCATGTAGAGATTTTTTTCGCAAGGCTGATCAGGCATTGAAATCCTTTTTTCCGCGGGTCAGCATAACGATTTCGCCCCCCCCACCCTGAGGTGGTTGTGACGCGTAATGCCGCTACCTGTCTTCCTCCTTTTTCAACCTGAGCTGGACGGCAGGGAGATCTCCTCGACGCACATGCAGGAGCGCCTTCACGAGAAAGTGCGTCGGCGCAGCCGGGTGGTAGGTATCTTTCCCAGCAGCGAATCCTAAGTACGGCTGGTTACCGCCTACCTCATCGAGTATTCGGAGGAGTGGGCCGTGGCACGAAGCTATATTCGGTCTGAGCTCATAGAACGGCGCCGAACGCGACCGAGGATCACGGCCTGATCAGGTGTGGCGGTGGTCTCCCTCAAACGAAATTGCGAACAGCTCTGGACACGATCCGTTCGACCGCTTTGGAATGCCAAAAGGCTGCATCCCTGACCTATAGATCTTGTCGTAGTCGCTGCCGTCGTTCTCCAAGCGATTTGCGTACAATCCGCAATCTGGCTCGTCAGAGGCCGAGATGACCACCTACCGGGCGGGCACCGATTTGATGCGCGCGATGATTCCATCCCCGTCCCAGCGCTCCAGCGATCCCATGGTTTGGAACATCCACCCGTTCCCGCAGAGGTCCCAGCCCGGCCGTCCGCGGGCGAAGAGCACGACCCCCGGGCGATGCCATGCATCCGGGGAGACTCCCCCAAGGGGCCCGAAGGTAGCGCTCTTTCAGGGAGAGGGACCGGCCGTGACCGGGAAATAGACGGTGTACTGCTCGCCTCCGATTTGATAGAGAGGCACGAACCGGATGGATCCGCCGCGGGTGCGGGCCCTATAGCAGCGCTTCCATGTCGCCCAGTCCCTCTCGTCATCCTCGACGAGGATTGTTTCGGGCGCTTTCCGGTCGCCGAGCAGCGGCTCGTCCACCGAGCAAAGACCAGCGAGTGCGACCGGTCCATCCGCAAAGGCCACAACCTCGGGTCGGTCCGGCAATGGCCAGACCACGAGCCCGCGCGGCAGAGAAAGCTCAACTGTGTCGGCGGACCACTTCCGGCGCAGGATGACGAATGAGCCGGATGCCTGGTGGTGATCGACGGGCGTGCCGTTGAGCCTGATGCGGGCGGGCCCTGCGAGCCAGCCGGGCAGCCTGAGGAGGAGATCGAACTCCGCGGGCGCCTCACACCTGATCGTGATCCGCGCCTCCAGGCTGCGCGGGGTGTGGAACGACGCAATCTGCTGGTCAATCTCCTGCGTGACCTCGATGCGAGGGCCCGCCACCTTGCCTTCGCGACTGCCTGACGGAATCCCATCGATCACGGCGCGGGAGGCGATCCACTGGCACAGGGCAATCGCCCGGTTCCCGACGTAGTAGATTCCCTCAGTGTGCGAGGCGTTGGCCTGGACCAGTGTTCCATGGCAGCACCAGAAATGCTCGGTCTCGCTGCCCCACCTCTTGCGAGCCCCGGGTTCGAGCCCCAGGAAGTACGCAATCAGGCGGCGGGCCGGATAGCGGTTTGGCGATACCTGGGTCTGGTGGTACTCCTCCCAGTGTCCTTGCGCCGCGATCCCGTTCCAGAGGTTTCTCTCCCAGTAGTCGGCATGCTCGGCCGCTCCCGTCCAGCGCAGGAGCCGTTCGGCCAGGCGCATCATGTTGTACACGGTGCAGTGCTCCTGGTTGCGCGCCCCCAGACGCGCCGCATACTCGCCCGGGGGCGTCCAGATCTCGCCTGCGGTCTGGCCGCCCGTGACGAACGCGCCCCGCCCGGTCACGGCGCTCTTCCAGTACGCTTCCACCACTTCCCTGAACCGCGCGTCTCCAGTTACCTCGAACGCGCGGGCCGCGCCGAGAATCTCGGGTATCGTCGTGTTGGCGTGCATGTTCGTCAGGACATCCCTGCCGCTTCGCAGGGGCTCGAAAAGCCTTCGACGGTAGTACCGCGAGAGGAGGTCTTGGTACTTGGTCTTGCCTGTCAGGTGCAGGAGCTCTGCCCACACCTCGAGCATCCCGCCGGTTTCGTACTCGAGGATGGCGTCCATGCGTTCCTGGTCGAAACCAGCGCACCACGCGTGGAACCAGTCCGCCCAGGCATCGGCGACATGCAGGGCCTCGTCGCTGCCCAGAAGCGCGGCCATGTCCAACAATCCCATGAAGGTCTTGTGATTGGTGTAGTGAGGTGCCCAGACGGCCTTCCCCCTTGCCATCCAGTGCATGTACTTCTCGGGAATGGAACCGGCCCACTGCCCCCCGTTCTCGCGCTGGCAACGGCCAAGCTCCGAAACGATGAAGTCGGCCTTGCCCTTGAGTTCGGGATCCTTGACGACGCTGCATCGGCGGGCCGCCGCGGAGAGCCAGTGGCCCAGGAAGTGGCCACGGAGCTGGCAGGTGGGTGCCTCCCATCCGCCGTGGCAGCGTTCGGGCACGTCCTGCGTAGACCACAGGCCGGCTTCGAGATAGAAATTCTGCAGGAGATCCGCGCTACGCAGAGCGAGCAGGTAGGCGCGGTTCGCATCGACCTTCTTCTGGAAGAACGCATCGCGCAGCTCCACGGCGGAGCGAGGGAGAGGCTCGAACATCACGGTCTCCTTCCACGACGATATTGCTCAGGGGTCACCCCGGTGGCCGCCTTGAAAACGGTTCAAAAAAGGCTCCTTGTCTGGAAACCGGAGAAGCCGGGCTCCTCTCTCCTGCAGACAGGGAGGCCCGGTTCATCATCCCCGGCGTGCGACGAAGAGGTCTCGCGGCCCCTCCCTGCACTCTCGTGCGCCGGGTCGGTTGGGCAGCTCCCTCGGGGTTCGACCCAGGGAGCACTAACATTCGAGCGTAACCGAGATCACGGAATGGGGCTGGATCAGCAGGTTGATCGAGATCCCGCTCTCATCTGCATTCCAGTCGATCTTCTCCTGATGAAGTTCCGAAGCCTTCATCAGCGCCTTGATCTGCCCGTCGTCCAGATAGGTCGGGCTTCCCATTTCCAACCACGCCTTCCTGGGATTGGCATGCTCCTCGTCGATCCTCTCGAGATAGGCCGAACGGACTCGCTTTGTGCCTGAGACACGCAGGTGTACGCGCTCTGCATGGATCGGCGACTGCGGGATCTGATGATTCGACATCAGGATCGTCAGGCCTTCGCGGGTGCTCGAAGCGACGCAGTCCACCGTTGAACCGTCGCGGTCGACCGCGACCTCGAGCCTTTCCCCGTTCAGGCGCGACAGCAGCTGGAACGCCCTGTAGGAGGGCTTCGGTATCCCGTGGATGTTCAGAAGGCCGAAGCCGCCGTGGAACGGGATGGAGCTGAAGCCGCTCTCTTCGAAGATGTCGGAGAATGTCCAGTAGGAATAGCAGTCCAGCAGCCCCAGATTGTCCCCGATGGTCTTCACAATGAACGCCGCGTTGTACGGCGCATCATGGTAGGGATCGCGCGGGCTCGGTGAGCAGTTCCATTCAGTGTAGTACAGCGGGATCGGGCCGGCCTCCCCCAAGGCTTTCTTGACTCGGGCGTGGAGCACGCCGCGCTGCGAACGAGCCATCTGCTCTTCCATGTCCAGGCCCAGCCCATACGACGCATCCGTAGGATAGTGATGCGTTGAGATGAAGTCGAGGGGTATGCCCTGTTTTCCGCAGAACTCCCTCAACTCCGGTATCCATGCATCTATTGCCGTTGCTGGCCCGCCGACTGCCAACCGAGCGTCGACGTTCTTGATCGCCATCGCTGCACTCTGGTAGAGGCGGAAGTACTCCTGCTGTGTTCCCGCCCAGAAGATGTCCAGGTTCGGCTCGTTCCACACTTCGAAGAACCACTTCTGCACCTCTTCGGCGCCGTAGCGACTGACAAGGTGCCCGGCCAGCGCGCCGATCAGGTTCCCCCATTCATCGTAGGACCTCGGCGGGGTGATATTGCCCAGGTAATGGAAGACCGTCTTCGGACCAGAAGCCAGGACGCTCGGCATGAAGCTCAGCTCGATGAATGGCTTCATTCCGATATCCAGCAGGAAGTCAAATATGGAATCGACGTTGAAGAACGAGTACTCGAGGGAGCCTTCCGCCGTTCGCACGCAGACGCTCATGTCATCGTCGAGCAGCCCGTGGAAGCGCACGTATTCGAAGCCGAGCTCCTCCCGGCACGTCTTCAGCTGTGTGCGCCAGTCCTCCCGGAGTGCCGTCGCGGCATGGCAGCTACCCACGCATTTCGTCCAGTACTGGATCACTCTCCCGAGTGGCTTAACTGCGAAGATGTCAATCGTCATGATATCCCTCGTTTCTGAGGCCGAAGCTAGTGTTCACTTCGCGCCACAACGGGGGGCGCGAGCCTGTAGGACTTGCCGCCCTCCGCGGCAAACGCGAATCCGATATCGGTTCTCGTCACCTCGACCAGCGAGCCACCGCATGTCACCACGAGCGTCTCGCCGACCACCTCGATAGGTCCGCCGAACTGCGGCCGGACTATAGCCTCCGAAAGCTTTCCGTCCATCCACGTCATGTCAACCTCGCACGCCCCTCGGGCGCGCAGGCCCCTGACGCTGCCGTCCTTCCATGAAGAAGGCGGCGCCGGCAGGAAATGCAGCGCGATATGGCTTTGCAGCAGGCATTCCGCTATGCCCGCCGTTGCGCCGAGATTGCCGTCAATCTGGAAGACGTGGATGGCGTTGAGAAGGTTGCGCGCGGAGGAGTTCGTGAGCATTTTCCGGATACACCGGTCCGTCATCTCTCCGTCCAGCAGCCGCGCGTACACGTTCATGTACCACGCCAGCGGCCAGCCGCTTTGGCCCGCGCCGTTGCTCACGCGCCGCTCCAGCGACTTCCTGACAGCCCTTAGCAGTTCCGGCGTGTCGCGCCAGTTGATCCCACGGCCGGGGTAGCAGGCGAACAGGTGCGAGATGTGCCCCATGCCGGGCGTGAGCTCGGGATACTCCTTGTCCCATTCGAGCAGCTGTCCCTTCGAGCCGACCCTGTCCTCCGGCAGCCGTGCGGCGATGCCCGCGAACGTCCCGGAGAGCTCCTGGTCCACGCCGAGCAAGCGTTGCGATTCGGCGCACGCGGCGAAAAGCTCGCGCAGTATCTGGTTGTCCATTGCCGGGGCCGCGCAGATGGGCGTGTCATATCCGTCCGGCAGGATGTACCGGTTCTCCGGTGATACGGACGGGCACGTAACGAGCCTCCCGTCTACTTCCACCAGGAAATCCACGAAGAAGAGAGCCAGATCGCGCAGTATGGGGTACATCCTGCGGAGGAACCCCAGGTCCTTCGTGAACAAATAGTGCTCCCATATATGCAGCCCCATCCACGCCCCGCCGGTCGTCCAGGGCGTCGCGGCCATGTACAGATCCTGGGGGGCGCAGTCGCCGTAGAAGTCCGTATTGTGGTGGCAGACCATGCCGCGCATGCCGTACATGACGCGGGCCGTTTCCCGGCCTTTTTCCTGCATCCTCTCCAGCAGCTCCATGACGGGCATGTGCAGCTCGGAAAGGTTGCCGATCTCCACGGGCCAGTAGTTCATCTGCAGGTTAATGTTCACCGTGTACTTGCTGTCCCACATGGGGATGAAATCGGCGTTCCATATTCCCTGCAGGTTGAGCGGGGCGCTATCCGCACGCCCGCCGGAGACGATGAGGTAACGGCCGAACTGGAAGTACAACGCCGCCAGCGCGGGGTCGTTGCCACCGGCGCGGACCGTCTTTATCCTTTCGTCGGTCGCCCTGTCCGGCGACGCGCCAAGATCCAGAACGCACCGGCCCATCAGCGCCGAGAAGTCCTTGATGTGTTCCTCCCTCAACGCCTCGTAGCCCTTCTTTTCCACTGCATCCAGCCGCCCGAACACCTCCGACACGGGGTTGCCGGCCCGGTTGGAGGTCGAGGAGGCCACGTAAAGCAGAACCTCTCCGCAATCCCGCGCGAGAAGCTGCGAGACAGGGTTTCGCACCTCGCCGTCGCACGCGATTCGTACGGCCGCGGCAAACTCCACTTCGGCATCGTGGCCGCGCATGAGGATCGTCTTGTCGTTCACCGCACGAACCGAGTCCAGGATTGGCGCCGGCCAGCCG
The DNA here is from genome assembly GCA_049519415.1 of Spirochaetia bacterium. GTDB lineage: Bacteria > Spirochaetota > Spirochaetia > SZUA-6 > Fen-1364 > Fen-1364. The sequence continues at coordinate 13,542 of JBEKQU010000070.1, forward strand.
CCGGTGCTCAGCCGCCGCCCCGGCCTCCGGTCGTCCGGGCTCGTCTCGCTGGGGACAATGCAGCGATTCATCATGACGTCCAGGTTGATTGCCCCCGGCTCGTCGCTCACAACCCGGATACACATTACTTGTGCTGGGTGGCTGACGAACATCTCCCTGCGGTAGCGAACGCTCGCCTGCGTGTGGCCGATGTTGAGCACGCCGTTCATCAGATCGAGGTCGGAGGAATAGTCGGTTGCGTCGTCGCTGTTCGGCGTGCAGCCGAACGCAAAGGGCAGGTGCCGGTTCAGCGCCATGTCGAGCTCTCCCAGCGGCGAGTAGTGGCGCATGCCATACGGCGTGCCCACCATGTGCTGCAGGATCAGCTCCTCGGCATGGTAGATATCCCCCGAAAGCACCAGCCGCCGTATCTCCGGCAGCCGTTCCTTGAGCGAAGGGTTGTTGCGGTCCCTGAAGGCACCGTACCACAACGAATCGTCGTTTAGCTGGATTCGCTCCACGCAGGCGTGGCCGTAGACCATCGCGCCAAGCCTGCCGTTGCCCAGCGGCAGCGCATCATTCCAGATGTCGGCTGGGCTGCTGTAGCGAAGATGAAAGGGATGCTCCACGGAAGACTCCTCTAAGTCCTTCATTGTCTAGAGCGCCTCCCCGGTGCTCACCGGCTTGATCTTGTCCGGCCCGTCCGTAGCCCACTGAACCACGCGCCGTCCTTCTGGACGGACTCTGCCGGCCGGCCGAGACCTGCACCGAGTTGTTTTGCTCCTCGTAGATCCTCCCAAGCGCATGTCATGGCACGTTATCCCTTTACGGAGCCCAGCGTGAGGCCGGTGATGAAATACTTCTGGAAGTAGGGGTAGACAATCAGGATGGGAGCCACAGCCACGATCATGGCGGCCAGCTGCAAGGAGAGATTTGTGATCGATTGATTTGCCGTCGAGGCGGCTGCGGAGGTGGCGGTCATCTGTGTGTTGCTGGTCTGGTTGATGATGGACATCAGCATGTACCCCATCGTGCGTAGGATCTTGTCCTGCGTGAAAAATGCGCAGTCGTACCAGCTGTTCCAATGACCAACGGCGGTGAAGATCGCGATAGTCGCCAGCAGAGGCTTGGAGACCTGCAGGATGATCTGGGTAAATATCCTCAGTTCCCCTGCACCGTCCATGCGAGCCGATTCCGCCAGTTCCTTGGGGATGCTCTGGAAGAACGAGATTGCGACGAGCACGTAGAACAGGTTCACGGCGCCGGGGATGATGTAGACGAGGAAGTTATTGATCAGACCCAACGAACGCAGCACCATAAAATACGGAATAACGCCACCCGAGAAGTACATCGCGAAAATGATCAGGCTGAGGTAGAGCTTGCGGAATACCAGCTCCCGTGATGACAGACCATAGGAGACAAGCGCCGTGAAAAAGACGGTGACGACCGTGCCGATCACCGTTCGCAACGCGGTGATACCGAGCGCTTCCGTCCAAGCATGATCGCTTATCAATTGCGCGAAATTGATGAGCGTGGCCTTCCTCGGCCAGAGGTAGATGCCGCCCAACAGTGCGTCTTTTCCTTCATTGAATGCCAGCACGATGGACAGATAGAACGGGTAGAAGCATACGGCGAAGACAATGGCCGCAGACACATAGGTAAAGATGTCAATGACGAGATCCTCTCTCGTCTTCTTGACCTTGGTAGTCCTCATGACCCTGAGGACAGCCGCGGAATCCGGTTCGCTCATTGCCTCCATCCTCCTCAGAACAGGCTCTGCCCGGAGATTCTCCGGGAAGCCCTATTGCTTGTATAGACCAGAATCACCGAGATCACGGACTGCATCAGGCCCGCGGCCGCGGCGTAGGAATACCTGCCATTGGAAAGGCCTACGCGTATGACGTATGTCTGGATGATCTCAGATGCGTCGATGTTTCCGGGGTTGCCAAGCAGATAGCACTGCTCGAAATTGGAACCGCTGAGGCCTCCGCCCAGCAGGTTGCCAAGCGCGAGGATCAGGACGATCGTGATCGTGCCGCTTATGCCGGGCAGAGTGATGTGCCAGATGCGCCTAAGCCTCCCCGCGCCGTCGATCTCCGCAGCCTCATACAGCGATGGATCGATGCCGGCTATCGCAGCCAGGAAGATGATCGCCCACCAGCCCATGTCCTTCCAGCAAGCGGACAGGATGACAAGGGGCAAGAAAATACTCGTACTCGTGAGGAAGGGGATTGCCTTGGATGTGAGCCCCAGATTCATAGCCACGGAGTTGATCACGCCATTCTGCGTGAGGAAAATCTGGCAGAACCCCGACACGATCACCCAGGAAATGAAATAAGGCAGATAGCTGACCGTCTGGACGACGCGCTTGATAGGTCTGTTCTTCACCTCGTTCAGTATCAGCGCCAGCAGGATCGGTAGGGGGAACGTAAAAACAAGTTTCGTGAGACTGATGATCACCGTGTTGTAGAGGATCGTTCCAAACTTGTAGTCATTGAAGAACTGGAGGAAGTACTTCAACCCAACCCATTGGCTCGTGATGATGCCGATGACGCCCGTGCTGATGCTGTAGTTCTTGAAAGCCATCAGGATGCCAAACATCGGCAGGTAGCAGAATACGAGAATGAAAACCATGCCGATCAGCGTGAAGGTCTGCAGCGATCGCTGCTTCCAGAAATCCCTTAGCAAACGCTGCGTTTTCAAGGGCGTCCTCCTCAGCAATAGCTTGCATAGAGTACCAATGAGGCCTTACGAGGACCCGGTGTACAGTCCATGCGGCAGCGTACAGATACCCCCTGCCCGACTCCGAAACGCTCCGGCTTGTCGAGAAACGCCTTGAGGCGGCTGTGACCACACAGGCCCAGTCCGAGCTGCACCACCCTGCGCTTCTTCTCGGCCTCGTTGATCATGTCGGCCCATCATTCCTTTCTGATCCAGACCTGCATCTCTCCGGCGCTGCGGTTGCCCCTGTGCAGCACAAAGGGTTTCGTGATCTTCTGCTCCCATTTCAGGTTCGGGCGTGGATAGAGGTGAATCTGGGGTTCGCTCCAGGTCGCAAACAGGTAGTATCTGCCGCCCACACGAACCACGCAGGGGTCGGCGGACTCCTCCACTCCGAGCCTGCCGCCAAGCCTGTCGCTGATCACGGGATTCTCTACCAGCCTTTCCCAGCCTTCATAACAACCGATGATCAAAGGGTTATAGGCTCTCATCTCGGCAACCCCTTCAGGAGATCAATCCATCGAATAGCTGTGCCCGGCCTCGGCTTCGAAGCAAATGCACTGCCCGTTGGATTCGTCGACGGTGTATCGGACGGACTCGCCCGTTCCCAGATCGGTCAGCACGGGCGGCCTGCCCGGCCGGGGATTCATCAGGTTGCAGGGGCGGCTCCGCCGGGCCTTTATGACGACGCCGGTAACGCCCGAGGCGTCCCTGGCTGCGGAGACCTCAAATCCGCCCCGAGCCAGGAAGCCGCGGAACGCGACCGGGAACCCGTCCGGTATAGCCGGGAACAGGTGAATTCGCCCGCTGCGGCTATTCACCAACCTCTCGGGGACCTTGACGACTTCCGCCGCAAACTGCTTCTCGTCGACAATACGCTGGGCAGCGTAGTTGTAGCCGCAGGAAGAGTACTCCTTGAGGGCGCCGAGCAGCGAATACACCGAGTCGTCGACCTCGCAGCGCACGCAGTCCATGCTGCGGATCATCAGGTCCTTGTCGTCCTGCGTGCTGTCCAGGTTGATCTCATCGGAGATCGCGACCGTGTAGCTTGCCGTGAAATGGCCGTGGTCGCCCGCCGTCCATCGCGGAATGGCTCCGCTGTTGCCGCCCAGGATATCTCCTGTGCCCATGTGATACCGCGGGAAGGGCGGCAGATGATCGGCCACCTCTTTCCACCCTGCGATCAGGTCCTGATCGACACCCAGATGCCGGGCGCCTTCGATGGCGCAGTTCAGTATCTTGCGAACGACGGTGATGGCCGCGGTCGTGTTCGTCGCGTACTTCAGCCCATAGGAAATGCCCCAGTTCTCGGTTTCCACCGCGGGTGACAGGTTGAAGACCTTGCCGTTGTAACCGCGCCGCGCAAAGGCTTCGTAAAAGATGGCCAGGTCGCGCAGGATAGGATAGGCCGACTCCCTGAGGAACGCTTCATCGCCTTGGTAATCCCACAGATCCCAGATGATCTTCGCCACCTGCCCGAACGAATCGATCGTATAGTCCAGCGCCTGGTTCTCGATATACCAGGGGTCCGGAGTTGCCGGCGGCAGGTAGCCGTGGGCGATCGCTATGCCCGGCAGGCCGAAGACGTCGCGCGCTTTGCCCTTCAAGGCCTCATGCCAGAACGTGGTCAACTGCGCCCACATGTACAGCGGCTCCGGGCGGTTGCGGACGACCCAGCCGGTGTCAAAGATCTCGTTATAGCAGGGCAGGCTGTGCCAGGAGTGCGTGTCGTTGTCGAACGCTGCATAGGAGGCGCTCCCCTCGAACCTGGAAGGATCCGGCAGGCAGTATCCCCCGAGACGGTAGGACCAGCTCGTATAGGCGTCGGCCAGCATGATATCGTCCACTGCCTTCTGGTCACCGCCGGGTATGATGATGCGGCCCTGCTCGCGCTTGTCGTATAGCGTATCGTACCAATCCCGGTTCTCGGCGGCAAGCCTTTCAAAGCCCAGCGCTTCCGCCTCCAGGAGCTGGCGCTTGGCCTCGCCGAAGATGTCTTGCGTTTCGTTGGAGGTGATCACCGCCACGTACAGCACGGATTCGCCGGTTGTTTTGCCCGTAACATGGCAGGTCGCGGCGGAGCCGGGCGCATTGCGGATGTTGCGGAAACCGGTCTCCTGCTTTGCATATTCCATTTCGAAACCAACGCCTCCGAGCCGGTAGATACGCAGCATCTTTCCTTCTTCCGTCTGCAAGATCCTTCCGCTTTCGTCGGTCTCATGGATGGCGTATTGCGGAGTCCCCATCCCTTTCTGGTTGTCTGCCGTTTCAATGACCGCCTGAGGCTCCGACAGCAGACCCATCATGACGTACTGGAAGCCATCGGGGAACGTCTTCTCGGCGGGGAACCGCTGGCAGATCCAGAAGAACCGGCCCTCCCTCCCGCTCTTCGGCGGTTCGAACGGCCCGTTGATCGCGGCGTCGGCCTCGAAGTCGTAGTATCTGAACTGTTTCGATCCGTCCGCCGGGAAGTACGTGATCCTCCTTTGCTCTTTCGGTATGAAGTTGCCGTTTTCATCCATATACCTCCGGTGCGCCTGGTCCCGGTGCCGGTACAGCCGGAAGGCGAGGGCATTGCCGAGGTTTCGATAGTCCGCCTTCACGGCGATCAGATTTCTCGTCATGGACATCAGGTAGCTGAGGCCCAGCATGCCGCCCCGCGGATTCTCCAAAGAGATTTGCGTCATGCCGTTCTGCATCATCTGGGTAGCTTCCGGCTGGTGCGTACCCGCGAAATCGGGAGCCTTGACAATGATCTGGCCGACCGTTTTCTGACAGGGGAAGGAGTAGTTCTCCGACCAGGCATAGTGGTCGATCCTGCCTCCCTCTTCCGCCAGCACGCCGAACTTGCAGCGCACCTTGCCCCAGTAGGGCATATCGTCGAAGTTCTTGTTCGCCTCCGAGTAGGCACCCCGTACGACTTTTTCCATTGGATACGGCTCGGGGCGTATGAACCTGCGGTCGAACACGTCGGTCTTGAGCAGGCTCATCGTGAGGTTTTCACACTTTCCCCAGATGCAACCCTTCATTTTTGGTGCAAAAATGCGGACAGATTCCCCCATCGGGCAATCGTGCAGACCACCGGTAGAGACAGGATTCACCTTGCGGCTGAACGAGGCGTTCTGCGCGAGCACCTTCAACGACGTTTGGGTTTGATGGAATCCTTGCAGGCTTTCCTGGGATCTCGTGTTCATGTGCCGGTTCCCCTCTTCTTCAAAACTGGCGTACTCCGATGCTCCTTTGTCCCCTGGCCCGCCGCGTGCCCATGAAGGAGAAGCACGTGGGAGAGGACGCTCCGCGTGTTCCACTCGTCGGCGAGCTTTCGTGTCGGTTCTGCGAAAGAGCGCCGGACGGGTATGTTCTCTCAGCCGTCGACACGCCCTTTCACGGACACGTCAGCGATGGATCGAACGGGGCCGATCTCCTCAAGAAGGTTACGGACCGAACCGCGCTCTATCAGCCTGCAGGAATAGAGCATCTGCACGGGCAGCGACGTTTCCGGGCGCTCGATCAGATCCAGCAGCACACGCGCTGCCATATCGCCAATCCGCGCCTTGGGGTGCTCGAAAGTCGTCAGCGGAGGGTAGAGAGCTTGGCCGATCTGTGAGTCGTCGAATCCTATCACCGAGATGTCGCGCGGGACAGAGAGACCCGCCTCCCGGATCGCAATGTAGGCCTGCGACGCCTCTTCATCGTTGAAACAGAAGATTGCCGTAGGCCGCTCGTCGTCCAGGGCGATCAATTCGCGCGCAGCGGCGGGATTTGCCACACGACGGACAGCTGACGTGAGCCCTTCGCCGAGCTTGATCAGGTGCGGCGGGACAGTCTGTCCGGCCGCCTCCGCTGCCCGGCGAAGACCCCGCAACCGGTTCTCGCTTGGCTCGTTGTCCCTTATTCCGACAAACGCGATCTTCCGATGTCCCCTGGCGTAGAGATAGCGAAAGACGCTTTCTCCCGCCGCAACGTCATTGGGGGCAACGAAGGACAGGAGCGGATCGTCCGATGTCCAGTTCATAAGGACAAAGGGAGTGCCCTTTGCGAGAAGGTTGCGGGCAACCTCGTACATCTCGGGATTCCAGAGCTCCAGGAGAAAGCCGTCTGGATTCCACGATAGGCTCTTCTTGTGGACCTGTCGGTCTTGCTTCAGACCCAGGGCCGAGCTCCCCAGCAACAGATGATAACCGGCCGGGCTGAGGACTTTTTCCGCCGCCTTGATGATATCGGTGTATATGTAGGCGCTGTGAGATACCATGACGCCAATGAGGTAATGTCTTTGTTCCGTGCGGCGGCCGTTCCCCGCAAAAAAGGTGCCCAAGCCCGGGCGGCGAGTAATCCACCCGTCATGCTCGAGATCCGCAAATGCCTGTCGCACGGTGTTGCGACTGATGCCGAACTGTCGAACCAGATCAAGCTCCGTCGGCAACTTCTGTCCAACGGTCCAATTCCTCTGCGCGGCAAGCCCAAGGATGTAGTCCTTTATTTGCTTGTATTTCAAGGATTTGTGTTGTATTGGAGTTCTCACTGCCTTCCCCTTGTACCTACCCTGTAGAGCAATTGTACCATGTTACTCCGCTCACGAGAAGTGGGGGCCTCCTTTTCTTGATACTTTAGCACTTTTTTCTTGCACTCCGGCATCTATCCATGATATTATACGGTTTCGTGAGGTAGGTACATCGATGCGATGAATGAACTCATATTTCATGGGACAAATGAAGGATTCTAGTACCTACAATAAGAAAGGAGGTTGTCCAGAGGATAGATCCACTTGCCGAAGCGTTAGCGCTCGCCTTCGTTGTGATCGCAGCTTTCAAGTCTGCGTGAAAGGGCTTACAGGAGGGTATATGAAACGAATAATGCCTGTTCTTGTGATGGTAGCTCTGTCCAGCGTGTTCGCAGCAGGCCAAGTCAAGACGCTGAAAGTGTTCATCAACCACACTTGGTATCCCACAAAAACGTTCACCGGCATCATTCCGGACGAGATCACGAGACTGACCGGCGTGAAACTCGACCCCACGATCGCGGTGGACGACCAGCAGTTGGGTGTCATGATCGCATCCGGCTCGCTGCCTGACCTCGTTTACACGGCCAGTCTGCTGGACAGGCTGTCGAACGCGAACGTCTGCCTCGACTATGACGGCCTGATCTCCAAGTACAAGGTCAACTGGAAAATCGACCCACTGCTGAGAGGCAACGCGCTCTCCTTGTCCACCGACGGCAAGATCTACGCCCTGCTAAACCACTTCTCTACGACGGCTGACTGGCAGAAGGCGACGTTCGGTGTACCGATGGATCCTTCGCTGTTTTTACGCAAGGACTTGGTGGACCAGTTGGGTAATCCCAAGCTCACTAACCTTGACGACCTGACGAAAGTCTTCGGGATGGTCAAGACGAAGTGGCCCGACATCGTGCCGTTTACATTCGACTACAACTGGCGCTTCGCCGCGCTGGCGGCATGGAACGGCCTCCCCTGGCAGTGGACCGCCGGCCAATTCGTCAAACAGAGCGACGGCAGCTACAAGTACTACATCGGCACACAGAACTACTCCAAGATGCTGAAGCTGCTCAACGGTTGGTTCCGGAATGGCTATATGTCGGCCGACAACTTTGCAGCAACGAATACCACGGCAACTGCACCCTATGAGGCAGGCAAGGCTTTCTCGCTCACGTCCTGCACTCAGAATAACAACGCAACCGAGCAGGCAGCCCTTACCAAAGTGAATCCCAACTACATCTCTGTCGAGAGCATGCCACTGGCGAACTACCCCTATGTCTCTTCGGACATCGGCTGGTCCGGCACGTTCATAACGAAGAAAGCTTCCGACCCGGAAACGGCTATCAAGCTCGTTGCGTGGATGTTCACGCCCGCGGCCCAAATGCTCACCCAGAACGGCCGTGAAGGCATCGAGTATACGCTGGGCGCCAACGGCGTCCCGACGTTTTCGAAGGCCTGGATGGACTCCGTCGCTAACGGTACGCAAAATCAGGTATATGACCCCTGGTTCTACTTCGGAGGGTCGGCGATCGCCGAAGCCTTCGGACGCTGCGCTTCGCACCAGAACTATGACAAGTACGATGCCGCGCCGTACAAGGCGATCACGAAGCTCCACGAGAACGATCCGTGGATCACGGCCGCGCTTCCGGTGTCAGGCACGGACGAGAAGACCATCCTCGATACGATTGTCGCGATGGTTCCGAATTTCGAAGCGAAGGTCATCATGTCTGCGTCGGATGCCGACTTTCAGAACAATTACAATGCCTACATGGCAGCAGCAAAGAGCGCCGGTATGCAGAAACTGGAAGCCTACATGAGTAAGAAGATCCCTGAGGTACAGAAGCGGTACCAATAGGAGGAGCTAAACCAGGCGGCTTGGCCGCCATGGACAGGGTTGAGTCAAAGCGGCGGAACCATCCCGTTGCCCAACCGGGCGGCGAGATGGTTCCGCCGTTTCTGATAGTTGGGAATACACCTATTGATGATATGAAACCGCTGCGCCTCGCTGCCTCACCATGTATGATGAGGTGGACGAGACTGTCTACGTGACCTGCACCCTAAAAAACTGAGCCAGGTTGTGAGCTACACTGGCGACTGGCTCACGCAAGGAGGTGCAGATTGCAAGGCGCACTTTTAATCCCGCGAAGATCATCACAACTTGCTCCGGGAGGCCCAGGTTCTCCTGAGCCAAGGGCAGGTCCTGGATGTGGTATGTCTCAAGCTCTCGATCACCCGCCAGACCTACTACTGTTTGCGCAAGAGCTACGGTGGGATGAGAACCGACCAAGAGAAGCGGCTGAAGAAGTTTGAGCGGGAGAACGGGCGACTGAATCGGCTTGTGAGAGATACTGCAGACGGACTTAACACAAGCGAAATGTGGTTAAATGTTTATCTCTGAGCTACGACTGAGTATAGGCCCGGCGGCTGGGGAACGTCAATGCGAGGACTCGCCGGATCCCAGCGGCTCCTCCGCCACGGGGAAGAGGAGCTTCTGGTTTTCCGGCTGGAACATATTGTCGCGCGTGATGTCGACGGACCCTGTGTTGATGAAGCGGGGAGGTTTCTTTCCCTCGATGAGCTCCCGGGCAGCCTTGATGCCGAGATAGCCCATGTTAAACGGCTTTTGCACCACGGAATCCCTGATGATTCCGCGCTCCACGTACTTCAGAACGGCAAAGGAATTGTCAAACCCGATCAGTGCGATCGCCCCCGCCTTGCCGGATTCGCTCAGCGCTCTGGCCGCTCCGGCCGCAGTCGGGTCGTTCAGCGCGACGATCCCGCGAAGCTCGGGGGTATGCGCGATCAGCGACGCGGCCTGGGCATACGCCTGCTTCGCATCCGCGTTGCTGTACTGCGTGCCCAGGAGCCTCACCTTTCCCGCGAGGACATCGCGCGCCCCCGTTTCGCGGTCGATGGCAGTAGAGCTTCCCTTCACGTAGCTCATAACCGCCACCGTCTCGTCGTGATGCACGTAGCGGAGGAGCGCTGCCCCGCATTTCTGGCCGCCTTCATAGCTGTCTGTCCCGATGCGCACGTCCACATCGTCGGAGTTGATGAAGGAGTCGATGC
>JBEKQU010000071.1:0-23299 GCA_049519415.1 Spirochaetia bacterium
ACGGTGCCCAGGAGCATCTTGCCGATGGGCTTCACCCCGGCCTTGACCAGCTCAGGCTTGAGGATGTCCATGCTCTGGTTCATGGCCCGGGCCGCGATCAGCACCTCGGGGATGTAGATCTCGTTCGCCTTGAAGCGCTTCCCCACCTTGTCCATGCCGTCCAGAAGTCCCTTGTTCAGGACATCCGCCGCGGCGGTTTTCGCCGCAAGCAATGCCGCGGTGAGCTCCTTCGCCTTGGGCGCGTTGCCCTTCTGGATCGCCTCAGAAAGTTCCTGCACTGTTGCCATCACGTGCCTCCCTATCTCGGCCTTCACTGTACCCCGTTGCGCGGAAGCGATCTTGTATCAAAGAAATTATTTTTGTAAAATCGTGCTACGGGTTGGAGGATGCGAGATATCGCCGCGCATGCCGGCATAGACGTGCGGAGGGCGCAGCGCCTGGGAGCCGAATACCGCGCCGCCACAGGACTGCCCCTGCTCCTGGTGGACGCCGAGGGCCGGGAGCTGTGGAAGCTGGGCGGATGCAGCCTCTGCGCCCGGCTTGCCGCCTCCGCCAAGCGGGAGAGGCTCTGTCGCGGCCATCGGCGCACGGCTGTGGAGGAGTCGTTCCGATGGGGGGAGCCGTACATATCGGTGTGTCCCTTCGGCCTTGTGACATTTGCCGTTCCCCTGTCCCGGGAGCGGCATCTGCTGGCCGGGCTTCTCAGCGGCTTTTCCATCTTCCCCCAAATGGAACCGGACATGCGGGAGGAGGTGATCCAGAGGATCCGCGGCTACGGGATCCGGTCCGGGCCCGGACCACGGGCGCGCCTTCGCTTCCGGGTAATCCCCTCCGAGGGCCTGCGCAGGAGCAGCCGGCTGCTCTTCGATCTGACGGCAGCGTACGGGATGAACGACGCTGAGCAGATCGCCGAAAGCCGGGAAAAAAGCCTGCAGCAATTCAGCATCGCCAACTATCTGGATGACGTGCGCGCCGGGAAGCAGGACCTGCTCACGTCCCTTGCCAGCATGGAGAACGAGATCATCGACAAGGTGGTTCTGGGAGACCTCAGCGGTTCGCGGGAAATCATCAACCGCTTCCTCGGGGTCATCTTCCTGGAGAGCGGCATGAACTTCGACATGCTCAAGGTCAGGCTCCTGGAGCTGATCGTCGTCATCTCCCGCGCAGCCATGAGCAAGGGAATCAGCGCCGATGGCCTCCTGGGCCCCCGCTATTCGTACCTCACCGACATCAACGCCGCGACGGGTTTCGACGACCTGTTCTGGAAGGTCACCAAGGCGCTGGAGAACTTCACCCGGGCCGTGTCGGAGGAGCGGGGCAGGACCGCATTGGCTCACATGACGCGGATGAGGGACTTTCTCTCCAAGAGCTTTGCTTCGCGGGTCTCCGCCCGGGAGGTGGCAGCGGCAGCCGGTCTGAGCGTCAGCCGCGCGCTGCACCTGTTCAAGAAGGAGAGCGGCATGTCGCTGTCCGCGTACATCGCCCGGCAGCGCATCGATTACGCCCTGTATCTGCTGAAGAACACCGACCGGAGCATGGCGGAGATAGCTTCCGAATGCGGCTTTTTCGACCAGAGCCACTTTACAAAGACCTTCCGTTCGTTGGAGGGCGCCCCCCCGCTGCGCTACCGCAGGGAGCAGCAGGAACGATCCCTTGCAGCCGAGCGACCGTGACCCGACGGAGCTACCAGCCGGCGGGAAGGCCTTTGCTCAGATCGATGGAAATCCGTTCCTGCTGTATGCGGGCGTGGGCTCTGCCGTCGAACGTCAGCCAGAGGGCCCCGATCTCCTCCGCAAGAGCGACGTAAACGGCATCGTATCCAGCAAGTCCGAAAGCGATGTATCGTGAAGCCCTTCCAGCGATCCCCTCCGTCATCGGGTAGCGGAGGAGACCGGAGTTGAGGAGGGGCAGAATTCCTTCCTGGAATGTCGGCAATGGCTTGGGGTGGACTCGGAAGAGGGTGGAAAACACCTCGTAAGCAAACAGCTCCGGAACGGCAAAGTCTGTCGGCTCATCGATCAGTCTCCGAAAAACGGATTCCGCGTTCTCGTGTTTTTCCTCTTCGATGTACCACCGCAGCGCCACGGATGCGTCAATGACGTACCTCACCGAGAGTAGCCCCTGAGCTCGCGGAGCGCATCAAGGGAGGCAAGGTTCCCCGCGCGCGGGGCGCGAAGATCGTGAAGCCTCTGCATCCATTGCGCCTTCTCCTCTTCCGCCTGCCTGTCGATGAATCGATGCTGGAAGTCTTCGATGCTGATGAGTGCGGCCATGATCTTCCTGCCCTTGCTCACGAGCACGGGCTCCTTGGTCTCCTCTAAATCGTGCAGGACTTTTCCAAGATTGTTGCGCATGGTCAGCGCATTTACGGTTTTCATGAGATTCCTCAGTAGAATGAGAATACTGTCACATTCTCTACATGTCAAGTGTTGATATAACTATACACATACACATATCGCAGCTCCAGGCCGCGATGGGGACTTATTCCCTGGCAACCGCCTCAATCCCCTCCACGAGAGCCGCGACGTGCGCGCGGAAATCTGGGATCTGGCCGCGCGGGATCCGGAACCCGATCGCTCCCTCGTGACCCCCGCCATTGGCGATGGAGAATCGCGAGAGGAATCCGCGCAGGTCGTACTTTTTCCATCCGCCCGCCCTGCGCAGGCGGAACTGCACAAGGTCGCTGCGCTCGGGATTGTCGTAGTAGATCACCAGCCCCAGCTTTCCGCTCTCCTCGGCCAGCCGGTCGGCGATCACCCGGGCGGTGGAGATGATGGTGTCATCGTCGCACTCCGCGTACAGGGGCGCCATGTCCTCAGCGGAGAGCGCGACCATGGCGAGGGAGCCGGTGGTGGTCTTGCGCGCCAGCATATAGCTGAAGCAGCCCTGCTCAGTCGTGGAGAGTTTCTGCAGCTCGGTGAACACCTGGTCCATGGTGAAGAAATTGCTCTTCTTGGTGGTGCGCCGGGAAAGCATGTCATTGAACATGGTGGAAAAGATCTGGTAGTACTTCTTCTCCCGCCGGGACTTCAGGTACTGGCCCATGTTCGAGTCCCCGATGATGCCGGTGAGGATGGCGAGCACCAGGTTGCGGGGGAACAGCTCCGTCACCTGGTGGCGCTCCAGCAGCGCCGTGCGGCCCTCCAGCTTCAGGAGGATGTGGCCGACGAGCTCGCTCGCCGATGAGGCCTCGGTCACCAGCCTGTATCCCTCGTCGCCGAAGTACCCGCTATCCGCAGCGAGGTGGTGATCGATCTCGATGCGCAGCACCTGCGGACTCTTTAATAGCTCCCGCACCGCGGGGCTCGCCTCCATCATGGAGGGCTTGGGGGTGTCGCAGAGAACTACCGTGTCGATGTCCGCCGGCGGCGCCGCGTCGATCCCGAGTATCGGGATGGAGTTGTAGCGGCAGATGTCCAGCAGGTAGGTGAAGTGCTCGTGCACCTGGCCGCCGATGTGGAGGACGACGTCCCGGTAGAACATGTGCAGGATCAGGGCAAAAGAGATCATGGAGGAGATGCAGTCGTCGTCCGGGTTCTGGTGCCCTAGGATAAGGAAGCCGCGCCGATCGGTGATCGCCTCGATGATGCGCTCTATGATCCGGTTTTTCTCCCGGATGCTGCGGATGGCGCTCTTGGTGACCGGATGCTCCGGCTCCTGGCGCGCGGGCAGCGGGGCGCACACGGCCTGGTTCCGCCCCCCCTCCTTGGCCTTGTACAATGCCGCGTCCGCGGCGGCGCGCAGGCCCGACAGGTCAGCGGCGTGCAGCGGAAAGCCCGCGATTCCCATGCTCGCCGTCACGGTGGTGAGGGGACCCTTCATGTCCTTGAGCAGGGGCAGGCGCGCCACCTCCGCGCAGACGGAAGCCATGAGCCGGGTCCCCAGCTCCGGCTCCGTGTTCGGCAGGATGATGATGAACTCATCCCCGCCGTAGCGGGCGATCACGTCCGTCTCCCGCAGCAGGGACTTGAAGATCCGGGCCGCCGCCTTTATCGACTCGTCTCCTATGGCGTGCCCGTACAGCTCGTTGATCTCGCGGAAGTGATCCAGATCCACCATGACCAGGCAGAGGGGATGACCCTTCTCCTTGGCCTCCGCCACGTAGGTCCCCAGCGAATCCTCCAGGAAGCGCCGGTTGTACACGCCGGTCAGCTCATCGGTGACCGCGCGCCTGCGGGCGCTCTCGCCCCACTGCACCATCTCAGAGACGAACTCGCTGGTGCCGCGGAGGCGCTGGGTCGTGATGTTCAACATCCGATACATCAGCTTGAGCGCGATCCGTGGGGCTTGAGCGATCACGTCGGAGAAGGCGTCCCGGGAAAGATCGTACAGGGTGCTTTTCTCCAGGGCCGTGCAGCTTGCCGATCGGGGGGCGTCGTCGAATATGGACATCTCCCCGAAGAAGTCTCCCGGCTGAAACCGGGCAATCTCGTGCGTGCCTCCGTCGGGGAGGCTGATGCTCACCTCTGCCGCTCCTTTGGCCAGAATGTACAGGTCATTCCCCTGGTCGCCCTCGTGAAAGAGGGTCTCCCCCGCGGCAAGCTCGACCGTGGAGAGGTGCTCGGCAACACGCTCGATCTCCTCGGGGGAAAGCAGGGAAAATACCCCCACCTGGGACAGCAGGGACGGGGTTGGGCTTTTCACGAGTCCCGCTCCACGAGGATCCTATCCCCGCCCGCGTTTCGCGCCTGCCATAGCTGCTCGAATGCCCGGGCCACCAGGGACTTGGCGTCTGCCGCCGGAGACGGGTGCGATGATGCGCCGACGCTGCCGGTCAGAGTGATGGTATCGCTGCCGGTCGCCTGCCGCACGTCGATCGCCCGCACCGCCGCGCGCAGCGCTTCAGCCAGTGCGCCGGCCTCTCCCGCGCCGCGCCCGGGAAGGACGATGCAGTACTCGTCGCCGCGGTAGCGCGCGCCGATGTCTCCGTCTGCCAGGTGGGACTTCACCATGTCGGAAAGGAGCATCAGGGTCTTGTCGCCCGCTTCATGGCCAAAGGTGTCGTTGATGGCCTTGAAGTTGTCCGGCTTCACCACCAGGAAACTGGTGCGCGGCTGCGCCGCGATGATGCGCGGAAGCTCCTCCTCCAGGAAAGCCCGGTTGAAGAGGCCGGTGAGCCTGTCTCTGTGCAGCTGCCTCTTCAAGTCCTCGATCCACGGGGTCTTTTCCGAGACCAGCCTGTCGATGGCGCGGATGCGCCGCGCCATCTCGCCCAGTAGCTTCCTTAAGATGCGCGCGAACGCCTCGGGGTGTTTCTCCAGCAGGCGCTCAAAATCGATGGTGTCGGGGAATACCAGGAGCGTTGCCGGACCCTCGGCGATGGCCGAGGCGCTGCGGGGCTCGGAATCCAGCAGGTCCATTTCGCCGAACACCTCGCCGTTGACGAAGCGCGCGATGTCCTGCTCCTCCTCGTCCTCTCCGCGCCTGCGGATGGCGACGGTGCCTTCCTTGATAAGGTACAGCTCTTCGCGGTGGGTGCCTTCCTTGAAGATGACCTGTCCGGGCGCGTACGTCCGGTAGCCGCTGGAGCGCGCAATGAGGGCAAGCTCGTCGGGTCCGAGCTGGGAAAATAGCGAAGCCCTGCCCAGGAGCGCCGCCTTTCCCGCGGTGTCAGAGACCTTTTTACTCATGCCTGGTGTAGAAAATATCGCAACGCAAAGGGAACTGCAAGCAGGGAGCTCGACCGCGGGGGTCCGCACGTTCGACCGCGGGGTCCACATGTTCGGCCGCGGGGCCCGCACGTTCGGCCGCGGGGTCCGCACGTTCGACCGCGGGGCCCGCGCGCCCGCCAGCACGTTTACCCGCCGTCCGCGTGTTAGCCGCCGTTCGTGCGTTTAGTCGCCGTCCGCGCGTTTAGCCGCCGTCCGCACGCGGTGAAAGGTTGCATCCGATGAGCAGTGTGGCCAGCTCGTTCGTCGGCGGGAACCGGAATGCCTCGCGCAGATACGCGTCTGCCGCGAGGGAGGGGCTGATGGAGAGGATCTTCGTTATGCCCAGGCGCCCGGCTTCACTCTCCAGCTCGGGGAATGTGACGGGGGGCAGGATGAACGCGCATGGCACCCGGACGCCAGTCCTGCGCTCGGGGAAGATGACGAAAGAGGTGTCCAGCGGAACGGTCGGCTCATCGTACACGACGCCGCCGTCAACGACTTCCTCTCCCACAATCGCATAGCGCGCATCCTCTATGGTGATCACGTGCGGGGCGTGCTCGGGCGCGCCCTCCTCCACAAGGTAGACCGTCGGAATGCGGGGAGACCGGAACCGGGCATCCTTCAAGAGGGCGCAGCACACGTCCCGGTTGCGCAGCAGCCGCATCCCGATGTTTCGCACGGGCAGCGCGGCCATTCCTTCGTAGCGCGCTTCCAGATCGACAACCCGATGCCGCTGCTCGTCATCCAGCCTGGCAACTCGGACCACGCCGGGGAGCGCTCCGAGAAGCTCCATGATGCGTGCCGTGACGGACTCTTTCCTCTCCATGCAAGACCCGGGGGGCAAGTGTAGCCGGGCCGCCTTCCCAAAGCAATGGGGAGGGGCCGGCTCTGCTCAAAGCCGGGTTCTCCTCATGACAAGCGGGGACTGGGAGACGAGCATTCCGGCAAACATGACTGCGCATCCTACGGCGCCGCGCAGGGAAAGGCTCTCACCTAGAACGATGTATCCTCCAAGCGCCGCGAACACGCTCTCCAGGCTGAGGAGGATGGCGGCGTGCGCGGGGGGCGCGCTGCGCTGCGCAACCACCTGCAGCGTGTACGCGATTCCCACGGACATCACCCCGCCGTACAGGATCGGCCCGGCAGCCGCAAGCACTGCCGAGAGCCGTGGCTGCTCCGTCAGCAGCGCGCCTCCCGCGCTCAGGGCCGAGCACAGCGCGAACTGCACGCAGGACAGCCCTATCGGATCGGTGCGCGGCGCGAGCATTCCCACCGCCTGGACGTGCGCGGTCCAGAAAAACGCGCCCACCAGCACCAGGAGGTCGCCGCGCTCAATGGTGAAGGCGTTCGTGAGGCTGAGAAGAAAAAGCCCTGCAACCGAAAGGCAGGCGCCTGCCCAGGCGCTCCACCCCGTCCGCTGCCGCCAGAAAAGGCCGGTGAGCGGCACGAGCACCACGTACAGCCCCGTGATGAAACCCGCCTTGCCCGCCGTTGTTGTCACAATCCCGATCTGCTGCAGAGACGCGCCGAAAAAGAGGATGCTGCCCGCGATCAGCCCCGCAGGCACGGCGCCGATTCGGCGGGGTTCCGAGACCACCGTGTCAGGACCGGCGCGCCGGGCGCGCGTGCGGCGTACGAGGATGAGCGGAACAAGGGAAAGGGAACCCAGGGCAAAACGCACCGCGTTATAGGTGAAGGGGCCCACATGGCTCATCCCCATCCTCTGCGCCACGAATGCCAGGCCCCAGATGAGCGCTGTGAGCAGGAGCAGCGAATCATTGGCGATTATGGAACCGACCCGTCGCATGTGCGACACCCTACCGGGACCGAGCCTCTGAGGCAAGGGCCGCCCACCCCATGTGCGCTGCCCGGCCTTGTTTCTCCACCGCCTTCTCACTATCATGCCGGATCATATGAACACAGGAAAGCTTGTTCGTCTCAATCGTTTATTCGCCCATGCTTCCGGCCGGCTCTGTTCGGTGGCGTTGGATCATTTCATGATCTACCAGCACGGCCTTCCCGCCGGACTAAAGGACTTGTCCACCACCTTAAAGGCTGTTGTCAAGGGGCGGCCTGACGCCGTTACGATGCATGTCGGCATGGCTAGAAACGTCTGGCGGAATTTCGCGGGCGCCGTTCCGCTCATTCTCCAGAGTTCCATGCTCAGGTTCGACGATTCCGCCATGACGCAGGCCGCCACCCCTGAAGACGCGGTCCGGATGGGAGCTGACGCGTTCGCCGTCGTCTGCCTTGTGCGGGGCCCGACCGAATGGCGCTATATGCAGACCGTTGCGACCATGGTGCGCGAAGCGGAGCGCTACGAGATGCCCGTCATCTGCCACGTCTACCCGCGCGTCTACACGGAGGGGTCGGTGGCTGTTTCCTACGCGCCCGAGGACATCGCGTGGGCCACCCGGTGCGCAACCGAGCTGGGCGTTGACGTGGTCAAGGTGCCCTACTGCGGCAGCGTGGATGCATACGCCGAGATCGTGCGCGCATGCCCTGTTCGCGTCGTTGCCGCGGGCGGCCCAAAGGCGGACGATCTGCGCAGCGCGCTTGCAATGATGGGCCAGGTTGTGAAGAGCGGCGCGGCCGGCGCAACAATCGGCCGCAACATCTGGGGATTCGACAATGTGACTGCGAACGTACGCGCCTTCAAGGCCGTGATTCACGATGGCATGAGCGCTGAGGATGCTCTTGCAAAAGCGGGGCTCTGACGAGCCTCAAGGGGGCTCGAGCGAGCCTCAAGGGGGCTCGAGCGAGCTTACTACCCGGTTTCGATTCCCTCACCCGAACGCCGCTGATGAGGATGGGTTCCTCGCCGTCGGCGGCGACCTGAAGCCGGGCACTCTCCTTCTGGCGTACGCCAATGGCATCTTCCCCTGGACCACGCATCCCATCACGTGGTGGTCCCCTGATCCGCGCGCCATCATCCCCATTGGCGGGCTGCACGTATCCCGCAGCATGCGCAAGGTGATCCGGACGGCGCGCTTCTCCCTCACCTTTGATCGCGCCTTCCGTCCGGTAATGGAGGGCTGCGCCGCGTCCCGGCCGGGACGCAAGGAGACGTGGATCAGCCCCGGCTTCATCAAAGCATACACGCGGCTGCATGACCTCGGATTCGCGCACTCAGTCGAGGTCTGGCACGGTGAACTGCTGGCAGGAGGGCTCTACGGCGTTTCCATCGGGGGGTTCTTTGCCGGAGAGTCCATGTTCTCCGAGGAGGAGAATGCTTCCAAGCTGGCCCTTGTGGCCATGGAGGAGAAGCTGCGCTTGAGCGGCTTCTCACTCTTCGACGTGCAGTTCATGACACCCCACCTCCGGTCCATGGGCGCGGTTGAGATGCCGCGAACCGAATACCTTGGCCGGCTCAGGCAGGCGGTGGCGCTGCCTCTGAGCCCAGAATGGTGAGCGCCACTTCGTCATTTTCGATATCGGCTTTCGCGCTTCCGCCCGCCGACAGCCTGCCGAAGAGAATCTCGTCGACAAAGAAATCCTTGAGCTTCGACGACACAAGGCGCGCGATCTCCCGCGCGCCGAACTCCCTGGAGTAGCCCTTGCGCGCAAGCCATTCCAGGCACTCGGGCGTGACCTCCAAGGAGACGTTCTTCACGGCCAGCTCTGCCTGGAACTCGCGCACTGACTTGCCCACCACCTGCAGCACAACGGCGTGGTCAAGCCCATTGAATTTCACCACGGCGTCCAGGCGGTTCCTGAACTCGGGAGAGAATATCCTCTCCACGGCGTCGAACACGGCTTCGTCGTGGACGTTCCTGTCGCCGAATCCCACCAGGGGCTTCCCCAGCTCCCGGGCGCCCGCATTGGAAGTCATGATGAGGATCACGTTGCGGAAGTCCGCCTTCTTCCCATTGTTGTCCGTGAGCGTGGCGTAATCCATGATCTGCAGGAGCATGTTGTAGATGTCCTGGTGCGCCTTCTCGATCTCATCCAGGAGCAGGACCGCGTGCGGGGTCTTGCGCACTGCGTCGGTGAGCAGGCCTCCGTCGTCGTAGCCCACGTACCCGGGGGGCGCGCCGATGAGCCGCGACACCGTGTGCTTTTCCTGGTATTCGCTCATGTCGAATCGGAGCAGGCCGACCCCGAGGATGGACGCAAGCTGCCGGGCGAGCTCGGTCTTGCCCACGCCTGTGGGCCCGGCAAAAAGCAATGACGCCACCGGCTTGTCCCGTTCGCCGAAGCCGGCCCGGGACTTGCGGATGGCGCGCACGACCAGCTCCACGGCGTGGTCCTGTCCGAAGATCCTCCGCTTCAGGGACGCTTCCAGGTCCCGCAGCCGCTCGCGCTCGTCAGTGGAGACGCTCGCCTCAGGGATCTTTGCGATCCGGGCTACCACCTGCTCGACGATCTTCACGTCCACCGGCCGCGGCTCAACGGGCGGCTCGGAGTCCGGCCCGTAGACGCGCACCCAGGCGCCCGACTCATCCAGGACGTCGATCGCCTTGTCCGGAAGGTGCCGGTCGTTGATGAACTTGGCGGAAAGCTCAGCAGCGGCTTTCAGCGCTTCCTCGGTAAACCGCACCTCGTGGTAGCTCTCGTACTTCTCGCGCAGGCCGAGGAGGATCCTGTGCGTCTCCTCCACCGTGGGCTCGGGCACTTCGATCTTCTGGAATCGCCGCGACAGCGCCCTGTCCTTGTCAAAGTACTTGCGATAATCCTCGTACGTGGTGGAGCCGATGCAGCGCACCTTCCCCGAGGCGAGCACTGGTTTCAGGATGTTGGAAGCGTCCATGGACCCGCCGGACACGGAGCCGGCGCCGACCACGGTGTGGATCTCATCGATGAAAAGGATCGCCTTGTCCTGCTTCTCCAGCTCCCGGATCACCCTTTTCAGGCGCTCCTCGAAATCGCCGCGGAACTTGGTTCCGGCCAGGAGGGCCCCCATGTCAAGAGCGTAGATGCGGTAGTCGCGGAGCGCCTTCGGCACCTTGCCGTCAACGATCATCTGGGCCAGGCCCTCGGTGATCGCGGTCTTGCCTACGCCCGGCTCTCCTACGTGGAGGGGGTTGTTCTTCAGCCTGCGGCAGAGCACCTGGATGGTGCGCTGCAGGATATCGTCCCGCCCGATAAGCGGGTCGATCCCGCCCGCGCGCGCCTTTTCCGTGAGGTCCACTGCGAATGCCTGCAGCGGCTGGCGGGGCCGCGAGCGTTCACGTGGCGCTTCCTCGGCGTTCCCCGCTTGCTCGTGCTCCTCCCCCTCCGGCTCCCCGTCATCCTCCGGCGCATCAGGGTAGGAGGTGACGCCGTGCGAGATGAAGGAGAGAAGGGCCAGCCGGTCGATGCCCTGCCGGGCCAAAAAGTGCGCGGCAAAGGATTCCTTCTCCTCCAGGAGGGAGGCGAGGATGTCGTCGATCTCCACGGTTTCCTTCTCCGCCGAGGCGGTATGGAGGATTGCGTTCTCCATGATGGATTGGAACCCCGCGGACTGAATGGGCTTTGCGCCCTCCGTAACGGGCACGCGGACCCGGAAAAACTCCTCCAGGTCCTTGGCCAGGCTCTGCATGTTCCCGCCGCAGGAGAGGATGATCTCCTTGCCCCTGTCGAAGAACAGCGACGCGTACAGAACGTGCTCCGGCGTGAGGTATTCGTGGCTGCGGGATTCCGCTTCGTGGTAGGCCGCGATGATGATCTGGTTCAACTCCGAGGAAATATCCATTCACGCCTCTTCGCAACTGGCGCGCAGGGGGAACTCGCTCTGGCGCGCCATCTCATGCACCTGCGACACCTTGGTGGAGGCGATGTCGTACGTGAAGACGCCCACCGCTCCCCTCCCCTTCTTGTGAACGTCCAGCATGATCTTTGTCGCCTCGGCCGCGGACTTGTGGAAAACGGCGACAATGACCTTCACCACGAAGTCCATCGTGGTGTAGTGGTCATTGTGCAGGATCACCCGGAAGAGCTTCGGCTCCTGGAGCCGTGGCTTCTCTTGGACACCGGTATCCTCCTGGAATACAGCGGCCGGATCGTGCGGCATAAGGGGATGCGCTCCTTCTTCTATAATATAGCGTACGGATCATCGAGCCAAGGAGGCTCGCGCCAGTAATTCTAAGTATGGCGACTGAATGAAGCAGTTCTCATTTTGTCCCATGATAAACGGCCGTTTTCAAGGCTAAAATACCGGTTCCCCTCCTCGGGAAGGTCCAAAATGAGAACTGCTGAGCTCGCGCGTGAATCGGTGGCGCTTTGGTGGCGCGCGCGATGATATATGGCTATACTTGAAGAGAGACGAGGCCATGGCACTGCTTGCCCGCTACCTTTCCCCCGCGCGGATCGTGACCTTGCGCAGCCGCTCCAAGGAGGGAGCCGTGCGGGAGCTGGCGGCCCTCCTGTCGCTCTCCGAGAATCGCCTGGACAGTGAAGCAATAATCGGGGCCGTGAACGCCCGTGAGAAGATCGTAAGCTCATGGATAGCGCCGGGCATCGCCATACCCCACGCGAGAATGCCGGACCTGGAGGGCATCGAGGTGGCCGTCGGAAGGAGCCGCGGCGGCATTGCCTGGGACGCGGGCGACGGCGATCCCGTGCACCTGGTTTTCCTGATCGTGAGCGGCGAAAAGGACCCCGACCAGCACGTGCTTCTGCTTGCGGAGATCGCGCGCACCCTGCGCGACAGGGCTCTCGTACAGCTCATCCTCACGGCGCGCTCCGCGGCGGAGACGTGGCGCCTCCTGGTAGCGCGCGGGTACGGGGAACAGGTAGGCGCCTCCACCGCGTCGGCAAAGTCAAGGCTGTCCCGGCTGCTCTTCGCCCACGCGCTGTCCGTGGCGGACGAAGTCAAGGCGCGCGCCGTGGTATTGCACGGCGACGCGGTAGGCAGCCTGCGCATCCTTGAGGATATACCGGCCGAGGTCCCGCTCATCCTGGTCACCTCGGCGCCACCGGGGCCGGCCGCGGAGCGCGCGCTAGTGGCCCATGTGCTGCAGGTCCCCTTCCCCACCCTGAACAGGTCTGACCAGGTGGAGCTTGCCCTGCTTTTCGCGGTATCTCGCGGACTGCTCGCGCGGGGGGATACCGTGGTGAGCCTGTCGGGCGTTCCCTCCTCGGGTTTCCTCGACACGCTGCTGGTGATCGATGTCGGCCGGGAGTTCCCCACGGTGTTCGCGAAATCCGCGGAAACCCCGCTGGGCGACGTGGAACCGCAGGTGCTGGAGAAGGTCCTCCAGCTTGCTGCCGATATAGCGCGGGAAGGCAGGGAGGGCAGGCCGGTCGGCACAACATTCGTGCTGGGCGACTACGGGCACGTGGTGCGCTCCTGCCGTCAGATGGTGATCAACCCTTTTCGCGGCTACCTGGAGGAGGAGAAGAACATCCTCGATCCGAGCCTGGAGGAAACGGTGAAGGAGTTCTCCACGATCGACGGCGCCTTCATCATCCGCGGCGACGGCGTGATCATGTCCGCCGGCACGTTCCTCAGGCCGGAAAAGGCGGCGCCAAACCTTCTCTCGGGGCTGGGGGCCCGGCACGCGGCCGCGGCCGCCCTTTCGCTGACCACGGCATGCTTGGCCGTCGTGGTCTCACAATCAACCGGCAGCGTATCGCTGTTCAAGGGCGGCGGGCTGGTCATGCACTTGGAAAAACCGGCAGAGCCGCGCAGGGTGCCGGTCTAGCGCGGGCGCAACATTCTACCACTGCTCCAGAATGCTTCTGTCTTCCCCGTTGTGGCAATAGATCTTCCATCCCAGATAGCGCGTGAGCGCTTCCCTGAGAGCGCGCGTCCGTGGAGAGTAGCTCAGCGCCACGTGGTGCTCGAAACCGTGGAACGCCATGAAGGAGAGCAGCTTGGGAAGCTGGGGGACCTTCACCACCCCGGTGGTTCCGAAGGTCGAAAGGGTGTCCGTGGTGACCTCGCCATCGCCGATATATCCGATGATGCGTCCCCGCGTGTCGTCGGTGGCCAACCGGGCGAACGCCACCGGCCCCGGCTTCAGCGATCCAGTGAGCGTGCAGTAGCAGGAGTCCCGGGGATTGGATTTCAACGCCATCCTGTTGAGCCCGGCCGCGGCCTCCTTCATGAAGGAGAGCGCCGTGTTGCTGCAGTGAAAGAGGATAAGCTTGTCGGGATCTTCATCGTAGTTGTTGTTCCAGTCGAACAGGGCAGTCGGGCCCTCCCCCGCCAGCTGCAGGGCGTACATAGCGACGGCTCCCATCACGTCCGCCTCGCACGCTGAGGGAAGAAGCTCGTCGCTCATCATGCTCATCATCGCGCAGGGGAAAATCTGCAATGCCTCCTGCATTGCGGACCAGCACTGGATGGCGTAGGCATGGATCCCGCAGTCCTGGGCCCATTCCTCCAGCGCCACCCCCAGCTTGGCGCTCGTTGCCAGGCTTCGCGCCGGCACCTGTTCGGATCCCGGCAAATAGCGGGAGAGCTTCTCCACCTTGGCCTTCACCCTCTGGTCGGAGTCAGGCAGGGCAGTGACCTTTGAGACAATGTCCATGAGACTCATGGTCTCCACGCTGATTCCGCTTGCCTCCAGGAGCTTTTCGCTGAACCGGACCGTTTTGAACGGAGTGGTTCTCTCTCCAATGCAGCCGATCCGGGCGCGCTTCATTCCCTTCACAACTCGGCAGACATCGGCAAACCATCCCATCTCGGAAAGGAAGCGGGGGGAATCCGGGGAGAGCACGTGGTCCGCGCCCAGGGAATAGGGGATTCCGTACTGGGTGAGGTTGTTGCAGACGGAGAGCTTTCCGCAGAAGCTGTCCCGTCTCTGCTGCAGGGAGAGCTCGCGCACATTGTCAGCAAACGCATGGACGTAGACCGGGACGGATAATCCGGAAAGCCTGATCGAATCAGCCGCCGCCCTTTCGTCCCCGAAATTCGGCAGGGTGATAAGGATGCCGTCAATCCGCGAGGCATTCTCCCTGAAAAGCTCACCGCATCGCTGGGCGTCCTTCCACGACGCGATCACTCCGCCCGCGGTTTCCCGCGTAGATACCGCAACCACGTCGATGTCCCGCTGCTTGAGCCGGGCCAGCATCTCCTCTCTTCCCCTGATGGCAAGCTCCGCGGGGAATACGTCCCGATTGCCGACGATAAGACCCAGAGTTGTGCGCGCCATATCTCCTCCGCTGATATGATGAGCGGCCCTCCTTCCTCCGTCAAGCGCGCGGGTTTCCCTTGCGTCGGCGGGAAGAGCTGTAGTATCGTCACAGCAGCGGCGCAGCCATGCTGGTCATTTTTCGGGGTCTTCCGGGGACAGGCAAATCGCATCTCGTGAGGAGGCTCGTCAGGAAAGCTCCGGGCTGGCTCGTGCTCAGCCGCGATGCCCTGCGGGCCAGCATCGTCCCTCACCCCAGCTTCAGCCCCGAGGAAAAGGCGCTCATCGACGATCTGATCATTGTCATGGCCGGCCATCTTCTGGACCAGGGCCGCGACGTGGTGATCGACGGCATGGCCCTGTCCTCGGCCCGGCGCGTGGAGGAGTTCGTCCAGGTTGCCGCCGCCCGGTCGGCGCCGGTGAGAATCATCGAATGCGTGTGCTCGGAAGCCATGGCGCTTGCGCGCATCGCCCGGGACAAGGGCGGCCATCCCGCGGGCGACAGAGGGGAGAAGCTGTACTTCGAGGTGAAGGCCCGGTTTCAGGCCATCACTCATCCCTTTCTTGCCGTGGACACGGAGCGCGACACTGCCGTGAACCTCAGCGTCATCGCCGATTACATCAAACAGTAGGGCGGAGAATCGCCATCACTGCCGAACGAACCCGGCGATAAGCTCCGTAGTCTGGCCCGGCTTTTCCACCATGGGCATGTGCCCCGCATCGCAGATCATCTCCAGTCTGACGCTCGGGAGGAGCGAAACGAACTTCGGCGCCCATCGAGGCGGCAGCAGCTTGTCGTGGTCGCCCCAAATGATGAGCGTTTCCTGCCGCACGGAAGGCAGCAGATCATCCACCGGGAAGCGCCCGATCACATTGCGCGTGATGCGCGACGTTGCGCGGGAAGCGTCGCAGCCTAGGATTCCGCGCGCGGTGGCATCCGCTGACGCGCGCAGGACTTCCGGCCGCGGGTGGTACAACACGTTCCCGACAAGCGCCCACTCGATGAACAACCGGTTGTTCAGCAGGAACCCCAGGTTGACCAGCGGGCCCAACCGGGTGAGCGCCAGCAGTGCGCCCTCCTCCCCCTTCAGGCCGTACGGATCGATGAGCACGAGTTTCTCCACAAAGCCGGGCCAGAGGGTCGTGAAACGAACGGCGAACAGCCCGCCCAACGAGTGTCCCACGAGCGCGAACCTGTCCAGTCCCATCGCCACGCAGAAGGACCTCAGGAACTCCATAAAGTAGGGAAGATCGTATGCCGCGTCCGGCTTCGCTGACAGGCCGCACCCGGGCAGGTCCACGGCGATGGAACGCATTGTATCGGGAAGCGCGAGGAGAACGGGCCGGAAATCCTCGGACGTTCCGCACCACCCATGCACCATGAGGAGGACCTGATCGTCCGGCTGGCCCCGGCCCGCCTCCAGATAATGGATCTTGAGGCCCTCCACGTCGATCCAGCGCGAAAGGGGATCATCAGCCGCATGAGCAAACACGAGGGGAAGGAACAGCAGCAGGGCGGCAATGGAAATGGCGCGCATCAATGGTGAATATACCACTCCTGGCCATGGTATAGTCATTCCGTGGACAAGGGTTTCATCCTCCATGCCACCGAGCGCACCCACGCCGGACGCACCGAGCTGCACATCGTGGGTCGGTTGGAGACGGGGGAGACATTTGCGATCGTCGAACGCCGGTGGATGCCGTTCTTTTACATCCGCGGAGCGGACGAAGCGCAGACGCGGCTGATCGCCGCCGGCCCGGCAGCGGCGGGCATCATCGCCTCGGATCGCAGGACCATGGACGGCGACGGCGTGCTCAGGGTGGAATCACCGACAACCCCGGCCAGCCAGAGACTTCGCGACGCGCTGCACCAGCAGGGCATTCGGACCTATGAGGCGGATATAAAGCTTTCCACCCAGTACCTCATGGAGCACGGCGTCCACGGCGCTCTGGGCATCGAGGGTGAATGGAGGAAGGGGCGGCGCGTCGATCGGATCTACGAGAACCCGCGCGTGACCCCGGCGGACATGGAGCCGCGCCTGTCCGTTCTCTCCCTGGACATCGAGACGGACGCGCGCGCCGCGGTCGTGTACGCGGTGGGCCTCTTCTTCTCCGATCCTTCCACCGGGACCGAATCGGGAGAGGTCTTGCTGAACGGCTCCGGGCCGGCATCCGCCCGGTGCTTCCCCTCGGAAGAGGTGATGCTCGCCGCGCTGCGCGCGCGCCTTCTTGATTTGGATCCGGACATCATCACGGGGTGGAACATCGTCGACTTCGATATCCGCGTGCTGGCGCGGCGCTTCGCGGCGCTCGGGGTCCCCTTCGACATCGGCCGCTCTGATTCCGCTGCAAGCTTCCTGGACAGGGAGGACACCGACGGGGTCACGCGCTGGAGACGGAGCAAGGCCATCGTGCCTGGACGCCAGGTCCTGGACGGAATGTGGCTGGCCCGAATGGCGGGCATGGCCCTGGAGGACTACCGGCTGCAGACCGTCGCGCAGAGCGTCCTGGGCCGCGGCAAGAGGATCGACGAGCTTCCTGGAGAAAGCCGCACGGCGGCTGTGGAAAGGCTCTACCGGGAGGACCCGGAAAGCCTGTGCGCCTACTGCCTGGAGGACACCCGGCTTGCATTGGAAATACTTCAGAAGGAGGGGCTGCTCGACATTGCTCTTCAAAAATCACTCCTGATCGGGACATCGCTGGAACAGACCTCGATGAGCGTGGCCTCGTTCGAGTTCCTGTACACGGAGGGCATGCACCAGCGGGGGCTCGTGGCGCCCACCCTTGGCATCGACCAGGATGCCCTGGACAGGGCGCCGGGCGGCGGCATCATCACGCCCCGGGCCGGACTCTTCCAGAACGTCCTGACTTTCGATTTTAAGAGCCTGTACCCGTCGATCATCCGGACCTTCAATATCGACCCGACAACCCGGCTGACGGCATCCCCCAGCCACCCGGGACCCGAGGCCACTCGAAGCGATAGAGGGCCGGGCCCGATCATCGCGCCCAATGGCGCGCAATTCAGCCGTTTGCCCGGCATCCTCCCCGGCATTCTCGACCGTTTCTTCGCAAGCAGGGAGGCTGCCCGTCAGCGGGGGGACAAAAGGGCGGTCTACGCATATAAAATCGTGATGAACTCCTTCTACGGGGTCCTGGGCACGCCGGGGTGCAGGTTCGCCGCTTCCGCGCTCGCCGGCGCCATCACCACCTTCGGGCAGCGCATCCTCTACTGGGCGCGCGACCAAGTCACGGAAAAGGGATTTGAGGTGATCTATGGGGACACCGACTCACTCTTCGTCCTATCGGGCGCGCGCGGGGAGCCGCCCGCCGAGGAGCTGGCTGCCATTGGGACGGAGCTTGCGCGATACGTGAACGCACGCTTAGCCGAGTACGTGCGCGCGTCGTACGGCGTGGAGTCGCGCATGGAGCTGGAGTTCGAGGCAATCTATCGCAGGTTCTTCCTTCCGCCCATGAGGAGCGTCACGGACGACGAGGAAGGGGAGAACCGGGGCAGGGCAAAGGGCTATGCCGGTCTCCGCCTCTTGCCGGATGCGGAGGCCCTGGACGTTGTGGGCATGGAAGCAGTGCGGCACGATTGGACCCCCCTGGCGCAGGAGCTGCAGCGCGAGATCCTGGACCGCGTGTTTCACGACGCCGACGCGCGGGAGATCGGCGACCGGGTGCGGGCGCTCCTGCGCGCCCTGCGCGCCGGGCAGAAGGACGAGAAGCTCGTGTATCGCAGGTCGCTGCGCAAGCCTGTGGAAGCGTACACGAAATCCTCCCCTCCGCACGCGCGCGCGGCCGCGCTCCTCCCTCCCGAGGAGAGGACGGGCCTCATCCGCTACGTCTGGACCGTCGAAGGCCCGCAGCCGGAGGGCAGGCGCACCGCGCCTCTGGACTACGATCACTACGCGCAGAAACAGGTGCGGCCCATCGTCGAATCGCTTGCGCCTTACATTGGCTTGGAGACTGAAGAAATCTTTGCCGCGGGCGGGCAGCTAGGGCTGCTGTTCTGACAACCGTTTGGTGTTGACCGGGGCACCTCATGCGGCTAGAATCATTGGCATGCCGGACAAGTACGAGTACATCGTCAACAACACGCGGGATTTCCACACGCTGATCAACCGTGATTTCGTGTACGAGATCGCCAATGACGCCTACTGCGCGGCCATCGAAAAGACGCGCGACCAGATCGTCGGCAGGACGGTGGCGGATGTCTGGGGCAAGGACATCTTCGAGGGCGTCATCCGCAAGCACCTGGAGGATTGCTTCGCGGACAATGCGGTGGAGTACATCGAGCGGTTCAAGTTCGGATCGTTCGAAAAGCAGATGCACGTCACCTACCTGCCTTTCAGCGGCACGGACGGCGCAATCACGCACGCCGCGGTCTGCTCCCATGACATCACCCACATCAGCCAGATCGAATCCAAGCTCACCCACTACGAGTTCCGCGATCCTACCACCGGTCTTTTCAACCGCAAGTCGCTGGATATCATCCTGGAAAAGGAGATCGCGCAGGCCAGGCGCTCCACCGACAAGCTACGGGCGGTGCTGTTCATCTCCATAGAGAACCTGGGCAAGGTCAATGAGGCGTTCAGCGTCTCAACGGGGGACCTGCTCCTGGAGAACACCGGCCTGCGCATCCAGAAATGCCTGCGCGCAAGCGATTTCCTTTTCCGCTTTGTCGGCAACGAGCTTACCTGCCTCCTCTGCCACCTGAAGCGGCCGACGGACGCGGCCCGGGTGGCGGAGAAGATCGCGGAGCAGGTGAAGATCCCCTACCACCATCAGGAGGGGGATATCCGCATCGGATGCTGCATCGGCGTTGCCTTTTATCCGGACGACGGCGATGACGCGGAGACGGTCATCCGCAACGCGGGCGCGGCCATGCGCCAGGCCAGGCGCAACGGCCAAGAGTACTACTTCTATAATCCCGCCACGCACCACAAGGCGTCGGAAAAGATGGTGATGGAAAGCGACATGCTCCACGCCTTTGAGAAGGAGCAGTTCCACCTCGTCTACCAGCCCATCGTGGACGCCGGGGGCCGGGTGAAAGGCGCCGAGGCGCTGATCCGCTGGATGCACCCCGAGAAGGGGCTTATCCCGCCCAATAGCTTCATCCCGCTGGCCGAGGAAACGGGCATCATCCGGTCCATCAGCAAGTGGGCCCTCTACGCCGCGGCCGAGCAGCTTTCCCATTGGTCGTCCCGGTACGGCGTCTTCGTGACGGTCAACCTTTCCGCGGAGGACTTCCGCAGCCCCGAGCTGCCCGAACTGCTCACCTCCGCTCTCCGGCGCGCCGGCGTCTCCTCCCCCGGGTTCCTCAAGCTGGAAATCACGGAGAGTCAATGCATGATCGATCCCGAGGGAACCGTCGCGCAGATGAAGCAGTTGACGGACACGGGATTCGACCTGTTCATCGACGACTTCGGCACGGGAAGCTCATCCCTGGGCTGGCTGAAACGCCTTCCCGCAGGCACCATCAAGATCGACCGGCTGTTCGTCGATGAAAGCATGCGCAGCCCCGAAGACTTCGACTACCTGGCCAGCATCGTCGCCCTGGCGCGCAGCAGGCGGAAGTCCATCATCCTGGAAGGGATCGGCACCCAGCAGCAGTTCGATCTGCTCAAGCGTCTGAACGCGGACGGCATGCAGGGCTTCCACTTCTCCAAGCCGCTTGCCGCTGAAGAGCTGGACGCCATCCTGTCCAAGGGGCTGCGGCTGCCGCTGGTGGGGGCGCCGTAGACAAGGATGTCGAGGTCGGCCGAGGCCAGGGATGGCCCCAGGGCGGCAGCTGGCCGCGTAGCGGACAGCGAGAGCCCGATAGGCCGACCATAGACCCACCCTAGAAGCCTGACGCGAGCCACGTGATCCCGGCTTTCCTGGCGTCCGCGCGCGGGATCCGAAGCTCCGAAGCGCCGTGGAGCCGCACATCCATGCGCTGGTGATCGCAGGACCAACAGGCGGTGCCAATCAGGGGTCGCGCAGACCAGCAATTCAATTTCTTGTCGGACCCGATGCACCCTGATAGAGTGAATCTCTTGAAGCGGCTTGTTGAGAAACAGTACCGATGGCTCTACCTCGGACTCTTCGCAAATTGCGTGGTCATTGGCGTTGGGATGACGATCGTCGGCGCGACGCTTCCGAAGATGCTTGCCGAGTTCTCGTGGTCGTATACCGCTGCCGGCGCAGTCATTGCCGCGGGTTCACTCGGCGATTTCGCTTCCAGCTTCACGTGCGGCGTGCTCATTGAACGAATCGGTCCGAAAGCCGTCATGGTGGGCGGAATAATCCTGCAAACGCTTGCCCTGGCATTCTTTGCTGCAACACCTTCAGTCGTGCTGAATTTCATCTTGAGCCTGTTGCTTGGTTTTGGCCAGGGTGGCATTGACGTCACCGTCAATTACTCGGTGGCCCGAATGCAGAAGCGCGGTGAGAGTCACCCGATGAGCATCATGCATTCTGCGTACGCCATCGGTTCCGTGGTCGGCCCCGTCGTCATTGGATGTATCATTCGGTTGGGTCTTCGCTGGCAGCTCGTCTACCGCGGCGTGGCGGGAATTACGGCACTCATAGGTGCTACGATGCTTGCGTTGCCCTTCCGGCGGATCGGCATTGCTCGCGGTGAAACGACATCAGAAGTCGAGTCCGAGAGCCCCGCGCGCCTGCCGATGTTCTACATTGCGGCTCTGATCCTGTTCCTTTATGTCGGGCTGGAGTTCGGATCATCCAAATGGATCGGCGAGTATTTTGTGACTGTCCTGGGAAGCCCGGCGTCAGTCGGCGCATTCATGGTGAGCGTATTCTGGATGGGCCTCCTGATTGGCCGTCTCGGAATTCCCATACTGTTTCGAAAGGTTGAGAACTGTGTGGTCCTGCTGTCGCTTTCGCTCGCAGCGACCGCATCCGTTGCGTTCTCGATCCTCGTGGGTTCCCCCGTTGTTGCGGGAATTGGGTTTTTCGTGGCCGGGCTCGGGTGTTCCGCGATCTATCCGCTCGTCATGACCATCGTCGGGCATTATTTCCGCAAGGGGCAGGGGAAAGCCATCGGCTTTGCGGCGACAGGCGGCGCCATCGGCGCGCTGGTTTTTCCTTTCGCGATGGCTGCGGTGTCGGAAGCGGTTGGCCTGAAAAACGGGTTTTGGATCTACGTTTCACTCGGCCTCGTGATGAGTGCTGTGGCTGCGACGATTGTGCCGATGGTGCGGCGTCGCGATAAAGAGTGAGGGATGATCGGCGAATCAAGTGCGCTTGCCATTTCGGGCATAAGCTGTTAGAGTACATAGGACATCTATGCTCGATGCGATCGCGATTCTGATCATCTTCATCTCGGCCCCGATCGTTTTCACCCTTCTTTTCTTCTACACTGCCCCGTACGGTAGGCATTTCCGCGAGGGATGGGGCCCCTCCGTCACGGCAAGGATCGGCTGGATCGTGATGGAAGCTCCAGCGCTCCTGGTCATCGGCATAATTGTGCTCGCAAATGGATCAAGGATCAGCCCTGTCTCCTTCCTCCTGCTCGGTCTCTGGGAAATCCACTATCTCTACCGGACGTGCCTGTTCCCTTTCCTGATGAGGGGCAGCAGCAAGCGTTTTCCCATCGCGATCATCGGCTTTGCCTTCATCTTCAACAGCCTGAACGGCTATGCGAACGGCATATTCCTCTCCGGCCCAGGGCTCCTCACTTCGGGCGGATTCCTGCCCAGCCTCAGGATGTGCGCGGGCATCGCGCTCTTTGCTGCCGGCTTTGTGACGCACGTCTGGGCTGATCGCGACCTGCGGCGCCTGCGGAAACCGGGAGAGATCGGCTACAAGATCCCCCACGGCGGGCTGTTCGAGTATGTCTCCAATCCCAACTATTTCGGAGAGATCACGGAATGGTGCGGATGGGCGCTGGCCACGTGGTCCCTGCCGGGGCTTGCCTTTGCCCTTTTCACCATAGCGAACCTCGTGCCGCGCGCGTACGCGAACAGGCGCTGGTACATGGCCACCTTTTCGGACTACCCTGTCGGGCGCAAGAGCGTCATTCCGTTCGTGTTCTGAGCGGGCCCGGCCTATCGCTTGTGATGCGCGGGATGGTCCTTCACGGTCGTGTGCTCGTGATAGTGCCCTGCCTCGTGGAGCCTGTTGTGCACGGACCGGTGCGCTGATTCCAATACCATCCTCATCCGCTTGTTCGCAGCGGTCTCCGCGCGCGTGCCCACCGTGTCCAGAAACGCCAGGGCGCCCTCGATCTGCTCCAGGATCGTGAGCGCGTCAGCCGCGGCGAAGAACGCGGAATTGCCGGCCGCGATCATCACGGGCGACGAATGCGCGGCAACGATCTCGGGCCTGTCGGGATATTTTCCCCGCACGAGAAGCGCAACCCATGACGAGCGCTCCACCTTCAGGCGCCAGTGGCCCGCGGCATCGCCGGGATCCACCTCCTCTGAATACCGGATCTCGCCGTTCACCACCAGCTCCACCCGGCTCATCGGGATGGTGACGCTGGCGGCCTTCCATTCCACGTCGAACGAGCCGCCGGACGCCGGCGCCGCGATCCTGCTCCCCATTGCCGCGCCGTCCACCGTCATCTCGATGAGGGGACCG
>JBEKQU010000072.1:0-31091 GCA_049519415.1 Spirochaetia bacterium
GATCAAGAAGGGACCGTTCATCGCGAAGAGCCTGTACAAGCAGGTCGTCGACATGAACAAGAGCGGCGAGAAGCGCATGGTGAAGACTTTCTCGCGGACCTCCACGATCATCCCCGAGATGGTCGGCTACACCATCTCCGTGTACAACGGAAAGACCTGGGTGCCTGTCTATGTAACGGAAAACCTCGTGGGCCATAAGCTGGGCGAGTTCGCGCCCACCCGCATTTTCCGGGGACATTCGGGCTCTGACAAGAAGGTAGTGAAGAAATGAGCGACACGGAGAAAAACGCGCGGAGTACCGCGCCGCAGAGAAATGCGCGGAATGCCGCGCCGGAGAAAAATGCGCGGAATGCCGCGCCGGAGAAAAATGCGCGGAATGCCGCGCCGGAGAACAAGGCCGATGCCGCCGGCGCCACATCCTCCTCCGGCGGCGCTGAGGCTGGGCCTTCGGCCCGTGAGCCGGGCAGCAAGCCGCCAAAGAAGGAGCGTCCGCCGCGGAAGATCACCACGGGCTACCGCGCAAGCGTGCCGTTCCAAAGGGTCTCTGCGACCAAGGTGAGGCGGATCGCTGACAACGTTCGACGCAAGCCGTACGTGGAGGCCATTGCGCTGCTGGACGTTCTTCCGCACAAGAGCGCGCGCATGCTGAGGAAGCTCATCCAGTCCGCCGCGGCGAACGCGCTGGCGCGCAACAAGAACCTCGATGAGGGGATGCTGTACGTGAAGGAGCTTCTGATCGACGTGGGCCCGACCATGAAGCGGATGTGGGCGCGTGGCAGAGGCCGTGCCGACCGGCTCTTGAAGCGGTCCTGCCACATTTCCGTGGTCGTCGATGAGATCGGAGCGAAAGAGGTGGGCAATGGGTCAGAAGGTTAACCCGATAGGGCTTCGGCTGGGGATCAACAAAACCTGGTCGTCGCGCTGGTTCGTGGATCCCAAGCTGTACGCCGCGACCCTGCACGAGGACTTGCGCCTGAGAAAGATAATCCTCGAGGCAGAGGAGACCAAGGGCGCGGACATTGCTGAAGTGGAGATCATCCGGCATCCGCAGCGGGTCACCGTGATCATCCATACGGGCCGGCCGGGCGTGCTTATCGGAGCAAAGGGCGCCAATATCGAGAAGCTGGGCGGCAAGCTGCAGAAGAGCATCGGCAAGAAGATCCAGCTGCGCATCAAGGAGATCAAACGGCCGGAAACGAACGCCAAGCTGGTTGCGGAGAATATCGCGCGCCAGATCAAGGCGCGTGCTTCCTACCGCCGCGCCTGCAAAATGGCCATCATGAACTCCATGAAGACCGGCGTTCAGGGGATCAAGGTGAAGATAGCAGGCCGGCTTTCGGGCGCGGAGATGGCGCGTCGGGAGGAGTTCAAGGAAGGCCGGATTCCCTTGCACACCTTTAGGGCGGACATCGACTACGGCACCGCCACCGCCGTAACTACCTTCGGCTGCGTGGGCATCAAGGTATGGATCTTCAACGGTGAGGTGTACGGCCAGGCGAAGAAGGACGACGCGGGGCTGCTGGTGCGGCGCGGCCGCGAGGGCCGCGACGACCGGGACAGCCGCGAGCCGCGTGATGGACGCGATCGTGATCGCGGCCGCGACAGAGGCCAGGAGTAGACAGGCATGCTGAGCCCCAAGAGAACGAAATTCAGGAAGCAACAGCGCGGCAAGATGAAGGGCAGGGCCACGCGCTGCACCGAGGTATCCTTCGGCGATTACGGCCTGGTGGCGCTGGAGAAGGAATGGATCACCAACCGCCAGATAGAGGCGTGCCGCATCGCCATTACCCGCCACGTGAAGCGCGGAGGCAAGGTGTGGATCCGCATCTTCCCGGACAAGCCGTACACCAAGAAGCCGGCAGAGACCCGAATGGGAAAAGGGAAGGGCGCCCCGGAGTTCTGGGTGGCCCCCGTGAAACCGGGCACAGTGATGTTCGAGCTGGGCGGCGTGGACAGGGCCATGGCGGAAGAAGCCATGAAACGCGCCGGCAGCAAGCTGCCCATCAAGACCAAGTTCCTGGTCCGCTCGAGCGTGGAGTAGGCGAGATGAAGGATTCATTCAAGGAGCTGACATACCCCGAACTGCTCGCCAAACGCGAGGAGCTGAAGAAGAAGTACGATGAGGTCTGCGCGAACATGATCATCGGCCACGTGGACAATCCGCTCTCCAAGCGGACCGCGCGGCGCAGGCTGGCCCGGGTGACGACGATCATCAGGGAGTTCGAGCTGGGAATCAGGAAGCGCTGAAATGTCGCCAGGAGCGACCGAGCTGAAATGTCGCCAGGAGCGATCGAAATGAATGTCGTCAGGAGCGACCGAGGAGAGCGGGACGTGGAAGAAGAGAGCAAGAGCGGGGAGAAGAATCCGCGGAATACCGCGGCGGGGGAGAATCCGCGGGGTACCGCGGCGGTGCAGAAGATCCTCCAGGGACGCGTGGTGAGCAACAAGATGCAGAAGACGATCGTTGTCGAGATACATCAACGCAAACTCCACCGGTTGTACAAGAAGTACCTGACGCGGACAAAGAAGATAAAGGCGCACGACGAGAAGAACGAATGCGGGATAGGCGATACGGTGCGCGTCGTTGAATCGCGCCCGCTCAGCAAGGAGAAGCGATGGCGGCTCCTGGAGATCGTGGAGAAGGCCAAGTAGGCGAGGGGACTGCCATGATACAGATGAAAACGCTCCTGAACGTCGCGGACAACAGCGGCGCGAAGCTCGTCCAGTGCATCAAGGTCCTCGGGGGGACGCGCCGCAAATATGCGCGCATCGGCGACATCATCGTCGTCGCGGTGAAGGACGCGCTGCCGAACGCCGCCATCAAGAAGGGCGGAATCGAGAAGGCCGTCGTGGTGCGCACGCACAAGGAATTGCACCGGCCCGATGGCACGTTCATCCGCTTCGACGACAACGCCTGCGTTGTCATCGACGCGAACAACAACCCGAAGGGCAAGCGCATCTTCGGCCCGGTGGCCCGCGAGCTTCGTGAGAAGGACTTCATGAAGATCGTGTCCCTCGCCCCGGAAGTGCTGTAGGAGGATGGCGAGGATGAGCACACAGGCAAGAGTCAAGCTGCGCAAGAACGATACGGTGAAGGTCATCGCGGGCAGGGAAAAGGGCAAGACGGGGCGCATCGTGCGCATTGACAGGCAGAAGATGCGCGCGGTTGTGGAAGGCCTCAACATGGTGAAGAAAGCGGTCAAGCAGAAGAAGCAGAACCAGAAGGCCGGCATCACCTCCGTGGAGGCTCCGCTTCAGCTCGGCAAGCTCATGATCATGTGCAGGAAGTGCGGCCCCACCCGGATCGGGTATGTCGTTGACGGGGATACCAAGAAGCGGGTGTGCCGCAAGTGCGGAGGGGACCTGTGAGCAAGGAGACTCTGGGCGCTGAAGGCGCCCAAGCAAAGGCGGACGAGGCCCCCGCGAAGGCGGAGAAGGCGCAGAAGGCGGAAAAGGAGCAGAAGACGGAAAAGGCTCCCAAGGGTGAGAAGGGTGCAGCCCCTTCGAAGGGACAAAAGCCTGCAAAGGGCTCCAAAGGAGCTTCAAAGGGCGGAGAGGCCGAAGGCAAGGCAAAGACGGCTCCGGTTGCCGATCCTCCGGGGTACAAGCCGCGGCTGAAAGCGCTGTACCTGGAAACGGCCGTCAAGGCGCTGCAGGAAGAGTTCGGATACAAGAGCGTCATGCAGGTCCCCCGGATTTCTCGGATCGTGGTGAGCATCGGTCTGGGCGAGGCGATCGTCAACAAGAAGTTGCTTGACTCGGCAACGCAGGAGATGGCGCAGATCACGGGGCGCAAGCCCGTACGCACGAAGGCGAAAAAATCCATCGCCACATTCAAGGTGCGCAAGGGCATGGACGTCGGCGCCATGGTGACCCTTCGCGGGAACGTCATGTTTGAGTTCCTCGACCGGCTGGTCAATGTTGCCATGCCGAGGATCAAGGATTTCCGAGGTGCCAACCCCAACGCCTTCGACGGGCACGGCAATTACTCCCTCGGCGTGACAGAGCAGATCATCTTCCCTGAGATCGACTACGACAAGATCGAGCGGGTAAGCGGCATGAATATCGCCGTAGTGACCACGGCGAAGACGGACCAGGAAGCGAGGAGCCTGCTCGCGCGCCTGGGAATGCCGTTTAGGAAATAAGGCGCGCGAAATGCCACGGAATACCGTGGCCGCGAAATGCCACGAAACTGCGCCGGGTACGGTGCAAGCCATGGCCGCGAACATCGCGCAACACATACGCGGGGTACCGCGTAGGGCGGGGAGAACGATGGCAAGAAAAGCGGCAATCGAAAAGTCCAACCGCAAGCAGAAGTACATGACGCGGCGGACGAACAGGTGCAAGGTCTGCGGACGGCAGAGAGGGTATATCAGGAAGTTCAAGCTCTGCCGCATCTGCTTCCGCATGCTGGCCAGTGAGGGTAAGCTCCCTGGCGTAACGAAATCGAGCTGGTAGGGAGTTCACGACTATGAGTCTGTCAGACCCTGTTGCTGATATGCTGACGAAGGTCAGGAACGCGAGCAGCGCCCGCTTCGAGAGCGTCGACATCCCCACCTCGAAGTTGAAGCTGGAGATCACAAAGATTCTGAAGAATGAGGGATACATCAAGACCTTCAAGAAGGTCACCCAAGATGGACGCAACCTCATCAGGATCTTCCTGAAGTACGATGGGCGGAACGACCCGGTCATCCATGGCCTGAAACGGATCTCCACGCCGGGCCGGCGGATGTATACCGGTTACCGCAGCCTGCCCCGCGTGCTGAACGGCTTCGGGACGGTCATCGTCACCACCTCCCTCGGCGTTACCACAGGCAAGAAAGCCCTGGAAAAAAAGGCCGGCGGAGAGCTGCTCTGCACCATCTGGTAGACAAGGAGAACGCTGTGTCGCGAATTGGACGTTTGCCGGTGAAAATTCCGAAGGGAATCAAGGTTTCGATTCAGGATGGCCGCGTGCTGCTGGAAGGCCCCAAGGGGAAAGCCACGCAGGAGTATGCTCCCGAGGTTGCGGTGAAGGTGGAGGGTGACACCGTCGTGGTGACGCGTGTCGATGATTCGCGCAAGGCGAAGAGCCTTCACGGATTGTACAGGAATTTATTGAAGAACACGCTCATCGGGCTCTCCGACGGATTCGCCAAGACTCTTCTCATCACGGGGGTCGGCTACAAGGCCGAAGTGAAGGGCAAGTCCCTTGTGCTCACGCTGGGGTATTCGACCTCGATCGAGTACCCCATTCCCGAGGGCATCTCCATTGATGTGGAAGGCAACACGCGCGTCACGGTGAAAGGCGCCGATCGG
Source organism: Spirochaetia bacterium (assembly GCA_049519415.1). GTDB lineage: Bacteria > Spirochaetota > Spirochaetia > SZUA-6 > Fen-1364 > Fen-1364. Next base: position 5,299 of record JBEKQU010000072.1, read on the forward strand.
CAGCAGGTGGGGCAGATCTGCTCGGAGATACGCTCCTTCCGGCCCGTCGAACCGTACAAGGGCAAGGGGATCAAGTACGATAACGAGTACGTGCGCCGCAAGGTCGGCAAATCGGGGATCAAGTAATTAATGTCGCGGAATACCGCGACGGCGAATGTCGCGGAATACCGCGACGGCGAATGTCGCGGGGTACCGCGACTGAGGAAGGGCCATGAAGAAGATCAACGACAAGATGCGCAAACGCCTGAAGAGGAAGGCGAGCATTCGTAAGAAGATCCGGGGCACTCAGGCAAAACCGCGGCTCACCGTGTACAAGTCGAACTGCTACACCTATGTGCAGGCTATCGATGATGACGCGGGTGCGACCCTTGCGGCCGCTTCGAACCTCGAGAAGGATCATCGCGACATCGCCAACAAGGCCGCGGCATTGACAAAGCTAGGCGAGTTGATTGGCGAGAGGCTCAAGGCAAAGAACGTAGCGGCGGTCGTCTTTGACAGGAATGGCTACCGCTACCACGGAAAGGTGAAGGCGATCGCCGACGGCGCGCGCAAGGCCGGCATCAGCCTATAACAGTACATGCGCGGGGTACCGCGCCGGGGGGGAGAGCGCAAGTGGCAATGGATGATAGGGATCGGGACAGGGGTCAGGGCGAGTTCCTCGAGAAGCTCGTGAAGCTCAACAGGGTCGCCAAGGTCGTCAAGGGAGGCCGGCGGTTCTCTTTCTCAGCGCTTACCGTTGTCGGCGACAGGGCCGGCCGGGTCGGGTACGGTTTCGGGAAGGCGAATGACGTCTCCGACGCCATCCGAAAGAGCATCGAGAAGGCAAAGAAGAGCATGGTCCGTGTCCCCATCAAGAAGGCCACCCTCCCGCACCAGGTGATCGGAAAGTTCAAGAGCGCTCAGGTGCTGCTGAAGCCCGCCGCGCCGGGCACCGGCGTCATTGCCGGCGGTCCCGTCCGCGCGGTCATGGAGGCGGCGGGAATCCGCGACGTGCTCTCAAAGTCCATCGGCTCCTCCAATGCAATCAACACGGTGAAGGCCGTTTTCCAGGGCCTGGACACGCTCATGGATCCGAGGGAAGTCGCCGCGAACAGGGGCAAGACCCTGAAGGACATGTGGGGGTGAGCGTTATGGCGGGAAAGACTCTGAAAATCAAGCTCGTGCGCAGCACCATCAGCTGCGTGCCTGCACACAGGGCGACCGTGAAGGCGTTGGGCCTTCGGAAGCTTAATGCCGTCGTCGAGCACGCGGCGACGCCCGCCATCCTCGGGATGGTGCGCGCCGTCTCCTATCTGCTCGAGGTGGAGGAGAAGGGCTGACATGGAAGGTTTTGACATCCGCGCGCCGAAAGGCCAGAAGAAGAACAAGCGACTGGGCAGGGGTGTGGGTTCCGGCCACGGAAAGACCGCTGGGAAGGGCAACAAGGGCCAGAAGGCGCGGGCGGGCGGGGGCGTTCGCCTGGGATTCGAGGGAGGCCAGATGCCCCTGTTCCGGCGCATCGCGCGCCGGGGTTTCTCCAACTACCCCTTCAAGAAGGAGTTTCAGGTGGTCAATGTCGCCGACCTGAACAGGTTCGCGGACGGAGACACCGTGACGCCAGAGAGCCTCGCCGCGAAAGGCCTGGCAAGGAAGCGGGGCGTTGCGGTGAAGATCCTCGGCATGGGAGAGCTCGCCAAGAAGCTCATCATCCACGGCGCCCGAGTGTCCGCATCCGCGCGGGAAAAAATCATCGCCCTGGGCGGCGAGGTGCGCGAATCCATCGCGGAACCGAGCGCCGCCCGGCGCGGTAACCCGCGCATTTCTTTGTCGGGCGGGGCAACCGAGGCTGACGAGGCGAAATAATGGCAAATCCGCTGGTCGATATTTTCAGGGTCAAGGAACTGCGGGACCGCATCCTATTCACGGTCCTTATCCTGGCGATCTATCGCCTGGGCGTCATTCTGCCCGTGCCCGGCATCAACATCGCCGCGGTGAAGCTCTATTTCGACGCCCAGGGAAGCTCCGGCGCGCTGGGCATCGAGGATTTTCTCGATTTCTTCGCGGGGGGCGCGTTCAAGAACTTCTCAATTTTCTTCCTTTCCATCATGCCCTACATCTCCATGTCGATCATCATGCAGCTGGTCACGATCGTGTTTCCCCGGCTGAAGAAGATCCAAGAGGAGGAAGGCGGCAAGAAGAAGATCAACCGCTGGACCCGATACGGCACCGTCCTGGTGGCCCTCATCCAATCCTACACGGTGACGGTCTACGCCGCCCGCATCCCCGACGCCATCACCATGGCCCGGCTGCCATTCGCCATCATCGCGATGCTCACCATCACCACGGCGACCATGCTCCTCATGTGGATGGGCGACCAGATCACGCGGCGAGGGATCGGCAACGGTATATCCATGATCATTTTCGCCGGCATCGTGGCAAGGCTTCCCGGCGCCTTGTGGAGCCTCGTGATCATGATCCAGCAGCGCACGCTTAACCCAGTGTTCGTCATCCTCGTGCTCGCCCTATGGGTGGTGGTCATTGCGCTGGTCATCATGGAGCAGCAGGGGCAGCGCAAGATCCCCGTGCATTATGCCAAACGCGTTATCGGCCGCAGGATGTACGGAGCGCAGAACACGTATCTGCCCTTCAAGGTCAACCCGTCAGGGGTTATTCCCGTGATCTTCGCCTCCTCGATCCTCCTGTTTCCCGTGCAGATCGCGCAAAACCTCGGATCGAGGATCGAGTGGCTGTCCCGGTTCGCCTCGTGGCTCAGCCCGAACAGGCTCCCCTACGACATTGCGTATGCGCTTCTGATCATCTTTTTCGCTTATTTCTACACGCAGGTGACATTGAATCCGGTGGAAATTTCCAAACATATCAGGGAGAATGGGGGGTCGATCCCGGGGATCCGCAGCGAAAAGATGGAGGAGTATCTTTCCCGCATCCTCTACCGCATCATCCTCCCAGGATCCTTGTTCCTTGCCTTTATTGCCATTATCCCCTCGATCGTGCAGACCCTGTTCAGCTTCCCACAGGCTGTTGCGTACCTTATGGGAGGCACGTCGCTTCTGATACTTGTAGGGGTCGACCTGGATACGATGTCGCAGATCGAGGGATACCTGCGGATGCATCACCATGATGGAATCGTGAAGCGGGGCAAGATACGCTCCCGCAACCTATAGTGCGGCTCATGTCAATGCGCGTGAGCTGGGAACGGAGGGCAGTGGTATGAAGGTGCGCGTAAGCGTTAAGCCGATCTGTGACAAATGCAAGGTAATCCGGCGAAGGGGAGTGGTGCGCATCATTTGCACGAACCCCAAGCATAAGCAGCGCCAAAGGTAGCAGGGAAGGAGAGAGGAATGGCACGTATTGCGGGCGTGGATCTGCCCAACGACGAAGTGAACAAGCTGCGGACGGTGATCGAGAATGATTTCAGGGTGGAGGGACGTCTGCGCACGGAGATCTCTCTCAACATCAAGAGGCTCATGGATATCGGCTGTTACCGAGGCATCCGGCATCGCCGCGGCCTCCCCGTGCGTGGCCAGAGAACCAAGACGAACGCGCGCACGCGCAAGGGGAAGCGGAAGACCGTCGCCGGGAAGAGGAAGAAATAGAATCGCAGGAAGTCGTGCCGTTGTCCTGGGAGCGCCCTGGACAGCCGCATAACGACCTGTCGCGTCCGCTTATGCGGTTTCGCACGCGGCGGGGCCGCGTGCCACAGGAGGTTACCAACTTTGGCAAAGACCAAGGGCAAGAAGGAAAAAAAGAAGAATATTGCGGAAGGCAAGGCCTTCATCCAGGCGACCTTCAACAACACGATCGTGACGATCACCGACTTGATGGGGAACACGATCTCCTGGGCGTCGGCGGGAGCCCTCGGGTTTAAAGGGGCTAAAAAATCGACCCCGTTCGCCGCCCAGACCACGGCCGAATCCGCCGCCGCGAAGGCCCTGGAGCAGGGATTGCACGAGCTGGTTGTGTTTGTGAAGGGCCCCGGGGTGGGAAGCGAGGCAGCCATCCGAGCATTTGGCGTGCTTGGCATTAAGGTGCGCTCCATTAAGGATATCACCCCGATTCCCCATAACGGGTGCCGTCCGCCGAAAAAGCGGCGCGTGTAGGGAGGAGAGAGAGTGGGAAGGAACATCGGCCCCCAGTGCAGGCTGTGTAGGAGCCAGGGATACAAGCTCTATCTCAAGGGTGACAGATGCAAGGGGTCCAAATGCCCCGTCACCCGCAAAAAGGGCGCGCCTGGCAAAGGTCCCCGCAGCCGAACCAAGAAAATCTCGGATTACGGCGTACAGCTGCACGAGAAGCAGAAGCTGAAGAGAATGTACGGCATGCTCGAAGGGCAGTTCAGGCTGTTCTTCGGCAAGGCGGTGCGCCGCAAGGGCGTCACCGGTGAAAACCTCATCCAGATGCTGGAGCGCAGGCTGGACAACGTTGTGTACCGCTTGCACCTGGCTCCCTCGCGCAAGGCGGCACGACAGCTCGTGCTGCACGGTCATATCTCGATCAACGGCCGCCGCGCGTCCGTCCCGTCGCAGCTGGTGAGGGAGAACGACCAGATCTCCGTGCGGGAGAAGAGCACGAAACTCACCGCAATCAAGGAGAGCCTGAAAGAATACTCCCGGTCGGGAATCGTGCCCTGGCTGGAAATCGATCCAGATAGGATGATCGGCAAAGTCCGCGCCATTCCGCGACGGAGCGAGATCACGGATCTCGCGGACATCAAAGAGCAGCTGATCGTCGAGCTGTATTCCAAGTGAGGTGTCCCGCATGGTCCGCAAGAACCTTTTAAGGGGCTTCAAGAAGCCCAAGGGCATCACCTTCGAGCACAGCGAGGTGGAGGCCAACTACGGCCGCTTCATCGCGTACCCCTTCGAAAGGGGCTACGGCGTCACAATCGGCAACACCCTGCGCAGAGTGCTCCTGTCCTCCATACAGGGGTACGCCGTCTCCGCAGTGAAGATCACCACCTATAAGGAGGACGGCTCGCCGCACATCATCGCCAGCGAGTACGAGCCGATCCCCGAGGTCGTGGAGGACACGCCGGATTTCATCAATAACCTCAAGCAGGTGCAGCTGAGGCTCTCCGGCGACCTCGAGGAGAAAACGATCGTCGTGGAATCCAAGGGAGGGGGCACGCTTGCGGCGCGCGACCTCGCCGTGGACAATGACGTGGAGGTCATCAACGGGGACTTTCACATCGCCACGCTGATGGAGAAGGCGAACATCGAGTTCGAAATCCAGATCAACCTCGGTCGGGGATATGTCCCTGCGGAGCGCAACGAGAAGTACATCGAGGTGATCGGAACCATTCCCATCGACGCGATCTTCTCCCCCATCCAGAAGGTGAAGTACAGCGTGGAAAACACGCGCGTGGGTCAGCGCACCGACTATGACAAGCTCATCCTGGAAATATGGACGGACGGCACCATCACTCCAGATGATGCGCTGGCCGAGGCCGCGAAGATCGCGAAGGATCACTTCACGATCTTCATCAATTTCGACGAAGCGGAAGCCGGCGGCGATGATGAGGTGGATGAGGACGAGGAGCGGATCCGCGCCCTCCTGGACACCCCCGTGGAGGAACTGGAGCTTTCCGTTCGATCCAGCAACTGCCTGCGCAACGCGAACATCCGCACCATTGGAGATCTCACGAAGAAGACCGAAGAGGAGATCACCAAGACGCGGAACTTCGGCAAGAAAAGCCTCCAGGAGATCCGCGACAAGCTTCAGGCGCGCGGGTTGGATCTGGGGATGAAGGACTACTCCGCCCTGAAGAAGCAGCTGAAGAAGCAGCTCACGGGAGAGGCTGCCCCGGCAATAGGGGCGGTGGTCAATGCGGAGGAGCGGGAAGGGAAGGAAGAGGATGGATCATAGGAGCAGCATAAACAAGCTTGGCCGGACCTCGGCACACCGCAAAGCCCTTCTGAAGGCGCAGGCCAAGGCTCTTTTCCGCTACGAGCGGATTCGAACAACGGCTGCCAAGGCAAAGCAGGCACGGAGAATAGCCGAGAAGTTAATCACACGTGCCAAGGTCGATTCCGTGCACAATCGCCGCATCGCCGCGCGTTCAATAAACGACGGGCGTATTCTTGATAAGCTCTTCAAGGACATTGCGCCGCGTTATTCGCAACGACCAGGCGGCTATACCAGGATTTTGAAAATGGGGAAAAGGTTTGGAGATGCTTCAGAAATGGTGATATTGGAGCTCCTTGATAGAAAGGAACGCGAGCGCAAGCGCAAGAAGAAGGAAGCGCAGGAAACCGCCAAAGAGGGCTGATGCCAGGCGGTCAACTCTGTGGAGTACCGCAGAAGGGCGGCATTAGCGGCCGCTCAACTCTGCGGAGTACCGCAGAAGGGCGGAATGTGCGGGCGCTCTGTCAGATCCCGCCAGGTGGCTTGGGGGGAGGTGATCCTACGGTGGATGTGTATTTCCGCCGATAAATAGGAGAGAAGGTATATCGTTTTCCCATGCGACAGAGCCTCAAGGTAGCTATCAGTCTCCTCGCATCCCTCCTTCTTTTTGCAGGCTTTGCTGTCTTCGCCTTTTCAGGCCTCTTTAATGTGCTGCAAACGAGCTTCTTTCTGCCTCGGATTGAACAGGCGTATACCGCGGAGCTTTCCTCCCTCGCATCGCGCATTGATCGTTTCCATCAGACCAATTTCGAGACATACGCTCTTTTCGCTAAAAAAGATTTTGTGACGGGATCCTTTGGCTCTTCGTTGCCTGATGCCACGATCAAATCGTGGTCCGACACGATCGCACAGCTAGGCCTCTTCGGCGTCAGGCTCATCGGAGCTGACGGCCGAAGGATCCTCTTCAGCAGCTTCGATATCGACGTCAAACAGCGTTCCGTGAGCAGCATGGCGTTCAAGAACTATAATGAAGACGGCAGCCTCATCCCGTCAGATCAGCTGGTCCAAGCCGCTCAATCGAAAAAAGTTTTGCTCGATGCCGCTCGGAGCGTGTTCGTGTACGCGCTGCCCGTTGTCGCGCAAGGCCAAGGGAGCGCGCAGCAGACTGCGATAATAACCTTCTCCGTATCCACCAAGGACCTCCTGGCGCAGCTGGCGCTCTCGGCGGGATCTCCGGTAGATCAGGTAACGCTCGTGGGATCGCGCGGCGTCCTGATCAATGGGCCGGAGGTGACGCAGCCCTTGCAGGAGGCGCTCTTTTCCATTTGGGATCGGAATCCGAATCTTCCCGCTTTTTCCGCACAACTCCCACTCAAGGGTGCCGACGGCGTCACCATGGGGTTCCGGGTTTTTAGCGTCCGGCTGTCGCAGGGCGGCATGGCTGTCATGATCTGGCCCGACGCGAAGTTCGAGATGACCGATCTCATGAAGGGACTGCTCCTTGTCACGTTCTTCCTCACGGTGTTCCTGCTTCTCTATCTCCTTCTCAACCTGAGATCGGATCCCCTCGAGGTCTTGCGACAGCGGGTAAAACGATTCCAGGTTCAGCTCATCACTGAGCTGGTTGAAAGCCCGGGAGGAGCTGATTGGGGGAAGTGGCGCCGGGAGATGGAGGCGCGCAAGGAAGAGATCACGTGGCAAATACAGCGCGGCATCGGCCGCGTTTCGCGCAAGCAAAAGCCGGTCATTGATGAATACATGTCAAAGAGTTGGGGGGAGATCATTGATCTCATCTCCCGGCGTGTAGAAGCGCCGACATCGCCAGCGGTGGGAGCCATCGATATCTCACGCCTGGAGGCATTGATACAGGCCGCGTTGCAGAATGCGAGCTTTGTTCTGCCGGTCACGAAGCAGGCCCCTGCGGGCCTGAAAGTGGAGGAGATCAGCGTTGCTGAAGTCACGGCAGCGCAGGCGGAGCTCGCCAGTAGCGCGGAAGAAGCCGGTGCCGTTGAAAATATAGAGGCGGTTGAAGAAGCGGAAACAGTCGAGGAAGCGGCGGCTGTCGAAGAAGCTGGAGAAGCAGAGGAAGTCGAAGAGGTTGAAGCGGTAGAGGAGGCAAAGTCAGTCGAAGAGGCTGAGGCAGTAGAGGGGGCCGAGGCAGTCGGAGAAGCAGAGGCAGTCGAAGAGGCTGAGGCAGTAGAGGAGGCCGAGGCAGTCGAAGAAGTCGAGTCAGTTGAAGAGGTTGAAGCAGTTGGAGAAGCCGAGGCAGTAGAGGAGGCCGAGGCAGTCGAAGAAGTCGAGTCAGTCGAAGAAGTCGAGTCAGTTGAAGAGGTTGAAGCAGTTGGAGAAGCCGAGGCGGTAGAAGAAGCGGAGCTAGTAGAAGAGGCAGAAGCAGTGCCAGGCGTGAGCGGTACCAGCGAGACGGTCCTGGCTGTAGAGAAGGGTCCTGTTCAACAGTATCAAAGAGCTGCGATTACTGACTTCATGGAAATACAGATCCCTCGAAGCAATGTCAAAGAGCCCGCGCCGGAGGCGCTGTCTGAACCCGCCGCGGAAACAGTTGTCGAGGTGGTCGACGTGTCCGCCGAACAGCTTGAGGAACTCGAGCCTCTCATGGAAATCGAGCCATTACCACCGGAACCAGTTGAGGAAGGGCTCGAGCTGTTGCCAGCCGCGGAAGAGCTGGAGGAGGCACGGACTATTGCGCGAGGGGCGGCGATGACGATGGTAAGCGATGAAATGCAGCGGGGGCCATCCGATGAAAAGGAACCCCAGGAGCTTGAGCCGGCAGAACTTCTGCCCGTTTCAGCAGAACCGGCAGCAAATGAGGGCGTGCCACCCTCCGAGGCAAAACGTGAAGAGCCGATGGAATTTGAAGAGCTGGAGTCGGTTGACGAAGAGGAGGGCGCCGCGCTGGAGCTCGAGGGGGAGGCAGCCGAGGCTGACAAGCAGGCTGAGTTCGACGCGCTCGTGAAGTCGGGTACGATCAAGACATGGTCGATTGAAAATCTGCAGAGACTAGTGGAGGAAGGCAGATCCGCCATTGTTATGGAGAATGGCGTCTTCCGCATCAAGGAGGAAGTGTATACGGCGGGAGAAAAAGTGAAGAAAGGTCAGGCCGAAAGCACGCTTCGCGAGATCGCGCATGAAGTGGTGCACCACGAGGCGGAAGCAGCAGCGCCTGACACTCTCCGACCCGGGCCGATACATGAGGAATCGGGCCTGGGCGGGATCGGAGACCTGATCCAGGATGAAGACTCCATCGATCTTTCAAAAGTTGTTTCGGTAGAAAAGGGCGCCGTCTCCGAGCAAACGCTGACGGTCGATAGGGAGAAGACGAACCCTATTCAGCTCAAGAGAAATGGATTGGATTACGATGAGTTTCTTTCCTCCTACCCGCGTTCCTTCACCCACACAACCCAGATGAAATCCCTGGTGGAGGTTTCGCGAAGGGTCTCCGCAGTCAGCGCGGGGCTCTTTCTGAAAAAGATCCAGGGGTATGCCTTTGATCTGACCGTCGGATTAGGTGAGAAATCAGTGCAAAACTTCCATTTTGATGCAAATGAGCCTTTCTATTCTTCAATTCTTCTTGCACGCAAAGCGGTTGCTCTTGATAAAGCGCCGGCGGAAGTTCGATTCTTGAAAGGACGTTTGGAACAGGAAGACCTTCGCTACATGCGGCGTATCCTGTTTCTTCCGGCAACCTTTCGAGGTCAAGAAGCTTACCTTTTCCTTTCGTTCACCAGCGAAACGGATATTGCGCTCAATGCGATACTTTCCAAGCTCATTGTTCAATAAATAGTATTTCATAATGTTATAAAAAAGAATACTTGAAAAAACGGCAAACCGTTGCCCTTGACAAAGCATGCATTCTCATCTAATCTATGTATGCATAGTTAGCTTTGGTGGAGGAAGAAAATGAGCACACCATTGTACTTCATTCTTCCTCTCGCCGGTCTTTTTCTAGGTTGGCTAATTCGATGGCTTTATGCACGATTTCAGCTTTCATCAGCCGAACAAAAGGCTTCCCGTATCGTCGGGGAAGCCCTAAGAGAGGCGGAAGCGAAGAAGAAAGAGGCGATACTTGAGAGCAAGGACCAGTTGCTGCGGGAACGCAACCAGCTGGAAAAGGAGACACGGGAGCGCAGGATCGAGCTCCAGCGCATGGAGAGGCGCCTCCTTCAGAAAGAAGAAAACCTAGAAAAGCGCGTTGAATCTCTTGAGAAGCAAGAGAAAACGGTAGGCAACCGGGAGAGGGCGGCCGCTGATAAAGAAGCGGCATTACAGCAGGAAGGCGAGCGGGTAGCCGCTGAACTGGAACGGATTTCGGGCCTCAGCCGGGCGGAGGCGAAGAAACTTCTCATACAGAGCCTGGAGAACGAGGCGCGTCACGACGCCCAGGTGACGATCAACCTCATCGAGCAGGAAGCGAAGCTCGCGGCGGACAAGAAGGCTCGTGACGTCCTTATCACGACCATCCAACGGCTGGCCACGGACGTGGCTTCCGAGGTGACCGTGACCACGGTGAGCCTTCCGAACGACGAGATGAAGGGCCGCATCATTGGCCGTGAGGGACGGAATATCCGGACCCTCGAGACCCTGACCGGAGTGGATATCATCATCGACGACACCCCGGAAGCCGTGGTTATTTCCTGCTTTGATCCCATCCGGCGGGAGATCGCCAAGACGGCGCTCAGCCGGCTGATCTCCGACGGGCGGATCCATCCCGCACGGATCGAAGAGATCGTGCAGAAGGTCACAAAAGAGATCACCCAGACCATCTATGAGGAGGGCGAACGCGTCCTCTTCGAGGTCGGAATCCACACGATGAGTCCCGAGGCAATCCGCACCCTTGGACGTCTGCATTATCGCACCAGCTATGGCCAGAACGTGCTCGCCCATTCCAAGGAGGTCGCCCTGATCGCGGGCATGATTGCCTCCGAGGTGGGCGCCAACGTGGAGCTGGCAAAGCGCGCGGCGCTGCTGCACGACATCGGCAAGGGAGTGGAGGCGGACGGAGACGGAAACCACATCGAGGTGGGCATGGAGCTTGCCCGCAGGCTCGGCGAGGACACGAAGGTGCTGAACGCCATAGGCGCGCACCACGGGGACGTGGAACCGGAGAGCGTGGAGGCCGTGATCGTGCAGATCGCCGACGCCATCTCCGCCTCACGGCCCGGCGCGCGCAAGGAAACCCTCGACAATTACCTGAAGCGGCTGGAGAACCTGGAGTCCATCGCGGGAGATTTCGAAGGCGTGGACAAGGCGTATGCCATCCAGGCGGGCCGGGAGCTGCGGATCCTCGTGAACAATGAGAAGATCACCGATGACGCGGCCAAGGAGCTCGCCAAGAGCATCGCCAAGCGGATCGAGAGCGAGCTGAAGTATCCCGGCAGGATCAAGGTGACAATCATCCGCGAAATGCGCGTCATCGAGTACGCCCGTTAGGCCGCGGGGCTGGTCGTGCGCACGCTCAAGACCCTCATTCTGGGCGACATCGTCGGCCAGCCGGGATGCAGGGCCCTTTTCATCGGGCTGCCTGACCTGGCGCGGCGGCTTGCCGCCGACCTGGTGATCGCCAATGGGGAGAACGCGGCGGACGGGTTCGGCCTCACCCCCGATATCGCCGAGCGCATGCGCACCTCGGGCGTTCACGTCATCACCTCGGGCAACCACATCTGGCAGAAACGAGAGATCTACCCGCTCCTGCAGACCAGTGACACTCTGCTGCGGCCCGAGAACTACCCCGTCATCACGGGACCGGGCGCCATTCCCGGCAAAGGCCACTGCATCATCACCGTGCGGGATACGGCAGTGCTCGTGATCAACCTGGAAGGGAGGGTGAATCTCTCCCCCCTGCGCGATCCCGTGCAGGTGGGAAAGGCGGTGGTGAAGCAGTTCCGGTCCCGAGTCAAGGCGGTGATCGTCGATTTCCACGCGGAAGCCGTGGACGAGAAGGAGGCGCTGGGTCTCTCCCTGGACGGGGAGGTCTCCGCGGTGGTGGGCACGCACACGCACGTGCAGACGGCGGATGAGCGCATCCTTGCCGGCGGCACGGCGTACATCACGGACATCGGAATGACCGGTCCCATTGACAGCGTCATCGGAATGAAAAAGGAAATTGCGATCGCACGCAGCCTCACACAGATGCCCCTCAAAATGGAGGTGCAGAATTCCGCCGCGGAGATCCAGGGAGTGCTCCTGGAGATTGACCTCGAAACGGGGAAAACCATGAAGATCGAGAGGGTGCGCCAGCTCTCCTCGGTGTGAAATGGGCGCGCGAAAGATCACCCTGATTACGCTGTTGAAAACCCGCTACCCGACGCTCAATGAGAAGGAGCTGTTTGCCGCCATTCTCCGGGGCGACGTCATTGTGGCCGGGGAGAAGGTAGTGAAGCCGGGCGTCCGTGTGCAGGCCGATGCCAGCGTTCGCATGCGCGGCAGGTCGCGCTACGTTTCTCGCGGGGGCGAGAAGCTCGCAGAAGCGCTGGACCAATGGAGCATCCCGTGCTCCGGGCTGGTCTGGATTGATGCCGGCTGCTCCACGGGCGGCTTTACTGACTGCCTGCTGCAGCGCGGCGCCGCGCTGGTGTACGCCGTCGACGTCGGCGACGGCCAGCTGGACTGGCGGCTGCGCGGGGACCCGCGCGTGCGGCCAATGGAGGGCACCAACATCATGGCGCTGAGCCGGGCGGATCTCCATCCCCTTCCCGAGGGCGCAGTCGCCGACCTTTCGTTTCGTTCGCTTCGCGGCGCCGCGCGCCACATCCTCGGGCTCACCTCCGGAGGGTGGGGGATATTCCTGGTCAAGCCGCAATTCGAGCTGCGCACGCCCACGCCGGATTTTCATGGCGTTGTGAGGGATCAGGCCGTGGTGCGCGCAATCCTTCGGGACCTGGCGGCGCGTCTGGCCGAGGAAGGGGTCTTCGCGGAAAAGGCCCTCTCTTCCCCGATCAAGGGCAGGAAGGGAAACAAGGAGTTTCTTTTCTTCCTCCGTGCAGGACGCGACGTGAAGGGACCGGACGCGGATGAGATTCTCTCGGGGCTAGTTCTGGAATGACGTCCGCGAGAGAGGCTCGTCGATGCGCACTCCCTCGCTGTCGAGATAGCGCACCGTCTTGCCCTCGATGCGGATCTGCACGCTCTTCACGGACGGGAACTCCGTCGCGGCATAGACAACCTGACGCAGTTGCGCATCCATGGCATCGATACCCTGCGCATTGAACCGGAAGCTTTCGCTGAAATCAATGACCGCCGTGTCCCCTTGCATGATCACGCTCCGCAGATTGGCATCCGGCGGGATCATGGAGATCAGCCCGAGGTTGAGCTCCTGGGCGGTGGGACCCTTGAGGAGACTCCGTAGGGTGTCGCGCAATGGCGAATCACTGGCGGGAATCGATCGGATCACGCTCTTCAGCAGCAACTTTCCGTCCGGATCAACCACGGCGAAGTACAAGCGCGCCTTGCGCTCTGCCGGCTTTTCCGAGGACGGCGCGTTCGTCGCGGCCGGCGCGGTTTTCAGCGGCGCCAACGATTGCGGCTGTTTCTGCGATAGAGACGGAGAGGAGCCGTGCGCGTCCGACAGGGGCCGCGTCGCGTCCGTGAGCGGAAGGACGGTAACCTGTGGCGCGGAAGTGGTGGTCTGCGGGCGAGACCCGGACCCGCCGGTGATCTTTGCGAAAGCCATCCTCAGGGGCTCGCGTGCCGCGAACCCCACCGCTACGACGATAGCGGCCAGGCACAGCCAAAAAAGAATCCCCGCTCCCCTGTGCTGTCCGGCGCCGGATCTCCCACGCGAGCCCTTTTTATTGGAGGAAGCCCTTTTTTTTGCCATCTGATCCTAGTTCATGATCGGCCAATTTGACATGCCCATTGAATACCGCTATACTCACCGCGCATGAAGACAGCCAGTCAATGGATGTGGTACCGTAGTGAGCACTTCTCATTTCATCCCCCCGTTCGGGCGTCTTGTGACAATGATCACTCCATGAGCTGAACCCTGATGGATTGAGATGAGAAGTGCTGGCATGATGGAGTTTACGGGAATCAGTGCTTCTCCCGGCATCGCCAGGGGGAAAGCGTTTCTGTTCCTGGAAGACAGGCTCTCCGTTCCCCGGTATGACATCACCAGCTCCCAGGTCGGATCCGAATTCGAGAGGTTTCTTGGCGCCCTGGAGAAGGCCTCCGCCGAGGTGAAGGAGCTGGTAGCAGGCCGGGACGGGACGCTCTTCGAGGCGCAGCTCCTCATGTTCGACGATCCTGAGCTGAAGGAGGGGGTCCGCTCGTTGCTTGCCGAGACCCTGCGGAACGTCGAGTCGGTCTTCCTGCAGATCGTCGAGCAGATGAGCGGAAAGCTCGCCCAGTCCGACAGCCCGTATCTGCGCGAGCGCATCGTCGATTTCGCCGACGTGGGCAACCGGGTCCTCAGCCATCTGCTCTCGCACAAGAGGACCCGGCTCACCGACATCCGCGAGCCGGCGGTGCTTGTCACGCACAACCTCATGCCGTCCGACACCCTCGGTCTTGACCGGAAGCTCGTCCTGGGAATCGCGGCGGACGCGGGGGGAAAGACGTCGCATACGGCGATCCTTGCCCGGGCCGGTGAAATACCCGCGGTGCTCGGATTGTCCGACATCAGCCGCACCGTGCGCACGGGGGATGAAATTATCATCGACGGCAACCGGGGCGTGGTCATCGTGGCTCCGGACGAAGCCACCTGCGCGCTGTACGACGAGCGGCGGCGCGCCTGGGAACGCAAGTACGTCATGCTCAAGGAGCAGAGGGACCTGCCGGCCGAGACGGTGGACGGGAAACTCCTCTCCATAGAGGCGAACATCGAGGTTCCCGAGGAGGCGGAGGCGGTGCTGACGCACGGCGCGGACGGCATCGGGCTGTTCCGCTCCGAGTTCCTTTTCATCCAGCCCAATCGCTTCCCTACGGAGGAGGAGCAGCTGGCCGTGTATACCTCCGTGCTGTCCGCCATGGGGGAGAAGCCTGTCACCATCCGCACCCTCGACCTTGGCGGGGATAAAGTCATGCCCGGATTCCCCGGGACGGCGGACTCCAATCCGCTGCTCGGATGGCGCGCGATACGGTTCTGCCTGGCACGGCCGGAAGTGCTGCGCACCCAGCTCCGCGCGCTCCTTCGCTGCTCCGTCCATGGCTCCTTGCGCATCATGTTTCCACTCATCTCGGGCTCCGGCGAGCTGGACAGGATCGCCGAAATCATGGCCGAGGTGAAGCGGGAGCTCTCCCGCGAGGGTCATCCCTTCCGCGAGGACATCCCCACCGGCATCATGATCGAGGTCCCCTCAGCCGCCGTCACCTCCGACATTCTGGCCGCGCGCTCGGATTTCTTCTCCATCGGAACGAACGACCTCATTCAGTATACGTTGGCCGTGGACCGGGGCAATGAGAAGGTGGCATACCTCTACGAGCCTTTTCACCCTGGAGTCCTGCGCCTGATCCGCATGACCATCGAAAACGCCCATGCCCACGGCATCCCCGTGGGGATGTGCGGAGAGCTGGCGGGCGATCCCCTTGCCACCGTTGTGCTGCTCGGACTCGGATTAGACAGCTTTTCCATGGGTCCCATCGGAATTCCGCTCATCAAGAGAATCGTGCGCTCGGTGGGCATCATGGAAGCGGAAGGCTTCGTGCGCAGCCTGATGCCGATGCGATCTGGTCCCGAGATCGAGCAGGCCGTTCGACGGTGGATGGAGGACCGGCTTGACTTCTTCTCCTGGTAACGCGCGCGTCGCGAAAGCGCGGTCCGACGGCCCGGGGGCTCTTCCCCGGGTGGCGATCCTTGGCAGGCCCAACGTGGGGAAATCGACCCTTTTTAACGCCCTGCTCGGCCGCAGGCGCGCCATCACGCATTCCGACCCCGGCGTCACCCGGGACCCGGTGGAAGGCGAATGCGTGATGGGCGGCGGCCGAGTCTCCCTGGTGGACACGGGCGGCTATACCAGCGATGGGGCGGGCCTGGAGGGCGTTGTCGCGAAAAAAAGCCTGAAGAGCGCGCGGGAATCCGACCTTGTGCTGCTGGTGCTTGATGCAATGGAAAGGACCCCGCAGGATGACGAGTTCATCCGCGTCATGCGGCCCTTCTCCGACAAGGTGCTTCTCGTGGTCAACAAGGTGGATACCCCTGACCGGGAAGCGATGGTGTGGAACGCCCACGCCTACGGCTTTGCCAATGTCATCGGCGTGTCGGCCGCGCAGAGCCGGAGTCTCGACCGGCTTAAAGAAACGGCTGCGGCTCTTCTTGAGGTCCGGCGGGAAGCACCCCTTGCGCCAGGCACGGATGAAGCACCGTGCACGCGCTCCCGCGTCCACGCGGAGCATGACGGCATCGTGCGTATCGCCATTCTCGGAAAGCCGAATACCGGCAAATCCAGCCTCGCAAACCGGCTCCTCGGGGAGGAGCGTTCCATAGTTTCTGCCGCGCCGGGCACCACGCGGGACGTTGTGGAGGGAATGTTCACTCACGGCGGCTGGACCTTCCGCATCATGGACACCGCCGGCATCCGACGGAAGAGCCGGGTGACGGATCCCGTGGAATACTACTCGGTGAACAGGGCGATCGAGAGCATCGCAAATGCGGATCTCGTGTTTCTCATGATCGACGCTTCAACGGGGATTGCGGATCAGGACAAGAAGATAGCGGCGCAGGTGGTGAAGGAGGGAAGGGGAGTCATTATCGTGCTCAGCAAGTGGGACCTCATGCCCGACACGGCCCGGCAGCGCGAAGAGGCGCGCGGGATGGCGAGGTTCCATTTCCCCGTGCTGGGCTTCTGCCCGCTGGTGCCCGTGTCCGCGCTCACCGGATACGGTGTGCGCTCCCTTCTGGACACGGCGCTCGCCGTGTGGAAGCAGCTGCACCAGCGCGTCGGAACGGGCCGTTTGAACCTGGCGCTGGAATCGTGGAGTGGGCATTATCGGCTTCCCGTGCGGGGCAAGAACTACAAGATCCGCTTCATGACGCAGGTGAGCGCCAATCCCGTGCGATTCGTGGCTTTCGTGAACCGGTTGCCCGGCTTCCCCCTTGCCTACAGCCAGTACCTGGAGAACTGCATCCGCCGGGACCTGGGATTCGGCCTGGTTCCTGTATCGATCGAGTTCAAGCAGAGCAAGAAGAACGCGCGATGAGCACCTGGAGCATTGGGGAGGTGGCCAGGTTTCTCGGGGTCAAGCCGCATGTGATCCGCTACTGGGAGAGTGAGCTTCCCCTGCTCTCCCCGAAGAAGGGGCTGTCCGGTCGGCGCGAGTATTCCGCCAATGAGATACGGCTGCTCCTTCGCTTCCGGCACCTGCTCTACGATCGGAAGTTCACGATCGAAGGCGCGAAAAGGCGGCTGTGGGAGGAGTTGGGCGCGGGAGACCCGGATAGTGCGGCGAGGTTCGCCGAGATACGGTCGAGCCTGATCGAAGCGCTCATGATGGCGCGACGCGGCCAGGGTTCGACGGGGCAGGGAGAGGGAGAGGCGATGAGGGAGAAGGCTCTGCGGGACCGGTTCGAGGAGGCGGGCCAAGGACACCTTTTCGCTCACTGGGACGCGCGGCCGCAGGAGATGAAGCGCCGGCTGCTGGATGACCTCGGGCCGCTCGACCTTGCGATCCTACGTGAGCTGCAGGGGCTCCTGGACGGAAACGGCGAAACCTATATTCCTGCGGGGGCGCAGCTCGCGCCCGCTCCGTATGTTTCACTCTCGGAAAGCCGCGCCGACAGCAATGCGCGCGAAGCGGGGGAAGAGCAGCTCAGCCGCGGCCGCACGGCATTCCTCACGGTCGCGGGGGGGCAGGGATCGCGGCTGGGTTTCGAGGGGCCCAAGGGGATGTTCCCCGTCACGCCATTGCGAAGGCTCACGCTCTTCGCCCTGTTTGCGGAGAAGCTCCTTGCGGCGCGGCGTCGCTACGGCGTGGAAATTCCCTGGCTTATCATGACCGGGCTCCAGAACCATGGCGCAACGGAGAGCTACTTCGCATCGCAGAAATGGTTCGGGCTTGGCCGGGATTCGGTGCACCTGTTCGCGCAGGGCGCCCTTCCATCGCTCTCGCCGGACGGCAGGCTGTTGATGAGCCCCGAAGGCGGGCTGTTTTTCAATCCCAATGGCCATGGGGGCGTGATCGAGGCGCTGCGGCGCTCGGGGAGCCTTGCGGCAATGAGGGAAAGGGGCGTGGAGCAGCTTTTCTACTTCCAGGTGGACAACCCGTTGGTGCGCGTTCCGGATCCGGTATTCCTCGGGTATCACTGCCGGCAGGGTTCAGGGATCTCAGCGAAGGTCATCGAAAAGGCGTATCCCGAGGAGAAGCTCGGAGTCATCGTCACGGACTCAGGCAGGAATCGCGTGATTGAGTATTCCGATCTCGAGAAGACGCTCATGCACGCCAGGGGCCCGGATGGCCGTCTCCTCTATGGCCAGGGATCGATCGCCATCCACATCCTCGACGTTGCTTTTCTGGAAAGCCCCGGGCTGAAGCTGCCATGGCACATCGCTCGCAAGAAGGCGAAGACGCTCAATCCCGTCCCCTCGGGAACCGAAATTAAGGAGAGGGACGCCGTGAAGATGGAAATGTTCGTCTTCGACGCGATCCCGCTCGCCGACCGCGTGATGTTCTTCGAAACGGAGCGCGCTGACGAGTTCGCTCCCTTGAAGAACCGCGAAGGGCTCGACTCCGTGGAGACGTGCCTGCGCGGCCAGGTGGAGCAGGCGGCCCGTTGGCTGGCCGGGGTTGGCATCGAGGTGCCGAGGGACGCGGAGGGGCGGTCGCTCCACGCAATCGAGATCAGCCCCCTGTTTGCGCTGGATCCCTACGTGCTTGCCGCCCGACGCGGGATCCTGAAGGACCGAATCGATGAGGACACTCTGCTGGCGTAGGGTCGCGCTTCTATCCGCTCTCCTTGCCGGAGCAGCGGCCGGCGCGAGCCCCGGGCTCGGCCTCCTGGCGCCGGTGACGCCGCCTCCGGAGAATTGGGAGGCGCGGGAGTTCCTGCGCGACACCATTTTTGCCCCGATCCATGACGCAGCGGCGCGCGGCCGCCTGATGATACCCCAGTCGACAGGCGCGGCCACCGTGTCCTTTCAGCCTGACGCCCAGTCAGGGGCGCTGTTCCTCGTTTTCGCGAACCCGCAAGGAAAGGGCTATCCCCTGGATGGGGCGGGCACGTTCATCATCAAGCGGAGCCTGAAGGATGGCGGCTTCGTGCAGGCAAAGGTCTTCGTGCAGGATGGACCGGGCAGCTACATCCGCCTCTTTCCCAAAGGCGATCGAACAGTCATGGACATTTATCTTTTCGGTCAGCCGTTCCAGACCGGAATCGCCCTTCCCCTGGCTTTCGACCGTCTGCTCACCGCGCCTTTCTCCCGCATCATGGACGCAAGCTCGTCATCCGTCGATTGGGGCCTCGTCCTGCCGCCGCTGCCTGGTGCGGCTGACGAGCGCATCTCGGGGATGGTAAAGGCCCTGCGGGCCCGGCTGCCGGGGCTGCGCGACATGGACGATGGGGCAATGGATAAAGACGGGCGCATGGTCTTCATTGCCACCGGTGCGCAGGCGGGCAAAGGCGGGTTCAACTGTTCGGGCTTTGCCAAGTGGGTCGTCGATGGCCTGTACGCGCCGCTCACGGGAAGCACCACCGATATCGAGTTCCTCAAATCCCGCACCTCCATGAAGGCGCACGCGTGGAGCGCGCGCTACGAGGAGGAGCTGGACCCGTACTTCGGCCTGGATTGGAGCCGGGGTCTTGCGCGCAGCATCGCGCTTGCGCGCACGGGCGTGATGCCCGCTGACGAAGACATCGACGTGCGGGATGACGATCGCGTCCCGTACATCAGGGACGTGGGCTACCCCGTGCCCCAGCTTCAGTATCTCCTGTATTTCCTCGCCCGCAGGAATCCCGGCGTTCTGTATATTGGGTCCGTGAACGCCCCCTCGGAGCAGGCATCCTCCGAGGGAACGCCGACGCTCCGACAGCATCATCACCTTGTCGTCCTGTTTCCCTATTTCGACGCGCAGGGCGTTTTCCGGGTCGTGGTGATGGAGAGGAATGTGGAAACCAGCCTCGACTCCTTGAATCGCAGGTACGGGAAGGAATTCGTCCACCTTGTCCATGTCGACACCGACGGCGAGTTCATCCTTCCGAAAATTGATTAAACAAACAAAACGGAGTATCATTTCTTCTGCCATGATCTCATTCATGCTCTGTCTCCTCCTTTTCCTCGGGGGCGCCCAGCATGTGGCTGCCGCTCCCGTTGAAAGCGATATGTTCTCCGAAGCGGAAAGCAGGTACCTCGGCAAGAACTACACGGCGGCTCTTGAAGCCTACGATGCCTTCCTCGCCGCTTACCCCTTGTCCGAGCGGGTGTCAGACGTCCAATACAGGCGCGCCGCGTGCATGTACCGGTTGGGTCGGTACAGGGACGCGGTGCAGCTCATCGGAGACATCGAGATTCGCTACCGGTCCACCCGGTATTTCGCCTACGTGCCATTATGGAAGGGCCTGTCCCTCTATGCGCTGGGAAGCTATTCGCTGGCCGTGGAGAGCCTGAATACGTTCCTCACCGGCCCGCCTGATCCCGAGTTCACGCCCCAGGCGCTTGTGCACAAGGCACTCGCGCTGGAAGCCCTATCGGACGACTCCGGCGCCGTGGAAAGCCTGCAGGCGCTCACGTCAGCCTACCAGGCATCGCGGCTGTTCCCCTACAGCGCTGTTGTGCTGGGATCGATCCTTCAGAAGCAGGGCGCGTACGCGGATTTGCTCACCCTCACTCAGAGCGTGAATGCCTCCGGGTTCCCGGAGCCGTGGAAGAGCCAGTTCCTGCTGCTGCGGGCCGAGGCGCTTTGGCAATCGGATCGGAGGGACGAGGCGCAGCCGCTGTACATACAACTGGTCGGCGCATCTGACGATGTGTCCCTTGTCGCCTACAGCAGGTTGTTCTCCAACGCGCAAAGCAAGAAGGACCTGCAGAACATGCGCGATCTGACCCAGGCGGCCGAGGCGCGTTTCGCAGGACGCACGGCAATCCTCTCCGATCTATGGACGCGTGTCGGAGCGGAGAGCTTTCGCCAGGGCGAGCTGGATGTGGCGGAGTCCTTCCTCCGCAGGGCGTGGAACGTGCGCCAGAGCGCGGCGGTCAACGAAGTGGTGCCGCTCTACCTTGCGGAGATCATGCTGAGCCGCAAGGATTCTGCGGGCGCGCGCCAGATCCTGCTTGATTTCATGGCTGCGGGAAAACCCGGCACGGGCGCCGTGATCATCCGGCTCGGCGACCTTGCGCTCATGGGCGACGATTTCGCGGCGGCCGGCGGATACTACGCCCAATTCCGGACCGCTTTTCCCGATTCGAAACGGTCCTCGGAGGCGGGCTACCTTCTGGCATACTGCCTCTTCCGACAGGGAAAGCCGGACGATTCGGCGCGACTGGTGAACGATCTGCTCCGCCAGGACCTGGAGCCGTCGCTTCGGCAGGAGCTGGCCAAGCTGCAGATCGTGCTCCTGAATGGCGCGCGGCGCACGGCGGAGGCCGCGGATGCGCTGAAGGCGTACGTTTCTCAATATCCGAACGATCTGCGCTCCCGGCTGGATTACCTCAAGGCGCTTTTCATCCTGAAACGCACGCCCCTCATCCTCTCCGAAGCGGACGACGTGCGTCGACAGTTCCCGGCTATCGACACGCAGGATCCCTATGCGGCGATCGTGGTCTCCTACCTCAGGGGACTGGCGCTTATCACGACAAAGGATTACACAGGGGCCATCACGGACCTCGTTTCGATCAACCCCGACGTGGCGCAGAAGACGGGGCTGGGCGTCATCGTGCCGTACGCGCGCTATTACCTGGGCTGGGCATACCTGCGCAAGTCAGACTTCGACAATGCCGCCCAGGTTTTCGACAGCCTCTCCGCCGCGTATCCGTCTCATGAGCTTTCGCCGATGATCGTCTACCTGGCGGGCTGGACGCATTTCAGCAGGGGAGAGTTTGACAAGGCAGCCGTGTCGTTCTCAGTCTTGGCGTCCGGGCAGGACGAGCTGGCGCAGAAGAGCCTTTACCTCTACGCCAAGAGCCTCCTCAACCAGAAAAAGCGCGATGATGCGTCGCAGGTCCTCCTGCGCATCGCCACTGCATCCCCCGTTTCGCCATGGGCGGCGGACGCCCTTTTCGACTACGCGGGCATCCTTTCCGATACGGGCCAGACGCGCCAGGCGGCTGATGCGTATCGAAGGCTCGTCGACTCGTTCCCCGACAGCCCGCTGCGCGAGGAGGCATTGTACAGGAGGGCGGAGACCTTTTTTACGCACGGCATGTGGTCCGATGCGCGCACGGCGTTCGACGAATACCGCACCCGCTATCCCAAGGGGAAGCTCGTGGATGCCGCGCTGTACTGGGGAGGACAGGCAGCCCAATCGCTCGGCGAAGGCATTGGGGCGGCCCTGCTCTGGGAACAGCTCATCGCCGGCTACACGGCGAGCTCCTTCCGCGGCTCGGCCATGCAGCTGACCGGGGAGGTGTACGCCCAGGCGCAGCAGTACGCCAAGTCACTTGACATGTACACGCGATTCATCACCGAGTACCCCGACGAAGCGCGGGCTGCCCGGGCGGATATCCGCGCCGAGCAGATCCGGCTCCTGGCAAGCGGCGAGGGTGATCGGGAAGCGGAGCTGTCCGCGATCATTGCGCGGGAGACCGGCGACAAGAAGAGGCAGGCAACCATCGCGCTTGCGCGGCTGTACATCTACAGCGGCGACAAGAGGGCGGATACCGGCTACCAGCTTCTCCTCCCCGTGGTCAAGGAAGGAGATCCCCAGGGAGCGCCGCAGGCGCAGATCCTCGTGGGCGAGTACTGCTACCGCAAGGGTGACCTTGCGGAGGCGGCGCGCCAGTTCCTTGCCACGGCTCTGCTGCCAGGGGTCGACACGAACGTGGCGGCTTCCGCGATCTACAGGGCGGCGGAGATGATGCAGCTGGCCAAGAAGCCTGATGAGGTGGCGGCGCTCGTGAAGAGGCTGGAAGATGGCTTTCCCAGCTCCGATTGGACCGTGAAGGCCCGGCTCCTGGAAGGAGGCGCGCAGTGAAAAAGCGATTTCTCTCCGCGGCGCTCCTCCTGGCCCTGGCTGCATTGCCGCTCAGCGCACAGTCGACGCAGACGGCGCAACCCGCCGCATCCACCCAGCAGCCAACCGATGCGAACCCGGCGGCCGCTCCTGGCGAGCCGGAAATCGTTATGCCTCAGGTCATTCTTCAGATCGAAGATCTCAGCGTGGAGAAGGTGGAGGCGCAGCTCCCGCCCGAGGAGGATCTGCTTCCCCCCGAGCGCACGATTCCCGTCATGAACGAGGGAGATCTTGCCGTGGGCGAGCCGCAGATCCCCGCCTCGGCGGTGGACACGGAAGCCGGAGCGCGCCAGCAGGCGGACCGTTTCCTCACGTCAGAGGTTCAGCTGGGAGCCGGCTCGCAGAACATGATCACGGGCAGCATGTCCTTGAAAACCCTGGGCCAGGATCCGCGGTTCTCGCTGCAGTTCAACCACGAAACCCTCGACGGCTTCGCGGGACACGATCCCGGCTCCGGGTTCAACCTGCGTGACGACGGCCTGAATGGCGGGCTGAAGTTCAGGCTCGGCGCCATGGACACGGATATCACGGGGAGCTTCTCTGAAAACGAGAATGGGCTGCAGAGCAACCCCGCCGGTGTCCCCTACAATACGGCGCTTGCCCGTTCGCTCGCCGCGAACGCTTCTTTCTCGGCATCTCCCCTGGAATGGCTGGCGCTCAATGCCGCTGTCGGCGCGGGCTACGATTCTCTCACCCTCGAAGGCAGCACCCCGCTTCCTGTGACCGGGCTGCATGTTGCGCCGACCCTATCCGCCGAAGCCCGGTTCGGCGTCGTGAAGATCGGGCTGGATACCAGCTATTGGTACCGATCTGAAACGATGAGCTCCACTGATCAGCTGAATCGTTTCCAGGTCGGCTCCACCTTCCACATCGACCTTCCCGCAACCTTCATCCTTGAGGGATCCGCGGCATGGTTCTGGAACAGCGCCGGACTGAGCCTTTTCCCCTTCACGCTCTCCGCCACGGGAACGCCCTTTGCGTTTCTCACGATGTCGCTCACGGGAGGGTACAAGGTCGTCCCCTACGAGCTGAATGACATGATCAGCGCGCATTCACTTGCGTCCCCGGACCTGTCCATTCCCCTGGCGGATGATCGCGGCTGGTTCGCAGACGCCTCCGTGCAGCTCACCCTGACCCGGGACCTCGCCGTCACGACAAAGCTCTCCTTCATGGCGAGCGAAGCGATGCCTGTCGGATCAACGAGCCTGGACGCAGCAACCGGCCTGTATACTATCGCGCAGCAGCAGGGGCTCCGGCTCGACTCTGATGTCGGCCTGCGGTGGGGAATCTCGCAGTCGTTCTCCCTTTCCGCCGGCTGGACCCAGGAGTATCTCACCCTGCCCCTCTTTGCTTCCTCCTATGCGATCACGGTCGAGCTTATCGGGTTGGAGCCGACCGGCAAGTTCGGCGGCAACTTTTCCATAGTTGTCTCGCCCATCGTGACAGGGCTCCTCCAATTGCCCGTCGTACGGCTCTCCGGGTTCTGGAAGATCTCCGACGTCGTGAAGCTCCAGCTTGACTGCGATGATCTTCTATGGCCGTTGCTGGGCGGGCCGCGCTGGGATGTAGCACCCGATACGTATGTCACGCCCGGCTTTAGGATCGCGGGGTCGTTGAGCATGAGCCTATGAGCGATCTAGTTGTGAATGGGCAGGACATCGAGCGACGGCGCGTCTTGCTGAGCATGGGCGCGGCTCTCATCCTGCATGTGGCGATCATTCTTCTCCTGACGTTCGGCGTCAACTGGGGATCGAAGCCGATTGAGCATTTGCCCATCTCCATCGACGTTCAAATAGCTTCCGAATCCTCGGTTCCGGCGGCCGCTCCTAGCGGCATTCCGGCGGCCGCACCTAGGTCGACTGCCGTGCCCGCGGCCGGTCCTGGCCAGCCGCAGGCGGCAAACGGGGCGGCCGCGGGGGGCGGGACTCCGGCGGCCGCTCCTGGCGGCATTCTTGGTTCCGGGAGCGGCTACGTGATTCCCACTGCCAGCGGCAGGTCCGTCGATGCCTCCGCTTCTGGCGGCGTTCCCGCGGCCTCGGGCCCCGCATTTCGGGAGACGGGAGGAAAAACCGGCGTTGCTGAAAGTCTGCCCGCAGTGCAAGCGCAGCCCTCCGTGCCGACAGTCCCGGCCGCATCAGCAGGAAAGGGGACCGGCGCGGCCGGGGGAACAGAGCAGCAGCGGAGCGGGCAAGGGGTGCTGGTCTCAGGCTCAACGGGCACCGGATCCTCGGGCAACCTGGATCTCAACCAGCTTGACAAGGCAATAGCGGGTTCGGCAGGAACCGGCAAGGGAGGCAGCGGCCGGGGGAGCAGCTCGTCAGGGACTGGCGGCACCGGCACGGGGGGAACGGGCGGCGGCACGCCAGGATCAGGGACGCAGGGGTACAATGTAATCTGGGATCAACCTGACGCGAGCAAGGGGCGCGAGTTGGTTTCCGCTCCAACACCCACTATCCCTTCATGGGTGAGCACGCAAGGGCTCACCCTCTATGTCACGGTCGCCTTCATGGTTTCGCCGGAAGGCATTATCTCCAGCGTCACCCTGGAGCAGTCATCGGGGTATGCCGACGTGGACGCGTCGGTCACCGAAGCGATACGCCGATGGCGATTCAGCGCTGTACCAGGCGCCACCTCGATCAGGGGAGTCATCCCGTACCTCATCAAAGCCAAATGAGCGCTTCAGGCGCGCCTGCGCGCGCCGGGGCCCTGCGTATGGCGTCAGCAATTCCAAATTTGGACTAAACTAAGAATCCCTCGGAGATTAGGGCGGACTACGTAACAGGTGTCTAGTTCTAGACACTAGGGAGCGCTTCCTATCATCCTTTCTTCGGAAAGACAT
>JBEKQU010000073.1:0-22469 GCA_049519415.1 Spirochaetia bacterium
AAGGGGATGTCCGTTTCCTGCGGGGCCAGGAACACGCGGCGCGGCGGTTTCACGCTCCGCACCTCAAGCTCCACGTCGTACAATGGGATCACATCCTCAATGATATCGATCTCCGCGTCCCAACCTCCCGCGCCGCCCTTGGTCCTGCGCTCCGGGATATAATGAAGGAGGTGGCACACCAGACGAGCCGCATCCTTCTGCTCGAGGATCGTGATCCGCGCCGTCGATGGCGCGGCGGCCCGCACCAGCGGGTCCGGGAGCAGCCGCTGGATGCAATTCCGCACAAGGGTCCGGTAGGGCCTGCTGGCATACTGTAAGTAGGAGCGGAACACGGGAAAGGCGATATAAGCGATCCCAGCGGCGGAGAGAAGCGCTGACGGGCATGCGCTTCCGGCATGAGGGGGGGTCTGCGCATGGGAGCACCAGTGCTCCCATGTCCGATCAAAATAGGGATCGATGCGATCAGCCAGTATTTCAGTGTTGGGAAGTGGCTCGACATCCATGCCCCGTTCGTAGACCACGTGCGGCATGTCCTCGATGCCTTCCGCGACGCTGCCGCGAGGAAGGAAATACGTCGTCTCGAACCCGGCGGGCCCGACCATCCGCGCGCCGATCTCCGGAAGCGCAAACCGTGCGCCATCCGCGGCAAGCCCTGACTCGTGAGAGAG
Source organism: Spirochaetia bacterium (assembly GCA_049519415.1). Taxonomy (GTDB): domain Bacteria; phylum Spirochaetota; class Spirochaetia; order SZUA-6; family Fen-1364; genus Fen-1364. Next base: position 669 of record JBEKQU010000073.1, read on the forward strand.
GAGGAGCTTCCCTCCCCCGGCGCGGAACAGAGCCACCTTGGCCGCGAGCGCATCGTCGAAACGGATCACGTCCGGGACTATGAGCAGCCGCCATCGCTGGAAGTCGGCATCCCGATCGACGAACTGGAACTGGAAGTGACACTCGGCCAGCGCCCGCATGGCGCCTTCGTCGGAGGGTCCGCCGTCGACGTCCCTGCGGGCGCCCGTGGCGATCAGAACCGCAATGTCCGCCAGGGGCTCGGCGTCACGACAGTACGTCTCCATCTTTTCCACCCTGCTGAACACGGACCCGATCCGCTTATACACCGCGGCGTCTAGTCTCGCACTCGGATGCATCTGGTCGCCGATAGATACCTGCACCCCATGAGCCAGCATGGAGAAGCACTCGTACTCCAACGCCGCCAGGTTCTTGATGCCGCCGAAATCGCCCCAACTGCGATGGAACCTTCCGGTTTGCCCCTTGATGGGGACGCCGAGGGTCTGGAGATAACGAACGTTCAGCGGGAAATGATTGTACCCCCAGATCCCCGACGGCAGGGACTCAAGCTCTATGTGCGAGAGGTAGGAAAGCTCCGCCGCGATTCCGTCCTGGGGACGGTGCGCGCGAAGGGTGCGAACGTTGAACCACAGCGTGGCATCCGGTTTCTTCGCGCGCGCGATCCCGCTCATGCGCGCCATGAACGAGCGTTCCACGGCCAGGCTGTGCGCTTCCGCCTGTTCCGGGTCGGCGGGGTTGATCCCCGCCTGCTTCATCGCGCGCATGCAGTGCACGCAGAAGCAGGCCGGGCGCGTCTGGCACACGATGTCGTACAAAAGGCCATCGGGGTCGTAGTTCGCCAGTATCTCTTCAGTCTGGGCGGCCAGGAGATCCGCGTACGGGCTTGCCATGCACAGCCATCTCCACCTGCCTTCGAGGTCCATCGGCCCCTTGCCCACCTGCCTTCCTTTCGCGTCTATTTGCAGCCACTCGGGATGCCGCTCCGCGGCCCATTCGTCCCACACCACGGTGGTGTAGGCCTCGACCCGGATGCCGGCCCGGTGACAGGACTCGAGCATTTTACCGAACAGGTCGAAGGTGAGCCCGGGGTGCATCCGTCCCAGCTTGGTGGGGTAGTAGTAGTTGCCATGGTGGCACTTGGTATGCAGCGTGATCCAGTTCACGCGCGCTTCTGTGAGCGTGGCAACAAACTGGTCGGGGTCGAAATCCTTCCCGACATCCTCTATGAGCGGGGAGGTATGGAAATCAAGGCAGATGTGGCGGAACGGCAGACTCCTCATGAAGCCCTTTCCCTCGATTCTTCCGTGAACGCTTCGCACGCGCGCAGGTAGGATGCGACGCCGAAGGATTGCACCGCGTCGCTCACTCCGCACGAACCGGGATCCCAGTAGATGCTCGCGATCAACCCCCCCCGCGGCGTGGCAAGGCTGCGCACGATCTCTTCCGCCTCCGCCTCAATGGCCGCCCTGTTGCCGGACGGCATGGTGGATTGCGCGTCCAGCGTGCATTGGAAGCACAGCCTGCCCCGGAGCATGGCCAGCTCGTCAATGCCCTTGACCCGCACGTCCTCCACCTCCAGCACGTCCAGCCCAGCATCGGCGAGCCCGTCCAGGTATGCCGCCATCTTCCCATCTGAGTGCAGGTATGCGGCCATGCCCGCCGCATGACAGGCTGAGAAGACCCTTTCGTAGCGGGGAATGAAAAGCGCCCGAAAGATCTCCAAGGGGAGGAACGGTCCGGTCTGCAGCCCCCAGTCGTCCGTCGACGTCCAGACGTCGATGAGCCCGCCCGCCGCCTCCTGTGCATTTCTGAGAAGCCGGGACTGATATCCGGCAAGGCGATCCAGCACCTCCCCGATCCAGTCCGGCTGCTCATAGATGCGCAGGAACGCGGAGTCCAGACCCAGGAGGAACCACAGCCGCTCCCACAGCATCGCAAGGTAATTGCAGGTGACCGCGCGGCCCTTCTCCCGGATCCGCTCGGCTTGCGCGCGCAGCCCATGGAACCGCCGCGGGTCGTCAGGATCCGGCCAGCGGAAGGAATCCAGGCGCCGTGGGTCCGCAAGGGGGTGCTCCACCACGAAGCCGATGGTGCGGCCGCCTGGTTTCTCCCATACGCATCCGAACTCGTCGCGCTCGCGCGTGGCGTCCACGCGCTCCGTGAGCACGGCGAAGTCGAGTGCCTCCATGTCGTTCGGTCCCCACCGCCAAAACGCCACGGGAATGCGCTCGGGCGACTGGAATCGGATCGCCCTGAGAATGTTCTCCCGCCCGTCCATCAGCCCTGTCCACCCGCGTCGATCATGATCTTCAGGGCGCCTGGTTTCCTTGCCAGGGCTTCCTCCAGCGCGTCGACCACCCGGGAAAGCGGGTAGCGGCCGGTGATGAGCCCCTTGAGATCCACCTGACGCTCGCGCACCAGCCGGATGGCCTCCGGGTACACGTTGCGGTAGCGAAACATTCCCCGCACCGTGAGCTCGCGGGTGCCGATGGCGTGCAGGTTCAGGCTGAGATCGCCGTTCGCGAGCCAGCCAACGAACACCACGGTGCCGCCGCGCGCCGCGGCCTCGAGGCTCTGCTGGTGGGAAAGGGGCGCACCGGCAGCCTCAAAAACAACGTCGGCGCCCTCACCACGGGTGGCAGCGCGGATCTCGGCAAGGAAATCAGCCGTACGAGCGTCGGCGGTCAGGGTTGCGCCATACTGCCGGGCCTTCTCCAACCGCGCGGGCTCCACGTCGGACATGAAGACATGCGCGGCGCCTGCCACGCGGGCCATTCGCGCGATCAGGAGCCCGATGGGCCCGCAGCCGTAGACGGCAACGCTCTGTCCGGGGACGACACGTCCCAATCGCACCGCGTAGCTGGCAGCGGCGAGCGGCTCCAGCAGGGCTCCCTCCTCGTAGCTTACCTCATCAGGGAGCAGATATGCCATTTTGGGGTCCCAGGCCACGTATTCACGGAATGCCCCATGCTGGTTCGGCGCGCTGCCCATGAAGTAGACCGACGGGCAGAGATTGTAATGACCGCGCTTGCAGGGCTCGCACGATCCGCAGGGGATGCCCGGCTCCAGCGCGACCCTGTCGCCGGGCTTGAAATCCCTGACCGAAGGACCGCTTGCAGCCACTTCTCCCGCAGATTCGTGGCCGAGCACCAACGGCTCCGTGGGCGCAAACGGCCCCATCCTGCCGTGCTGGTAGTAATGGACGTCAGATCCGCACACGCCGACCGCACGCACCCGCACCAGGATCTGGTTGCCCGCCGGCTCGGGGACCGGGACCTTTTTAAGCTCGATACGCTTCGGGCCTTCGAGAAACGCCGCGATCATCTGCCGCATGCCCTGCCTCCTGACTCACTGCTTTCACATTGAAGAGAGAAAGAGCTGCCGCGCCTGGTCAGCGGTGGGGACCACGGGGTTCACGAAGGTGTCGGGGAAATCCATCGCCTCCTTGACCAGGACGTCGAGCTTCGCCTCTACTCCCGGCACGCTCCGCAGCGTATCAGTGAGACCGATCCTTTGCAGGAACGCCTTTACAACCGACGCGCTCTGCCGGGCCGCCTTCTCATCGGAAGCGCGATGGAGCCTCGGGTTGAAAATGCGAGCCACCCGGGCGAACTTTGCAATGCTTCCCTTCCAGCTAAACTCCATGAAGGCGGGGTAGATCATGGCCAAGGCGCCCCCGTGGCTGACCCGCGGGAAGTGGCCGCTCACCGGCTGACCCAGGGAATGGGGCAGCGTGGTTCCAACATTTGCAATGCAGGTGCCTGCAAGTGTATCAGCGATCGTCATACGCACCCTGGCATCCCTATCGCTTCCCTCCCTCACTGCCCGGGGCAGCGCATCCGCCACGGTTCGGATGGACTCGATGGCATGAGCATCAATGTACGGATTCGCATTGATATTGATGTAGGATTCGAACGCATGGGTGAACACGTCAAAGCCGGTGGCAGCCGTGACGTCGGCGGGCATTGACAGCATGAGCGTGGGATCGACGATCGCTTCCCTGGCAAAGATGAAGTCGCTCACGATCCCGGTCTTGATCCCCTTCTCCGAATGCGTGACCACGCTGCATTTCGAGACGTGGCTGCCCGTGCCGCTCGTTGTAGTAACCAGAACTATCGGCAAAGTGGCCGCAGTCGGCTGCTGGGGCTGGAAGTAAGCGTATTCGAAGCACGGGAGGGGATGCGTCATCTCAATGGCCGCGGCCTTTGCGGTGTCCATTGTGCTCCCACCGCCTACGCCCACCACAACCTGGCACCCCGCCCCCTTTCCTGCGCGCGCCGCTTCGGCGACTGCCGCGGTGGTCGGGTTGGGTATCACCCCATCGAAAACAGTCACCTCAAGACCTTCCTTCTCCAGTATCGCTTTGCACTCGTGAAGGAGCTTCTCGTTCCATCCCACCCATGGCTCTGTTACGAGAAGCACTTTTTTCCCATACTTGCGCACAATGCCGCCAAGCTCTCCAAGCGCACCGGCGCCGAAATGAATGGTGACCGGCATAAACTGCCGATAGTTCCCTTTCTTCTCATCCATGGCTACTCCCCTTTACACCCTGTGAGTACGCTTGGTGTACATGAGGATGAGACGAATTGCAATAGCTTGAGTGACAATTTGGCATTTTTTGTCAAGTTATGGTCATTTCGGGCTCGACATGCAACGCCAATGTGATAATATGCGATCCATGGATTCGAAAGAGCTCATGTACCACGCATTAAGTTTTGAAAAAGTGCCGCGGGTTCCGTATGCCATCGAGTTCACCATTCCCGCCCTGCAGAAGCTTCGCTCATCAGCGCAGGGCAGGGATCTCCATGACCGGCTGGCCAACGACCTGCTCCTTTCGCCGACTATCCGGGTTGAATGGGGAGCGCGAGACGCGCATGGATCATACACGGACGAGTTCGGGCTTAGCTGGGACAGGAGTATCGATCCCGATATCGGAATACCCCGGCCGATGGTGACTCCTGAAAATTTCAACCGTATTCCATGGCCCGATCCCCGCCTGCCCGGAAGGTTCGAGCACCTCGAGGCCAACATCAAGTCTCATCCCGATCGGTTCCAGGTGATGTCGCTCGACTTCAGCCTCTATGAGCGCGCCTGGGGCATGAGGGGATTGGAGAACATGTACCTGGATATGGTGGAGCGTCCAGGCTTCACGGAAGCGCTGCTGGACCGCATTCTCGACTTCAATCTCAAGATCATCGAGGCAGGGCTTGAGAAATTCCCCGAAATCGACGGCGTTCACTTTGGCGATGATTTCGGGGACCAGAATGGAATCTCCATGGGTCCCGAGCGTTGGCGTGCGTTGATAAAGCCGAGGCTGGCGCGGCAATATGGCCTGGTGAAGTCCGCCGGGAAAAAGGTGTCCATCCATAGCTGCGGTCGGGTGCAGGCCATACTGGACGACTTGGTGGAGATCGGCGTTGATCTCTTCAATCCCTTTCAGCCCGAAGTCGTGGATGTCGAGCAAGTGTTCCGCCGTTATCATGGCAGGCTGTCCTTCTGGGGCGGTATCAGCACCCAGCGGCTCCTGCCCTATGCATCGCCTGGAGAAGTGAAGCAGAGAGTCGAACAGCTCCTGCACATGGGGAGAAATGGGGGCTACGTGATAGCACCTGCGCATGCAACCCCAGGAGATGCCCGAGAAGAGAATATGCATGCCATGCTGAGGGCGATTCTTGGTCAAGCGGAACAGATCGTGAGTTGAAACGACCCAATTAGTCCAAAAACCACTCCAATGAATCAAATTTCACTTGACAAATACTTCCTATTGTGAATGATTGTGGTGGAATTTGGAAAAACAATTCCAATCAGAGGAGGAGCTATGAAAAGAACCATGAGAGTCGTCACCTTGGTCCTTGTTATCGTGACAGGTCTTGCGCTTGGGGGCGCTATCTCAGCGGCTCCCAAGACGTATGTGTTCCAGCACCGCTGGACAATGTCAACCCAGATGGATGTTGTGAACGCGATCGTGGCCGACTTCAACAAGGCGAATCCCGATCTGCAGTTCACCATCGACCCCATAGCATCGGACAAGCAGGAGCAGATGCTGTACATGCAGTATGCCGCCGGGAACCAACCGCTGGTTGCATGGACGACGATGGCGCAATCGTCTGTGCTTAACGCGCGCGGGCTTCTTGCCAACCTAAAGCCCTACTACGACAAGTACGGATGGGCCGTGAGGGTTCCTGCAGGACAACTGGTGATATACACAGACAAGAACGGTGCGATATTCTCAATGCCCGTCGAGGGCGGCGCCTATACAATGATCCACTACAGCACCAAGGTTTTCCAGCAACTGGGCATTCCGAAGCCCAGCCGTGATACCCCGATGGCGTGGAAGGATTTCCTTGCAATCTGCGACAAGATCAAGGCTGCCGGCATATCCCCCATTACCCTTGGCAACAGGGATGAGTGGACGCTCCAACACCTCATCTCCTTCTACACTATGGAAGAGCTCCCCACAAAGGATGCGAATGAATTGTGGACCAAGTCGACCGGCCCCTCCGTGACGGACCCGAAGCCTCTGGATGGGTTGACGAAGCTTTGGACGCTATTTAAAAACGGCTACTTCGCATCCGGCGTCAACGCCATGAGCGATGACGAAGCGCGGATGCTTCTTTACACGGGCAAAGTGGCGATGTATCACATCGGGGAATGGTGGCCGTTGATGCTCACCGGTGACAAGATGAACGGGAAGTTCGAGGCGGATTTTTTCCCCATCCCGAAATTAAGCGATGATGTTCCCTACAAGATGATGGGATCGGCGCACGGCTTCACGGTCCCCAAAAATGGAGACCTTGACGCCGCCGCGCGCTTTATCGACTTCTTCACCTCTGTCGACAACATGAAAAGGCTGGCCAAGACCGGCCCCGCCATCACCATCATCGGGGCCAAAACGGCCGACATCGTGCCCGACCCCATTGCCCTGGCATATCCCGCTCTTTACAAGTTCCCATTGGTCAACACGGAGCTCAGCGAGGATGTCCTTGTCGCCGTGCGGCACATGGGATCCGCTCTCGTGGATGCGAAGAATGAAGCTGACGTGCGCGCAATCGCCGAAAAACTTCAGAAGGCGAAAGTGGAAATCCTACAGAAGGCAGAGGCACAGGCTCAGTAGCAGGAGAATAGTGGTCCGGCGTGGACAGAGTATGACGTGGAAGGGAGATGGGCCTATACCGCCTCCCTTCCGCTAGATCTAGCGCCCACCCATGATGCATAAGAGAAAAATCGATATAATCCCCTACTTCTTTATCCTGCCCGCCCTCCTCATTTATACGGTTATCGTGATCTATCCTGTCGGGCGCGGCTTCTGGCTGAGCCTTTTGGATTGGGACCTGCTGGGACCCAAGCGATTCGTCGGATTCGCCAATTACCGGGAGATGTTCTTCGGGGACGATATTTTCATCGAAGCGTTTTTGCACAATCTCATCTATGTCTGCCTTGTGGTAACGATTCCTATTCTCGTGGCTTCCGCGATCGCAGTGATTGTGGACGGGCTCTCCCAAAGGCGCACGGCCGACGTCCTTCGAGGCCTGTACTTCATACCCTCAATCCTTTCGGTCATCGTGATTGGGATGATCTGGGGATGGGTTTACAACCCCTATATTGGGGTCCTCAATGGTGCTGTGAGCCTACTCACTGGGAAGAATCCGCACATTGCGCTGCTGGGTGATAAAGACCTGGCCCTCTACGCTATTATCGTCACGCGCTGCTGGATGGCTGTGGGCTTCTGCATGGTGGTCATATTGGCGGGCCTGCGTGCGATTCCCGAAGAATACTTCGAGGCGGCGCGGATCGACGGATCTAGCGCATGGCATACCTTCCTGCGTATTACGATCCCCCTGCTGCGTCCTGCGTTCGCCGTTTTGCTTCTTGTGAATACTGTTGACGCGTTCAAGGAGTTCGCGCTCATCTTCAAGATGACCAAGGGCGGCCCCTATCACTCCACCGAGCTTATCTCCACATACATGTATGACAAGGGTTTCGTATCCTGGCGCGTAGGATACGCGAGCGCGATGGGCGTCGTTCTCTTCCTCCTTATACTGGCAGCGAGCCTTGGGCTAAGACGGCTCACCGAAAGGTTCGAAGATGCGTAGCGCCCCAGCCCGAGCCCTCGGACGTTCGCTTTTCCTGGCTCTCATCATTCTCTTCACTATCGTATGGTTCATCCCGATCCTCTTCATTTTCCTGGAGATGTTCAAGGAAAACAGCGAGATCCTGATGAACCCCTGGGGACTTCCGGCAAAGATTCGGTTTGATATCCTGGTGGGCGCCTGGAAAACCGGCCAGTTTTCTATCTTTTATCTCAACAGTGCCGTTGTAACTGCCGCGAGCATCGCGATCACTGTATCGGTCTCCGCATTGGCGTCATATGCTTTCGCGCGCATGAAATTCCGCGGCAGCGGGCTTGCGTTCACCTATATCATTTCGGGCATGATGGTGTCGATCTACACGATCATCATCCCGCTGTACCTCTATGTAAAAAGCGCCGGTCTAATGGACACCAGGGCATCACTGATCCTGGTTTACAGCGCGACCTCAATCCCTTTCTCGGTGTATTTTCTCACGATGTTTTTCCGGACAGTGCCGCTGGAGTTGGAGCACGCCGCCCGCATCGACGGCTGCTCGCGCATGGGCACGCTTCTTCGCATCGTGGTGCCGTTGTCCCGCCCCAGTTTTTCTGCCCTCATCATTTTCCTCTTCGCGGGGTTCTGGAACGAGTTCTACCTTGCTCTGATCTTCATCAGCAAGGTGGCGCGCCGCACGGTGCCGCTGGGCCTGATGTACTTCGCCGACCAGTATTCAACAGACTTCAGCGGTCAGATTTCCGCCGTGGTGATTGCAAGCATTCCGATTATCGTGATCTACTTCCTGCTGCAAAAGCAGTTCATCCGTGGCATCACGGCCGGAGCGCTCAAGAGTTAAGGAAGGCATGAGCAGAAACACGGCGCTTGACAACATCATGCTCCGGCCGTCGGATGCATGGGCCCACACGGAATACTCCCTGGAATACCACATCAGCTACTGCCGCGCGTTGACCGGCAAGGATCCCTCCACTCCGGAGGGCAACCGCGCCCTCAATGACGCCCTGGGGTTTGACTTCATCTGGCGCACGCAGGACGGGATGCAGGACGACTGGCTGGCCCACGGCAGGGCCACGGACATGGGGCACGCGGAGTACGCCGAAGCGGGAGCGGACAGGCGGGAGCCGGTGGAGTCCCCCTTTCACAGCGTCGAGGAGGTCTGGGCTTTCGATCCGGTTGCCGAGTACGGAATGCCGTCGTTCGATGAGCAGGTGGCGGCGTACGAGGAGCTGGACCGCAAGGCGCGAAGGGATTTCCCCCGCCAGCTCACCACGGGCGGGTACTACAAGACCATCGTCTCCGGCGCGATCCAGGCTTTCGGGTGGGACATGTTCCTGCAAGCCGCGGCGGACCCCGTGAAAATGGAGAAGGTGTTCGACCGCTTCTTCCAGCGCACCCTCTTCCACATGCGCGCATGGGCAAGTACGTCCGCCGAGGTCGTGATCCAGCACGACGATTTTGTCTGGACCTCGGGCGCGTTCATGCACCCCGACATCTACCGCAAGGCCATCATCCCCCGCTACGCGGAGCTCTGGAAGCCCCTCCACGCGGCGGGCAAAAAGGTGCTCTTCTGTTCGGACGGGAACTTCACTGAGTTCGCGATGGACATCGCGGAGGCGGGAGCCGATGGGCTTGTCTTCGAGCCGTGCAACGATTTCGGCTTCATGGTGGAGCGTTTCGGCGCAAGCCACTGCCTGGTCGGAAGCTGCGTGGATTGCCGCGATCTCACCTTCGGGTTGTGGGAGAAGGTGAAGCAGGACATCGATCACACTCTCAAGCTGCTCGCGAGGTGCCGCGGCGCGATCCTCTGCGTGGGCAACCACCTGCCCGCGAACATATCGGAACAGATGCTGCGGCGCTACATGGCGGAGCTGCGGCCCCGGCTGCAGCGCGCATAGGGCGGCCGCCCGGTCTGGCGACTCTCACAGATTGCGATCCTCCCCCTGGTGTGATACTCTGGATGCACACGATCTGGAAGGGAGCGTCCCGATGAAAAGCCGCGCCTGCCTCCTTTTCCTTCTCCTCCTCTTTATCGGGTCGTCAAACGCCCTGTTCGCTGAAACCCCCGCGGGCAAGATCACCGCCTTGTCCGGCAACGTCCAGATCGACGCCTTCGGAAAGGGGGCGTTCATCGCGGCCATCCTGGGCGACGCGCTGTACTCCGCCTCCGTGATCAAGACCGATGCCGATGCCAAAGCCACCATCGACCTGCAGGGCATAACCCGGCAGATTCCACCGGGCGCGACCGTCGTGATTGGGGACCTGCTGTCTTCCGCGGCGAAAAAGGGCGGGCTGGGCTGGTTCGCCGCGCTGGGCAGCCTTTTTCAATCCTTCTCCAACGCCTCGCAGCACAAGAACGAAGAGGTTGTCCTTGGAAGCAGGGCCGCGGACGTCGGGAGCGAGCAGGGAAGCGGCTACGAATGGATGGAGGAAGAAGACAGCGCCGAGGAGATACTCCCCCAGGCCCAGGCCGACATCAGAAACCACGACTGGGGAGCGGCGCTTGCCCGGCTGGCGAAAGCGGAGGCTCCCACGGATCCCTCCGTGGCCTGGGACCTTGCGTTCTGGAAGGGGTATTGCTTCTATCAGAGCGAGGATTACGACGACGCGGCTGCCGCGCTTTCACCCGCCTATGATGCAATGACCTCGTCGAAGGCGACCCCCAGCTCCCCCGCAAACCGCAGGATACTCCTCTTCCAGCTTGGCTCCTCGTGGTTCCTCCTTGGCCAGGAGAAGCGCGCGGTTCCCCTGTTCGAATCCCTTGTCGCGGACCAGATTGATGACGACTATCAGCCCTACGCCTACCTGCTGCTGGCCCGTTCCTTGAAGGCATCGGGAGACGCGCAGAGAGCGCGCACCATCGCCCAGGAGGCAGGCAAAAAGTACAGCGGGACGGCTCTCGCGAGCGAGTTTGCAGCCCTCGCGCAATGAGCGGAACGCTGGGGCGCATCCCCTTCAGGATCAGGAAATACACGCTGCTGATCGCGGCGGGGCTGCTGATCGGCGCCGTGGCGTTCAAAGGAGAAGGCGGTCTCGAACGTCTCTTCATCGACCTTCGATTTCTTCTCACCGCCACCTTCAGGGCGCAGGCGATTGAATCGCGGCAGATAGCGATCATCCGCATGGACGCGCGCTCGGCTGACATCCTCAAGGCGCCGCAGGGAACCAAGTGGAGGCAGTTCCATCCCGCGCTGATCGCCACGCTGCGGCAGGCCGGCGCGTCGCTCATCGTCTTTGACGCCATGTTCGAGGGCGCGGAAAAGGAGTATGACGCGCGGCTCGCGGATGCGTTCCGGTCAGCGGGGAACGTGATCGCGGGAGAGGACGCCCCCGGCGCGACCCCAGCGCTGCTGCGCTCTTCCCTGCTTTCCATCGGAGACCTGCGCATCACCCTCATAGGGGGCATCCCCCGGTTCGTCGCGATCCACGGAGACGATGCGACGGGCCTTCCTCCCCTCTCGGTCCTGGTTGCCGAAGAACAGCGTTCCAGGGTCAGCGGAGCCGCGGCAGGAGCGTGGCGCCCGGAGAAGCCCGGTTTCTGGATCAATTTCCGGGACCTGCCCGGGCATTTCCGCTCGTTCTCCTATGCCGACGTGTACAACGCGGCTGACGGCAGGTGTGCCGATCAGGAAAGGACGCCGGTGTCCTTCTTCAAGGACAGGGTCGTGTTCATAGGGCTTGACGACCCGTCGAGCCTCAACGACCGGTTCCCCCTGCCCACCACGCTCGGGACCCGGTATCCCGGCGTGTGGGGGCACGCGTTCGCCACGGAGACCATTCTCCTGAACCAGCCCATCACCCGGACCTCCGCGGTTGCGGACGCCGCGATCACCCTTGGGTTCCTCCTCCTCGTTGCCGTGGGCCTGGAGATAAGAGCGCGCGCGGCGCGGGGGATCGTCCTTGTTCTCCTTCCGCTGGCTGCGTTTGCCGGCTCGGAGATACTCCTCGCTGCCTTCAACCTCTGGGCGGGATATGCCCCGGTGTTCGTCGGGTACTGGGTCGTGCTCATCCTGCACTGGATAAGCACGCGCGTCTTCCTTGCAGCGAACCTGCGGCGCGCCGTGGGCTTCGACCCCCGGTTGATAGAGGGGTTCCAGAATGAAAGCGCGCACGCGGGCGGACCCATCCGCAAGGAGGCCACCCTCCTCATCGCGGATGTCCGCGGCTACACCAGCTACGTCTCCGGCACTGATCCCGGCGTGGTCACCCGGGTGATGACGGAATACATGAAAGCCATGGAGCGCTGCATCACCGCCCAGGGCGGCTACATCAACAAGTATGTGGGTGACGAGATCGTCGCGGTCTTCGGCTTTCCCCTCGCCGCCGAGGAGAGCGCCTCACGGGCGGCTCGAGCCGCGGAGGCAATGCTGCGCGAGCTTGCGGCGCTCGTGGCCTCGTGGAAGGAGCAGGGGATCGCCTCCTTTCACAAGATCGGGATAGGCATAGACGCGGGGCACGTTGTATTCGCCGAGGTGGGGGGAAGGACAAAAAGCCAGTTCGACATTATAGGCGACTGCATCAACGGCGCATCGCGCATTCAAACACTCACCAAGAGCTACCGCTACAGCCTCATGATCTCCGAAGAGGTGTATGAGCGCATCGAGGACAAGGACGACATCTGCGGCTCTTTCGAGCAGGTGGGCAGCGTCCCGATCCGGGGCCAGGGAAGCCGGACGCTCTACGGGTACGTGGGCTGACCCGCGGAATCGACCCGTCGGCCGATCCCGCGATCCCTCATGGCTTCAGAACTTCACGTCTATCTGACGCCGGGCAGCGGCTGATTCAAGGATGGCGTCGCAGATGACGGCATTGCGGTAGCCGTCCTCAAAGGTGGCCGCGTCAGGTCCGACCTCCTTCTTGTTCACGATGCAGTCCAGGAAGTGGTTGAGCTCGTGGACGAAGGCGCTCCCCCATCCGATGATGTGGCCGTGTGGCCACCAGTTGGAAATGAAGGGATGATACGACTCGGTGGCATTGATCTGATGGAAGCCCTGGGTCGCCTGGGGCTCCTCTCCCACCCAGAACACCTCCAGCTCGTTCAGCCTCTCCAGGTTGAACCGGATGCTCCCCTTTTCCCCATTGATCTCGAAGGAGCCGTGGTTCTTGTGGCCCGCGGCGAACCGTGTCGCCTCCACCGTGCCGATGCCGCCGTTGGCGAACTCCACGACCGCCGCGAAGGCGTCGTCCACGTCCACCGTCCCCGTTCCCTTTCCGTCGGGCAGGGGCCGTTCTGAAATAAAGGTCCTGGCCAGGGCGCCCACGCTCTTCACCTCGCCCATGAGGAACCGGCCAAGGTCGATGATATGCGAGCCCAGATCTCCCAGGGCGCCGCTGCCGCAGCGTTCCTTTTCCAGGCGCCAGTTCATGGCCGCGTTGTAGTGCGGCATGATCCACTCCTGCAGGTAGGAGGCCCGGAAATGGTAGAGCCTGCCCAGTTTGCCGGCGCGTATAAGCTCGCACGCCTGCCGGACCGCGGGCACGAATCGAAGGCTGAACGCGGTCTGATGCCTGACGCCCGCCTTGACCGCGGCGTCGAGCATGGCTTTCGCCTCCCGTGCGCTGCGCGCCAGGGGCTTTTCGCAGAACACGTGCTTGCCTGCCCGGGCCGCGGCAATGGTCGGCTCGGCATGCGTGTCATTGGGGCCTCCGTTGTCGAAGAGCTGGATCTCGGGGTCCTCCACCATCTTGCGCCAGTCCGTGTAATAGCGCGCGTACCCGTAGCGCCGGGCCGCGGCAGCCACCGCCGCCTCATCCCGGCCGCAGAGCGCGACCAGCTTCGGGATGGCCACGGGCGGGTACATCATGTACGGTATCGTCTTGAACGCATTGGAGTGCGCCTTGCCCATGAAGGCGTAGCCCAGCATGCCGATGCCTACCTCGGGCACCGGCCCCGTTGCCTCGGGGCCGGCATTCGACGCGAAACCCTGGTTGAGAGCCATGCCTTGCCTCCTCTGGTGAACGTGCGCGCGGCGCCTACTTGGCCGAGAACGCGGCGTCGAACGCGACCGCGGACGCCGTGAAATCCTGCTTGCGGATCATTGCCAGCGCTTCCGGCGCGCCCCAGTCCCTGTCCATGCCGCTGTCCTCCCACTCGATGCTGAGCGGCCCCTTGTACCCGATGCGGTTGAAGGCACGGATGATCGGGTCCCACTTCACGTCTCCCCGGCCCGGGGAAACGAAGTCCCACCCCCGGCGCGGATCGCCGAAGTCGAGGTGAGAGCCAAGGATGCTGTTGCGGCCGGTGAGCTGGACCCGGGAGTCCTTGACGTGGCAGTTGAAAATCCGGGTGGGAAACTCCTCGATGAACGCAACGGGGTCCACGAACTGGTGGATAAAGTGGCTGGGATCAAAGTTGAAGCCGAACGCGGGATGGTCCTTGAGCGCGTCCAGGGTGCGCCGCGCCGTGATGATGTCGTAAGCGATCTCGGTCGGGTGCACCTCGAGCGCAAACTTCACGCCTTCCCTTTTGTACGCATCCAGTATAGGCATCCAGCGCGCCGCGAACTCCCTGTACCCCGCGTCGATCTGCGCCTGGGTGGTGGGCGGAAAAAAATACAGCTTCGCCCACACGGGGCTGCCGGTGAAGCCGTTCACCACGTTCACGCCAAAGAGCTTGGCCGCCTTTGCCGTCCTCTTCACGTGCTCCGCGCAGCGCTGGCGCACGCCCTCTGGCTTGCCGTCGCCCCATAGCTGGTCCGGGAGGATGGACTTGTGCCTTTCATCGATGGGATCGTCGGACACGCATTGGCCGATGAGGTGCGTGCTGATGGCAAGGCATCGCAGCTTGTGCTTTTCCAGCAGGCCGCGCCTCTCCTTCACGTAGGAGTCCTTTTCCAGGGCCTGGTCCACGTCGAAGTGGTCTCCCCAGCAGGCGAGCTCCAGGCCGTCAAACCCCCACCCGCCCGCCTTCCCGGCCAGCGTTTCAAGCGGCAGATCGGCCCACTGGCCGGTAAAAAGCATTACTGGTCTCGCCATCCTCCCCCTCCTCGTTCGCCGCCGGCAACGGTAGCGCACAACGCCATCGGTGTCCACATCTTGACATCCCGCGCTCCGGGAAGTGCTATACCATCATGGCAGACAGGAAAACGACATTCGCCTTGTTCTACGGAAACCGGGGGTTTTTCCCGGCGTCGCTCATTGCCGAGGCCCGCGCCGAGCTGCCCCGGGCGCTCAAAGCTTTGGGACACGATTCCATCGCCATGGATCCGGGCGCCACGCGTCACGGGGCCGTGGAAACCCAAGCAGAGGGCAGGAAATTCGCGGGCTTCCTCAGGGAGAACAGGGGGAAGTACGGAGGCGTGATTTTATGCCTCCCCAACTTCGGCGATGAAACAGGAGCGGTGGCCGCGCTTCAGGACGCGGGCGTGCCTATTCTCATACAGGCATACCCGGATGCGCTGGACCGCATGGCGCCGGAGGTGAGACGCGATTCCTTCTGCGGAAAGCTCTCCATCATGGACGTCTTTTCGCAATACGGGGTGAAGTTCACGAACCTGAAGCCCCACGTGGTTGCCCCGGGAAGTCCCCGGTTCAGGGCCAATGTCGATCATTTCGACAGGGTCTGCCGGGTTGTGAACGGGATGAAGGGCATGATCGTGGGCTCCATAGGCGCCCGGACCACAGCTTTCAAGACCGTTCGGATAGACGAGGTGGCGCTGCAGCGCCACGGCATCACCATGGAGACGCTTGACCTGTCGGACATCCTGAACCGGATGCAATCCGTTTCCCTGGCAGGCAATGACTACAAGGCCAAGGCAGCGGTCTTGAAGACGTACACCTCCTGGGCAGGCGTTCCCGACAAGGCGTTCGAGTCCATCACCCGGCTCGGCGTTGTGCTCGACCAGGTCATTGCGGAGTACGGCATGGACGCCATTGCGCTGCGCTGCTGGATCGAGCTGCAAACGCAGCTGGGAATCTCCCCCTGCGTCCTGCTGGGTGAATTGAACGACCGGGGCGTGCCTGCGGCGTGCGAGGTGGACGTCGGCAGTGCCGTGATGATGCGCGCGCTGTCGCTGGCCTCGGCCGGGCCCGCAACGTGCCTGGACTGGAACAACAACTACGGGGAGGAAGAGGAAAAGTGCATCCTCTTCCACTGCGGCCCGGTGCCCTCCAGCATGATGGAGCCAGGCGGCCGGATCGTGGACCACGCCATCCTTGCCAACACCGTTGGAAAGGGGTGCGGGTTCGGGTGCAATGCCGGCAGGATCCGGGCCGGAGACATGACCTTTGGGAGCATGCTGACGGACCAGGGGAAGCTGCGCTTCTACCTGGGCCAGGGCAGGTTTACCACCGACCCCATCCCGGCTGAGTTCTTCGGATGCGCCGGCGTGGCGGAGATTCCGGGGTTGCAGGACGCGCTTCTTCGCATAGGACGGGAGGGGCACAGGCATCACGTGAGCGTCACCCCGGGGAGCGTTCGTGAGCCGCTGCGTGAGGCGCTGGAGTACTATCTCGGGTTCGGCGTGTCCCTGCCCCAGCAGGACGGACAGCAGCGGTGAGCTTTTTGGGAATCGACCTGGGGACGACCGGCTGCAAGGCGGCGGTCTTCTCGGAAACCGGCACGCAACTCAGCTTTGCGTACAACGAATACGACATGGTGCGGCCCCGGCCGGGATGGCTGGAGCTGGACCCCGCCGCCGTATGGCTTTCAACCCGGCGGACCATCGCCAAAGCGGTGAAGAGCGCCGCGGGTGATCCCGTAAAGGCGCTTGCCGTGTCGTCCATGGGCGAATCAATGGTCCCGGTGTCAGCGGACAGGCGCATCGTCGGGCCGTCGCTTCTGATGATCGACAGCCGGGGAGAGCAATACATCCCCCGGCTGGCGTCAGGGCTCGGCGCCGAGCGGCTGTATCAGATCAACGGCAACATCCTGGGGATCCAGTACAGCCTGCCGAAGCTGATGTGGATGCGCGACCACATGCCGGAGGCATACAAGGGCGCGTGGAAGTTTCTGCTCTGGAGCGGTTTCGTCTCGTTCATGCTCGGCGCCGAGCCCGCGGTGGACTACGCGCTCGCCAACCGTACGCTCCTGTTCGACGTGGACTCCTGTTCCTGGTCGGAAGAGATTGCCGGTTGCGCGGGGATTGACCTGTCAAAGCTCCCTGATCCGGTGCCCGCCGGAACCCGGATCGGGACCGTGTCTGGCCCCATCGCTTCGGAGCTCGGGCTTGCCAGGGGAACGCCGATCGTGGCGGGAACGCACGACCAATGCGCCAATGCGGTGGGCTGCGGCGTCATCGACGTCGGCTTCGGCATGTGCGGGATGGGCACCTACCTCTGCCTGGTGCCGGTTTTCTCGGGACGAAAGCCTCCCCAGCCCATGATGCGCAGCGGGCTTTCCACGGAGCACCACGCCGCTGCCGGAAAGTTCGTGACCTTCATCTACAACCAGGGCGGGCTGCTCCTGAAATGGTACCGGGACACGTTTGCGCGCGCCGACCGCGAGGCCGCGGACCGGGCCGGGAAGGACGTGTACACCGAGCTGATCCGCGAGGTGCCGGAGGGACCCTCGAGCGTCTTTGTCCTGCCCCATTTCACGGTCACGGGCCCTCCCGAGTTCGTGACGGATTCCTCGGGGGTGATCGTTGGGCTGAAGCTGGACACCGCGCGGGGGGATATCCTCAAGGGAATCATGGAAGGCGTGGTTTTCTACCACAAGGGGCTGGTGGACTCCATCGCGGAGACCGGCATCAGCATGCGAGAGCTGCGGGCGGTCGGCGGCGGGAGCAAGTCCGACGCGTGGCTGCAGATCACGGCCGACATCCTGGGCAAGCCCATGGTGCGCGCCAAGGTGCCCGAAGCCGGCAGCCTTGGCGTGGCAATCCTTGCCGCCGCGGGCACGGGCGCCTTTTCCTCACTGCAGGAAGGGGTGAGCGCCATGGTCGCGCTGGGGGACCGGTTCGAGCCGGATCCCGAACGCCAGCGCATCTATGGGGAGCGATTCGAGGGCTACCGGGCGCTCTGGCCCCTCATGAAGGATTTCCTGGCCAATCGAAATTTGTTTTCCACTATCTGACAATATCACTATTTTATGGGCATACAGCGAAACAGGCTGTTGACCTGGGGCGTCCGGCCGGCTGGCGCGAGCCCCAAAGAAAAAAACTGTCCCAAGGGGCAAAGGAGGCTTGGATGTTCATCGACTTCTTGACGCTGATGCTCACAAACATGGTGGTCGCCCTGATCCTCTTCGCCTTGTTCATGTGGCGATTCATCGACAAGGATCCCAAGAAAATCCTGCCAGGTTTCCTGCTCACGGGCCTCATCGCCCTCGTGGCGGGGTTTCGGATGATCTTCACCTGGCCGCTTCCCGGAGCGTACAACATCCCGTATGGCGAGCTGACCGTGATGTTCGGCGGCATACTGTTCGCAACCGGAATCGCCGTCGCGTTCGGATGGGACCTCATCTCCATTGGGGTGTACGCGTTTTTCGTTGGCGTCGTGTCTGTGCTCCTCGGGGTCCGGGTCCTCAACCTCAAACTCACCTCCGAGCCCCTGGCAGCGGCGGGCGGCTTTGCCATTACGGGCGTCACGGCGATCCTTACTCTGCCGGCGCTGGCCTTGCCAAAGTTGAAATGGCTGCGATGGCTGGTGGCCCTTGCCGCGCTCGCAAGCGCGGTGGTGTGGGCAATCGTCGGCCTGCCCGCCTACTGGCAGCACATGGACGCATTTGCCAAGTGGCCGGGGGGGTCTAAATAGCCTTATCGATCCGCAGCGCAGGTCCGGTCACGACCACTCACGGCATACCGCGGCTGGAGCGATTTACCGGACCCGTGCGCCATGAGCCGGCCCGCGGCCAGGCAGAGGCTTGCCTTCGAGCCCTGGCAGCGGACGCCGCCATTGAGATGCGCCCAGAAAACGATGCGATGGGAATGCTGCGGGAGCTGCCCGGCTTTATCTTGTCGCGCTTTACGCCAGCAGCCGGCTCCTGATCGCCGTGAGCTTGAACCAGTCCTTGATCAGGGAAACGGTGCGCGCGTAGACAGCATCCTGGGCCGCTTGAACAGTGCCCTTTTCCTTGAAGGTCTGCTCGTATGCCTGACGAATCTCCGTGCCCACGTTGACCTTGGCGATCCCCTTTTTCAAGGAAGCAAGCATATCCTCCTGCCGGATTCCGGAGCCGCCGTGAAGGACCAGCGGGATCCCAGTGACATCAGCCAGACGCGCTAGATGATCCAGTGAAAGCCGCGCCTCCACCTTCTTCTGGTCCTTCGTGGCCTCCCCCACGGCGCCGTGCACATTGCCGATGGCCACTGACAGCCAGTCGCAGCCGGACTCGCGCACGAATCGCGCGGCTTCATCGGGACGCGTGAAGCCCTTCCCGGATCGGAACAGCTCCTCGTAGGGCGGCAGGGGGCCTGCCTCGTGGCCCAGCACGGCTCCCAGCTCGGCTTCGACAGGGATGCCTGTTTTATGCGCGAGGTCCGCCACCGTGCGGGTGGTTCGGATGTTGTCCTCCAGGGAAAGCCGCGAGGCGTCGATCATCACCGACTGGTAGCCGAGGGAGAGCGCCTCCTCGATGATGGACATGTAGTCCACCTTCTTCTGGTCCTCGTCGATTGCCGGCACATGGTCCAGGTGGATGCGCACGTGCAGAGGATCCTCGCTCTTGCGGAACTCCTCCATGACGGCGGCAGGACTCCGCGCGCCGAACTTCACCCAGTCGATGCGCGACACCTCCAGCAGCGCAAAGGAGTCCTGGTCCCTCACGGCACGGATGATGGGCTCGGTCATGGGCAGGTGCGCGATGTTGAACGCGGGCAGCCCGATGCCCAGCTCTCGCGCCTTCTGGATGATCTGCCGCGTTGTTTTCATGATGTCTCCTTTTGGAAGAACCCTACCAGCAGCGGGGGAAGCGCGGCAAGCGGCCGGAAGCAGCGGGTGCGCGACCCACGTGCGTGCGGAGCCCGCAGGACTGGAATCCTGCGATTCGATCCGTTACCATCGGCCGATGAGCAGCCCCGAGCCACACGCTACGAGCTGGCGCGACCGTGTTCCCAAGGTGGAGCTGCACGTCCACCTCGAGGGCGCCATCCCGCATGACGCCCTATGGCGGATCGTTGCAAAATACGGCGGAAGCGCCGAGGCGCCGGACATCGCCGCGCTGCGGAAACTGTTCGCCTACAGGGATTTCCGTCACTTCCTGGACATCTGGACATGGAAGAACGGCTTCCTGCGTGAATACGAGGATTTCACGTTCTTTTCTGAGGCCGTCGCGCGCACGATGGCTGCGCAGAATATCCGTTATGCGGAGGTGTTTTTTTCCCCTTCCGACTTCGCCTCCCACGGGCTCGCGCCCCAGGGGATGGCGCAGGCCATCCGAGCAGGCTTGGATAAAGTGCCGGAAATCCGGGTCCTGCTCGTGGCTGACCTGGTGCGCGGTCCGGACCTGGGGCGGATGGCCCGAACGCTTGCCGAGGTGGCGGAGGTCCGGTCTTGCGGCATCGTGGGCATCACGATCGGGGGCGACGAGCGGGCTTTTCCTCCCGAACCTTTTGCTGGCCTTTACCAGGAGGCGCGCCGGTTGGGTTTCCGTACAAGCGCCCATGCCGGAGAGGCTGCGGGCGCCGGCAGCGTCTGGGGAGCTGTCCGCACGCTTCAGGTTGATCGCATCGGGCACGGCACCCGCGCTCGTGAGGACGATGCTCTGCTGGACCATCTTGCGCGCCGCGCGATCACGCTGGAGATGTGCCCCGTCTCCAACCTCCGCACCGGCGTGGTCCAATCCCCCGGAGATCTTCCTATACGACAGTATCTGGAGCGCGGAATACCTGTGACGATCAACAACGACGATCCCGCCATGTTCGGGACATCGCTTGCTGAAGAATATCGGCTGCTGGAAACGGAGCTGGGTTTTTCGCGCAGGGAAATCCAGGACATGATCCTGCAGGCTGCCCGATCCTCGTGGCTGCCGCATGATGAGAAAAGGGCGCTGGAAGAATCGCTGATCAGTGATCCGGATTGGGACTGAGGAAGCGTCTGAGCCGTAATGGGGCGCCGCTGCCCGCTGACCTCGGCCGCCCATAGCCGCTATACCCGTCCCGACTTTTTCAGCAGGGATGCTAAATTAGTCGGGTGGATAGATCATTGCTTCCCCAAGTCAGAAAGGACATGAAGCATAAGATCCTCTTCATCACCGGACCACGCCAATCCGGCAAGACGACGCTTGCCAAGATGATCTCTCCTGATCACGACTGCTTCAACTTTGACTTTCCACCCCACCGTCTGGACATCAAGGAGCGAAGCTGGGACCGGAAGAAAGAGCTGGTCATATTCGACGAGCTGCACAAGATGAAGGGCTGGAAATCGTGGCTGAAAGGCATCTACGACGTGGAGGGCGTGACTCCCGCAATCGTTGTCACGGGAAGCGCACGGCTGGATATGGTCCGCAAATCCGGCGATTCACTTGCGGGTCGTTTCTTTCAGTACCGGCTCCATCCCTTTGATATCAAAGAGGTCCGGAAGGAGATCGATCCAGCGGATGCTTTTTCCCGGCTCATGAGCGTGGGCGGCTTCCCTGAGCCTTTTCTCCAGAACGATCGTACCTTTTATAACCGCTGGCGCAGATCGCACACGGATCAGATCCTTCGGCAGGATCTGATCGACCTAGCCCAACTTTGTCAGCCGGCGCTCCTAATTCCTTACGGCGTAAGGACCGAGCCCCAACTTGTGGTCCCTACACCTTTTGCCTCTCGGCTCGTCTGGTAGGGATCGGGTTCATCCTGA
>JBEKQU010000074.1:0-32946 GCA_049519415.1 Spirochaetia bacterium
AGCTGGTCCGATGGAATCCCCCGGGCCATTCGAAGTCCCATCATCAGGTTTTCAAGGAGGAAGTCGCGCGGAGCAATCGATTCTATCTCCATTCCCCACAGCGCCTCAGGTCCCTGGAGAAAGGCATGAATATCCTTGGGGTTGGAAAGCCTGAAAACCGGGGAGGAAAGATCCGCCGCTCCCCGATCTTTCAGGACAGGCATGATCCATGAGCCGGGAAGCGTAGAGGCAGCGGCCGGCCCTGCGCCGGCATAAGGATCGATGCGCCAATAGCGCAGGTTGTGCCTGCATTCCCTGCCGGGAAGACAGAAATTGGAGACCTCGTACTGCTGATAACCCCGGTTCTCCAGCGCTCCCTTGCCTGCGAACCACAGCGCCTCATCCTGATCCGGCGTGTTCAGCGCAATCTCTCCGCTATTCACAAGCGCCGCGAGCCTTGTATCCGGTTCCACCGTGAGTTGGTACAGCGACACGTGCGATGGCCATGATCCTTCCAGAACGGAAAGGTCATCCCGGACCTCCTGGACCGTCTGCCCGGGGATTCCCGCAATGAAATCAAGATTGACCTCTCCCTGCCATCCTTGCCCCAGCCTCCGGATGGCTGACAGGGCATCCTCTTTTGAGGCGCGCCTGCGCAACAGGCGAAGATGCTTTTCTTGAAGGGTCTGAATGCCCACGCTGAGACGCGTGACTCCCGCGTCCCGGCAGAGGGAGAGGAAGGAATCATCAAGCGTCTCCGGGTTGGCCTCCACCGTCCACTCCGCGCATCCCAGGTCCGAAAGCGAGCTGAAGAGCTTTTCCAGCTCCTTTCGCGGCAGGACGCTCGGCGTGCCACCGCCGATGAACAAGGTCTCCACGCGCCTGCCGTGAGCCGCTGCGTCGAGAAAGAATCGAGCCTGGCCGATTGTCTGGTCGATAACTGCGGCCAGAACCTGGTCCGACACAGTGCGGCAGGGGACGGAATAGAAATCGCAGTACAGGCACTTATCCGTGCAGAAAGGGACGTGGATGTACAGCGAGAGGCCGGGATCAGGGCGTGCCAAGGGAGCGCGGCGGCCAGTAACGGTACACGACCTTGCCCATGATACGGTCCCCGGTCACCGGCCCCCAGGACCTGCTGTCGCTGGATTCGGGGCGATTGTCGCCGAGCACGAAATACTGGTTTTCCTTCAATAAAACGTCGTCGGAATTGCCGGAAAAGGGAAAGGTGGAACCCCACCCCTTGGCGTTCAATGCGGTTCGGATCTGGTAGCGGACCGCGATGAGCTGCTGCTCGGGAACAAAATCAGAAGCTCCCCGCGGCTTGATCAAAAGCGCGTAATTAGCCAGCCGCACCGTGTCCCCTGGGATGCCGATGATGCGCTTCACCATATAGGCATTCACGCGGGACCCGCGCAGGTCGCGCTGCAGCGTCGCTTTCTGAAGCGTAAAGAAATTGGCGAACGGCTCCAGGATGCGCGTCGCCAGGGTGGGCTCCTGCAGGAATGGAGGCTGCACAACGACCATGTCTCCGCGCTCGGGTCTTCCCAGGCCCGGCAGTTGGGACGTGGAAAAGGGGATTCGGGGACCGAATGCCAGGCTGCTCACAATCACGCGGTCAGCGGGCGCAAGACCGGGCTCCATGGAAACTGAATCAATGCGATAGGTGGAGGCGAGGAAACGCGACGCCAGCAGGTACAGGAGCAGCGCAATAATCACAACCCTTAGGATGCGGCCGCGCACAATGCCCGCTCGTCGCTTTCCAGCGGTGGATGAATAGCGCTCCACGGTGTCGATCATTGCCGCTACCTGACACCCCCGAACCGGCCCAGCGGCCAATAACGGAACAGACCCTTGCCCAGCACTTTTTCAAGCCGCACCGGACCGAAATAGCGCGCATCCCGGGAATTGTCGCGATTGTCGCCCATGGGGAATATGCGGTTCTCCGGCACGTTGTATCCTTCCTTGAGCATGCGCCATTCGACCGCTGCATTGTAATTGTCCGGCTCAATAGCCCACTTCGTGGCATCCTTCCACATTGTGACGTAGATATCGTCCGCGAGCTTGATCATATTGGAGGTATAGTTGGAGATCTTTCCCGAGGAATCCGACGTGACGTAGTAATAGGTCTTGATCGCCGCTTCCTGGTCAGCCGATGCGGGGAACTTCTCGTCCATCAGCCCCTCTCCGACTCCTGCCGCGCGGAAGAGCGGATACTCCTCGGGCTGTATCCGTCTGACGTTCTCATACGAGAAGCCGAGAGCTTTCTTCATGTCCTGCTCGGTCATCCACGTGGATTCCCCCGGCGTCAGGTATTCAACGTTGCCCTCGTTCATCCGGATGCGGTCTCCCGGCATGCCGATGGCGCGCTTGATGAGGAAGTGGTGCTTGGGCTGGCCATTCTCATCCTTGTCTATGTCCACGAACGACAGCGTGACCATGTAGACGACCCGCTGCAGGACATCGATGACAGGACCGCTGGAGATGTATTCCGGGCTCTCAAAAATTACCACGTCCCCGCGTTCGGGCTGCCAGGGTCCGGGGAGCTTCAGCATGCCGGGTATCAGCTCGGGGCCGTAGACGTACTTATTGACGAATATCCTGTCGGTCACGAGCAGGCTCGGCTCCATGGAGGGTGAGGGGATCTGATAGGCCTGCAGAAGATACTGGTTGATCAGGAGCACGATGACCACCGCGGAGAGAATGGCGTCGATCCAATCCACCACCGGGTTGCGCTTCTTCTGTTTCGCCTTGCGGCGGAGCTTCCGCTTCTTCCTCCAGGTGAGGTACTTCTCGGTGGCCTGCTGCACCGATTTCTCCCACTTTTTCCAGTAATCAACCCTGCTTTCCGTCATACCCTCTCCCACGGCACGATAGCACGCATCATGAATCATTGACAAGCAAGAACCGCCTTCCTATACTCTGCGAATGCCGAAACAGGAGAGGCCCGATACCCATTCCGACATCGATGAGGTGTCGGTCCACCTGAAGCCGATCCTGGGTGTCCGCCCGGGAACCTACCTGACAATGCTATACGGCCTTGTCCTCCTGATCGTGGTTTTCTTTCTGCTCTTCTCTCCGGGACTGCGTCATCGCGGATCATACCTCACCGCGTCCACGTTCCCTGATCACGCGACGGTCAAGGTAGATGGCGTTTACGCGGGCAGCACTCCCTGCACGATCTTCCTTAAAAAAGGCGACAGGACGCTTGACATCTCCAAGCCGTTTTATTCAGCCGTCAGCCTGCGCCAGACTGTCCGGGGTCGGGTTTTCGGCACGCTCTTCGTGAAGGACAGGACAAGCATTTCCCGCACCCTCGCCATTGCCGATCTCAGCGGGCTTCTGCAGTGGGCCCTTTCTGATTTCCAAAAGAACCCGCAGATCCCCCAGATTGTTTCTAATGCCTCCTACGCGGCTTTCGGCTCTGGCGAGCAGCAGCAATTCTACGATTTCATCTCCAACAGCCTGCTTTTCGTCACGGACGAATCTCAACTGAGAGAGCTTCTCCTTGCAGCGGCTCGTATCTCCACGCACGGAACGGCGCTGACTGCGGGCTCTTTCATTTCCCTTCTCCAGCATTCCATACAGATTGCACAGAAGTACGACAATTTCCCTGCCTGGCTGCTCCTTGCCCTTTCGCGGACCAACCAGGCGAAGCTCATGGCCACGCCCTGGGTTCAGAGCTACATGACATCATATAAAAACGCGATTGCAAAATATTACCAGCCCGGAGGCTCCATTGCCGGCGCCGGAGGGAACGTGACCATCGCGGGCATGGCCTTTCGCTCCATCCCATCGGGCGACCTGGTCATGGGCAAGGATGACAACCTGGAATCGCTGGGAAAATCAATTGATCGGCTCCTCCCGCATCCCATTCACATCGACTCATTCTACCTTGGAACCATGGAAGTCACGAACGCAAGGTTCCAGTCCTTTGTCAATGAGAACCCGGACTGGGCTCCCAGCAGCAGGACGGCTCTCATGGCCAAAGGCCTGGTCACTGACGCTTATCTTTCAGACTGGAAAGACGACCGGATGCCTTCCGGTTCCGAGAATCTGCCGGTCACCTCCCTCTCATGGCACGCGGCAGCGGCTTTTTGCGCCTGGCTCACGCGCAGCGTGCAGGCGGCTCTGCCGGGATATATCGCGCGTCTCCCCATGGAAGCTGAATGGGAATGGGCCGCGCGGGGAGGCCTGCGCGGCATGCCCTACCCCCTGGGCGGCAAGCCGGGCGGAGCGGTTTTCTATCAGAAAGGCATCAGCAAGCCATTCGCCGCCGGAACATCAGAACCGAACGGCTATGGGCTGAGCGATATGCTCGGCAATGTCTGGGAATGGTGCGTCGACCCTTTCAGCTTCAACACCGGCGTCCTCTCCTCCCTTAATCCAAGGACGAATGCCCTGCTGGAGCGCAGCCTCCCCGGAGCCCCGGACCGGGCCGTACGCGGGGGCTCCTGGGCGGATCAGTCCGGCGCTGACAAGGTGTACACGCGCGGCTCCCAGCCCTCTGAGTGGTGCACCCCCTACCTGGGGTTCCGGGTCGCGCTTGCGCGGCAATAGGCCGCGGTGATCACCCAATGCCAAAATCGAATGAGGGCGTAAAGGTCCTTGCCGTCAACAAGAAGGCGCGGTTCAACTACGCCATAGAGGAATCCTTTGAATGCGGCATCTCCCTGGTCGGAACGGAGGTGAAGTCGATCAAGGACGGCCGGTTTTCTTTCGCCGATTCCTACGCGCTGGTGCAGAACAACGAGCTGTGGTTGATCGATCTGCACGTCACCCCCTATATCTACGGAAACCGCATCAACCACGATCCGCTGCGCCGCAGAAAGCTGCTTGTGCACCGGAAGGAGATCAAGCGCCTGAAGCGGGTCACGGATGAGAGGGGCTTGACCCTGGTTCCCCTCAAGTTCTATCTTTCTAGAGGCATCGTGAAGTGCGAGCTGGGAATCGCCAAGGGAAAAAAGCTCTTTGACAAGCGTGATGATATTCGCAAGAGAGACCAGAAGAGAGAGCTGGAACGCGAGTACAGGGTGAAATGAGCCCTACCGGCGCGCAAACGCGCCTGCCGGGCTTCGCAAATTGCGCTAATGGCGTACGCTAGGGGGTGCAACGGTCTCGACTGGGGTCGGTTCGGCCCTGGGCTGCAGGTGGAGCGCCAGTCTCCTAAAATGGCAAAAACATAACTGCCAACAACGCAGATTTCGCACTCGCCGCTTAATTGCGACGACGGGTCCCTGGAGCGTGGTAGCGAGCATCCAGGGGTGCCTGTAACAAACCGGTACTCACCTGATCGTATGCCTGTGGACGGTCGGGGAAAATAAAGCAGGCTCTGGCGAGGAGCGGGACGCCGTCTCCCACACTCCCCGCCGAGGCCCTAACGGACGGATAAACCTGTAGAGGTTCTTGGTCAACACTCCAGGACGCGGGTTCGACTCCCGCCACCTCCATATTTTAATTCGTTGTAATGTAAAGAAATGAATTGCTATTGACTTCTAAAAAGCGCCATGGTAGCCTATATTGTCGCCAATATGGGAGGAAACCATGGGCAGAAGAAAAAAGGCATTCTCTCTGTACGTTCGTCGCGTGATTCGCCCCGGGAAGAAGACGCCCGTCAAGGTCTACTACTACCGAACCTATGATGAGCGTGGGCGCCGCACTGTCGGACGTTCGACGGGAAAGGAAACCGTTCCGGCAGCGGAGGAATACTGCCATAAGCTCCAGGCGGCCGGGCAGCTCGTCACGGGCCCGCAGGATGCTAAGGCTCCCGAGTCGACGATCCCGACTCTCGCCGCCTGGGCGGCTACGGAGCATTGGTGGAACTGGGGCGAATGCAAGTACCTACGCCGGCAGCTTAATCGCTCCGACGAATCAAGGCCCGCCGTTTCGCGCCGATACGCCGATGATGCATTGCGCGACTTCAAGCATTGGATTCTCCCCTACCACGGCGACAAACGCCTCGATGAGATCACCCCAAAGGACTGCGAGGAGCTCCTTACCGCTTGGCAAGACAAAGGGCTTTCACGCAAGAGCATCAATAACAAGGCCAGCGTCTATCGGATCATGCTCAAAGAGGCCGAGCGCCTCGGCGTCATTTCCCGCACACCCTGGGCGCGCGTCGAAGGATTCAAGCCGACACCGCACGCTAAAGGCATTCTCTCGATGGAAGAGGCCCGCATTCTCCTGAACCCGGCTACAATCGGCACGATCTGGGATGACAATCAACTCTATCACTCCGCCTCTCTCCTGGCATCCGTCACAGGCATGCGCCTGGGAGAGATCCTCGCATTGAGACGAGAAGACCTTTTCCCGGATCACGTCCACGTTGCCGGGAGCTGGGGCAAGCTCGGCCTGCAGCCGACGAAAACAAAGCGCGTCGACGATATCCCCATCCCGCGGTTCGTTTTCGATACAATCCTCACGTGGTGCGCGTGGGAAGGCTATCTCTTTTCATTCAAGCTCGGGGAGCGACCCGCGAACGGCAACCGATGCAATGACGCGCTCACCGCGGCCATGGAAAACATCGGCATCACGGCGGAGGAGCGGACCCGTCGTGTGCTCAGCTTCCATTCCTGGCGCGCTTTTGCGAATACCTACATGCGCGCCGCCGGGATCTCCGGGGAAAAGGTGCGGCAGCTCACGCGGCACGCGACGGCCGAGATGACCGAACACTATTCGGCCTTCCGCTTAGAAGACTTCAAGGACATTGCTGCGGCGCAGGAGCAGCTCATCGCAGGGATTCAGATGCCCACGAGGGTAGCAAGGTGAAAAAGGAAGAGATAGACCAAATTTTGAAAACGATCAACAAGGACTTCGAGAGATTGCGTAGTCTTCCATCCAAAGCGGAGCGGCTTGCCCTGATTGCCGAGCTGGAGGGCGATCTTAGGCTTGGTCTGATCGAGGACGATTTTCCCGCAACGGTATACGACGAATCTGGAGAAGTGGTGTGGACGCAAAAAACTAGGGGAGTGTGGGGGCATCCAGACTGGATCGGAGACACGGTAGATATCAAATCCATAGCATCGTCCCACGAACAATTGCAGGGATGGCTTGAAAAAGTTCTGATCTTGAAGAATATGGTCTCAACGCAGCCGGATCAGGTAATCTATAAGGAGCCGCCGGAAGGTCTATTCATCAAGTGGAAGGGATCTCGTGAACAGCTCGTTTATCTCTTTAAAACGCTGCGGGATGAGTTTGAACTCATCGACAAATCGATGACGCGGGACGCATTCGCAGCTTTCTTCAAGTATTTGGACGGCAAGTCGCGCGAGTGGAAACACTGGACTTCTGCCGGTTTGGATCAAGCTGGTGTGAATCTAAAAGAAGTCGAGAACGCACTTGCAGACGATCTGATACACAAACCCTTTCAAGCGGTCAAAAACACCGCGAGACTGGACCAAAAATTGAAGAAGAATAAGGGGTAAGGTTCGGGGTAAGCTTACCTCCCTGACCATGTGCTTTAGCCCTATTCTTTGCTTGCCCTGGGAGGGCACAAGCACATGGGTATTATCAGAACCGAAGACATCCTGGCCTACAGAGTCGGCAACTACAACAGCAACAGCGAAATCGTCTGTCTCGAATGTGTGTCCGATGACGAGTCGAATGAGGCCACAGAAGAGACCTTCATACTGCGGGACGAAATCGAACGCAGTGAAGAGCTCTATTTCTGCGACCGCTGCAAGAAGCGGATCGAGTAGAGCATGGCGTACATCCTTGAACTGACTTCGACCGGCAGACGCGAGAAGGACGGCACAAGGGTAGACGAGCACTGGCACCAGGAAGCCGGCGTTGACGGCAAACACCTGGAGGCCGGCGTCTTTTCCACCTACGAAGAAGCGGACGCGCGCGGACGCGATCTTTTCATGAAGTGCGCCTGCGATGCTTGGCGCGTGAAAGAAGTATAGGTCTTCACCACGAGTCGCCGGCAGGTGCCGGCAAGGAGAAAAGAAAATGGCAGAAGAGACGAAGGAAGTCGCGTACAAGAGCTACGGCTGCATCTATGGTGACGTGCACATCCATGATGACGGTACAGTGTACTTTGTGCCCACCACCGCGCTGTCAGATGCGTGGGACGAAATGCACGAGCTGGACTTTGACAGCGCCGAGGTGTGCATGCCGGACGAGCCCCCCGCTGATGACGAGGACAAGGTCGAAGTCGGCACGGGCGCCGGGAAAGGGAAAGGCAATGGGTAAAAGTACAGCGGGAAACGACGTTAACAGGCCGGCGAAGCGATCAGACGGTATTCCCACAGCCTACTCCCATGAGGAGGCCGAAGCAAAGGCAATTGAGATTGCCGGCAGGATTGCCAGAATGAATCCGGTGTGGATACAGACCGGGCCGGTGGCGGTTCTTCACATGCCGGAGTATTATGAGGTGCTTACTGGTCAGAACATGGTCTCCCCAGTTGAACGCATGGAGTTATCCGCCTCTATCGACTACAGAATCCGCAACGGCTTCGTAGTATCAGCGGCGAAGGCGCACCGATCTGTTGCCATGCACCTCGAATACGTGCTGGCCCAGTACCTCGCATGGGAGAACATCCTCGAAATGCAGCTCAAGCAAAAGGCGGGGATGGGCAAAGATCACGAAGCAGGTGCGGAAGACGAGGGCGGAGAATAGGGGGAGCGCGGCGCGCCCCCTCGTTCTTCATGGTAGAGATGATATGCCGTACAAGGACCCCGAAAAGCGCAGGCAGTGTGACAGGCAGAGGATCGCCGACCTTGCCGATAGCTACGTCCGGAAGAAGCTAGTACGCCTGGGCGCCCTTGCACCTTCCAGGGAGTCAGTCGAAGGGTACAGGAATCTCCTGCGGCTCGTCCGAAAGCTGCGGGAGGTGAAGAGGAAGATGCGCAGCATGGGAATCTCGACGCGGTGGAGACCTTTGCGGCATGCCTGAAGAGGCTTGTCTCAATGGGTCGAAATGATACGAAAACTGTTAAAAGGATACACCCAGCATGTTAAGAAACTTTAACACAAATCTGCCATGTACCCGCTTGCGCGAAGCAATACAAAGCGTAGCGTGAAGGCCGTGACACGCAAAGAAATGCAGCCCAGGCCCCCGCGCTCCCTCATTGGGGGTTTCATCAGGATAGCGGTCCGCCCCGTGACGAGCTACGAGTCACCGGAGGCAAAGACGCTCGCCTGTTTCAAGGAAATTGCAGAGCATGGCGACAGGATAGAGCAACGGATCAAATCTGGAGAGCGCGGCCGATTTCTTGCATATTCGTCAGAGATTCAAGATTCCATTTCGTGCCTTGGCGACCGCGAAGCGGCACACAAGCTCGGGCTATCGAGACACGCCGTGCGACGACTTCGCGAGCGCCAAGGTTCTGCTATTGTTGAAGTAGGCATGCCGAGGCCATAGATAATCGGCAAACGCAGCTTGGAAGGCCGGTTCTCCCGCGAGGGATGGCGAAGCCGACCAAGCTGCCAGGTCTGAACCACCTCCCGGGCGCGTGACTCGCCCCCGGCACAAATCAGTGCTGGAGGTGTGTCGTGCCCAAACGCGACAGTCTCAAATCACTCGATGCCCGTCGCCTTCTCAAAATCGAAGAGGCGGCCATCATTCTCGGCATCCATCCCATTACTGTGTGGCGGAGGATCAAGGCGGGCGCCCTGCCCGTCATCCATCCCTCCCCCGGCACCACCCGGATTTCACGCGAAGCAGTCGAGCGCCTGGCCTCGGGCAAGGTGACGCCATGAATGGCGCAGTCACTGCTCTGGCGCCGCTCATGCCGCGCCTTCAATACTCCGCATCGGAAGCCGCGCGGCAGCTCTCCATCGGCACGCGCACGCTATGGCGCTATGTCCGTGCAGGAAAATTGTCGACCGTGGCCCTCGGCGGTCGTCGCTTCTTCCGGCACGCGGATCTCGCCGCCTTCATCGACGCGCATCTGGACACCTCAGGGGCGCCCGGGAAATCCGCCCCCGCTGGACTCATCGCAAAGAATCGTGCTTCAAAGGGAAAAAAGCGCACTCGGAAGGCAGGCAAGACATGAACGCTCCTACTTTGGAAATCGCCATTCTCGCGCGGCAGCCTGGCGGACAGTATGCAGGCAGCCTAGCCGGCAAGTCTATACAGATCCCCGCCTGCCGTCCGTTTCCTCCCTGCCCGATCATGATCACTGACGGAACCGAAAGGGTGCGGCTCAATCCCGACTATGACTTGGACTCGTGTCTGCTGTGGTGGGCAGAGATTCCATTCTGCGGTTTTTCTACCATCGCGGTCGGGCAGCCCGCAGATATCAACGGCCTGCTCATCCTGGCCGCCTGGTCTGCTGAGGCTGTCGCCGAACCTATCCTGATCTCCGCAACCGAGAACGAGCTCGCGCAGCTCGCGAAGGATCAGGATGCCGAACCCTACCCCGAGGGCGCCGAACGCACGCGGGCAATCCGTGAGCTGCGCGCGTTGCGCCTGAAGGAGTACGCCAATGGCTGAGAGTGTTGTTTTCGAAGGTTATGTGGCCGGCATTGATGATCCGCCGGTCATGATATTCGGGCACTACGACGATGATCCCCCGAAGGACGTAGAGGAATACATCCGCAGAGCGTTGGAGGATGATGCCGAGGAGATCGCCGGAGATCCCGCCGTAGAGGCGAAAGTTAGAGCACATGCCCGCGCGCGCTGGGAATCTATGGAGCAAAATGTGATCGAGCAGCGGAAACGCTATGCAGTCCCTGGCTATCGGGAGAAGGTCAAGCGCGAGAGCCTCGAACGACTCCGTGAGGCCCTGGCGGCAAACAGAGCGGCGAGGATGGTCAACGTGGTGGACGATGCAGAACTGAGCAGAGAGGAGCGCGAAGGACTCTCGCAAGAGTCCGACGCCGGGATCTCCGAAACGGAAGCCGCGCAAGTATTCGCGGGGCTGCGCAAGCACATGAAGACCGCCCTGAAAACCATCAATGCGGGCGCCTATGCTTTCAATGAGAACGGCACCGCGCGACTGCTTGTCGACCTGGTACTCGGCAGAGCACTCTACGTGCCCGAGCTCGGCGGCGCAGTTTTCTACGACGATTCGAGGGGAATCTGGCGCAGAGCCGATCTCATCCCCGAGTGCGTACGGTTCGTAGCTGGCGTAATCAACGCCCTACCGATCACCGACACCGATGAATTGAAAGCCCGATGGAAGCACGTTGCAAAACTGCTCACCGCTCAGGGGGTGCGCGCAGTGGAGTACATGGTCACCGCGGATCCGCGGATCATGAGCACGCCCGAACAATTCGACAAGCGCCGAGATATCGTGATCTTTTCAAATGGGACGTATGAGCTGGAGATCGGCACCTTGCGCGAACATCGCTCCGCGGACTTTGCGACAATCTGCGTAAATGGCAAGTATGATCTCGGGGCGACGGCGCCGCAATTCGAGAAGGTGGTCCGCGAAGCCCTTGAAGGCAATGAGGATGATCTGCGATTCCTGCAGAAATGGACAGGCTATGCACTCTCGGGATATGTCGATGAGCAGGCCGCCCTTTTCGTGCTTGGGCCGACGAACACGAGCAAATCGACGATCTTCTCCGCAATACATCACGCATTCGGCGGCTACTCGTAAGTGCTACCGGTGTCCACGCTCATGCAACAGCGCGTGACGCGAGGCGCACGCTTGGATGAAGCGCTTTTCAAGACGCTGACGGGTGAGGATCCGGTCACGGCCCGACTGCTCTACCGCGATTTCTTCACTTTCGCCCCGCAATTCAAGGTCATCATGCATACCAATTTCCTGCCCGTGGTCAACGGTGCCGACAGCGCCGTGTTTCGCCGCGTACGCACCCTTCCATTCGTTCATGTCGTGCCGGCAGATGACCGCGATCCTGGACTGAGGGTAAAGCTCCAGGCCGAGGCCGACGGCATCCTGCAATGGGCGCTTGCGGGGTTCCGGCTTTGGCGCCAGGAACGGCTCGGCAGCACAAATCGCATCGACACCGCGAATGCCGAATACCGGCGCGATTCCGATTCCCTAGCCGACTTCCTGGACGAGGCATGCACGGTCGGGCGCGACCGGGAGGCGATTTCATCGGCCCTGTACCAGCATTATGAGGAATGGGCACGCTCAGCCGGCGTCGATCGCCCCATGACGCAGAAGAGTTTCATCATGGCCTTGAAGGAACGCGGCTACAGGGTGGAGCACAAGAGCTACGCTAACATTATTTACGGAATCGAAACAAAAGTTAGTGAAAACGGAGAAAGGGTGCCATTTTGAGAGCAATTTTGGCCCAAAAAGTGAGGAATGAAGGGTGTGAAGGCACCGTCGTAAACTTTCTATGCGGCAATTCCCCCAATGTATTTTACGACACTCCCTTCATACCCTTCACGATTCAAACAGGGAGGAAATCCCCATGATCTTCGCCGTTTTTCGCAGCCCCTATCGACGAAAGCTCCTCCGCCTCTTGCGGCACCGGCAGCTACCACCGCCGGGCGCCGTGCTTGACATCGACGTGATCCATGATCCGGCCTGCGCACTTGCCCAGGGCAAAGGCCCGTGCAACTGCGATCCGGACATCGAGCTGCCGGGCCTTCCCGGTCAGAACTGAAAGGAGAATGACATGGCATTCGGGCCGATTTTCGACATAAAGTTGACGGGCTTGAAAGCACTTTTCGACTTCGCAAAGCGAGCACCGGCGGACTTCAAAAAGGCCCAGATGACGGTGTTGAACGATCTTGGATTCATGGTGAGGCGCTCAGTCATCGGCACCATTTCGCAAAAAATGAAGGTGCGAAACCGGGCGTTTGTGAGCTCGCGCGTCCAAGTCACCAAATCGACGATCAATCATCCGACTGTAAAGATCGGCAGCGTAGCGACGAACCGTTTCAGCGCATGGCTGGAGCAAGAGACCGGACGCGAGCCGGCAAGAAACCGCATAGCAAGCCTTATTGCCCGCGGGGGAACCGAGGCTGGGCAGATCAAGAAAACCGCGCGCATGCAAGGCGAATTCCCGTCAACGAAGGACTTCCAGGACGCACGTGGAGGTGATCCCGGCAACCGCATTGCCATGATGATTCGAACATTCGATGAGGCGCATAGAAAAGAACCGTTCATCATCGATGAGAAAAACAGTGGCTTTCCACCTGGGCTTTACAAGCTGAAAGGCGGCTACAAGACGGTGGGTACGATGAAGTATCCCCGGCTGGCGCTGCTGCAGACGTTCGACAAGAAGCCGAAGGCAAAGCGATTGCCATGGATGAGGGAAGCAAAGGACCTTGTCCTGCAGCATGTCAATCTTCAAGTGCTCTGGGACAACGCGATCAAGAGAGTGCTCGGCAGATGATGGCCGCGAAGCAGGGCAGCGCCGGGGCGCTACGTTCCCAGGGTCCTCCCAGCCAAAAGAAAACGCATCGAGGGTCGATGTCGCACCCGCTGACATTCGCATGTGCGGCATTATTTTTTAGGTTAAGTTAAGTCAACCTAATTGGAGGTTACATGCAGATTATTTCGCAAACTGAACTCGCAACCCTTGCAGGCGTCAGCGCCGCGGCGATCTCTCTGGCCGTGAAGCGGCACCGACTCGCCGTCGTGAAGCTCGAAAGCGGTTTGCGTGGTATCGACCTGGACGACCCGAAGGCGCGCGCGTACTTGAACCATCCACGGGAGCAGCGCCATCGCGGGCAACGCCAAAGCGGACGCCAACCCGCGCGCGCATGATGGTCGATTCGGTCCCGCGTGGTGTTCATCCTGGGCCGTGATTCACCCTCCCCGCCGGAAGCCCGTCGGCTCCGCGCGCCCCTATAGGACCGCTCGCGCCGCGCAACGAGCGCCGAGGTCGGAGCCGTCATCAAACAGCCGTTCGATTATACAGGAGAAAAGAGTCATGGCACGAAAAACAAAAGACAAGGCACCGCCCGCCGCCGCGCCGCACGTCGTGCGCATCCTCGGCGCTGCGGACCTTGCCGAGCGTGCGGCACTGGAGGAGCGCCTGGCTGAGATCGAGGCGCAGCTCGAAAAGCGCGACACGCTCCGCGACAACCTGGCGATCATGGCCGCCGTGTTTGAACGCCGAGAGGATGGCGAGCTTTTCATCAAGGCCGTCAACACGATGATCGGCGCCGGGCATTTCGCGGCAACTGCGCACGGCATCGACGCCCTTTGCAGTCAAGCGGACTTGCGGCGCTTTTGCGAAACGTTCGGATTTAACCGCTGGGCGATTCTCAAACGATACTTCACTCTCCGCGGCGCCCCCCTGGGGAGCATCGAAAGCCAGCACCCGGCCGAGGATGTAGGCCCAACCCCGTACGAATACACCGTCGCCGCCGGCTCAATGTGGCCCGCGATGCGCGACGCCCTACATGCACGCGGGCTGCTCGTGTAACGCCTAACCGTTACTTTGCCGTTACGGCGCTCATGCTAGACTTCGCACGAGGAGAACGAAAAAATGGCAACAAAGACCGAAGTGAAACCCGCCCAGCCGGCCCCCGCTGAAGCCGCGCCCCGCCTTCGATGGAAAGGTCCCGGTGTCCTACATTGTGCGACGCCCTCACGGCTGCGCGTGATCCCACCGCTGGGAGAGCTCCCTATCGATCACAAACTCGGCCCCGACAGGATCGCTGAGCTCCGCGCGCTCGGGCAGCTCGTCGAGGTCACCGGCCCGCCATGGGCGGAGCGCCTCGAACGGCCCACCCCCGAGGACGTCGAGAACGCGCTGGAAAAAGAGGCGCACATAAACGAAGGCTTTACTCTGAGCCCGTTCGGCGGTGGGAGGCTCATCTAATGGCAACACAAAGCGACCCTCTACTCGAAAAAGTCGAGTGGGCGCGGACCGAAATTCAGACGCGCATTGCAGAGGCCGAGCAGCTCGCCTTGGAAAGCTCCCGACTTCTGGCGGAAGGCAACGTTGAGGACTCTATCGCGGCCGATGAGCGGGCGCACGCCGTACAACGCGCTGCGGACAAGCTGGAAAAGGAAACGCTTACCGCCGCCATCAAGGCATATCGCATGCAACGCGAGAATCAGATCAAGGCAAACTACACTGGCGAGCTCGCGCGTGAGCAGGCCTACCAGCGCCCACGGATGGCGGAAACGGCCGACGCCGTGCGGGCGCTCGTGGCCGCATTCCAGGCGCTGCGAAAAACGCCATGGGGTGAGGCCGCCATCGCCGATCTTCTGGGCGGGCAGAAGACGGCGGATTTCGTCAAGCACGCGGAGCAATACATCGACTACTACACGCTCACGGAATGGCCTGCGCGTGTCCCCGCCTCTGCTCCGATGCGGGCAGCGGAGGCGCTGCGAGACCAGGCGCTCCACGAGCTCGAATATGAATGCACAAAACTGGCCGACCTGTCGTGGTCTGAGGCTCGGGATCGAAAAGAAGCGGCACAACTTTCCGAGGCGCTCGATGCGCTCCCGGCATATACGAACTGAAAGGGGTGGATCATGGCTCAGATGGACAACAATTCCGGAGGCTACGTTGGCAATGGCAGGGGCTATCGCCCGCCGGCGCAGAGACAGTCGCCGTCGCCCGCGCCGGGAAAAATGCCGGGAAAGCCAGACAATTTCAACAACAGTGTGAACCGGCAAAATAAAGCTCCTAACGGCAGACCCATAAGGGTATTTCCATTGAGTCCGGAGCCGACCTACGACCCCAAAGATAAAGGGGGCCCGTTTGGAGATCGGTCCGACACGAACTGATTTATCAGGGTGGCCGGCCATCGGAATTCCTTTCAGCGTCAAGCCCCGCTGTTCTCCTAGTCCGCGGGCACCGGCCACCCCCTTTTTTTTGCGAACCGTGGGCGACCAAGGCGCCACAACGCTAGCCATGCGCCGATCTCCTCCGCCGAGGTCGCCCTTTTCTTGAAAAGAGGTGTTGAAAATGACCGTTGACCAGGCATCAAAAGCAATAAAGCGTCACCGCTACGGCCCCGGCCCCGTGCTTTCCAACGCGGAGCTCCAGGCCGCCCTGGACGTCATGGAGGCTGGAGGCGCACCCTGCCCGCGAGGGCTGCCCGGTTATGAGGGCATGAGAAAGCTACTCGGCGTCAAGGCTGCAGCGGCACCCTCAGCAGCCGAGCCTCCCGCACCCCCCGCGCCGGCAATGCAGACCGTCGATACCATTCTCGGCTATGACTCTGCGCTCGCGCCTATCACATGCGCGAACGTGAAACAGGACTCCTCCGCCCTCGGCCGCATCGTGAGCTGGACAGAAACCGGCGAGACCGTGCGCGCCGCAAGCCCTGGCGGCCGCGCCTGGGATGAGAAGCTCCGCAAAGCTCGCGGCGCTACACCGGCCGCGATCGACGATTGGCAGGCGCGCATCGACGCTGTGAAGGAATTCAATGGCCGCGCTCGCGCGGCGGAAGGATAACGATCATGGCAATTCAAGTTTCCGTTACCAACAACAGTTTCCCCTTCGTAATGGCCGGGCAGGGCTACAGCCTGGACACCGAGACGATCCTCACCGACGGCACACGCACAACGCCGCTACTTCAGTTTACGATCATGAGCCGGATCGCAGCCACCGGCAAATGGACGCCGTGGATTTCTTCGAACCTCGGCGCCGCCGACGGCACGCAGTACCCGATGGGGATCCTCATGAACGACGGCGGATTCACCGCAGCCGTGTATGCGGGGGGAGACATCCTCAACGCCATGATCCTCGTCGGCGGGGATTGCGAAGTGGACGCTTCGCAGCTCGTTTTCGACAACGCGCATGCGACGGCATGCACCTTGACCTCGATCATCACAAGCCCGGCGAACCTTGCAATGACCGCGCGCGAGTTTCTTTGCATGCGGCACATCTTCCCGGCGACGACCGTCGCCATCGACCAGGCGGAGAACTAGGGGGACGGCAATGAGTGACACAATTCCGGACAGGCTCCGTTGGTGTGGAATTGGCGTTCTGAATCTCACCTCTACAAACGGCACGCCGATCCGCATTTCTTCTTGGCAGGAAATCCCCAGCGGGCTACTTCCGGCCGACCGCGTCGCGGAGCTCCTGGCAACCGGCGAGGTGAAGGATTTTTCTGCGACTCCTGCAGTGCCGGGCATGTATGACCTGGTGCCGAGTGATCCCTATGAACAGATGATACTTGCCCGCACACGGGGTGAGGTGCCCGAGGTTGTGCCCGGCCCCGGCGGCCCTGCCCTGGCTGCCCAGGCTGCCGGCGAAAACTGATGCTTCCGGCGCTCGGCCTCATGGCCGTCGTGCTCGGTTTGCTTTTGATTGACGGCTGGCTCGCCTGGCGGAACCGCGACGCGCCGCGCCGAAAGAAGATATGATCTATGCCTAATTACGCCGTATCGACCACAATCTCGGCGCTCAACAAGTTCAGCGGCGTATTTGCCAAGTTCGGCCAGTCGGCCAAGATCATGGGCGACGACTCCGAAAAGCACTTCGGCCGAGCCGGCAAGGCGGCCTCCCTATTCGGGCAAATCTTCACGGGCACGCTGGCAAGCAGCATCGCCATGCGCGGCTTCGATGCGATCAAGAACGCCTTCCAGCAACTCCCGGATTTCGCCGAACGCGCGGAAGGCATCGCAAAAACGGCGATGACAATCGGCATGACAACCGATGCGCTCCAGCGCTTGAACTACGCGGCGACGCAAACGGGCACGCCCGTCGAGGCCGTGCAGGCGGCGTTCAAGAAGATGAACGTCGGCATGGCCGAGATGACCAAGGGCACAGGTCCGCTCATGAAGATGATGATGCGGATCAACCCGCAGCTCGCCGTGCAACTGCGCAACACAAAGGATTCAAAGCAGGCCTTCCTCCTCGTGGCGCAGGCGATCAAGCAGTGCGGCAACGCGCAAACAGACGCGGCCATCGCGCAGACCGCTTTCGGTCGAGGCGGACAGGAGCTCATACCGCTACTTACGCAGGGCAGCGCAGGCATCGAGCAACTCATGCAAGACGCCTCGATCTACGGCGACGTGCTGGACAACAAGACTATCGCGGCCTCGGATAAGTTCGCGGAGGCGTCGAAGAAGCTCAAGAGCATGGTCACCTCGGTCAAGGACGAGGTCATGGGTTTCGTCGTTCAGGCCGCCACGCCGTACGTCGAGAAGGCCGTCGAATGGATCGCCGCACACAAGGAGCTCATCGCCACAAAGATTCAGGATTTTATCAAGGGATTCTCGGACCTGGTAGGGAAGGCAATCCCGATTGTCGAAACGATCATCGACGATCTCAAGAAATGGAGCCCGATTCTTCTTGGCATTGTCGGTGGATTCGTGGCCCTGAAAATCGCACAGGAGGCAGCGAGCGCGATTTCAATCGCCTTCGGAGCCGCGCAAGCAATCATGGAAGCCTTTCAAATCGTTACGCAAGGCGCCGGCACGGTCTGGGAAGCGCTTGACGTTGCAATGTCCGCAAACCCCATCGGCTTGATCATCATCGCCGTGGGCATCCTCTCTGGAGCAATCTATCTCATGATCAAGCACTGGAAAGAGGTCACGCATTGGATCGGCGAGGCGTGGGATAAAATATCTACCTTCGCGGATGGTATCACGAAAACGATTCTCCCCGCCATTACCGCGCTTGGCGATGCTTTCATGAAGGCGCTGCTTTCCCCGATCAACCTCGTGATCGACGGCATCGCAGGCCTGTTGTCCATGATCGGGAAAATCCCCGGCATCGGCAAGCCGTTCGCGGATGCGGCGGCAGCGGTCAAAGGCTTTCAGGATAAGATGAATGCGACATTAACCGGCAACACGAATCAATTCGGATTCGGGCAAGTCTGGACTGGCGCGCAAGCTCCGACAGTCAATACAAAAGTACCCGTGACAGTCAACGTCGATAATGCCCGCGCTCCGGGTGTTACATCCACGGTCAGAGTGGCGCCGCACCCCAGCGGCTACGTAGGACCCCCCCAGTGATCTTCCTCCAATCCCGCGCCACTGGCCGCAGGGTCTCCGATGGCCTGGCCCGTGACGCCTACGACCGCGCTCCTGAAAGGCAGGGGGAGCTTGCCGATCCTTTCGCCGAAGGGGAGCGGATTTTTGCGCCACCCAGTCCCGCCCCCTCGGCTATCGTGCACATGAGCGCCCAGGACTGGGCGCAGCATCCCCCGATGCTCATCGTGCAAAGCGATCTGAACGCCCGAACCGTTGCGCACGCCGTCCGCGTAGCAGGGGAGCCGTTCGGTGTTGTCGGCGTCACTGCCGAATCGACGCGTCAAGGCATCCGTTGCACACTACAATGGGGCAGCGCATGATCGACGATGGCCCCGCCCGGCTCATCGCCGACAGTTTCCGTGTTCTCCGCGAAACGTTTTTACACGACCTTGACGAGGCCGAGGCCGTTGTCAGTTCTGAGGTGTTGAGTGCTATCGAAACGGCGCCGCGGGGCTTCATTTTCCCTGTCGCATCCGAGAGTTTCCGGCACGCCTTCGCGGGACTTGAAAAGCGCTGGCGCAACTATTCGCAGGCCGTGCTTGGAATTATGAGCGGAAACCTAAAACCCTAAACGCGCCGCCTCTGAGGAGAGAGCAATGGATCGCATCGACGACCGCATGACCCTTCCGCCCCTCGGCCTAGTCGGAGGCTTGCCGGCAGGCATTCCATCAATGCGGTTCCCCGCCTGGTGGATCCCCGACGAGACAAGAATCCTGCATGTCTTCACCGACGCGAACGCCCCGCCCGACCTGGACCCCTACTTCGTTGTCGGACTCTGCGAATGGGCCCGAACTGTAGGAAAAAAGGGAATGCTCTGCTTTGGACTCTTGGCCGCTCCCCCTGAAGTGATCGCGTGTCTACGGCGCGGGGAGATGGCCGGCCTGGCCCGACTTTCCGGCTGGGATCGTTTCGAGTTTTCATCCGACGGCATGGTGAATATCGGGCATGGGTTGGACGGCAGCGAGTGGCATTTCTCCCCCCAAGGCATCCCCATCAAATACAGAACGTTTGACGGACGCACCGTGATCCCGCGGGGACCATTCTGCCCTATGAGCGAACACATAGGAGAGAGCAATGCGCACAGTATTTCACACGACCATTGACGGCTACGAAATCGTAACCGGATTCGGCGATGCCACGGTTGATCCCGTGGCGACGCGTAACGCGGTCGAAGCCCTCGTGCAGCTCAGCCCCGAGGGCCAAACGCATCTTGCGAATATCGGAGAATTCGTGACAGCGAATGCTGCAAAGAAAAACGCACAAGCCGCATGGGAGGCAGCAAAGGCGGCGAATGATCGCCCTGGCGCCATTCTCGCGCTAAGTCAGATCGGAGCATACGCCTGGAAGATGGAGGACCTCACCGCGCAAAGTGTCCCGCTCATCGCCGCGGTCGAGGCGAAACGGCGCGAGCTCATGACCACTGCGGCAATCTACCTCGGACCGGGCGCGGGGGAGGATCTCATCGCCGACGCCGACGCGGCCGCCTTACAGGCGAAGATAGCCGCCTGCCCTGCAGATCAAAAAACGTGTATTGACGGCACCTACGTCACCATAAAGAACTGACAACCCCGACTCCGGGACCCTGCTTGCGGCCTTGCGCCGCCCGAGGTGAGAAAATGAAACGACATGCGGCAATGATTGAGCGCATCGAGGCCGCCCTCGCGCGCGGACTCCGTGAGCTTGGCCAAGCCTCCAGGGAGGCGGGCACCCTCGCGGAGCTCCTCCTTGTAGATGAAGTGCAGGATGAGCGACTCCGTGCGCGCATGGTGATCGACCGCGCCCAACGGACATTTGGTGCGGCGATCTCCGCGTCAACGGAGCGGGATCCCGAACCCGCCGAGAATGACGTGGATCTCACCGAGGCGCTGGATGACCCCTTCTAGGTATACGGCAGGCCCCGAGAAAACCTCACCACGGCCCGCTACGAGGCCTATTTTTTCCCTTTCGTCGGTTCCGCCTGGCTGCGCATTTCTTTTTCCCACTTTTCGACCTCGCGCTGCATGAACTCCGCCACAGCGGCATTGACAGATTTCCCATGGTAGGCACAAGCGGCCTTGAACCGATCACGGAGCTCCTGGGCAACTCGTAGGGTCATGCCGGCCATCCCCTTCTTGTAACGTTTTCTGTCATTCTGTGCAACCCTACCCCGCGCGCTGTCATTCTGTCAATGTAATAAAAATATCTTGACAGCATGATGTGCAAGGTATAGAATGCCATGCGCGGATAGGGGCACCGACAAGCCCGGGTCCTCGCCGGGCTTCCGCGCTCACGTCGAGGATACACTGCAGAGGAGGTGTGGCATGTTGCTTTATTCCAAGATCGGTCAGATTCCGCTTTTCTACGCCGTCGGAGAAGAAGTGGTCGGCGAGCTTATCCGACAGCACCCCACAAAGCTGCGCGAGCTCACCGCGGAGCAAGAGGTCGCAATCCTTCGACTGACGGCTCGTCTTGCCCTACGCACCGGGAATGAGGTGAGGCCTTGACTCTCCACCTTCATTGGCGGGGGATCCCCGTCACCGTCAGCATCAAGAAGGGCAAGGACCTCGAACTCGATGAGCTCCGCGATACCCTGATCTGGTATGCGCTCAGTATGCCTATCGCCGGCGTCAAGGCAAGGGACGCGCTCCGCCGGCTGGCCAAGGCTGGACGATGAACACCGTAAAGGTCCCCGAACAGGGAAAGAATACTACACGTCTTCGCCCCCACCTGGGCGATGCACGGAGTATGTCAGAGGGTGAATTCCGAGAATCTATGTTCGCAAAAGTAGAGTCGTTTCGAACGGAGATGTTTGACCACATGAGATCATGGCATGATCAAAATTCTACGCTCGTTTACGACTTGAAAGAGTCCGAAAAATTCCGGGAGTTTCAAAGAAAATGCCTCTCGAATTTCGGTGAACGGCTCGCGACCTTGGAAAAGCAGATGCGGGAGGTGATCGCCTCTTCCATCATGGGCGGGCAGCCGGTGCCCCCTGTTACTCGAAAAAGGGAGTGCGCCGCCCCCGCTCCCCATGACGATATTGCCGGCGAGCTGGGCATCGACAATCAGGGTATGGATTTAACCGGGCTTCCAAAGCTAATAAAATACATTCCTGCACCACGCCCTGCAGCCTTGCCGTCTTGGCGAAAGGAACTGAAAGAGGCCGCGGACAAGCTCGGAAAAGCCCTGCCCCCGCTTTCGAGCGTCCCGCAGCTCGCGAAATATTTCGCTGTAAGCTATGGACAGATTCGCAATATCATCCTTCTGGGGAGGATGGCGGTCGTGAAGGAAGGCCGCACCATCGGTATCCCCAGGGAATCGGTCGCCGAGTATATCCGCATTTATGGGGTACCGCATCCGCGCCGGCTGTTCTATGGCAGCACTGGAATTGTAGAAATCAGCAAGGAGGACCCGACTCGTGAAAAAAACAAGTGATGAATTCGCAGACCTCATCTGGATGAGCGCCCGCGACAAGCGCTCCGCGCAGCAGCACCTCCGCAAGATCGACCGCCTTTCCGGCCACATTGTAGAGCTGGTCGGCGCCTGGATTCGCCTTTCCGTGCTCACCGCGCAGCTCCCGAATAGGAAGTGACCTTCTCCCGCCTATGGGCCGCGCGCCAGGCCCCAGGCGGACATGAATCGCCTCCCGGCCGACGACGCCAACATGACACTGGGGGATCTGTGAGGCGCGACACGGATCGCACCCACCCCGCGCTGGCTACCCGCGGGGATCACTCGCCCCCAGGATGGACCCGCACCACCTGGGGGCTCTTTTCAGGAAAGAAGCTTAAGCGTATGATTTGTAAAGGTGATCGAGTGCGCGTGGCCAGTATTGTAGCCGGTATTTGAAAAAAGTGACAGTTTCTATGACAACACCGTGCAATAGCTTGCAATGGACCCGCGCGGCAACTTCTTACCCCTCAAGCAGTAACTCCCTTATAGCAATAAAGGTGCTTTGACCGGCAGTCTTTGTTTGTAGGTTCGACTCCCGCCACCTCCATAAAATAATCGTGGCGAACCATCTCACGCCAGAGCGCGGTAATGTACGTTTCCGCGCTTTCGTGTGCGGTGTCCGTCGAATTGCGCCCGCTGGCCGGGCCAAGGAAACGGGCGCAGAGAATCTACGCGAAGGCGCTGTTGATCCTCTGCTTGTAGCTGATGGGAGGGTCGGACGAGAATTGGATGCTGAGCGCGACCAGGTCGCTGCGGCCTTGGATGTCCTCCACGCGCACGATACTCCCGTCGAGGACCGTGTCGTCATTCAGCTCGCACTTCGCCAGCTTCAGCAATACTTTTTTATCGCTCTGGGATGTTCCTTGGGCACTCATCAGGATCTTGGCTCCCCCGAAGGAGAGGTCCCGCACGATGCACC
This sequence comes from Spirochaetia bacterium, assembly GCA_049519415.1. Taxonomy (GTDB): domain Bacteria; phylum Spirochaetota; class Spirochaetia; order SZUA-6; family Fen-1364; genus Fen-1364. The sequence goes on from JBEKQU010000074.1 coordinate 23,150, forward strand.
TGCGGGGAAAGCCGCCTATGGCGACGCAGCTTTCCTTTGATTGAAGCCCGATCTTCTTCATGACTTCCTGGGTGATAACGATTCGTTCATCCCTGCGGCGCAGCGCGGAGGCCTTGATCTCCAGGAGCAATCCCAGAATGCCAATAAGCATGTCGGATGGCCTCTGCGTGAACTCCAGCGTGATGAATTGAAGCTGCGGCTTCTTGGGGTGGTACGCGGAGAGACTTTCCACCCGGGAAGAAACAAAAAAAGTGACCGGCGCTTTCTGGTCATTCTGCTGGAAGCCAAGCCGGAGAGCAGCCATGTTGTTGGCGTGTGAGAGGACATCGCGAACGCTCTGCCCGATCTCCGCTATGACCCGTGCTCCTTTCATGGAACACGCGTAGAGCACGCACGGGAGGTGCGTGTCGCCGATCGTCAGGCGCACGTCCGACGTGATCAGACCGCTTTCGATTATCACCTGCGCGTTGAAGGTCACCTCTGTATCGCGGTACAGCTCATAGAGCTCTGACAAGCGCTGAGATGTCAAATGAGGCATTTCGTCTCCCCTTCTCGATTTTCCTTAAGATACTCGCTGAGGCCTGATCCGTCAATTTGTTCCTTTTCTTGATGAAAAATCGCTGCTACACTATCTGCCCATGGCCATGGTCATTACCCTTGCGTTCATCGGTATCGGGGTTTACCTGATATTCTTCGTATTTTTCCCTATTGGGCGGGGGGCGATCTACGACCCAAGCACCGAGGCCGAAGCCGATACCATGGCTGACCTCTCCGACGTGCAGGCCGGCGACAAAGCCGCGGACCTTGGGTCAGGCGATGGCAGGGTGGTGATCGCGCTTGCGCACCGGGGGGCGGAAGCCCATGGCTACGAGATCAACCCGCTGCTCGTCCTGATCTCCCGGCGCAATATCCGGCGGGAGGGTCTCAGCGGCCGCGCATTCATCCACTGGGGGAATTTCTGGCAGAGGGACCTGTCCCGATACGACCTGATCACCGCGTTCCAGGTGGGTTTCATCATGGCACGGTTGGAGGCCAAGCTGAAAAGCGAGCTGAGGCCTGGCTCGCGAGTGGTCTCCCACTACTGGCGTTTTCCCGGGCTGCGCCCCGAGCGGGTCCAAGGCAACATCTATCGCTACAGGATCGGGTAGCGGGGCGCCGCGATCGCCCGCGGGCCACCTCGGACGCCCGCGGGCCACCTCGGACACCGCGGGCCACCTCGGACGCCCGCCCAGACCCCTCTACTTCCCTCCCCTGAGAAGAGCGGCAAGCAGGGGTATCGAAATGATGTTCCCGATTGCGGCTCCCAGGGTGGACAGGAAGAAGACAATGAGGATGTGGGTCACCCGGTTCATGTAGAACCCTTTGAAGCTCATTACGTCGTCCGACAGGTTCTCAACGTCCTTGACGCGCGGTTTCCTGAGAAAGGCTTCCGCCACGCCTGTGAAAAGCCCGATCTTGCCAAAGGGGTTGAGCGTGCCGATCGGCGCGCCGACGAACGCGATCACGATCGTTATGGGATGCGCGAAAGCGAGCGCCGAGCCCACGGCCGCCAATCCGCCGTGGATCAGGAGCCACCGCCAAAACATCGCCAGGCTCATGTTCCAGCCGGCCCTGATGAACCCCAGGCAGAAAAGGCCGATTATGATTGCGGGGACAGCCCAGGGGATAATGCGGCCCGCCCATCCTTTGGGCGGTAGCTGGTCAAGCGGTGCCAGGTCCACCAGCTCCCTTTTTTCCGCGAACGCCGTGATGTGGGCGGCAATTCCCGCCATATGCCCAGCCCCTACCACAGCCACTACTCGCTTCCCCTCGGCCTGAAAAATCCGGGCGGCAAGGTACACGTCCCGCTCGTCAATGAGCACCGCCTTGGCCGCGGGAAGGAAGTCCGCAAGCTCCTCCATCATGCTTTGAAGGACGTCCTTCTGCTTCAGCTTCTCGATATCCTCGGGGCTGAGCTTCTCATTGGTGAACACGCTCGCCATCATGGCGGCGAGCATCTTCATCTTGCCCCAGAAATGAGTCCTGCCCCATGCCCTGCGCAGCGTTATCTGGATGTTGCGGTCGCAAAGGGAAAAGGGAATACCCATTTCCTGGCAGACCTGGATGGCGGCAAGCATTTCTTCCCCGGGCTTTACGCCCAGGTCCTTGCCGAGCCTGCGCTGGAAAGAAGAAAGCACAAGGTTGGCTATCAGGAGGAAGCCCTTGCCCTGCCGGATCACCTTGCCAACATTCAAGTTCTGCCAGCTTGTGCCCTGGCTCATGGAGGTGTAGCGTCCCTCATCCAGCTCCACGCATACACGGTCCGGCTTTTCCTCCGTGATCACGCCGCGAACCTCATCCACGCTCTCGCGCGACACGTGGGCGGTGCCGACAAGCACGATCTCCCTGTCGCCAACCGCAAGCCTTACCCTTTCCTGTTCCATGCACTGCCTTTCCTGTACCCATTGCGGCCCCCAGCCGCAATTATGTAGACTCAGCCAACCGCTGGCACTGCTTAGCCCAATCCGGGGGATTATTCAAGCCCGGCGCATGCCCAGGTGGATTCGCTCGCCTCAATGACGGCGCGGCAATGGCCGATAAAACAGCATACAGCGGAGTTTTCCCAGGAGGACGGTCGGCCCGTGAGCTACTCGTGCGCCAAGTGCGGATTCGACCTCGAGCCGGGGGAGCGGTGCCCGGTGTGCGGCTCTCCGGCCGATCTAAAAACCGATCCTGTCCCTGCTTCCTCACGTTCGCAACGCCGCGGCGGGCTTGGCCCCCTGGGGGTTCTCATGACCGCTGCTCTGGGGCTTCTGGCCATGCTGACTGTCTTTATTGCAAGCGATCTTCGGACCCGCGGCAGCGCTGTTGATTCCAATGCCTCATTGCCTGCAGCAGCGGCGCAACCCGCGCCACAGCCCGCCCCCGCGACGCCCACCCCCGTGACGCCCACCCCTGTGACGCCCACCCCCGCACCACAGCCCACCCCCGCGACGCCCACCCCCGTGACGCCCACCCCCGTGACGCCCACCCCTGCACCACAGCCCGCATCACAACCCGCACCCGCGGCACCCGCTCCTGCTCCTGCCGCGGAAAAACCCCATCCCCCTCCCCTTCCCGTGGTGAGTGAGAAGGGATTCGACATAGCCGCGCGAACCGCGGACCCTCCCGCGAACGCTAAAACCGCCTACGTGTCATGGATGCTCGCGCACACTGATCAGAAAGAAAAATACATCAGTCAGAAGTGGGACCTGGCGCAGAAGATCCTACAGTCGAAAACCATTACGCACCCGCGCATCCTCGAGGCGTTTCTCCGCACGCCCCGGGAGTTCTTCTGCCGGGATACGCGGCGAGCATACGATGACGCTGTTCTGCCCATTGGCTACGGATCCACCATCTCCGGTCCCTTCATGGTGGCGCGCATGACCGATTACCTTAATCCGCAGCCCGAGCACAAGGTGCTGGAGATCGGCACAGGCTCAGGCTACCAATCAGCGTTTCTTTCGGAGCTTTCCAATCACGTCTACACCATCGAGATCATTGAGCCCCTGGCAAGGGAAACGGATGCGATCTACCGCAAGCACGAAGCCCGGTATCCCGAGTACGCGAACATCCACAGAAAGATCGACGATGGATACTACGGATGGCCCGAAAATGCGCCGTTCGACAGGATTATAGTAACCTGCGGCATCGACCATGTTCCGCCTGAGCTGCTGCGCGAGCTGGCGCCTGAAGGGATCATGGTGATACCAGTGGGCCCGCCGTCCGGACAGACCATCCTTCGTATTGTCAAGCATGTCGGCATGGATGGCGCGGTCAGCCTGGAGCGTGAGGATATTTTCCATGGAAAAAGACGGGAAATTTTCGTCCCTTTCACAAGCAAGGAGGGCAGCGCGCACAACGCTGATGATGTGAGGCGCCTGCAGTGACCCTGCGCCGATTGACGCTGTCCGACACCCGGCTGGCCGCCCTTTTTCTTGTGTCCATCGTTGTTCTTTCCTTCGAGATCGAGGTGATGCGCGTCTTCTCCGTGGCAAGCTGGTCCAACTTCGGCTCCATGGTGATCAGCATCGCCCTGCTGGGATTCGGAATTGCCGGCACGCTGCTCGCGTTTCTCGGGCACCGGGTACGCAGGGCTCCGGACACCTGGCTCTCTTCCTCCGCGTTCGCCCTTGCGCCCGCGCTCGCCGTTGCGCACACGCTGGCGCAGCAGGTGCCTTTCAATCCCGTTCTCATTGCCACGGACTCCACCCAGCTCTGGTGGATCGGGCTGTACTATATCCTGTACGGAATCCCTTTTTTCATCGGCGGGCTTTTCATCGGCGCAATGTTCACGCTGCTCTCCCGCAGGATGCACGCGCTGTATTTCTGGAACATGCTCGGCTCCGGGATCGGCGGCCTCCTCGTCCTGGGATTCATGTTTCTTTTTCCGCCGGACTTCCTCGTCTATCCGCTTGTCGGCATCGCGATTCTCCCCGCCCTCCTCTGCTGCCTCCAATGGGATGCGGCAAAGGATCGGTTCTCCATCCGATTCATGGAAGCGTCCATCTGTCTCTGCACGGCTGTTCTGAGCATCTTTCTGCTTGGGCGATTCGGAAGCGTGCGCGTATCCGACTTCAAGCCGGAAAGCTACGCCCGCAATTATCCGGATTCCACTCTCCTCTATCAAACCTTCAGTCCCCTGGGAGAGATGCGCGTGTTTTCCAGCTCGTATTTCCATTTTGCTCCGGGCCTCAGCGATAATGCCGGAGTGGCGCTTCCGCATATGCCGCAGAACGCTTTTCTAGGCATGTACGTGGACGGCAATGGTCCTGTTGGCATCATGCGGAAGCTTGCGCCGGAGGAGGAAGACTACATAGATTTTCTGCCCATGTCCGCTCCATATCACCTTCTTTCCCATCCCAAGGTCCTTCTTCTCAAACTGGGAGGAGGGGCCGGCATCCAGACGGCGCTGCACAACGGTGCAAAAAGCGTCTCTGTGGTGGAATCGAACCCCGATCTGATCCACATGCTGCGGGACGTGCCCTTTTTCCAGGCCTACACGGGGAACGTCCTGCGCGATCAAAGGGTGCGGCTTGTTCAAGACGAGGTGAGGGCATTCGCAGGCTCAACCGATCAGCGCTTCGATCTGGTTGAGATCGGGCTTATCGATTCGATCGGTCTCTCTCAGGCAGGCGGGTACTCCGTGGAGGAGAACTACACCTACACGGTGGATGCCATACGAGACTACATCAAGTGCCTGGCGCCGTCAGGGATCCTTTCCATCACGGTGTGGGACAGGCTCAGCCCGCCGCGCAATGTCCCTCGGCTGCTCTCCACCGTGGTTGAAGCGCTGCGCCAATCAGGCGTGATCGATCCTGAAAACAGGGTTTTTGCATTCAACCTGCTGCTTTCCACCGCCACCGTGCTGGTGAAGAACAGCGATTTCCGCCAGACGGAAATCGACGAGCTGACCCGGTACTGCCGCCGAATGTCGTTCGATGTGGATTACGCGAGCGGCATCACCGGCACGGCCGTGAGCTTTGAGCGAATTTTGAACGGGTATGGAGGTTTGTACGGGAAGGGGGAACAGGAAGCTGATGCGGGATTGGATTTGCGGCCGAATGACCTGTACAGGGACTCGCTATTATGGCTTTTTGCGGGCAGGCAGGAGGAGCTTTTCTCCCGTTACGTCTTCGACATTCGCCCGGCCACCGACGACAAGCCCTATTATTCCGGTTATCTGAAACCGGCATCCCTCCCCAGCTTTGCCGCAAAAGCCGGGGAAATCCCCGAAGAATGGGGCTACATTCTGCTTCTCGCCACTTTTTTGCAGGCCCTCTTGTTCGGGCTTCTGGTGATATTGATGCCTCTCATCGGCCGTTGGCAGGAACTGTTCCGTCATACGCGCGGAACCCTCGGCGTGATCCTCTATTATGCATGCCTTGGCCTCGGATATATGATGGCGGAGATATACCTGATTCAAAAGTTCGTTTTCTATCTCACGGATCCGGTATACGCGAACACCATCGTCATCACGATCCTCCTTATTGCCTCAGGTTTTGGAAGCATCCTTGCCGGGCGTCTCCGCGTGAACAGGTGGGTGATTGTGGTGGCCGCATGCGCGGGAATCGCGGGAGTATCGGCTTTCTATCAGTTCAGGCTTTCCTCTCTCTTGCAGGGAACGCTCGGGCTTGCGCTTCCCGTGAAAGCGCTTATTTCGATTGTTCTTATCGCGCCCCTGGGGCTCCTGCTGGGCGTTCCCTTCCCCAGCGGACTCTCTTCCCTGGCTGAATCCCGAAAAGGGATCATTCCCTGGGCATGGGGCGTCAATGGAGCGCTCTCAGTCAGCGGAACGGTTTTGACAAGAATTCTTTCCACATCCATGGGCTTCACGACGGTCCTTGCAGTCGTGGCCTTTCTCTATATTGCTGCCGCTGCGCTTTTTCCGGTGAACGGGATGCGGGCAAAGCCGCGGTAACGGCTGCTTGACTGCCACTCAAAAAGAATACGTCAGTCGTCTTGTGTCACTTGTAATATTTGGGTCGCTTGCCCGCGGAGCCGCCACCCCTGAATCCGACATCGATATGCTCATCATCGCGGAAAATCTTCCCCTTGGACGAATGAACCGGGTGGCTGTTTTCGACCGCATCGAAGAAGAGGTTCGTGAAAAAAATCCGGAAAACGCGCATTTCGAGATTTCACCGATATTCAAGACTCCAGAAGAAGTCCGGAGAGGCAGCCCGCTTTTCTGGGACATGACCGATCACGTCATTATTCTTCACGATCGGGAAGAGTTTTTTAAAAACTATCTCGTGGATTTGAAGAAAAGACTTGATGCACTGGGAGCGCGAAGGGTTGTACGAGGAAATGCCTGGTACTGGATTTTAAAAGATCATTTTACTCCCGGCGAAGTATTCGAAATATGACGAACATCGACCTCAGAAAGCACGCGGAAAAGGCAATTGCGGATGCACGCTTCGTGATCACGATGGCAAGCCAGATGATCGAGGAGTGATGGAGAGTTGGTCGATCACTCCCTTACCAGAGCCGCCACCCGGTCTATAATCACTTTCGCAAGGTTAATGGCATGCTCAGCATCTGACTGGAAGTACGCCATATCTGGGGTGATATCAGGCAAGCCATTGGGATAGCGGGTCGGCACATAGTACCGATCCAGGCGAGCACCCTCTTCTACAAGATCGCCAAGCATAACGAAGCTGTGCTCCGAAACGAGGCGCAGGTCCTCAAGAAGCTTGCGAAGAGAATGTCCCCAGGGATCGCTCCCTGCACCCCCCCAAACTGCTTTTAACGCCTTCTCCCCGGCCTGGTGCGAATGAAAGCAGGCGTGAGCATGTCTGCCGTTGCGCGCAAGAACGATAGCAGTTTCCAAGTCCTCCCTGGCCGTGACGAGCCATCGACCCGCTTCTATCAGATTCTTTTCAGCGCTCATAGATCACTTTTCCTTCACTCAGCGCCCTTTTAAAAAAGGTTCGATCCGCGTTGCGCTCAAACTCCTCCGGCGTATAGATGAAGACCTCAACCGAAGCCTCAGGAAGCGCGCGATACACCCCCATGATTCTATCGAACCGCTTCAGATAGCGTTCTTCGGTGTGCATAATTAAAATGAGGTCCACGTCGCTTCTGGCATCCTGGGTGCCCCTCGCATAGGAGCCGAAGACTATAGCCTTCTCTACCCCCGCCTCCTGGAGCGACGGCCGCAGGCGGTCGCTAATAAGATCGAGCGTTAAAGGACCACCCTTAAGCACTCCTACACAATATATCAGGTACTTACATCTGTCAATATGATAAATATATTGACTTAGTCATGGACTTAGTCTAATCTTAGTCTATGGTGAACGCTAATATTCATGAAGCAAAAACACATCTCTCCAGTCTTCTCAAGAGGGTGATGAGTGGTGAGGAAGTGATTATCTCGAATGCCGGCAGGCCTGTGGCCAAGCTCGTTCCTTACACTCCCCATCCCGCAGATCGTGTTCCTGGTTGCGATCGTGGCGCTATAGCGATCAGCGAGGATTTCGATGCTCCTTTGCCCGAATCGATAATGGAAGAATTTGAGAAATGAGAGCTCTGCTGGATACCCATTGCTGGCTGTGGTGGATCTCCGCTCCAGAGAATCTCAGCCAAGAGGCGCTTGAAGCAATCCGGTTCGGAGGGAATGAGATCTACTTCTCGGCCGCAAGCTCGTGGGAGATATCCATCAAGGTGACGCTCGGCAAGCTTGTCATGCGGGAGAAACCATCAGAGTTTGTGCCAGCTCGCCTTGCAAGAGATGGAATACTTCCCCTTCCCATTCAGCATGCGCATGCGCTCCAGGTGGCAGGGCTGCCCTATCACCATCGAGACCCCTTTGATCGAATGCTCGTTGCTCAGGCGCAGATGGAAAACCTCACGCTCTTAACCGCTGATCGGCAGCTTGAGAAATATGATGTGCGGCTGCTCTTTTGCGGCAAGAGCGGATAATTGCTTCAGCTTGAGGCGCAATTCCCCTTCACTGAACCCCGAAAACTGATTCCGACTTTCCCTTTTCCACGCACTCAAGCTGCGGGACTTGAGAGAAGCCTTCATGTTTCAGGGAGGCTCTTACCAGTTTCAAGAGCTGATCCCTGGTGACAGCGCCCTGAGTGTCCCTGATATGCCGGCAGAAAAAGTAGCTGAACGCCCCGCCCGGCTGGCCGCCTACATCAGCATCCGCGGAGTATTGGTCTGACCTGCAGGCAGCCCACAATACATGATTCATCGGCTGGCTGCGCGCAAGCCTCCGAACGGAAAGCTCCCGGCCAAAGATCTCATCCGCACGCAGGGCAATATCAGCCGGGGGCGCCAGGAATCGCGGCCTGATGCAGTGTGCGCTCTTCCAAAGCGAAGCCTCATCCAAGCCGCCAGCGGGCAAGCTGCCGATCGACTTCCTGTCCAGGATGATTTCCCGCGTTCCTGTTCCCGAGTGACAGGAGTCAAGGATCACCTCCAGGCGAACGCCCTTCTTGAGATCAGCGAACAGCCCGGCAAAATCATCGTCCTTGATGAAACCAGTGTCCCAATTGAAGTCATAGGGGCAGATGATCTCGTCCTTGCCATCGGCCAATTCATCCCCTTCCGTATCTCTTACCTGGGACCCATGACCCGAATATTGAAAGACAAGGGTATCCCCTTCCCTGCCCCGGGAAAGAAGGCTCTTCAGCCCTTCCAGGATTGCCGCCTTTGTGGCTCTTTTGTTGGAGAGGAGGGTGATGTCCGCCGGCGCGAATCCGAAATACTTCACCAGAACGTCATAGACATTCGTGATGTCGTTGACGCATCCGGAAAGATCGCTCTGCGTGCCGGGGTAATCATTGATGCCGACCAGAAATGCACTTTTCATGAGACTTTCTCCTTTATCAAAACTATTTTGTTAGCGACCGATTCTAATGCGCACCTCCGCGGGAGTCAAGGAATTTTAGGAACATGCGTTTCGCGGTCTTCCGGTCGAGTCGTTGGAGCGCTTTACGTGCTCGGCTCGCGAAGACGATGCTATATGCCAAGGTGCTGTTTCACCTCAGCGAGTGTCTCCCACTTTTTTTCCTGACGGGCGATTTGCGCGTCTTGAATGTCCTCATGGTCTTCAAGTTCTTCGAGGAATTGTTCGTAAATCTTGATAGGGAGCACAACCTCTACCCGTTCCTGCGGTCTCCATCGTGATGAGTGCTTCAACCAAAGAAGAGCTCCCAATGCAAGCGCCGCGCTATCGCTGGGCCGATCTCCAATTGATCCGTCGGCAGCTTTTCCCTCATTGCCTCCTCTCTTCGTTGCCTCATTGTCTCCAGGAAGGCCAGGTCGAC
>JBEKQU010000075.1:0-21171 GCA_049519415.1 Spirochaetia bacterium
ACTCTTTCTTGCATCAGTTTTGATACTCCTGAGTGTTTGATGTGTTTGTGTAGGTACTTACCATTCAAACACTTAGGAGCTTTTTTATCAAGCCCTCCGCCTACCTACGCTTCTTTCAGGGTAAAACTCTTCTTGATTGTTTCTGTTTGAATCATGAAAGGCTAGTTCCGAGGGCGGCAATCCGAAAATCAGCCATCCGCCGCCGGCATCAATACAGGGAAGTTTCAGAACGTCGCGCAAAAAGGCACGATCCAATTCTGGCTTTCGGCTGTAGATGATGGAATGCGCGCCTGTTATCATCACCATGCCTCAGATATATTGTATGCGCCCATTACTCCCCCAAATCAAGGGATATATGAGACAAGATTTGGCTTTCTTTCTGGCGCAAGCGGGGTGACACCCTCCTTATATCCCAAAGTGATCCCAATTTGGGGAGCATATCCATCCGGCAGGTGAAGTTCCCTTGCATAGGACTCTACGTTCTTGCTTCCAGAAAGAATCGCAGCCATGCCTATCCAGCACGATCCAATTCCCAAGGACTCCGCGGCAATGAGCATATTCTCCGTTGCGGCAGCCGCATTGATGACTCCGAATCGGTCTTTCCTCTCCGTTGATACGATGATTACCGTTGGAGCGTTCCTAAAGATGCTTCCACTTCCCCTTTTTATCATTTCCTGAAGGTTTGCATTTCCGCTCATTTCGATCTCTGTCAAAACCCACTTGTTCACTTTCTCTATCATTGCGCTGTTCTGGATTACTGTAAAATGCCAATTCTGCGCATTATTGGCGCTTGGTGCATAGAGTCCTGCTTCAACTATGGCATCAACATCTTCTTGCCTGAGCTGCTCAGGTTTGAAAAGTCGAATGCTTCTGCGGGTTGAAATCGCATTAAGGACTTCGTTCATTTCTATCTGCTCCTTGTTTCGCCTTGCATGAACAAACATGTCAATCAGTCAGCGCCTCTGGTTTCTTTGATTTCGTCTATCGCTAAAAGAACAAGCTCATCTCCCAGTTTTTCCGTGCTGATATGAAAATCATACGTCTTGACTCCTGTCGGGGTCATGATGTGCTGGAATGCCGTTATTCGCAAAAGGGGTTCCCCCGTGGCTTTTGTGTGATTGACGCTTCTCCTGATCTGACAGCCCGTGCAATGAATGGTCTTCCCGCACCCTTCGGGTAGAAGAGAGTATTCGCATTCAATAACCTCACCGCCAAGCTTGTCTTCTATCTCTGAGTGTTCTTTCTTGAGTGCAAGAAGCGCAGGGGTGTTCGCCGAGATGACCTTTACATCCGCGTCAACGACAAGAACAGGGGTATTGATCGTGTTAAGAAAACTTCCGATCCTCGTTCTGTTTGATAGAACAAACTCGGCGCAGCGTTCGCATATGCCATGCGTAATCGGGTTTCCCTCTTCGGGTTCGTTATCAAGCGGTTTTTGACACCAAGCGCAAATCTTTTTCAAGCTGATACCTCCTTTAAGGGTGCAGTGATCCGCGTTGTTTCCTGAAACCCACATTACGATAGGGGCGAAGGTTCAGCAAGTATCACTGATAAAACAAGAAGAGTTTTTCTGGCTTCCAGAGGCATGCTAAAAATTATGGCTCTTCAGGAATTCATATTTCCGCGCATTTTCTAGAATTGGCTTTCACTCTCATCCAATGTAGAACGTTCTGCGCAGCCCTATTCGCTACGGTGATAGAAACCATAGCTATCGTTTTTAGTATCTATCTCTTTGGGGTAGGTCTTGTTATCGAACTTCCCTATATCCAAACTGCTGAATTCAATTGTTTTCCCTGTCGCATCAATCTTTACAAGCCCTTGCTGGTTGCCCATAGAGATCGCCCCGGTAAGCTGACTACTATTCTCATAATACCATGTATTCCCTAGGGGGTCCTTCCACTTCTTTATGAGTTGGTATGTGCCACTCTCGGATGGAACAGTATCGTTCGAGTAGATAAAAGTCTTCCATGTCCCATCGGGCTGTTCCAGCAGCTTCTGCCGACCAGCTTCAGGGTTCGTCCATGTGCCATAAATCTCTTCGTTCCCTTTGGGTGTATACAGCTTCGGTGTGCAAGCGGTAATCAGCATAAGTGCTATGCTGATCAACATCAGGAATAGAGTGACTCTTGCTGTTTTCATAGCTGTTGCTCCTTATCGCTGAAATAACGATCAGAATCTGCAAACAAATGGATTTCTCCTTCGTTTCTATCTCTTGATTGGGGCAACTTGGTGAGCCGGAAGGTGTTTCTAAATCAAAGTTGTACATATCTTGGGCTTGCCAAACCCAATCCGAGAATAGCGTACCACGCTGTACAGGGCTGTCAAGAGCATGTCACTCCGTTTGACCACGTGAAAATAATGAATGGCGATTGAGGGTCGGTAATCTTCAATCCAACGGTCGCCGTTGAAGGTATAAGGAATTAGATGCCGGCGGTCGGACTTGAACCGACACGAGAGTTGCCCCTCACCAGATTTTGAGTCTGGCATGTCTGCCATTTCATCACGCCGGCGCTCCCCAAAGAATAACCGGCTCTGCCGCTCGATGTCAATGAATCCGTCAGGCGCCGGGTCGGCGCGTCGCAAGCGGCCGCCCGGTCTTGACACCCGTCTACTTTTCGGTAGGGTAGAGTACCGGGGCCCATAGCTCAGTTGGTTAGAGCGGCGGACTCATAATCCGTTGGTCCGGGGTTCAAGTCCCTGTGGGCCCACATTCCATCACACGATGCCCGAGAGCCTGCCTTCTTTTCAGCTCCGCCGCACCATATCCTTGACCCGTGCCAGGAGGTCATTGGGCTGGAAAGGCTTGCTCATGAAGGGGAGACCGGAAGAGCGGGACGGAGAGTGAAACCTGACGTCGTCGGTGTAGCCCGACATGTAGAGCACCGCGAGCGTCGGCCGGGTGCGGGAAAGACGTTCTCCCATTTCCATGCCGCTCATGCCGCCGGGCATCACCACGTCGGTCACCACCAGGTCGAGCGTCGCTGATCCCTCGGCCACAAGGAGCGCCTCCCGCGCGGATGCAACGGACACGACCGTGTACCCCGCGCGTTCCAGCACTTTACGGGCAAGGTCGCGAACGTCCTTTTCGTCCTCCACCAGAAGAATGGTACCGGTGCCGGCCTGAGCGGCGGGGGCGCGCTCCTCAACCACCGCCTGTTCACCAATGGAAGGAACGCGCGGGAGCGAAACGGTGAAGGTGCTACCCCGGCCGAGAGCGCTGTCCACGTGCACCCGGCCCCCGTTCTGTGTGACAATCCCGTAGACCGTGGAAAGACCGAGCCCCGATCCCTTGCCTTCCTCCTTGGTGGTGAAGAAGGGCTCGAAGAGGTGCGCCCGAGTTTCCTCCGACATGCCCACCCCGTTATCACGCACCGTGAGGATGACCCACGGCCCGGGCGGAAGTCCGGCGGGAGGCCGGGGACCAGCCAGGCCATTACTCCCCTGGGGGGAGGGGTTTCCCGAGGGATTCACGGCAGCGGCGGCCGTCTCCAGGCGGAGCGTGCCGCCTCCCGGCATGGCGTCGCGCGCGTTCACGGCGAGATTCATGATGATCTGGTCCATCTGCGCCTGGTCCCCGCGCACGAACAGCGCCTCGGGAGACAATCTCAGGACCAGCTCGATGTCCTCTCCGATGAGCGGCCTCAGGAGGGTTACGGAGTTTGCCACGATCTTGTTCATGTCTAGGACCGCGGGCTGGAGGATCTGCCTGCGGCTGAAGGTCAGGAGCCGGCTGGTAAACGACGAGGCGCGCTTGATCGTGTTCCTGATCTGGGCCAGATCAGCGAGCGCCGGTGCGTTGCCCTCCAGGCTGTCCGTGAGAAGGCTCGTGTATCCCGAGATCACGGTGAGGAGGTTGTTGAAATCGTGCGCGATTCCTCCCGCCAGCCGGCCGATGGCCTCCATCTTCTGCGAATGCAGCAACTGCTCCTGCGTCTGGCGCAGCTTCTGGATGCTGCCTTCCAGGTCGCGCATGAGGCGCGTCTTGCGCCACGCCGCGGCCGCCTGGTGGGCAAAGGCGGTGAAGATCTGCAGATCCTCGGGCCCAAGCTCCTGCCCCGAAACCGCCTGAAGGCCGAACTGGGCATCACCGACCACCAGGGGCGCAAGGATCACCCCCTGGGGCGCGCAGCTTAAGCTCGCGTGCTCAGCCGGGCGCCCCTGGGGCACGCAGCTTGAGCCTGCGTGCTCAGCCGGGCGCCCCTGGGGCATCGGGCGTGCGGGCGACGGGTCCGCGGAGTCCGTGAACAGCAGCGCAAAGGCATCCGGGTCCAGGGTGGTAAAGATCGCGCCGCGCCCCTCCATGGCCAGCGCGACATCGGGCACCGCGTCGAATCCGAGCGTGTGCCCGGCGTTGTCGGTTTCGTCGAACACGCGCACGTCGCGGGAGACGCCGTTTCCCCTGCAGTGCGCGCGCAGCGTCCTTTCCGCCTCCCGGTCCATCATGAACACGGCGCTGTCAAGGCCCAAAGCGACAAGCACGCGGGCGGCCGAAGGGAATATCTCCGCGGGGGTGAGCGCCTGTTCCATGGCGAGCGTTGCCGCGTTCAGGGACTGTAGCAGGCGCTCGATGCGCTTGCGCGCCGTGATGTCGGTCACGATTCCCAGGATCGCGGGCCTGCCGTCGTAACGGATGAGCTTGGTGGTGAGAATGGCGTCGATGGTGCGCCCGGCCCGGGTGACCAGGACGTACTCATAGGGCGGGACTTCCGCGCGCCGCAGATGACGGCGGAAGTTCTGTATAACCACGGTGTCGTAGCCGGGCGCGGTGAGGGTGCGGAAGGGGAAATCGCGCCGATAGAGCTCCTCCCGGGAGTAGCCCATGGAGATCTCGCATTGACGGTTGGCGTAGAGGACTCGCTTGTTGCCGTAGATGAAGATAATGTTGGGCGATTGTTCGGCGAGGTTCCTGAATTTTTCCTCGGATTCGCGCAGCACCTTTTCCGTGCGCAGGCGCACGTCCAGCTCCAGCCGGACCTTCTCGTACAATCTCGCGTTTTCCACCGCCACCGCTACCTGGTCTGCGATGGTGGCCGCCAGGAGCAGGTCGTCCGCGTCGTACAGATGCGTCCGGTAGGTCTGTACGCTCATGACGCCGATGATGCGCTCGCCCGAGAGCATCGGCACCCCGATCCAGGAGGAGGGTATCTTGCCGGTGCCCCACGGGGTGGGCCGCGGGCCGTCGGAAGATTCACGGGCCGCGTCGTTAACCAGCAGGGGCTTCCGCGCGGTGATCACCCGCGACGTGAGGCCCGAGCCCAACGGCTCAATCACCGGCGGCTCACTCTTGCCCTCGTCCATCTGGATGCGGAAATCGAGCATATCGGTCTGCGCGTCGTACAGCGCGATGAAGAACGCATCCGCCTCGAAGATGGGCGCGACCTCCCGGTAGACGGTCTGCAGGAGGTCGTCCAGGTCCAGGACCGATCCCGCGGCCGAGGAGATGCGGTTCACTAGCGCCAGCCGTTCCGCCCTGCGCCGGGTCTCCAGGTACAGCCGCGCGTTCTCGATCGCGCTGGAGAGCTGATCGGCGATGGTCCGCTGCGTGAGCACGTCCTTCTCATGGAAGGCGTCGGGAAGAGCGCTCTGTATGTCCAGGACGCCGATCACCTTGTCGCTTCGGGAAATCGGTATCGCCAGCTCGGAGCTGACCGCGCTCACGCTCAACAACCGCACGTAGCGCGGCTCTTGGCTCACGTCTCCCACCACGATGGGCACGCCGGTGGCCGCGACCCAGCCGCAGATTCCCTCCACGCCGACCTTCAGGCGGAGGGTCTGCAAGTAGGGGCCGGCCTCGGGGAGGGTGGAAGCGCGCAGCACCAGCTCGTCTCCCTCTATGAGGAAGATGGCCACGCTGAAGTAGTTGAAAGACGCCTGGATCAGGGAGACGGCCTGCTTGAGAAGCTCGTCCAACTCCAGCAGGGTGGCGGTCCTTTTGCTGATCTGGGCTATCAGCTCCTGCTGGTGCGCCTGCTCCCGCAGGTTCGCGGTCAAGTCGCGCAGCGGATTGAAGAGCTGGCGCCGCACAATGGTCCACCCCATGATGCCGACGCTCACCGTGTTGGTGATGGCCATGATCGGCGCCCGAATCTGGATGAGGCCCCCCGCGATGTATCCCACGAACAGGAACACCACGCTAAGGGCGATGGAGGGCTCATTTTCCCGCAGGCGCCGCGCGCGCAGAAGAAGGAACGAGGCGAGGAGGCACGCTGCGGGAACGAGGCTGATCACGATCCCCCAGGTCGAATATCCGTAGAGGAGCGCGCCGTGTGAGTCGATTCTTGGGGAGTACACCAGGCGGCTCTGGAAAAGAGGTACGGCGTGCGCCGCGATGACCGCGACGATGCACGCGGTTACGGCGGCGGGCCACCAGCCGCGCGCGTTCGTGTAGCCCGCTGAGAAAAGCAGGAGGAAGGGGCCCAGCAGGGCGAAGAAGGAAACGGCCAGATCGAGCAGCAGCTCGGGATTCCCGGAGTGAAACCAGAGGGAGATGCGCAGGAGAAGGGAGCAGATCGCCCAGCCTGACTCCACGAGAGCGAAGAGCACGAACGCCTGGTTGAGCCGTGTGCGGAGATTCGCGCCTCCCACGATGAGCACCAACGCGGTAGACAGGGCGATGGAGAGCGACAGACCCACTATGTCGAGCCTAAGCAGGGCAGGCATTGCGCGGTTTCTTCCTTATACTTTCATCGGCACCATCAGGATTTCTCTTGCCGCGCCTGCTTTTTTTCCAGCCAGGGGATGAGGAGGCACAGCAGGAGACAGAGCAGGAGTATACACCCGGCCAGGATGTAGGGGAGTCTGTTGGAGATGTCGAAGAGACGGCCGCCGATGTAGCCGAAGGGCGAGCTGAGGGCAAAGAAGAGCACGTAGAAGATCGAAAGAGCCTTGGATCGATCATTCTCCTGGACCGTGTTCGCCACCAGCGTATCCGAGTGGGGGATGATGATGGCCGCGCCCCCGTAGGTGAGCACGGTGCTGATGATCACGATGATATAGCTGCGCGCCGGGCAGATCACCAGGAGAAGAACGCCCGCGGCGGAGATGGCGAGTCCGATCAGCAGGGGGACGGCAGCTTTTCTTCCGGAGAGTGAGGGCAGGACGAGGAGATACATGAGGATGGTTGCGGCGGCGCCTAGCGCCGGGAATATGGCGATGCTCGCATCGGAGAAGGAGAGCCCCTTGGTAAGCAGGATGGCTAGAAAAGTGGTCTTCAACACGTCCTGGATGCTGATGAGCGTGGAGAGCAGAAAGGCGGCAAGGGTGAGGGGGCTGCGCATGAGACGGGCAGCCACCCGCGCGTAGTCGGACAAGGTGTCCCGAAGGGAGGCGCGACGGGCTTCCCGCAGCTTCACAAGGCCGATGGCCGTTTCGTGGAGCATCGTATTGCGCACCAGGAACATTCCCACCATGACAGCGAAGGCAAAGAGGTACAGGCCTCGCATGGCGTGAACAAGGCCGAAGTGTTCCACAAACAGGCCCGCAACGGGCGCGATGAGACCCGCGACGACGTCAACGATGTAGATCCACACGTACACGTGCACCCGCTGCTCCTGCGGGGTGTCCTCGATCATGAGGCACCTCCAGGATGTCTGCACGATGCGCACCGTGCTGTTGACGATCGCGGCGACGAGGAACCATGTGAAGTTGCGGGAGAGCGCCCACAGGAGCGTGCCGCCCCCCCAGGAAAGGAGGTCGAAGACGAGCGTGGTCCTGCGCCGGCCCAGCCGGTCCGTGATGGAGCCGCCGGCGAGCGACAGGACCATGGACAGGACGAGCCCGACGGAGGAGATCAGCCCGATCTGTTCCGTCGAGCACCCGAGGGCGAACATGTAGACCGATGAGTAGGTGGAGACGAGGCTGTAGGGGATGCCGAAGAAAGGCTCCGTGACGGCAATGGCGCGGGCGTTCCCCTTGAAGCCCTTGAGGGCGCCGGCCGTGGAACCGAGCTGCCTGCGAAGGAAGCCGATCAGGGACGCCTCCTTCTACCCGATCCGTTTCCCGCGGAGGGAGTCGATCCGAATGGCGATCACGCATGTGCGGGAAACCGGTCCCGGCGCGAACACGGGGCGCTCCGCTGCCGGGCCGGTTGCATAGTGGCGCATGATTGCGGCAAGCCCACGAATGCGCTCCTCATCGCTTTCCACCACGCGCGCGTGTCCGGTGCCGATCACGCTCCTTGCCCGGCAGCTAAAGTCGCAGGCGGCGGCGCCGGGGATCACGGTCATGCCCGCGCACGCGCTGAAACCGACCTCGGGCCAGGCGCGCAGCAGATCGATCTTGGAGCCTTCCCGGGCGCAGTGGATGTAGAGAACCGACGGCTCGTGTCCGAAGCATACCGGCAGCACGTAGGGAGCCGGCTCGTCGCGCAGGGCGAGAAAGAGGATCCGCGCTTCGCTCAGAATCGCGTCGAGCTCCTGCGGCTCCACGATTTCCTTTGAGGCGCGTCGCATGGACCGTTGTGGTGATGACATCGGAGCGGAGGGTACCTTTTTTCCAGGAAAAAATCTGCCGCGCCCGCAGCCATGTCGAAAGACCGGCGCGCGTGATAGGATGCTGCCGATGAGCCGCCCGGAACCGGGCGACGGGTCCCTCCGGCCCGCGCCCATCACGATCATTACGGGTCCGCGCGATTCCGGCAAGACGAAGACCGCCGCGAGCATGGCGGCCCGGTTTATGGCTGAAGGCCGCACATTGGGCGGGGTGATTGCGAACGCCGAGCTCCGCGATGGCGTAAAGGTGAGCTACTCCCTGTTCGACCTTGCCACGCGCGCCAGCATGACCTACGCCCGCAGAAGGATTGGTCCGGTCCCCGCGGGAGCGCTCGCGTACGAGTTCCTTGACAAGGGTCTTGAGTTTGGATGCGCCGCCATCCGGCGCGCCATTGCCGAAAATGTCAACGCGGTGTTTGTCGATGAAATCGGGCCGCTGGAAATGAACGGGCTTGGACTCTGGGAGCCCGTGCGGGAGGCCCGTTCAGCGCACGCCGGCCTCCTGGTCCTCACCGTGCGGCCCGATCTCCTTTCCTTTCTGCTGGTCAAGCTTGCGGTGAGGCCCGAAGAAGCGCGCATCATCAGGTTGCCGGATGATCCGGCGCGTGGGCAGGGGCGGCCCTAGAACTTCACCTTGACCGGCTTCTGAAGCTCGTCGGAGATCATGCTCGCGTCAAGGTACGCCTGCACCTTGGCCCCATTGGCGAAGTCGGACACATCACTGGCGCCTGTGCGCACGGCGGTGATGAAGCGCGTGTACTGTGAAGGTGTTTTCCTGCACGACACCTCTTTCCACTGCGCCGCGCGAATGGCCTTTTTCCCTTGGACGACGCGGTAGGTGTCATACGATCGGTCGAGGTCCACCTCCACGGCTCCCTCGTCTCCATACACGCGCACGCGCAGGCTGTTCATCTGCCCCGTGGCCCATCGCGTGGAGTGGATGGCCCCGATCCCTCCGCCGGCAAACCGCACCATGGAAACGAAGCTGTCGTTGGCATCGAGCACGTACGGTCCGATGCGATTGCCCTTCACGCCCTTGTCATAGGTGCGGAGCGTGCAGGTGATCTGCGCGATGTCGCCGCAGAGCAGCGCCGTGAGGTCATAGATGTGGCAGCCGATGTCCCCCAGAACGCCGGCGCTGCCGTGCCTCTTGGACAGACGCCAGGTGAGGGAATCCGTTGTCCGCCAATCGCCCCAGGCGGTCTGCGAGAGCCAGCTCTGAAGGTAACTGGACTCCACGTGCATGACCCGGCCGATCCCGCCCGCGCGAATGAGCTGCGCCGCGGCCTGGGCGCCGCAGGAGTTGCGGTAGGAGAAATTGACCTGCGTGACCAGTCCGCGCCTGCGCGCGGCGTCGCACATCGCGCGGGCGTCCGCCAGCGTGGTGGCCAAGGGTTTCTCGCACATCACGGGAAGCCCCGCGGCAAGCGCGGCCAGAGAGATGGGCGCGTGCATGGCATCCACCGTCACGTTGGAGACGGCGTCGAGCTTTTCCGTTGACAGCATCTCCCTATAGTCCCTGTACCACCGGGGGATGTTCCACGCGGCGGCAAAGGCGCGCGCGCGTTTCTCAATGACGTCGCAGCATGCCGTGAGGGAAACGCCCTTCATGGAGGAGAAGTTCCGGGCATGGCTCTCCGCCATGCTGCCACTGCCTATGATGCCGAGCCTGATCATGGCGCCCACTCTATGCCGCGGCCGGCGCGTGGTCAATCCCGGCCACGGTACTCCGTGGCATCAGGCCCCGGCCACGGGCGGAATCAGGTCTGCCAGTCCAGGACGTATCTCCCGTTCGCGTCGGTGAAGTTGCCCACGATGATCATGATGAAATCGATGAGCACCCAGATGCCCAGGCCGCCCAGCGTGAAGATCATGACAACGCCGGTGCCGACCTTGCCGACGTAGAACCTGTGTACGCCAATCACCCCGAGGAAGAGACAAAGCAGGAGGGCGGCGAGCCTGCTGTAGGGGCTGACCGCTTTATTGCTCGTGAAGCCCGGGCCCATTGCCATTCCGCTCACCATGTGGCCGCAGCTCGGGCAAAAGGATGCCTGGTCGGAGATTTCTTTCCCGCATTTCTGACAGAACATGTTCTTCACCTCCGCGATCACATGTGAAACACCCGCGCGCCGCGTTCCCGTCACCCGCGCGGTGATGGCCGATTCCCGGGCCGGCATGCGCGTCAATAGGAATATTTTTGGTGTATGGCGGTGAGAAGATCGGCCATCTTCAGGAAGATGGAGACAAGCTCAGGATCGAACTTCTTGCCTGCCTGGTAGCGAATGTAGCGCAGCGCGTGCTCCTGGCGCCAGCCGACCTTGTAGGCCCGCTGGGAGATTAAAGCGTCGTAGACATCGGAAATCGCCACCACCCGGGCCGAGAGGGGGATCTCCGTGCCCTGTTTCCCCGGTCCCATGTAGATTTTGTCCGCATAGAGATCTTCGATCCTTCCGGGATAGCCGGTTCCGTCCCAATTCTCGTGATGATTGAGCGCCACCTCGGCGGACATGTAGTCCCAGAAGGAGGTCGTGCGCTTGAACAGCCGCGCCCCGAGGATGGTGTGCTGCCGCATGGACATCTTCTCGTCGTAGGTGAGCAGGCTGGGCTTCTTGAGGATCACGTCGCTCACCGCCACCTTGCCCACGTCGTGCAGGATGGCCGCGGTGCGCAGCACGTCGCGCACTTTCCGGATCTCCCTCGCCGACACGCTGCGACGGCCGGCCCATTTCTCATACAGCTCCACAGCATACGCGCCCACCCGCTTGGCGTGCTGGCTGGTCTCATAGGGGTCGCGCAGCTCGGCCAGCTCCACCATACGCAGGACCATCTCACGGGAGAGCCGCGCCTTCTCTATAGCGTCCGCCGCGTTCAGGGCGAACTGGGAGATGAACAGCTTGTCCTGCATGGAGAAGGCGACAACCTCGCCCGCCTCGTTTTTGGCATTGATGAGCTGCAGTACGCCAACGATCTCATTCTCACGCGTCTTTAAGGGCACGCCTAGGATGGACCGGGTATGGTAGTTCGACTTCTGGTCAAAGGCGGGATTGAACGTGAAGGAGACGTCGCTCTGGATGTGATACACGTCGTCGATGAGGATGGTCTCTCCGGTCTTGGCAACGTAGCCGGCCAGGGAGGCCTTGTCGATGGGAAGCGACGCGCCGCTGGGGATGTACTTGTCCTTTGTTTCCCCCCGGAAGAGGGTGTCATTTTGCACGAAGCTGAAGTACAGGGAGCCGCGGACCGCGAGGTAGATCGTGCCTGCGTCCGCGTTCACGAACTGCCGCGCTTCCGTCAGGATGTTCTCCAGCAGGGAATCCAGGTCTTTGATGGTGAAAAGGGATTGTATGGTTCTGAATAGCTTCAGGGTGTCGCGCTTCATAGGGCCGCGTTCACCCCTCCATTGAACGCGATGACAAGTATATCGATAATTCGGTCCGCGCTCAAGCCGGAGCCGGGCCGGATCCGGCGGGAAAACTCCGCCCGCTATCCCCCAGGAGAAGGGCGCGGAGGTCGTCCACCCGGGCGCAATAGGCCATGGAGTTGGCGCGCATGTACCGTTCGATCTCTGCCACGCGGTGGCTCCACCCTGCCGCGGCTATTGCCACGCCTGCGGCCCGCGCCATGAGCACGCCCGGTTTCAGGTCGTCCACGACAAGGGCATCTTCTGCCGCGCAGCCGAACCGGCGCAGCGCTTCCTGGACCGGCCACGGGCTGGGCTTGCGCCGGCTCTCGTCGTGCTCCCACCCGAAGATGAGGTCGGGCAGGAACGGAGCGCCCGGGACGGCGCGGTAGCAGGCTTCGATCACGTCGGTCTCGGAGTGGGAAATGACGGCAACCCTGCCTCCCTGCGCGCGGTAGTCGACCAGCAGCTCCAGGAAGCCGGGGAAGAAGGGCGGGACATGGCTGGTGGTCCAGCTTCGCCAGATCTCAAACTCGGTGGCCAGCTCCTCCTTGGTCATGCCCAGCTCCCCCACCAGGTAGTCCATGATGCCGTGGAAGTTCCACACCAGCCACTGGTCCCTGGAGGGAGGCACGCGATGGGGGCGCAGCACGCGCAGCGCATGGAGGTGAGCGGGGTAGTGGATGACGGCCGTGCTGTCCACGGCGGTATCGTCATGATCGATGAGGATGCAGCGCCAGCGTACGCCCATGGTCGGCCCCACTCTAGGGATGTTTGGCGGCGCCGTCAACACGTCGGTCCTGCCGGAATTTGGCGGCTGTGCACGCGCCCCTCAATTCCTTATACTATACCCATGAGGACGGGTAGAGCGACACATGCCCTTCTCCTCCCGCTTTCGCTGGTGTTCCTTTTCGCCTTGACCTCCTGTTCCATCAACAGGCTTGCCGTGCGCGCCGTGTCGGGGTTTCTTGCCGGTTCCGGGCAGAGCACCGTATTCACCGGGGAGGATGACCCTGAGCTGGTGCGCGATGCTCTCCCTTTTGCCCTGAAGACCTACGAATCCCTTCTTGAAGCCGATCCCACCAATGCCCCGCTTGCCCTGGCAACAGGCCGCGCGTACGTGAGCTACGCCTTCGCGTTCATCCAGGCGCCCGCGGACGAGTTGCCGGCCGACAAGGTGGACGAGCAGCGCGCGATGCGCCTGAGGGCCAAGAATCTTTTCCTCAGGGCCCGGGACTACATCCTGCGCAGTATTGAGACAAGGCGTCCGGGTTTTTCCGGCGCGCTGGACAAAGAGGGAGCTGCCGCCGCCCTGCGGCTTGTACGAAAAGAGGACGCGGACTACCTGTACTGGGCGGGCGCCGCGTGGATGGCCGCGTTCAGCGCTGATCCCTTCGACTTTGCGTTGATCGTCACGGTCCCGCGCGCCGTTGCGCTGCTGCAGCAGGTGGAGGATTGGGACGACGCGTACGGGGCCGGCGCCGTGCATGAAATCTTCATCACGTTCTACGGTTCGGCGCCCGCAGACCTGGGCGGCAGCGACCAGAAGGCGCGCGACAATTTCCTTCGCGCCGTGGACCTTTCAAAGGGCATGCATGCCGGGCCGTATTTGGCCCTTGCCACGTCGGTGAGCATGAAGAACCAGGACGAGGCGGAGTTTCGCGACCTGCTTGCCAAGGCCCTCGCGGTCAACGTGGACGCCGACATCCCGGATCGGCTGGTGAACATCATCAACCAGCGCAAGGCGCGCTGGCTTCTTGACCATGTCGACGATTTCTTTGTCGGCACCGGAGGTGGGTCATGAGGCGCGAAAGCAAGCGGATCGCGGCCGTGCTCTGCGCGATGTTGATCGCGGTGGCGGCGCCCGGGCTAACCATAAAGCTGGGAAGCCTGGCCCCAAGCGCCTCTCCCTGGGAGCTGTGCCTGAAACGCATGGCCGCGGAATGGGAGAGGATCTCCGGCGGCGCGGTGACGGTGAAGATCTACCCGGGAGGTGTCGCGGGAGATGAGCCGGACATGCTGCGCAAGATCCGCATCGGCACGTTGAACGCCGCCTTCATCACGGTCACTGGATTACAGGGGATATTCAATGGCGTGAAGACCCTCTCCTATCCCCTTCTCCTGCGCAGCGACGACGAGCTGGTGTACGTGCTGGACCACATGAAGCCCTTTTTCGACACGGAACTGCAGAAACGGGGGTTCAAGCCCTTCATGTGGTCCCTGGGCGGGTGGGTGTACTTCTTCTCCCGGGCCCCCGTGATCACGGCTAATGATCTGCGAAAGCAGAAGCTCTGGGTGTGGAGCGGGGACCCTGACGAGGTCCAGGCGTACCAGAACGTGGGATTCCAGACCGTCACGCTTGCTTCCACGGATCTCATGACCTCCCTTCAGGGAGGCATGGTGGACGCGCTTGTGACCAGCCCCCTGGTGGCTGCATCCAACCAATGGTTCGGCATCGCCTCCAACATGTGCACGCTCAAGCTCGCCCCGCTGTGGGGAGCCGCCGTGGTGAGCATGAAGACCTGGGCCGAGGTGCCCGCGGATCTTCAGCCCAAGCTGCTGGAGGCCGCCCAGAAGATCGCGGACTCGCTCGCTCCGGACCTTGTGAAATCCGATGGGCAGGCCATCGCGGTGATGCAGAAGTACGGCCTCAAGATCAACACGGTCCCTGCGCAGACGGAGGCTGAATGGGCTGATTTATTGCAGAAGACTTTTTCCGGCCTGGTGGGAAAGGTGTACGACAGGGAATCCTTTGATATGGTGACCGGGTACCTGGGGGAATACCTGGCGCAGCATCCCCGGCGCTAAGGTGCGCGCCTTACCATCCCCCCATGGCTCCCGGCGTCTGCCCTAGCACGGTACACCGTGCGGAGGCAGCCGCCTGCCGCCATGGGGCCCCTTACGCGCGGCTTCGCCGCGCTAGGCCATAAATATTCCGGATCTATTCGGATCGTGCGGATCGGGGCTGTTGTTGAGGTAGTAGAAGGACGACCTGATCTTGGTTCCGTTCTTCTCCGAAATGCGGCCCTCTTTCAGCCAGACGTTGATGGTGCGGGAGTTCCTCTGGAACATCCTGGCCAGCGCTGCGGGAGACATGTCGTAGGTCCTGCTGATCCACCGCAACATCGACTGGGGGTTTTTTTCGCGCATCGGTCGCTCCTCCAAACCTGGTTTCCGGCTCTAGTATCGGAGGAAAAGCGAGCGCGCTCCACTTTTCCGCGCGAACGGCTGGATTCGCACCGCCCATTGCGGATATACTGACGTGAAAGGCGAGGCATTCCATGTTGTGGCGCTCTTTCCTTGCCGCTTTCCTGATCTGCTCCGGTTCCCTGGCGGCGTTTTCTCAAAGCAGGAGCGTCACCGTTCTCACGCTTGCGGGCGAAATCGATCCGATCACGGCGCGCTATGTTCTCCGCGGCCTGGACAGGGCGCAGCGGGAAGGGGCGGTGCTGGCCGTGATCGAGCTGAACACCCCCGGCGGGCTTGAGACATCCATGGACCAGATCGTGGCCCGAATCCTCACATCGCCTGTTCCCGTGGCCGTGTACGTGTGGCCGCAGGGCGCGCGCGCCGCATCGGCCGGCGTGTTCATTACCATGGCTGCGCAGGTGGCGGCCATGGCGCCGGGCACGCACATCGGCGCCGCGCATCCCGTGGATTCCAGCGGCGCGGATATCGCGGGCGCGATGGGGGAGAAGGTCCTTAATGACGCAACCGCGATGCTCAGGTCCCTGGCCGATCTGCGCGGCCGTGCCCCGGGATGGGCGGATGACGCGGTGCGCCGCAGCATCTCTCTCACGGACACCGAGGCTGTGGCGCGGCACGTGGCCGACCTGACGGCACCGAGCCTGGGCGACCTCCTGGCGGCCGTGGACGGCCGCAGCGTGCGCACGGCCACGGGAGAGGTCGTCCTGCACACGGCGGGCGCCGAGGTGAGGCGCTTCCGGATGAGCTTGATTGACTGGTTCCTCGGCTTCCTGGTGAATCCCGATCTTGCCTACATCCTCTTGGTGATCGGCATCTTCGGCGTCATATTCGAGCTTACCTCTCCGGGCGCCATAGCGCCCGGGGTTGCCGGCGCAATTGCCCTCCTTCTGGCGTTCACCGGATTCGGAAGCCTGCCGACGAACATCGGCGGGATCATCTTCATCCTGCTGGCCGTGGTTTTGTTCATCGTGGACATCAAGGCGCCGACGCACGGCTTCCTCACGGCGGGCGGAGTTGTTGCATTCGTTCTCGGCTCGATCCTTTTATTTCCGCCGTGGCGCGCCCAGACGCCGCAGGGAGCGGCCGGGCAAACGCCGGCGGGAATTGCAGGCGCCCAGGCCATGGCCGGCGTTCATATCTCCGTCATCACCATCGTGGTGATGACGATCCTGGTAGTTGCATTCTTCACGTTCGTGCTGGGCAAGGGCATCAGCGCCCAGGCGCGGAGGATCGCCTTCGGGGCGGAGGCCATCGTGGGCGGCGCCGCAGTCGCCGTCACGGACATCGCGCCGGAGGGCCTTGTGCAAATGGCCGGCGAACGGTGGAGCGCCCGGACGGAGGAAGCGGGGATCAGGTCCGGGGAGAAGGTGGAAGTGATCGGCCGCGAGGGGCTGTGCCTGCTCGTCCGCCGCGCTGTGAAATAAGGATCTCAGTCTAGGGTCCGCCTTCCGTACATCCATGTACTCGGCCGCCCTCGACATCTTGGTCTACGGGCGGCCTTCCGTACATCCGTGTACTCGGCCGCCCTCGACATCCAACGCCGCGCCTTCCACGGTATTCCGTGGAGTTTCGCGGCAGGTCTACGGGCGGCCTTCCGTACATCCATGTACTCGGCCGCCCTCGACATCCAACGCCGCGCTTGCGCGGCAGGTCTATGGAGGTGCCCTATGAGTGCTGGGAGTTATGTTCTTATCGGGGTGATCGTTGTTCTGGTGATCATCATCCTCTCCGCGTCGATCAAGGTCGTGCGCGAGTATCAGCGCCTGGTGGTGTTCAGGCTCGGACGCAGCATCGGGGCCAAGGGACCCGGGCTGGTGTTCCTCATCCCCATTGTGGACAAGCCGATCTGGACGGACCTGCGCGAGCAGTACCTCGAGATCCCCAGCCAGACGTGCATCACCAAGGACAACGCGCCCATCGACGTCGATTTCCTCATCTATTGGCGGGTCATGGATCCCAGCCTCTCGGTGATCCAGGTGGCCAACTTCGCGGGCGCCAGCCAGGGAATCGCCACGACCACGCTGCGCGCGGTCATCGGCGACATTCCGCTGGACGACGTGCTGGCCAAGCGTGAAGATATCAATAGGATCCTGCGCACGAAGCTGGACGAGGTGACCGAACGATGGGGCGTCAAGGTGACCAGCGTGGAGATCCGGGAGATCGTGCCTCCCAAGGACATCCAGGACGCCATGAACCGGCAGATGTCCGCGGAGAGGATCCGCAGGGCCATGGTCATAGAGAGCGAAGGGAAGAAGGTGTCCGCTATCCTCGTGGCGGAAGGCGAGAAGCAGTCGACCATCCTCAGGGCCGAGGGCGACAGGCAATCGGCCATCCTGCGCGCCGAAGGCTTTGCCCTGGCGCTGGAGAAGATATTCGGCACGGCAAAGACGGTGGATTCCAAGACCATGCTGCTGCAGTACTTCGAAACCCTGAAGCAGATGGGCACGGGCGCCGCGACCAAGTTCATCTTCCCCATGGAGTTCGTGAGCATGCTGAAGCCGCTCGCAAGCCTCGCCGATGAAGCGACAAAGAAGTCAGGGGCGTGAGGAACAATCCATGGCAGAGCTACTCAGGTGCAAGTCGTGCGGCTATATCGTGGAGGCGTCGCGGGTAGGGGAGGTGTGTCCCGCGTGCGGCGTTCCCCGCAAGAACATGGAGGCGTGGAAGGATCCCGTGGCGGTGAAGCGAAGGCTTTTCCTCTCCCTGGACATCCATCCCATCCTCCTCCATTTTGCCATCTCCTTTGCCGCGTCGGCCTTCGTGCTCTCCCTCTTTGTGCTCATCCTTCCCCAGCTCTTCCGCCAGACCGTGACCGGGCTTCTGCGGGGATTCGTGGGGGTGCTGCCGGTGGCCGTGCTGGCCTCTTTCATCACCGGATTGTTTGACGGCAAGACTCGGTTCCGGCGCACCACAACTCTGCTCCTGACGCGGAAGAAAATTCTTGGCGCGATCTTTTTCCTTCTTGCGTGCGCGGCGGCGGTCCTCACCTATGCCGTTGGACCGTACGTGACATGGGTGCGGATCGCGGACGCCGTGCTGCTTGCAGGCTGCGTCGTGTGCTCCGCCGCGCTGGGCCGAATCGGAAAGGGTCTCCTGGAGGCGATCTTCCCTGGATAAAAAAAGCCGCCCTCTCCGCGATGATTCGCCAAGGGGGCGGCCCTGTTATTCCGCGCGCGGGCCCGTAGGAGGCGCGCGCGGTTTTGCGCAAGCGCCGATGGCCAGCACGAGGGCCATTGGGAGAAGCGCTTTATCGTCAAGGCTGCTCCTTTTCTGACACTGACTCACCGCGTCTTTTCATGGTATCGTGGCGCCGCATCGATGCCAGGAGGAACTCAATGGCGGCTATAATTCTTGACGGGAAGTCGCTTGCGCAGCAGATGGAAACAGAGCTGGCTGAGCGCGTGCAAAAGATAAAGGAAAGATCCGGGGGAAGGGCGCCCATCCTTGCCACCATCCTCGTGGGCGATGATCCCGCATCAGCAACGTACGTCAAGATGAAAGGAAACGCGTGCAGGCGGGTGGGCATGGAATCCATGAAGGTCGTGCTTCCCCAGTCGGCCACGACGGAGCAGCTCCTGGCCAAAATCGAGGAGCTAAACGCACACCCTGACGTGCGCGGCATCCTTTTGCAGCATCCGGCGCCGAAGCACATTGATGAGCGGAGCTGTTTCGAGCGGATCGCATTGTCCAAGGATGTGGACGGCGTGACCATGCTCGGGTTCGGCAGGATGGCCATGGGCGAGCCCGCGTACGGCTCCGCCACGCCCGCGGGCATCATGCGCCTGCTGGCCCACTACAAGATCCCCCTGGAAGGCAGGCATGCGGTGGTGGTGGGCCGCAGCCCGATCCTCGGCAAGCCCATTGCCATGATGCTCCTGAACGCCAATGCAACCGTGACGATCTGCCACTCCAAGACGCAGGGACTGCCCGAGATCGTGCGCAGCGCGGATATCGTGGTCGGCGCGGTCGGCAAGCCTGAGTTCATCAAGGGGGAATGGATCCGGGACGGGGCAGTGGTGGTGGACGCAGGGTACCATCCGGGCAATGTCGGCGACGTGGAGCTTTCCGCGGCCATGGACCGATGCTCCGCCTACACGCCGGTTCCCGGCGGCGTGGGGCCGATGACGATTGCCATCCTCATTGCTCAGACCGTCGCGGCAGCGGAAGCAGGCATATAACATGGAGTTGAGGACCCGCCCCGAATCAGTATCAAGGCGCCAGTACTGCGGAGAGATCGATCTGCCACTATCCAGTCGTCGTTATGGCGGTGTGCTCCAGCGATTTGTTATGTTGCTTCCGTTGACTTGCCTTGATTCTCCGCAAGATAGAGTTGGATAAATTCGCTGGGACTCTTTACAATAGCTTCCTTCGGGTAGTGATTCTTATTCCCAGTCACAATGCAGGTTGCCGCTCCAGTCTTGGCGACTTCATAGAACTTCTTATCATCTTCATCTGTAAATGCCTTGTTGATCGGATCTGCACCAACGTACTCGCTTAGGTTTCTGATGAAATCCAAAAGAGGATCAATCATACTTCTCTTGAATCCGAACTTCTTTCTGTTCAAAACGTCGGCGTATTCCTTCAGGATCCGATCATCGTATATGAGCGTGCTCCGACCGTTAATTACCAGATTGACAATCTGAGCAGGTGTGCCATCAGTGTTAATCAACCCCGAAACAAAAATGTTCGTATCGACTACAACCTTCATTTTTTCTTGCTTTTCCGATAATCCCGTATCTCCGCGTTGATGTCGTCCATCGTCAACTCCGATAGCCCATTTTTAATTGCCACACTACGGATCTTCTTCAGCGCGGTGGCTGCACGCGCGCGACGCACGGCGGTCACGGTATCTTCCATATCAATATCGCTTATCGGGGTGAGCAGTGCGATCGGCTTTCCGTTGTTGGTGATCACAATCTCCTGCTCTCCCGGCAGTTGTTTCCACACCTGCGCTGGGGTCGTTCGAAGGTCTCGGACAGTGATAAACTTCATCTTCCACCTCTCAAGCAGATGATACTCGATTGTCACCCGGCTGTCAACTCCGATTCCACCGGAGTTGAAGCAATATAACATAGAGTTCAGTTGCGCCGCAGTAAAAACCATTGGCAGAGGTTCCTATCTGTACGGAACCCGCAGTTCCATACTTATTTCAAGGCGACTGCTCCAACGATTTGGTCGTCCTTTGGATCGAGCTAATTCATCATCCAATAAACTTGGCTACAGATACTTTAAATACCTTTGCAAGCCTAATGGCGGTCTTCTTACTTATTGGACGAATCCCATTCTCCATGTTTGATATAAACTGCTTCGGTACGTTACCTATCTTGGCCCCGAGCTGCGCTTGAGTCATATGCATATTTTGGCGGTAGATCTTCAGATTCTTTCCTGGCGTAAGGCCCTTCTGCACGCGCGTATACCAGTCAGTTTGGAAAATATCAACAAGTTCGTCATCATCTTCTTCAGTCAGCTTCAATTTGTCGCCGTACTCCTTCTTGAGTACAGTCACTATTTGCTTAGGAATCTGCCCTCTAATATGTATCCTAATAAGGGGCGTTTTCACGACTGCCAGCATAGTATACCTCAATCCGTAAGGTACCTTTGTCATGGTACCAGCACGCCACCCATTTATAAGATAGGTGGCAATGATGCTTATTGTGGCTCAATCTACTGAAGTTGGGCCACAGGGGTTGGACCGGTCCTCCGTTTTAAAGGTCCTGTACCAAGTTTGCAAGTTTGTCTTGTATCCCGAGCGGCATGCCTTCGATTAGCTCCAGTATGCGCTTGCCGAGCAGGTCTTGGTACATCCTATAAGGTAAACTTTTTACGTTTACTTGTCAAGTCCCCCGGAGCAATACTTCTTGATCCGGATTCAAGGCACTGCGCACTTCATTGACACGACAGAGAATTGCAATGTTCGCAACATATATGTCGCGGACCTTTGGGCGTTCTAACAGGAGGGGCGCCGCTCCCGTTCCTACGTCTTGGCGCGCAGGTACTGTTTCGGCCACGATGCTTCCGCGCGCAGCTCAGCGGCGGCATGCAGCGGCCAGCAGGGATCGCGGAGGATCTGGCGTC